>NZ_CAKZHY010000173.1 GCF_936928535.1 uncultured Bradyrhizobium sp. | reverse complement strand
GCCCCGATGCAGCCGGGCCGTCGCCCTTCGAGGCTCGCTACGCGAGCACCTCAGGGTGACGGGACCAGCACCCCGCCCCGCTTACCGGCAGGACAATCCCGCGTCGATGGTGGTCCAGAAGCCGCAATGATCAGGCGCGAGCATGGGCGAGCCGGCGTGGGCTTCGAACAGGAACACCGCGACGGTGAAGATGACCAGTGCGGATGAGAAGATGACGATGCGGTTGCGCATAACAGATGCGTTTAGCCGACATCATGGTCGAACTAAGGCGCCCGCCTTCGCTTCTCGCGAGCTACGGCGCGGCAAGCCCGGTTCCGCCTTCGCTCCTGCGGAGCTACGGCGCGACAAGTCCGCCTCCTACGGCGCGGCAGGCCCGCCGCGCTAGCGCGCCAGCCACTCCGCGACTTCCTTCTGCGATTCCGCGCGCGCTTCGGAATCGGTGCCGAAATGGCCGTGCTCGGGTACCGCGGCATCGGTGCTGGCGGAGGCAGCGTGCACCGGCGTGTTGGCGCGGTCGAAATCGTGATAGGCGCCGGGATAGACCACGATGCGCGCGAGCGCGCTGCGGCCGTGCGCGCCGTCCACCATCTGGCGACAGGCCGGGGGCGAGGAGACGTCGTCATTGGCGCCGATCAGCACCAGCGTCGGCACCCGCGTGCTCCAGCCGAGGCCGGCTGAGATCCGGCAATCCGGATAGAACGCGACCGCCGCGCGAAAATCCGGGCCCGCATCCCGCGCGGCGCTCTGCGGCCGCACCGCCCAGAGCAGCGCGCTGGCGCCATTGGCCCAGCCGATCAGGCTGACGCGGTTGCGCGCCACCCAGCTCTGCTTCATCAGCCAGGCGCGCGATGCCGCGATGTCGGTGACGCGCTCGCGCCGCGCCTTGACGTGCATCTCCTTGACGCGGCATTGCGGCCCGAGCTCGCGCGAGCCGTAGCTGTCGGGGAGCAGCACGGCGTTGCCCGATTTGAGCAGGCGCTCGGCCCAGTCGCGATAGCGCGACTGCACGGAATCGGAATGGCTGCCGAGGCCGCCGCAGCCGTGCAGCGCGATCACGGTCGGGAATGGGCCGGCACCATCAGGCTTGAACAGCTGCGCATGCAGCACGCCCGAGGACAGTGGAATCTCGACCGTCTGCGGCGCAGGCGCCGCCGCTGCCTGCACGGCCGACATCAACAGTACTGGGAACAAGGCGGACAAGATGGGGCGCATCGGACTCTGTCGCAGGAGGTGCCGCGAGGCCTCAAGCACTATCATGCGCGAACAGCGCCAAAACATCACAAACCGGTGGGTTTAACGGGCGGACAAGCCACCCTATCTATGCTACATCCAGTCCAACACATCGTGCCCTCCAGGGTTTCCTAGGGAGGGCCTCCCACGGAGACTTTCGACCGTGCTGAACAAGTTCGGCCCTTCGGGCAATGGCGAAGCCCAGGTGCAATATCTCGACGGCGATTTCCGCGTGATCTCGCCGGGGACGTTCGTGCGCTGCGCCATCACCGACGTCAGGATCCCGCTCGACGAATTGAAGTATTGGAGCGTGGATTTGCAGGAAGCCTACGCCACCCCGGCCGCCGTGCTGCAGCGGCATTTTCCGCACGCGCCGAAGCCGCAGAATTAATCTCGATTCGGTAGAGCTCGTAGGGTGGGCAAAGCGAAGCGTGCCCACGTTCTTCGTTACAATTGTCGACAGGTGGTGGGCACGGCGCTTTGCGCCTTTGCCCACCCTACGAGATCAGCGCTTGCTGAAGCGGCGCTCGCGGGCTTTGTAGAGATGGTCGCTGATCAGTTGCTTGAGCCTGGCGGGATCGTCGAACTCGAGCTGGACCGCGAAGGGCACGATGCCTTCGGGCATGCCGTCAGCACCGCGCAGGCGCGCGAGGTCTTTTTCCGTCGTCACCAAAGTGAGCTGCTCGGCTTTCGCGTCGGCTGCAAGGGCAGCAAGCTCAGGCTGCGAGAACATGTGATGATCGGCGAAGGGGCGCGTGCGCGCGACCTCGATGTTGTTGGCGCGAAGGGTGCGGAAGAAGCGCTCGGGATCGCCGATGCCGGCGAAAGCCAGGACACGCTTGCCGAAGAGTTGCGCGACGACAGCCGCATCCGGCTTCAGCCGCGCCCGCAGCACCGGTTTGCCGCGCGCGGAGATCTCCGCCGCGAGATGATCCGCGGCATGGCCGTCGCCGATCAGCACCAGCGCATCGGTGCGCGCGAGCTGGGGCTTGAGCGGCGCGCGCAGGGGGCCGGCGGGAAACACACGGCCATTGCCGAGGCCGCGCTCGCTGTCGATGACGATCAGCGAAGCATCCTTCAGCAGTTTTGGATTCTGGAAACCGTCGTCCATCAGGATGATGGTGGCGCCTTGCGACTTCGCCAGCGCGACGCCGTCGAGGCGATCGCGCGCCACCGCGACCGGCACGTCGCGCACCATCATCAGCGGCTCGTCGCCGATATCGGCCGCGGTGTGGCTGTTACGATCGACCATGACGGGGCCGCGCAAGCGCCCGCCATAGCCGCGGCTGAGCACGATGGGCGTCTCGCCGAGCTCGCGCAGCAGCTTGGTCAGCGCCAGCACGGTCGGGGTCTTGCCGGCGCCGCCGACGTGATAATTGCCGACGCAGAGCACGGGGATGCCGGCGTCAAAGCCCTGGCGCGCCATGCGCCGCGCGGCGATGGCGCCGTAGAGCGCGCCCAACGGGCTGAGCAGATGCGACTTCGGGGAACGCGGCCGGTACCAGAAGGCCGGCTCACGCATTGGCGGCTCCCATCTCGATCCGCAACTGCATCAGATACGGCTCGAGCGCCGTCATGGTGCGATCGAGCGCGCCGCCGAGCTCCTCGACGACGCCTGAACCCGCGCGCTGCACCTTGTCGCGCAACGTGGGCTCGGCCAGCAGCAGGCCGAGCTGCTTGACCAGCGCCTCCTGGCTGTCGGCTTGGCGCGCGCCGCCGCTCTGGTCGAGCGCCGCGTAGACATCGGCGAAATTGAACACGTGCGGGCCATGGACGATGGCCGCGCCTAACTTGATCGCCTCGATCGGATTCTGTCCGCCATGCGGGATCAGCGAGCCGCCCATGAAGACGACAGGCGAGAGACGGTAGAACAGTCCGAGCTCGCCCATGGTGTCGGCGACATAGACATCGGTCGTGGCCGCGAGCGGCTCGTCGCGCGAACGCAGCGCCGGCTTGAGGCCCGATGCCGTGATCATGCCCGCAATCGACGATCCGCGATCCGGATGGCGCGGCACGATCACGGTGAGGAGCTGCGGGAAGATGCCGACGAGGCTGCGATGCGCCGCGACCAGCATCTCGTCCTCGCCCGGATGGGTCGAGGCCGCGACGATGATCGGCCGCCCGCGCGTCATCGCCATCAGCCGATCGAGCTTGGCCGGATCGGCCGGCGGCGCCGGCACGTCGAGCTTGAGATTGCCTGTCGTGACCACGTCGCGGCCGCCGAGCGCGGAGAAACGTTCGGCATCGGTCTTCGATTGCGCGAGGCAGATGTCGAAGCGCGACAGCAGCGCCGAGATGGTGCCATGCATCCGCCGCCAGCGCGGGAAGGAGCGCGGCGACATCCGCCCGTTGATCAGCACCATCGGCACCCGGCGCGCAGCGCCCGCCAGGATCAGGTTCGGCCACAGATCGGATTCGATGAACAGCGCCAGCGACGGCTTCCAATGATCGAGGAAGCGCGCGACATAGCGCGGGGAATCATAGGGCACGTATTGATGGATGACGTCGGGCGGAAAGCGCTTGGCGACGACCGCCGCCGAGGTGACCGTGCCAGACGTGAGCAGGATGCGCAGGTTGAGGTCGCGCAGGCGCTCGATCAGCGCGGCAGCCGCCAGCACCTCGCCGACGCTGGCGCCGTGGATCCACACCAGGGGGCCGTGCGGCCGCACGTCCCGGGAGAGCCCCCGCCGTTCGCCGACCCGCGCGGGGTCTTCCTTGCCCTGCTTGAGCCGCCGCTTGATCAACGCAGGCGCGAGCGGCACGAGGCTCCTGGCCAGGCGCCGATACATCCGCAGCGTCATCGGCAGAGCTTTGGGAAGCGAATGGGGCAACGCGCTAGCCATCGGCAGGACCCGGGCGGCCGAGCTGCGCGTAGGCGCGGCGTGTGGCTTCGTTCAGCGTGTCTTCCAGCTCCTGCCGCAGCGTTTCCATCATGGCGGCATCGGCATCCGGCGGCACGCGGATCTCCTTGATGCCGACCAGAGCGCCGCGGCCGAACGGCAGGTTGATGGTGGTGCGGTCCCAGTTCCTGAGCCGGATGAAGCGGCTGGTCGCCATCGCAAAAGGCATGATCGGCCGCCCCGATTCCCGTGCCAGCATGATGATGCCAAGGCCAGCCACGCGCGAACGCTTGGGGACATCGGCGGTCAACGCGACATTACAACCGTCTTGCAGCGTGTACACCATTTCCCTGAAGGCGCCGACCCCGCCCTTGCGGTGGAACGCGCCGCCGTGATCCCCGGATCCCCTGATCGTTCCGACGCCGAGCCGCTCGGCAGCGATGGCATTGAACTCGCCATCGCGATGGCGCGAGATCAGGACCCTGGCCTTGTGCCAGTCCTTGGTCTTGATGAAAGGCGTCATGAAGTGCTGGCCGTGCCAGAAGGCGAAGATCGCCGGCATCTCCGCCTCGACGATGTCATAGACGTCGGGCGGGTCGAACGTGAATCTGTTGGTCCGCCAGACCAGACGCAGATATTCGGCCGCCAGGACCCCGACGGCACGCTGAAACCAGCTGCTTCTCAGCGTATTGCGAAGCAGTTTTTTCAACGCGCCGGCTTCGGTTCTTGATTGGGGTCGAGCAGCCGGTGCAGGTGGACGATGAAATAGCGCATCTGCGCGTTGTCGACCGTGCTCTGCGCCTTGGCCCGCCAGGCGACGTGGGCGGACGCATAATTCGGGTAGAGGCCGACGACCTCGACCTCGTCGAGATTCTTGAAGATGTTGTGCTCGAGGTCCAGCAGCTCACCGCCGATGACGAGGTGAAGCAGTTGTTGCGGGGCACTATCAGACATGGGTTCGGTTCCTAACAGGCTGCCCGGCAAAGCAGTGGTCGACAAGCACGACGACGGGCGCTTCAGGGCAAGGGACGATTGCGAAAATGCGCGACAATGCTCGCATGACGATCGCGTCCCGCTGCCACCAGCACCCCGTGCGTCACTTCCCGGCGATTATAAAGGATGGGATCTCCAGAGAGGTCGCTCATCCTACCATCCGCTTCCTGCACGATCAAATCGGCCGCCGCAAGATCCCAATCATGGCTATTGCCGCCCGCAAAAGCCGCATCCAGGGAGCCATTGGCAACCCGGCACAGCCGCAGCGCCAGCGAGCCGATTCGCGGGTGCAGCTTGATGTCGCCGGCGTTGGTATTGAGCCGCTCGACCATCGGCTTGGGGCCGGCCATACGGGCGAAGTCGAGCAAGGACCCGGGCGTCGCCCGGACCGGATTGCCGTTCAGCGTGGTGCCCTGGCCGCGGACGGCGAAAAAGAATTCGTTCGTGGTCGGCGCGAACACGGCGGCGAGCACCGGCGCTGAAACCTCGACCAGCGCGACGCTGACACACCATTCGTCATGACCGTTGAGATAGTTGCGGGTGCCGTCGATGGGATCGACCACCCAGGTCAGCCGCCGCGACAATCTCGACGCATCATCGGCGCTCTCCTCCGACAGCCAGCCATAGTCGGGCGTGGCACCGCGCAGGCGCGCTTCGAGCAGATCGTTGACGGCGATGTCGGCTTCCGAGACCGGCGAGGACGCGCCCTTGATCCACTTCTTCAGTTCGGTGCGGAACATCGACTGCGCGAGGTCGCCCGCCTCCCGCACCGTGTCCTGCAGCAAGGCTGCGTCGCGGGTCAGTGTCATCGTGTCGGAAAAGTCAGCGTCCGCCAAGCGTCAGTCCCTCGATGCGCACCGTCGGCGCATTGATGCCGTAGCGGAACTCGAGATTGTTGGCCGGCTGCATCGACTTGAAGATCTCGAACAGATGGCCGGCGATCGTCACCTCGCTGACGGGATAGGTGAGCTCGCCATTCTCGATCCAGAAGCCGGAAGCGCCGCGGCTGTAATCGCCGGTGACGCCGTTGACGCCGGACCCGATCAAATCGGTGACGTAGAAACCCTGCTTGATGTCGGAGATCAGCTCGGCCGGCGTCGGCGTGCCTGCTTCGAGATGCAGATTATACGGTCCGGGCGAGGGCGAGGACGAGACGCCGCGATGGGCGTGGCCCGTTGTGGTGAGGCCGAGCTCGCGCGCGGTCGCGCAGTCGAGCAGCCAGGTCGTCAGCACGCCCTCGTCGACCAGCGCGATCCGCTTCACCGCGACGCCTTCGGCGTCGAAGGTCTGCGAGCGCAGGCCGCGCTTCCGAAGGGGATCGTCGATGATGCGGATGTTTTTCGAAAACAGCTGCTGACCAAGCTTGTCCTTGAGGAAGCTGGTCTTGCGCGCGATCGATGCGCCGTTGATGGCGCCGACGACATGGCCGACCAGCGAGCCGGCGACGCGCGGGTCGAACACGACGGGCACCTTGCAGGTCTCGACCTTGCGCGGATTGTAGCGTGCCACGGTGCGCTCGCCGGCGGAGCGGCCGACGACCTCAGGCGACAACAGATCGGCAGCGTGCGGCGCCGAGGTGAAATCGTAGTCGCGCTCCATGCCGGTGCCCTCGCCGGCGATGGCGGTCGCCGAGATGCCCTGGCTGGAACGCAAGTAAGAGCCGTGGAAGCCGGTCGAGGTGACCAGCACCATGCCGCCCATGCCTGCTGAGGCCGAGGCGCCGCCGGATTTCGACACGCCCTTCACGGCAAGCGCGGCAGCTTCCGCTTCGAGCGCGCGGCGCTCGAGCTCTGATGTCGCGGGCACATTGGGATCGAGCAGGTCGAGATCGGGGAAATCGCGCGCCAGCAGCGCCGGATCGGCAAGCCCAACATATTTGTCATCAGGCGCGACCCGCGCCATCGCCACCGCGCGCTCGGCAAGCTTGGTGACGGCATCGCCGCTCGCGTCATTGGTCGAGACGACGGCCTGGCGCTGGCCGACCAGCACGCGCAGGCCGACATCGTCGCCCTCGGACCGCTCGGATTCCTCGACGCGGCCGTCGCGCACCTCGACGCCTTGCGAGATGCCGCGCACTGCGACCGCATCGGCCGCATCGGCGCCGGCGCGCTTCGCCGCCTCGACCAGGCGTTGCGCCAGATCCGACAGCGCGGATTGATCAAACAGATCGCTAGTGGCTTTTGACGACAACGTCGAGCTTGCGGATGGTGAAGAGTTCACGAACGAAATCCTGTTGGGGCGCGCGGGAAGTTTCGGGGCGATCTTTAGGCCCTGAACACCAGATGTGCCCAATTGGTGCGGACTTCAAGCACTTTCAGCCCGGAGAAGGCTCAGATTCGACGGCTTTACGCAACGTCTCGTCAATCATGCGCGCCAAGGTCTTGTCAATCATGGCGGGCGGTGACGCTGGATTAACCAGCCTTTTTAAGCGGTTTCGGAAAGCACCGCGCTAAGGTCCTCGCATCGACCGGGAACATAATCCTGGCGGGGAGAACGAAAGCCGTGAGGCGTCAAACAGCAACATGCGGGGTCAACCCCGCCGGGTCGAGCCGCAGCTTGCGGCTCGACCCTCTTTCCCTTCCGGTCCGCTTCGATGCGCATGATCCGCGCGCCGACGGCTACACCAGGCAGATCGAACTTCATCGTGAGCGTGTCGTGCTGCGCCGTGCCGTGCGCGGCATGCAGATGGCGATCAACGTCCGCGTCAGCGATTTCACCGGCGTCGCACTGCGCGGCAATGACGAGGCACAGACGCTCGTCCTCGTGCACCGCGATCCCTCACTCTCCGTCCCGCTGCTGGTCAGCGCCGATGGCGACGAGCTCACGGAAGCCTGGGCGACCTGGAGCGAGATCTTCGCGCTGCCGCAGCTCGACGAAGGCGCCCGCAAGCCGGCACCGCGCCGCCGCCGCGCCAATGCGATCCGCGCCCGCCGTCCGAAATTCCTGATGCGCCGCCGCACTGCCATGACGCGGGAGCTGCCGGTTCATCGCGAGGAACGCGAGATCATCGCAAGGAATTGAGCGGCAATCACGGTGCCGGAGGGTGGGCAAAGCGAAGCATGCCCACGGCTTCTATCCATCATTGAGAGATCGTGGCACGGCGCAAGCGCGCCTTTGCCCACCCTACGCGTCACGCCGCTCGCATCACCGCGTCGGTCAGCAATCCCGCAAACAGCAGCGCTCCCGCATGCTTGTTCGAATAGAACAGGCGCTTGCACAATTCGGGATCGTCAATCCTCAGTCGCTTGATCTGCCAGCCCAGATGAACGGCAAAGGCCGCAAGCCCGATCCACGCCGGCCAACGTGCATCGGCTGACGCCATGGCGACGCCGATCAACATCACCGCAAGACCGTAAAACAGGATCAGCGCCTGGTGCGTATGTGCGCCGAACAGGCGCGCGGTGGATTTGACGCCGATCAGCGCATCGTCCTCGGCGTCCTGGTGCCCGTAGATCGTGTCATAGCCGATCACCCAGGCGATCGACCCGGCATAGAGCACCAGCGCGGTGACATCGATGCGTCCGAACGTGACGGCAAAGCCCATCAGCGCGCCCCAGGAGAAGGCCAGCCCAAGGAAGACCTGCGGCCACCAGGTGACACGCTTCATGAAGGGATAGATCGCGACGACCAACAGCGAAGCGATGCCGGTCATGACGGCGAAGCGGTTGAACTGCAGCAGCACGGCGAGGCCGACCAGCGCCTGCGCGACCAGGAAGGCCAGCGCCTGCTTCACGGAGATGCGCCCCGACGGCAGCGGCCGCGAGCGGGTGCGTTCGACCTTGGCGTCGAGGTCGCGGTCGGTGATGTCGTTCCAGGCGCAGCCGGCGCCGCGCATCACGAAGGCGCCGACGAAGAACAGCACGATGACGAGCGGCAGGCGATGGACGTCATGCGCCATGCCGCTCGCGAGCGCCGCCGACCACCAGCACGGCATCAGCAGAAGCCAGGAGCCGATCGGACGATCGTAGCGGGACAAGCGCAGATAGGGCTGCGCCCATTGCGGCGCGAGCGTATCGACCCAGTTGCCGGTGGAATCGGCAACGCGGGCTGATGTGTCGCTCATCTGGTGAGGACGTTGCCGTTGAGCGTGTCGAAGGTGCTGCCGCCCTTCTTGGTGGCATTGGCTTCCGGCGCCGAGCCCGAACCCACCACCTCGCTCAGCGACGGGCCGGCCGGACCGCGCGGCGCGTTCGCCATCTGCTGCGCGACGTTGCAGACCTTGGTCTGCATGGCCTCGGTGTTCTTGTGACTGTCCTTCATCTGCCCGGCGACATTCGGCGGGATTCCGCATTTGGCGGCGTGGGTCTCGATATATTTGATCATCTTGAACTCGGCCTGGCTGAAGCTCCTTATCAACTTGCAGGCCTCATCAGGCGCAGCGTGGCGATCGCTCGCGGCCTTGATCAGCTTGCCGCGCTTCTCGGCGTCCTCGCGGAGCGGCATGAACGCCTTCATGCAATCCTCACCGGGACCAGCCTGGGTCGGCGGAGCCGCGCTGAAGGCGCCTGCGCCACCGATGGGAGCTGCGCCATTGACCGGGAACGAGGCCTGCGGCGGTGCGCCGACGGAGGCGACCGGCGCTCGGCCGTTCACGGGCGGAAATGCGGGATCGGCCGCGGATTGATTAGGTAGCGGGGCCGGGAACCCCTGGGCATGAGCGCCCGCGGCGCCCATGACGACCATGGCTGCAGTGATCGGAACCATCAAACGACGGATCATCAAGATAGTCTCTCCGGCAGGAGCTACGGGCTCAGGCGTCTTCACAATTGAAGCGCAACCAGCGTGCTGGCGTTTTTACGATTCCCGCCAGCGCTTAACAACCCGTCGAATAGGGCAAGAGCGCGGCGTGCCGACGCACCAATCCGGCGATATTTACCCCCCAAACTACTGCTTTCGGTTAAGAACGGCGACAAATCGGACCTGAACCAATGCCCTCCCACGATTTTCGCGCCCCTCGCCTGTTCGTCGACGCCCCCCTGGCCCGGGATGCCAGGCTTCCGCTCGACCGCGACCAGAGCAACTATCTCGGCAATGTGCTGCGGCTTGCCGCTGGAGCCGAGGTTTTGGCCTTCAACGGCCGCGATGGCGAATGGCAGGCCGCGATCGAGGGCCGCAAGCGGCCCGATCATCTCGTCATCCTCCAGCCGGTCCGCCCCCAGGACCGGCTGCCCGACCTCGCTTATGTCTTCGCCCCGCTCAAGCACGCCCGGCTCGACTACATGGTCCAGAAGGCCATCGAAATGGGCGCGGCCACGCTTCAACCGGTCCTGACCCGGTTCACCCAGGCCTCCCGGGTCAACACCGAGCGGATGCGTGCCAACGTCATCGAGGCCGCCGAACAATGCGGCATTCTGAGCATCGCCGCGGTTGCCGAACCCGTGCCGCTGGAGCGGTATCTCAGTCAGCGCCCGGCGGGTCGCCTGCTCATCTTCTGCGACGAGGCGGCGGAGGTCCAAGGTCCCATCCAAAGCCTGCAAGGCGCAAGCGAGGCCGGCCAAGGTATCGACGTGCTGATCGGACCGGAAGGCGGCTTTGCGGAGGAAGAGCGTGCCCTGCTGCTGCGGCAGCCGAAAATCCTGCGGCTGGCGCTGGGCCCGCGGATCATGCGGGCCGACACCGCCGCAGTGGCGGCGTTGGCACTGGTCCAGGCAGTGCTCGGCGACTGGGCCGGCGGAAGCAGCTAGATCGTCACGCCAGGCGTGCGATCTTGGCTTCTAGCTATGCTCGCGCAGCGATCGATACAGAGTCTCGGACGGCAACTCTCCGAACGCCGCCCTGTAGCTCGCAGCGAACTCGCTCAAATGCCAGAAGCCGTGCGCAATGGCGCAGGCCTTCACGCTGCGCCGAGCCGGACCGGTGCGGAGCTGCCGGCGCACCGACCAGAGGCGCAAGACCCTGGAATAGCGGTGCGGGCTCATGCCGCAGACGGCCTGCGTCGCACTCTGGAGAGTTCGGACCGACACGCCCACACGCTCCGCGATTTCAGTGGTCTTGTGCCAGATCGTCAGATCGTGCCGGATCAGTCTTTCCATCTCGGCGACGATGCGCAGATAGGTCGACGTCGTGGCGCGCGCAGAACGGCTGTCCACGCTGGTTGCGATGGCAGTGTTCATCACATTGAGCAGCAATTGCTCGACAGCCGCCCGCGACGTCGGCTCGTTCAGGAAGTCTGGATCGTTGGCGGCCGTTTCAAGCGTCGTGGAGATCCGGTCGCGCAGGGCGGCCAGCATGTCCGCTTCAGGGCTCAGCAAATGATAGCCATCCAGGCGAGACCAGGGCTCGCACGCGGGCGGCGTGAAGTAGATAACACCGATCAGACGGCCAACCGGCTCGTGGACCAGGCAGTCGGAGGCGCCCCTCAGAACGACGATGGAGCTACCGATCGGCTGCCCATTGATGCGCGTCGAGGTCACTTGGTCCATCGGTACCACCACGGCCGCGGCATGCGCCAATTGGTACCCGCGAATGATCCGCGGAAAGGTCTTCACCAGCGACAGGCTGAGATTCGGCAGGCTGAGCCGTGCACGCATGATCGCAGTCGAGCCTGACGACAACGGCATGCTCGACGCACCGGCATATTTCTCGCTGTCGCCGAAATGATCGATGTCGTACGTTTGCAGCTCGAGCGCCGGGGACGATTTGAGACCCTGGAACGACAACAGGCGTTCCGCTGCGGTCTGGTTCACTCCATCGCGGGCAATGTCGAGAATGCTTTGATCCATATCCTGCCGCTTACTTCCCCGTCTTGGTCGCGATCGCGAATTTGGCGGCGCTCAGATCATCCGGTCCGTTGATGCCGGCGCGCTTGAGATCGCGAAGCAGTTTTGTGAGCAGCAGCATGTTGGTCTTCTGCAGTTCGTGATTGTTGCCGAACTTGAACGCGTTCTGCTCGGTCACGATCAGTCCGGCCTTGGTCTCGGCGAGAATCTTGCGCCGCTTCAGTCCCGTCACGCGACGGCGAACCGTCTCCAGCGGCAGGCTGAGGAAACGAGAGAGCGCCGCGCGCGACACACCCTGCTTGATCGTATCCGGCTCGACCGTGTGAATGCTCGAAAACTTCTCGTCCAGCGACCGATCGTTCATCACGTTGATGACGTTCGCATTGAGAATCGCGTGAACGATCAGAAGGTCCATCGGATCGAATTCTTCGTAGTTCCGGAACATCTCGCTGATCGAAAACAGCATGTAGGCCAGCGTGTGCCGCGAGACCGTCCGGATGACATCAGAATCATTACGCATGAATCGGAAACCAGCATTGATGTTGTAAACGAAGGCAGCAGCGAACGTACCCTCAGGCATACCCAAATTGAGTATGCGACAACTTGCCAAGTAGTCTCAATCTCTCATTGTGACTCACTGTGACGTTGCGGATGGATGAGACGCGCGCGCCGACGAAGTCCCGATCGACACCGCGGCTGGGAGACACGGTCAGTCGATGGCTGCCGTGTCCTCGATGCACGACGGCATCCAGCTCTTTCGATGATGCCTGCTCCGTTCAGCCGGCGATCCGACAGGAATGAACGATCATGGACGACGATGTTTGGGAGCGCCAGGCATTAGGTCTGATCAAGACTTTTCTCGGCATCACGGACGCGCGCAAGAGGCAGAGAATTCTCACTCTGGCCGAGCAACTCGCCTCTGGCGCGACGTCGGACACCGCAGAACCTGGCGTGCCCGAAGCGTCCACCGTGGAGGAGCGCGGAGATACCCCAGGCCGCGTTGAATGAAGCAAGGCACCACCGGCCACTTCTAACCACGCCGCGAAAGTCAGTATTCAGGTATAATAGTACCTTTATGTCTCGCCCCTTGTGGGTGGGTGAGCCGTGCTGGGGGGATCCAGCCGGGACCGCCCGGACGGCTCCAAAGTCGTTAAGCGATTGATCCTTTGGAGGTCGAAACCGTTTTCCGGCCATGCTAAGGGCTGCGCCAACTCCGCTCCTCCCCTTGGCTGCCCGGTTCTCCCGGGACGATGGACCCCGAGATGACCGCGACTGCCACCTCAAATGCTGCCGGCTCCGCCGCCTGGGCGGACACGCTGCTGTTGTCGTTCGCGCAGGCCGGCTACGTCAGGGCCGAGCCCGCAATTCTGCAGCCGGCCGAGCCGTTCCTGGACCTGTCGGGCGAGGACATCCGCAAAAGTCTCTATCTGACGACGGACCTCTCCGGCGAAGAGCTCTGCCTGCGCCCCGACCTGACGATCCCCGTCGCGCGCGACTACCTCGCATCCAGCCGCGCCGGCCAACCGGCCGGGTTCAGCTATCTCGGCCCCGTGTTCCGCTATCGCAGCGGACAGGCCAGCGAATTCCTTCAGGCCGGGATCGAGTCGTTCGGCCGCCAGGATCGCGCTGCTGCCGATGCCGAGACGCTGGCGCTGGCATTGGAGGCGACCGCCGCTTTTGGCGTGCGCGACGTCGAAGTCCGTACCGGCGACGTTGCGCTGTTCAACGCGCTGCTCGACGCGCTCAATCTTTATCCGGTCTGGCGCCGCCGCCTGGTCAAGGACTTCAACCGCAAGATCAGCCTCGAGCAGGATCTGGAGCGGCTGGCGGCGGAGACCACCGCGCCCCGCAGCGAATATGAGGGCGTGCTGGCGGCACTGGCCGGCTCCGACCGCAAGGCGGCGCTGGCCTTCGTCACCGACCTGATGTCGATTGCCGGCACCACCAATGTCGGCGGCCGCACCACGGCCGAGATCGCCGACCGCTTCCTCGAGCAATCGACGTTGAAGAGCGGCGCGCTGCCGCGCGAGGCGATCACCGTCCTGAAGCGCTTCCTGTCGATCTCAGGCAATCCGGACGAGGCGGTCGCCGCGCTGCGCGCGCTCACCGCTGACGCCAGGCTCGACCTGAACGGCGCGATCGACCAGCTCGAGAGCCGGGTCGGCTTCATGGCCGCGCGCGGCATCGACGTGAAGAGCACGCGCTTCTCGACCGCGTTCGGGCGCGGCCTCGACTACTACACCGGATTTGAATTCGAGCTGCATCACAGGGGTAACGGCACCGAGCCGCTGGTTGCCGGTGGTCGCTATGATGGACTGATGACCCAGCTCGGATCGGCCGCTCCCATTCCGGCCGTCGGCTTCTCGGTCTGGGTCGATGCGCTGACCAGCATCGGCCGCAAGGTGGGAGCGTAAGATCATGAGCGCGCCGTTCGTTCTGGCCGTTCCCTCCAAGGGTCGCCTCCAGGAAAACACCGAAGCGTTCTTCGCCCGCGCCGGGCTGAAGCTGTCGAAGGCCGGCGGCGCCCGCGACTATCGCGGCATCATCGCAGGCCTCGACAATGTCGAGGTCGCCTATCTCTCGGCGAGCGAGATCGCCGCGCAATTGTCCCGCGGCTACGCGCATTTCGGCGTCACCGGAGAAGACCTGGTGCGCGACAACATCGCGGATGCGGAGAAGCGCGTGTTGCTGATCGACGGGCTGGGCTTCGGCCATGCCGACGTCGTGGTCGCGGTGCCGCAGGCCTGGATCGACGTCCGCACCATGGCCGATCTCGACGACGTCGCCACCGGCTTCCGCGAGCAGCATCACATGCGGATGCGGGTCGCGACCAAGTTCATCAATCTCACCCGCGCGTTCTTCTCGCAGCGCGGCATCAGTGATTACCGCATTGTCGAAAGCGCGGGCGCGACCGAGGGCGCGCCTGCGGCCGGCAGCGCCGAGCTGATCGTCGACATCACCACGACGGGCGCGACGCTCGCCGCCAACGGGCTGCGGGTGCTCGACGACGGCGTGATCCTGCGCAGCCAGGCCAATCTGGTCGCCTCGAAAGATGCCGACTGGTCGCCGCAAGCCCGCGAGACCGCACGCATCATCCTCGACCACATCGCGGCACGGGCGCGCGCCAACAAATACCGCGAGGTCCGGACCCGCTTCCGGCAATGCGACGCCGCCCTGCTCGGCGAAGCCCACAGCCGCTTCGGCGTCGAGGCTCCGTTCGGGGGGCCGACCTCGTCGGGCATGCTCACGCTGCACTGCCCACCTGGGCAGCTCTATGCGCTGGCGAGCTTCCTGCGCGAACATGGCGCCGAAACCGTCTCGGTGGTCTCGCTCGACTATGTGTTCGATCGGGAGAATCCGCTGTTCGCCAAGCTCGAAGCGTTCTTGCGGCAGTGAGCCCAAAGTCTATTGCACCGTCTCGTTCAGCGTAGCGACAGCAAGTCGCAGCTACCATATGCTGTTCAGATGATCTTGAACGCCCTCTGGAACCCCAATCGATGACGCTGGGCTCTGACGTTTCCGGCCTGACCACCAACGCGGCGAGCGCCGCCGCGAAGGGGCTGTCGATCGTCGTCCCCGCCTACAACGAAGCGGCGGGCCTTTCTGCCCTGCACCAGCGCGTCTGCGATCTCGCCAAGACGCTGCGGCAGCGCTACCGGCTCGCCTGCGAAGTCGTCTATGTCGACGACGGCAGCAAGGATGCGACGCTGTCGATCGCCCGTTCGCTGCCGGCCGACGCGATCGACGTCCAGGTGGTATCGCTGTCCCGCAATTTCGGCAAAGAGGCCGCGCTGATGGCCGGCCTCGACCATGCCCGGCTCGGCGCCGTCATGTTCATGGACGGCGACGGCCAGCATCCGCCTGCCCTGATCGAGCAGCTGGTGCGGCACTGGATCGAAGACGGCTACGATGTCGTCTATACCGCCAAGGCGCATCGCGACAACGAGAGCTTCCTGCGCCGGCTGTCGGTGCACGGCTTCTACGCGCTGATCAATTGGGGCGCCCGCCAGAAGATTCCGGAGGATGCCGGCGACTTCCGCCTGCTGTCGCCGCGCGCGGTCGCAGCGCTCAGGCAGCTCCCGGAGCGCAACCGCTTCTTCAAGGGGCTGGCGAGCTGGATCGGCTTTCGCCAGATCCGCGTCGATTACGAGCCTGCCGAGCGCGCCCATGGCGTCACGACGTTCAACGCGGCAAGCCTGCTCGGCCTGTCGATCGAAGGCCTGACCTCGTTCTCGGTGGCGCCGCTGCGCTTTGCCAGCCTGCTCGGCGTGCTGCTTGCCGGCGTCGCCTTTCTGTTCGGCCTCTCGATCCTCTGGGAGGTCTTCACGACAGGCAAGCAGGTGCCGGGCTATCCTTCGCTCGTGGTCGGCCTGATGACGATCGGCGGCGTGCAGCTCATCATGATCGGCATCGTCGGCGAATATATCGGCAAGATCCTGTCGGAGCTGAAGGCGCGTCCGATCTACTTCGTCGCCGAGCACAGCGAAAAGCATTTCGAGGCCGACAAGGCCAGCGACGCATCGAACAGGACCGCGGCCGAATGAGCACGGCCGCGCGCCTGCGGCACATCTGGCTCTGCGCCGACGATTACGGCATCAGCCCCGGCGTCAACCGTGCCATTCGCGACCTGATCGAGCGGGGCCGCCTCAACGCCACCTCGGTGATGATGGTGGGGCCCGCGATCGAGCCGAGCGAGGTCGCGGCGCTTCAGGCCGCCGCCAAAGCGAGCCCGCGCTGCGCGATCGGACTGCATGTGACGCTCTCGGCGCCGTTCCGCCCTCTCACCATGCATTTCCGTCCGCTCGACGGCGACATGTTCATGGCCTTTCCGAAGCTGCTGCGGGCAGGTCTTTTGCGGCGGCTCGACAGCGAGTTCTTTCGCAACGAAGTGAGAACGCAGCTACTGGCGTTCGTCGAAGCCTTCGGCCGGGCGCCCGACTTCGTCGACGGCCATCAGCACGTGCAGCTGTTTCCGCAAGTGCGCGACGGCTTTGTCGAGGCCGTCAGCGAAAGCGCGCCAAGGGCCTGGGTGCGCCAGGGCGGACGCGACCTGCCGCTGGCGCAGCGGCTGGCCTCTCCGAAAGCTCTGGTGCTCGATGTGCTCAGCGCGCAATTCCGCCGCCGTGCCGGCCGCGCCGGTCTTGCATTCAATCCCGCCTTTGCCGGCGCCTATGATTTCACACGCGCGGCCGATTTCGGCGGGTTGATGCGGCAATTCCTGGAAGGCCTGCCCGAAGGCGGCCTCGTGATGTGCCATCCCGGCTTTGTCGACGAGGTTCTCACCGGCCTCGACCCGATGACCGACGTCCGCGAGCGCGAGCATGCCTATCTTGCAAGCGACGCCTTCGCCCAGCTGCTCGCGACGAGCCACGTGACATTGGGATGAAACCCGCGGATGCCACCCCGGGGGCAGTCTGTCGCATACCGAAATTTAATCCTGCCGCCACTGTTGGGGCCACAATGGAACCCTACATCCCGCTTGCGCTTGTTTCGCGCGAGGGAGACTGACCATGACGCCGCAGGAACGCCAACTCGTCGACGAGCTTTTCGACCGGCTTTCGAAACTGGAAAATGCACCGCGCGATCCCGACGCGATCGCCGCGATTTCGGACGGTTTACGCAAGGCACCCGGTGCGGTCTATGCGCTGGTGCAGACCACGCTGTTGCAGGACGAAGCGCTCAAGCGCGCCCATAACCGCATCCAGGAGCTGGAAGCGGCCCACGCGGCCGAGCAGCCGCAATCCGGTGGTTTTCTCGACACCATGCGCGACACGCTGTTCGGCGCGAGCCAATCGCGCGGCTCGGTTCCGAACGTGCCGCCGCGCGAGCAGCGGCCGGTCTGGAACAGCGGTCAGGCGATGCAGCAGGCCCAGCCCGGCTACGGCCAGCCGCCTTATGGTCAGGCTTATGGACAGGGCCAAGGATATGGACAGGGTTACGGCGCGCCGCCGGTCGGCGGTGGCGGCTCGTTCCTGGGTACGGCGGCGGCAGCTGCGGCCGGCGTGGTCGGCGGCTCGCTGCTGCTCTCCAGCATTCGCGGCATGATGGGCGGCGGATCGCACCAGGCGTTCGGCGACACCACCATCATCGAGGAACGTGGTGGCGGCTCCACGGGTGGCAGTCCTTGGGGTGGCGACCAGTCCGGCGGCTCGCTTGCGCGCGATGCCGGCCTCGATGACATCGGATCGAACCGCGACTCCCGACAAGGCTTCTTCGACCAGGCCTCGAGCGATCGCGATAACAACGATCAGGGCTACGACAACAACGACAACGGCAATGTCGACATGGCCGACGACAATGATTTCGGCGGCGGCGACGATGGCGGCAGCGATTACGCGTAAGGCTGCGCCACAACGCCAAACAAAAACGGCCGCCGATGAGGCGGCCGTTTTCATGTCGAACGTTCAGACGATCACATCACCACGACCTTGGTGCCGACATTGACGCGGCCATAGAGATCGATGACGTCCTCGTTGCGCATGCGGATGCAGCCGGAGGAGACGTTGGTGCCGATGGTCCAGGGCTCGTTGGAGCCGTGGATGCGATAGAGCGTGGAGCCGAGATACATCGCGCGCGCGCCGAGCGGATTTTCCGGACCACCTTCCATGTGCCTCGGCAAATCGGGACGGCGGGCGATCATTTCCGCCGGCGGCGTCCAATCCGGCCATTCACGCTTGGCGGTGATCGACTTCACGCCGGTCCAGGTGAAACCCTCGCGTCCGACGCCGATGCCGTAGCGCATCGCGCGGCCGTTGCCTTCGACGAGATAGAGGAACTTGTTGGTGGAATCGACCACGATGGTGCCGGCGCCTTCCTTGCCGCTATAGTCAACAAGCTGTTTCTCGAATTTCGGATCGAACGGACGCTGCCGCGGATCGATCGCTTCCTGCTGATAGCTGGCGCCTTGCTGATAGCCGCCCTGCATCTGCGGCTCGCCCATCGGCGGCAGGCGACGCGGGTCGGCATAAGCGGGCTGCTGCTGATAGATCGACTGCTGCGGCGCATAGGCCGGGCCGCGGCCGGGCCCGTCGCCGAACAGGAACTCGATGAAGCCGCCGCCCATATTGGCATTGGAGGCGACGCGCACCGGCGCCGGCGCGGCAGCCGGCTGGTAGAGCACCGCGGGCGGATCGTTCGGCACGGTATTGTCGAAGGCGCTGGCGCTGGGAGCGCCGACCATGCAGGCGCACGCGCTGCCGAGCAGCGCGACAGACATTTTCTTGAACATCGACGTACTCTGTACTGTTTCGTCTCGTTGCATTCGCCGCCGGACGCGCTGGCTGATTTTTCGCGTCCCCGACGTGGTCAATAAAGAGCAAACTCCGTTTCGTTTGGTAAACAGATCGGGCGTTTCGATTCACCACGTCGCGAGCAGCGCTGCAATTTGGCGATCAGCGTTTATTTTCGATGAAGGGCAACGCCTCATGGTTAATCGTGCGTTTGCGCGCCGTCGCGCGCGGCTGCACAACAGTTCCTCGCGTGAACCTCGTGTTAAATTGCTTCGGCCTACAAAGACGCGTGAGTGAGGTGGGGGGAGTATCCTGATGGCTGTTCACCGCAAGCGTTTTCGTGTCGAGGATATCGCCGGTGGCGAGATGCCAGTTCTGGACGTGACTGAAGAGGCCGGCCCGATGCATAGCGAAATCATGGCGGAGCTGCGCGCGATCCGCGCACAGATGGCGAAAGGCAGCGCGCCCTTGTCCGGTAGCGCAGCGATGGCCGCGATCGACGCCTCCACGGCCCACGAGCTTTCCGAAGCACGCACGATGCTCGACACCTATCGGGCCCAGATCGAGCAGTGCGAGAAGCTGAAAGTCGAGCTCGACCTCATCCACGACGCCATCGACCGCACCAAGCGCGAGATCGCGACCCTGCACGGCAAGAGCTTCGACGGCGGCGAGATGGCCAAGGTCAATGGCGAGCTCGGCGCCGTGGTCGGCGGCACCGAACAGGCGACCCAGCAGATCCTCGAAGCGGCGGAGTCGATCGACCAGGCCGCGAGCGCGATGTCCAAGGTCGACTCGATCGATCAGCAGAAGCGGCTCGCCGACGACATCCAGGAACGCGTCATCTCGATCTTCGAGGCCTGCAACTTCCAGGACCTGACCGGCCAGCGCATCAGCAAGGTCATGACCACGATGAAGTTCATCGAGCAGCACATCAATGCGATGATGGAGATCTGGGGTGGCGTCGACGCCATCAAGGCCCACGTGCCGGCGCCGGTCGATACGCGCAGCGACGACGAAAAGCTGCTCAACGGCCCGAAGCTCGCCGGCGACGCCGGCCACGCCTCGCAGGACGACATCGACGCGCTGTTCGACTGAGCGAACGCGACAAACGGAAAAACAAAACGCCGGCGCGAGCCGGCGTTTTTTGTTTCTCGCGAGATGCTTTCCCTTCTCCCCTCGTGGGAGAAGGTGGCGCGAAGCGCCGGATGAGGGGTTCTCTCAACTCGCAAGACGGTTCGTGAGGATAGATACCCCTCACCCGGCTTCGCTTTCAGCGAAGCCACCCTCTCCCACAAGGGGAGAGGGTGCAGCGTGCGTCTTGGCTGGCTCTGTCACGCCCGCGGCGCGCAGCGGACATAGACCATGTTGCCGTAGCGGGTGGCGGCGTCCTTGTCGACGAAGCGGGTGATCATGACGCGGCCGTCGAAGGAGACGATCTCGCGGTCCTGCTCCCCGGGCGTCGGACCGGACGGGCCGATATAGTTCTTGCCGCTCGGCGAGCCCTTCAGCCGCAGCTCCTGGGGCGTCGCCTGGTCGGCCAGATGCATGATCACGCCGCCGGAGGAACCGGCGCCGATCACGTAGGGATTCTTGCACTGGGCCCTTGCCGCCGCCTCGGTGCGGGCACGGTCGGCCGGGTTCTGGAACGAAGCGAGGCCCCAGCGGCCGACGATTTCGTCGGCGCGGATCGAGGCCGGCATTTCCGGCGCGACGCCGGGCTCGGCTTCGGGCGCAGGCTGGGACGAGGAGAAGGACGGTAGGCTGAGGCCGCCGCCGCAGGCACCCAGCAGCAGCGACAGGCAGGAGGCCGCCGCCAGATTGGCAAGCGTGCGTGCGTGAGCTGAACTGATCATGGCATTCCCCCGAACAAGACCACGGCCGCATCCCTCCTGCAGCCAAGCGCAAAACCGCTGCCGGAGCAATGACGTCCTTTGATACGCCCGAGCCCCGAACAAGTTTCCAGTGCCACCATCCTATATCCGCCTCACCAATCGCTTAACCACCTTTGCTTGACAGGATCGCAGCCAAGCCATATCCCCTGCGCACTATTAGCACTCGGAAAGACCGATTGCTAAGCGCGCCGCCCCCTCGGCAAGAGGGGAAACGGCAGCGCCGCCCCCACCCACTTCCGCTGCTTTCGGAAAAGCGAGCCTCCAAAGGGAAACGTCATGGCTAAGTCCAAATTTCGTCCGCTGCATGACCGTGTCGTGGTCAAACGTATCGACGCCGAGGAAAAGACCAAGGGCGGCATCATCATCCCCGACACGGCCAAGGAAAAGCCGTCCCAGGGCGAAGTCGTCGCCGTCGGCCCCGGCGGCCGTGACGAGGCTGGCAAGCTGATCCCGATCGACCTCAAGGTCGGCGACCGCGTGCTGTTCGGCAAGTGGTCGGGCACCGAGGTCAAGATCGACAACGAAGAGCTCCTGATCATGAAGGAGTCGGACATCATGGGCGTGATGGCCTAAGGCCATCAGCCTGAACGCCCGCTGAATGCCATGCCCGGACCATCAGGTCCGGGCATCCATCATTCGGCCCGATATCACCAGACACGACACACACCACGACACATCAGGGATTGCAGACAATGGCTGCCAAGGACGTCAAATTTTCCGGAGACGCGCGCGATCGCATGCTGCGCGGCGTCGACATTCTCGCCAACGCGGTCAAGGTGACGCTCGGCCCGAAGGGCCGCAACGTCCTCATCGAGAAGAGCTTCGGCGCGCCCCGCATCACCAAGGACGGCGTCACCGTCGCCAAGGAGATCGAGCTCGAGGACAAGTTCGAGAACATGGGCGCCCAGATGGTGCGCGAGGTCGCCTCCAAGACCAACGACCTCGCCGGCGACGGCACCACCACCGCCACCGTGCTGGCCCAGGCCATCGTGCGCGAAGGCGCCAAGGCGGTTGCCGCCGGCATGAACCCGATGGACCTCAAGCGCGGCATCGACACCGCGGTTGCGGCTGTCATCAAGGACATTGAAAAGCGCGCCAAGCCGGTCGCCGCCTCCTCCGAGGTCGCCCAGGTCGGCACCATCTCGTCCAACGGCGACGCCGCCATCGGCAAGATGATCGCCCAGGCGATGCAAAAGGTCGGCAACGAGGGCGTCATCACCGTCGAGGAGAACAAGTCGATGGAGACCGAGGTCGACATCGTCGAGGGCATGAAGTTCGACCGCGGCTATCTCAGCCCCTACTTCGTCACCAATCCCGAGAAGATGACCGCCGAGCTCGAGGACGCCTACATCCTCCTGCACGAGAAGAAGCTCTCCGGCCTGCAGGCCATGCTGCCGGTGCTGGAAGCCGTGGTGCAGTCGGGCAAGCCGCTCGTCATCATCGCCGAGGACGTCGAGGGCGAGGCGCTGGCGACCCTGGTCGTCAACCGCCTGCGTGGCGGCCTCAAGGTTGCCGCCGTCAAGGCGCCGGGCTTCGGCGATCGCCGCAAGGCCATGCTGGAAGACCTCGCGATCCTCACCGGTGGCCAGCTGATCTCCGAGGATCTCGGCATGAAGCTCGAGAACGTCACGGTGAAGATGCTCGGTCGCGCCGGCAAGGTCGTGATCGACAAGGAGAACACCACGATCGTCAAGGGCGCCGGCAAGAAGCCCGACATCGAGGCCCGCGTCGGCCAGATCAAGGCACAGATCGAGGAGACCACCTCGGACTACGACCGTGAGAAGCTCCAGGAGCGCCTGGCCAAGCTTGCAGGCGGCGTCGCGGTGATCCGCGTCGGCGGCGCGACCGAGATCGAGGTCAAGGAGAAGAAGGACCGCGTCGAGGACGCGCTCAACGCCACCCGCGCCGCGGTGCAGGAAGGCATCGTCCCCGGCGGCGGCGTGACGCTGCTGCGCGCCAAGAAGGCGGTCGGCCGCCTCACCAACGCCAATGCCGACGTCCAGGCCGGCATCAACATCGTGCTGAAGGCGCTGGAAGCTCCGATCCGCCAGATCTCGGAGAATGCCGGCGTCGAGGGCTCGATCGTGGTCGGCAAGATCCTGGAGAACAAGTCCGAGACCTTCGGCTTCGACGCCCAGACCGAGGACTATGTCGACATGATCGAGAAGGGCATCATCGATCCCGCCAAGGTGGTGCGCACTGCGCTGCAGGACGCCTCCTCCGTGGCCGGCCTGCTGGTGACCACCGAAGCCATGGTCGCCGAGGCGCCGAAGAAGGAAGCCTCGCCCGCCATGCCGGCCGGCGGCGGCATGGGCGGCTTCTAGGTCGCCCGCTCCCTCGCAAAGTTGCGAAGGCCGCCTCCGGGCGGCCTTCTTTTTTGCCGATCCTGAGACGCGCTTTCCGATTCAACCTGTCGCCAAAACCCACTACGGTGGCGCGCCGATTCTGTTTCCTTTCAAGGATTTCGTCGATGCGCGCACTTTCGTTTTGCTCGATTGGCTTTCTGGCAGCCCTGCTTGCAGCTTCGCCCGAGGTCGCCTCAGCCCAGATGAAGCTGTCGCCGAAGGCCGCGGCGCCCGGCGGCACCGAGACGCGTTATTTCACCTCGATCGACGGGCTGATGGACGGCAATGCCGACGTGATCCTGAAGGAGACCAGGAGCGGCAAGTCGGTGACCGCGGCCGTGCTCGACGTCTGCTATCCCGTGGCGAAGAATTCCGATCGCAAGGATCGCTTCGTCGTCAATCTCCAGGTCTCCGGCCAGACCTTGACCGGCACGACCACGAGCCTCGGCGCCAAGGCGCCTGTCACGGTCAAGCTCACGCGCAAGCCCACCGGCGACACCTTTGAATTCCGTGGCCAGATCGGCATCGGCGGGGCCGTGACTGAAGTGACCTCGCCCGACAATTCCGATCTCAGCGAGAAGGAGTTTCTGGACAACCAGACCACCGACGACGGCATCACGCCGCAGCCGAAGGATTTTACCGAAGTCTCGCCGGAGGCGATCGCGGTCAAGGTCAAGCTCGATGCCGCGACCGACTTCCTGAAGAGCCTCAAGGGCCAGGACGTCGAGGTGACGCTCGCAAGCCTGACTGTCGGCTGTGACGCGCTGCGCGCCGGCGAGCAGACCATCAACATGTCGGTCGATCCGGAGCGCGCTGGCGCGCTGCTGGCAAAATTCAAGGCGATGCCGGGCGTCACCTCCGCCGGCTGGACCGCGGGCCTGATGGAAATGGATCGCACCATCCGCGTTGCCGCCGCCGACTGGCGCGACGGCGACAAGATCAACCGCGACAAGCTCGCCACCGCAATCGCCGGCGTTCTTAGCAAGACGCTCGCGGCCAAGCCTGTTACGCAGAGCTTCAGCCCCTCGACCGGCAAGCTCAAGCTGGTGTTCAAGCGGCCCAACCAGGATTTTCCCGCGCTCGAGCTTACCGACACGATCGAGGTCGCGGCGCTCGTCTCATCCGACAAGCCGGGATCGTCGGACAAGCTGATCATCTGGATCGGCAACCCCTCGACCACGACATCAGACGAAAGCACCGGCGCCAAGCTCAACGTGTCGGATGAGGCCACGGCCGACGAGGAAGGCGACCAGCCCGACGACGACGGCTCGGTCGATGCGCTCACCAAGGAGCTGAAAGGCCAGCGCTGGGACGCGGATAAGTCGGTGTGGAAGTGAGAACTATCGTGCCCCGGACGCAGCGCGATAGCGCTGCAGAGCCGGGGCCCAGGAGCTGCAAGCGAAGTCGTGGAGAGAGTCTGGGTCCCGGCTCTGCGGCGCAGCGCTTACGCTCTACGCCTTGTTCGGGACACAGGATCGCTAATTCCCGTTCTCCCGGAAGCGCAACGTCTTCGGGCCGATCAGCGTGAGCACCTCGCCCTGGCGCTTCCAGGTCTCGACGGCGGCGAGCGCGGCGACGAGATCGTCGTCGGCCTGGGCTTTTGCCGGCGGGCACGAACGATCCTGAATGGCGCCGGGAACGAAGATCACGGTGTTGCCGGCCACCGAGAACTGGCCCTTGCCGCCCTTGCACCAGAGCTCGAGCACGACCTCGCCATTGTCGCCGATCTCGATGTTCGGGATTCGCTTCGAGCCGGGCTGCGGCGCGGCCTCCAGCGTCATCTCGGTGCCGAACGGAAAGCCCTCTTGCGCATGCGCGACGGCGGACGTCACCAGCAACGCAGCCGCGGCACACACCAACTGCTTCAACGACACCATGAGACCTCTCGACCGACCCGATTTGCAGGGTCTTCTAGAGCCATTTCCGTTCCGATGGAATCGGAACGGGGCTCTAGATTCTCGTTTTGACGCGTTTTCTTGACGCGAACCGGCATCCACTTCGCTTGAAAACGCTCTATAAGACGGCAAAGCCTTTGAGAAGTTTCGTCGGTTCGAGGCACAAAAATCCCCGCGGGACGATCCCGCGGGGATTTGCGTTGAAGCCGGACGTCGGCCGCTACTTCAGCACGAGCTCCGTGAACGGATAGACATAGGCTTGCAACGTCACGAACACACCGACGAGGCAGGCCAGAACGATCGAATGCCAGAACACGAAGCGCAGGATGGAGCCTTCGTGGCCGTACCAGTTGGTCGCGGTGGAGGCGACGACGATCGATTGCGCGTCGATCATCTTGCCCATCACGCCGCCGGACGAGTTCGCCGCCGCCATCAGGATCGGCGACAGGCCGAGCTGTTGCGAGGTGATCTTCTGGAGGTTGCCGAACAGGATGTTCGACGACGTATCCGACCCGGTCAGCGCCACGCCCAACCAGCCCAGCAGGGTGCCGAAGAAGGGATAGAGCACGCCGGTTGCGGCAAAGGCGAGACCCAGCGTGGCGTCGACGCCCGAGAGCCGCGTCAGCGTGCCGATCGCGAGCATCGCCGAGATCGTGATCAACGAGATCGCGCAGAGCCGGATGGTGCGTCCGTATTCAACCAGCAGCCTGACAGGACCGACACCCATCAGGAAGCCGGAGATGATCGCCGCGATCAACATGCCGCTGCCCGTGAAGGACAGATAGGTGAAGCCGAACACCGCCGCTTCCTTGGTCGGCGCCGGCGCGACCGGCGGCATCTTGTTGATCATCTGGTGCAGTTCGGGAACGGCGTAGTTCCAGGTGAAGATCCCGTTCGCCCAGGTCTTGAAGCTACCATTGCCCCAGATCAGCATCACGACGCAGACGATGATCCACGGCAACAAGGCGCTGAAAAGTTCGTTCTGCGTCAGCGGCGTCTTGTCGAGCGGCTTTGCCGTCGCCATCGTCGCCGCCGATTCATCATGCCCGCGCAGCGCCGGCGACAGCCATAGCTGCCTCGGCTGCCAGACCTTCAGGAACAGGATCAGCGCGCCCATCGAGATCAGCGACGCACCGATGTCGACGATCCAGGGATTGACGAAGTTCGAGATCACGAATTGCGGGACCGCGAACGACACGCCGGTGACGAGGATCGCCGGCCAGACGTCCTTCATACCTCGCCAGCCCGCGAAGGCACACACCACCCAGAACGGCACGATCAGCGAGAAGATCGGCAATTGCCGTCCGACCATCGCGCCGAGGATGTAGGGATCGAGCCCGGTGACCGAGGCGAGCCCCTGGATCGGCGTGCCCAGCGCGCCGAAGGCGACCGGCGCGGTGTTGGCGATCAGCGAGAGGCCGGAGGCCGCAAGCGGCGAGAAGCCGAGGCCGATCAGCACGGCGCCGGTGATCGCCACCGGCGTGCCGAAGCCCGAGGCGCCCTCGAAGAACGCGCCGAACGAAAATGCGATCAGCAGCAATTGCAATCGCCGGTCCTCGGTGACGCCGCCGACCGCCCGCTTCAACAGCTCGAAGCGACCGGTGGTCACCGTCACCTGGTAGAGGAAGATGACGTTGAGAACGATCCAGCCTATCGGGAAGAAGCCGGTCACGATGCCGAGGATCGAGGCGCGGATCGACATGTTCACCGGCATGGTGAACACGAAGATCGTGATCAGGTTGGTCACGATCACGGCGATGATGGCTGCGATGTGAGCCTGAACACGACCGCTGGCGATCAGCACCAGCAACGTGACGACGGGTATCGCCGCCGCGATCGTCGACAGCACGGGGCTGTGCAACGGATCATAGATTTGATTCCACATGGACTTCCTCCCCCACGCATGTGTGCGGCAGGCGGCCCGCGTGGACGGCCAGACCTGCCTTGACGTTGCAAGCGATAACCCCCGAGTTGGACGCGAATTCCTCGCGAAAGCAGCGGTTCCCGCCTGCTCACAAGCTCGCGAAAATCTGGAGGCCCCCACCCCACGCCGTTATGCCCATGCTAGGGTTGCAAGCCGCGGCTAGCCAACGCAAATTGCAGAACTTGCGACTTTAGTCTAAGCGCGCCGCCTTTCTGCCATGGCCTCAGCCGCTTGGCGTCGGGGCCGCTGTTGATATCCCTCAGGAGATCCACCTCTGTGAACAATATCCGCGCCACGCTCGCGATCGTCTGGCGAATCGCCATCCCCTATTTCCGATCCGAGGACAAATGGGCCGGCCGTGGCCTGCTCGCCGCGGTAATTGCGATGGAGTTGGCGCTGGTCGCGATCAACGTCCTCGTCAGCCAGTGGCAGAACCGGTTCTTCACGGCCATCCAGGAATACAATCTGGACCGGTTCGTCACAGAGATCTGGATATTCATCGGGCTCGCATCCGTCTTCATCGCGCTCGCCGTCTACAAACTCTATCTGAACCAGTGGCTCCAGATCCGCTGGCGGCAATGGCTGACCAGGCACTATCTCGGCGAATGGCTCCATGACGCCACACACTACCGCATGCAGCTCACGGGTGACGCCGCCGACAACCCGGACCAGCGCATCACCGAGGACGTCAAGAATTTCGTCGAGCAAACGCTGGTGATCGGCTTGGGCCTGCTGTCGTCCATCGTGACGCTGGCCTCGTTCGTCGTCATCCTCTGGGGTCTGTCCAACAAGGCCCCTCTGCATCTTTACGGCACCGATATCGTCATCCCCGGTTTTCTGTTCTGGTGTGCGCTGCTTTACGCGGTGCTGGGTACGGCGCTGACGCACTGGATCGGCTCGCCGCTCATCAACCTCAATTTCGAGCAGCAGCGCTTTGAGGCTGATTTCCGCTTCAATCTCGTTCGCGTCCGCGAAAACTCCGAGCAGATCGCGCTGCTGAAGGGCGAAGGTGCCGAGCGCAGTCGCCTGCTGGACCGCTTCGGCTTCGTGATCGGCAATTGGTACGCGATCATGGGACGGACCAAGCGCCTGACCGCTTTCACGGCAAGCTACAGCCAGGCCGCGGTGATCTTCCCCTATGTGGTGGTGGCGCCAGCTTACTTCGCCAAGAGCATCCAGCTCGGCGACATGATGCAGACCGGCTCGGCTTTCGGCAGCGTGCAGGATGCCCTGTCCTTCTTCGTCACGGCTTACCGCTCGATCGCCGAATGGCGCTCGATCGTCGCGCGTCTCGACGGCTTCGAGATGTCGGTCGCAACAGCGGCAAACCTGCCGGCGCATCAGGCGACGATCGAGCTCAAGGCGGCCGCTGGCAGCCGCAATATCGCTCTTGAGAAGCTCTGCGTGTATCTGCCCAACGGCAGGCCTCTGGTCGCAGCCGACGGCTTCGCCATTCAGACGCCGGAACGCGTGCTCGTGACCGGGCCGTCGGGCTCCGGCAAATCGACGCTGTTCCGGGCCATTGCCGGCATTTGGCCGTTCGGCACCGGCAGCATCGTCGTCCCTGCTCAGGCGAAGCTGATGATGCTGCCGCAGCGCCCCTATTTCCCGGTCGGCGCACTCGGTGATGCCGTGATCTATCCGGCGGCGCCCGGCGCATTCCAGGCCGGCCAAATCCGGGACGCGGTCATATCGGTCGGCCTGCCCGACCTCGCCGATCGCCTCGGCGAGGACGGCCACTGGAACCGGATGCTGTCGCTCGGCGAGCAGCAGCGCCTCGGGCTCGCCCGCGCACTGCTGCATATGCCGGATTATTTGTTCCTGGATGAGGCCACCGCCTCGCTCGACGAACCCTCGGAGGCCCGCCTCTACCGGCTGCTGACCGAGAAGCTGCCCCAGGCCACCATAGTCTCGATCGGCCATCGCTCGACGCTCGAAGCCTTCCACACCCGCAAGGTGGCGATGGTGAAGGACGGCGCGATCCACGTGCTGGGCAAGGATGGAGCGCCCGCCGAACCGGAGCCGAGCACGGCGCGCTGAGGCGCTAGCGGGAAGCGTGCGGTTCGGGACGGTCGCTCCCCAAAATCGTCATGCCCGGGCCTGTCCCGGGCATCCACGCCTTTCGTCGTCGAGGATGCGCGTGGATGGCCGGGACAAGCCCGGCCATGACGATGCGGCAATATTTGCAACCTGCGAAGCCAGTCCCCAAAACAAAAGGGCGGCAGATTGCTCTGCCGCCCTTTTTAGTCAGTCTCGGGACACAACTTACTTCAGGTTGGTCATCGCCGTCAGGTCGAAGGACAGCTTGGCGATACCCGCCGCGCCGCACCAGTTCGAGCCAGCGCCACCCGGGTTGATCGGGGTGACGTTGGTGGTACCCGTGGCGTTGAAGGCGCTCGTGAAGGCGTTGCAATCACCCTTGTTCAGGTCGGTGTCGGAGTAGCGCAGATCGAGCGTGAACACCTTGTAGGTGAAGCCGACGCCGATGTTCCAGGTGTTGTAGTCCTTGTAGGGAATGCCGTTGGCGAAGACGGTGCCGGCACCGGTGCCGTAAAAGGCGTCCGAGGTGCCGAACCACTGCCGGCCGAATTCACCCGACACGTACATGCCGACGCCCGAAGCACCGAAGACCGTGCTGGGGGCGGTGTACTTGGCAGTCAACGACGCGTAGTTGCCCCAGGCACCCGAGTTCAGGAAGTTCGGCGAGTAGAACTCGGTCGCTCCGACCGTGAAGCTGTCGTTGATGGTGTAGTTCACCTTGCCGTAGACTTCGAAGAAGCTGACGTCCTTCTTCATGACGTTGCCGTCGGCGAGGAAGATGGTCGTGGTGCTGACGGCGCAGACGCCGCCGCCGGGAATGCCGCCGGTGAGCACGTTGTCGGCGCAGCTCCCGCCCGGATACAGATAGCCCCACACGCCGATATCGAAGGCCCAGGCACCAAAGGTCGGGCGGATACCGCCGTAGATGTCGATCTCGGCCGCTGCGCGGTTGGCGAACGAGATGCTCTCGCCGGACACGCCGACATAGAGCTGCAGGTCCTTGGTGACGTTGTAGCGCGGCTCGAAATAGGCCGCGACCGACGGCTTATGGTTCGACTGGGTCACGCCGCGGAAGATATAGTCGTTCATGACCGCGCCGCCGAAGGCGACATCCCAAGGATCGAACGCAGGCACGGGAGGAGCCTTCAGAGCCTTCATGGGCATGTCCGCCGCGAAAGCCGAACCCGTCACCATTGCCAGCGCCGTTGCCAACAAAGTCACTTTCTTCATTTCGATCCCCATCACCAAGTTCTAGACCCCGGCCGAGCTCCGGATGCCCCCGGGGCGCCCGACCTGATTGCAAATTTCATAACTGACGCAATCTGGATGGAGGGACGCAAAGCGAGAAGCAAAAAACACTGGCATTTGCCGCCTTTTTGGGCGTTCTGACGATTCCACGAAAGGTTGTCAGCCGGTGTTGCTTCTCGATCACATTATTTTCACGCCAAAGTGCACAGGGATGGCCGGGATACTACGGGGGCCCACGGCTCCGTGGCCCGCGCGCTACGAATCAGCTGACTCAAAAGGGGGTAGCCTCCGGGAGCCCCCACGGAGATGCAAAAAGGCCGCAGCATCGCGCTGCGGCCTTCCTGTTGTCGATCGGTCGCCTGAGGGGAAGCCCGGTCCGGTGGGCCCGGCCCTTGGCCTAACCTTGACCTAACCCTGCCCTTCGGCCGGCGTCGTTTCCGCAGAAGACGAAGGCATCGCCCAGCTTGTCTCAGCGGCCGGCTCTGGGGCCGGCGCGGCTACCGGGGCCGCCGGCTTCGGCGCGGGAGCTGCCTTCGCCTTCTTCGGTGCCGCTTTCTTCGCGGCTTTCTTCACGGCTTTCTTGGCGGCCTTCTTCGGCGCCGCCTTCTTCGCAGCGGCTTTCTTCGCTGTCTTCTTCGGTGCGGCCTTCTTGGCCGATTTCTTCGCTGCCTTCTTGGCAGACTTCTTGGCCGCCTTCTTCTTCGTCGCCTTCTTGGCCGCTACAACCTTCTTGGCCTTTTTGGCCTTCTTGCTTTTCTTCTTGCTCGCTTTCGCCATCGTGGTCCTCCTGTTGCCGCCGAACAATGGTCGATCGGGCATCTTCAGCAGTCACCTCAAGGCGAAAGCTCAGTGCGACGCGCTCAACGCCGGCCGCGATCCGCCCGTAGCCCAATCGAGAAGCTCAATCGTGTGTACGACCGGAACTGACGTGCCACTGGCAATCTGCACCATGCAGCCGATATTGCCTGCGGCAATCATGTCCGGCTTGACACTTGCGATGTTGGCGACCTTGCGATCGCGCAACCTGCCCGCAAGCTCGGGCTGGAGAATGTTGTAGGTCCCCGCCGAACCGCAACACAAATGGCTCTCTGGCACATCTTTCACCACGAATCCATTCTTGGAAAGCAATTCTTTCGGAAGGCCCGTGATTTTCTGCCCGTGCTGCAACGAGCATGCGGAGTGATAGGCGACGACGATGTCGTGCTGTTGCGCGCTCGGTGCGAGGCCGAGACCGGCGACATATTCCGTGATGTCCTTCGCAAGCGCGGACACCTTCGCCGCATCGGCCGCGAAGGCAGCGTCCTCGCGCAGCAGATAGCCGTAGTCCTTGATGACGGTACCACAACCGGAGGTCGTCACCAGGATGGCGTCGAGCCCTTCGCCGGCGGCCTCCTTGCACCACGCTGCGACGTTGGCGCGGGCGCGCGCCAGCGCATCCTCGTCGTCGCCGAGGTGATGGGTGAGCGCGCCGCAGCATTGCTCATCCCTGACCAGCACGACCTCGATGCCGTGACGGGTGAGCAGGCTGATGGCAGCCTGGTTGATGCGCGGCGCCAGCACCTGCTGGGCGCAGCCCTGCAGCAGCGCGACCCGGCCACGCTTCTTGCCGAGCGCCGCGAACACGCTGCCCGGAAGTGCGCCCGGCGCCGGCAGCCGGTCGGGAGCCAGGGCCAGCATCGCCTTGAGGCGCTGGATCAGGCCCGGCGTGGCCGATGGCCGCGGCGTCGGCAGGAAGACCGCGAGGGGACGGGCCAGCTGTGCCAGCCGCATGCTGATGCGAAACCATTGCGGATCGGGCAGGACGAAGGCCAGCACCCGGCGCAGCAGCCGCTCGGCGAGCGGGCGCCGATAGCGCTGCTCGATCCTGACACGGGCCTGATCGACGAGGTGCATGTAGTTCACCCCGGACGGGCAGGTCGTCATGCAGGCCAGGCACGACAGGCAGCGATCGACGTGCTTGACCACCTCCGGTGTCGGTGTCTGATCCTTCTCCAGCATCTCCTTGATCAGATAGATGCGGCCGCGCGGGCTATCGAGCTCGTCGCCGAGCAGGACATAGGTCGGGCAGGTCGCGGTGCAGAAGCCGCAATGGACGCAGGCGCGCAGGATCTTGTCGGCTTCCGCGATGTCGGGGTCGGCAAGCTGCGCGAGTGAGAATTCCGTCTTCATGCCACGGCGCCCCGCCTCAAGCGTCCCCGGTTCAAGATCGACTTCGGATCGAAGCTGGCGCGGACCCGTTCGCTCAGGGCGGCGATACCAGGCGCTTGCGGGTGGAACACGTCGACGCCGCGCCTGACGTCCTCGGCTGCCCGGATCAGCGTTGCGTGGCCGCCGAACGCATCGGCGAGCTGGCGTACGGCGGGGGCGTGCGCGTCGGCCTTCGGCGGCAGCGCCGCCCAGATCAGCCCGCCGCCCCAGTCATAGATCACGTCGCCGCCGGTCTCGCGCACCAATTGCGTGCCGAGCGCCGCCCCCGAGGCCGGCGGGCAGACGATCCGCCACACCGGCCAGGCGCCAAGCGCACCGCTGGCCGCGAACGGCAGCACGTCGCGGATGGCGGCCCAAAGGGCGGACGACGCCGTATCCTCGATCAGGGTCGCGGCGCCAAACGGCGCCAGCAGCTCGCGCAAGGAACCGGCGCGGTGACTGGCGGAGGCCGTGATGCCCTCGAGCCGCAGCGCGGTCACCGCCTCGCCCTGGCCGGCGATATCGCCGAGCCCGTCGGTCCTGGTTCGGAGCGCCTGATGCGGCAGATGCGCGGCGCCGGAGACATCGTAGGGCGAGCCGAGAGCCGCAGTCATCGCCTTGTTGGCGGCGGCATCATTGAGCCCACGCAGCAGCAGCGTCCGCTCGGCTTCGGGCTTCGGCATCACCTTGAGCGTCACTTCCGTCATGACCGACAGCGTGCCCCAGGAGCCGCTGAGCAGCTTGCAGAGGTCGTAGCCGGTGACGTTCTTCACCACCTTGCCGCCGGTCTTGAAGCTGTCGCCGAAGCCGGAGACGGCATGCGCCCCGAGCAGATGGTCGCGCGCCCCGCCCGCCTTGATCCGGCGCGGGCCGGCCAGACCCACCGCGATCATGCCGCCAATGGTTCCTGAGCCGGTCGTACCGAGCAGCGGCGCGGTGTTGATGGGCTCGAACGCGAATTGCTGGTTCTTGGCGTCGATCAGCGACAGCACGTCGGCCACCGGCGCACCGGCCTGGAGCGTGACGATCAATTCGTTCGGCTCATAGGAGGTGACGGCATTGAGCGCGGAGACGTCGAGCACGGCATTGGTCGCCATGGCGTGCCCGATGCTGCGCTTGTTGCCATGACCGATGATCTCGAGCGGCTGCTCATTGGCAATCGCCGCGCGCACCACCTCTTCGACGTCTTTGGCGTCTCTGACCCTGAGCGTATCCACGCGTCTAGCGGGTAACGAAATTTGGTCCGAAAATCAAATGCTACGTGGGCCGGCGACCGCTGCCGGCGCGTTCGGGTCACATCGACGATTCGATCACAATCGAAACATTCACGACATCGACACTTCGACCACCGGCGAACCAAACCCTGCGTGCCGTCGCTACAAACTCGCGTCGATCGCGATCGAGATCATCAGAGACAGATATGGAGCGAAGCATGAACCACTACGCCACACAGAAATCGATCAGCGACGCCGTCGACGGCGGAGGCCTCCTCGTGGTCGCGCAATGGGAGGCAAAGCCTGGAGAGGCCGACAAGATCGCCGCCATCCTCGATAGCTTCCTGCCGGAGGCGCAGCGCGAGGACGGCGTCAAACTGTTCCTGATCTCACGCGGGAAAGACAACCCTGCGCAGTTCCTATTCTACGAGCTGTTCCGCGACGAGGCCGCGTTTAAGGAGCATCAGGAAAGCGCGCACTTCAAGACCTATATCGCCGGCCAGGCGCTGCCGCTGCTGGCGAAGCGCGAGCGCGCGCAATACGGAATGCTTTGAGAACCTAGACGCCGCGATTCTGACCGGACCGCGGCGTCTCCGCTAGATGATCGCGCGCAGCGGCGATTGGCGCAGGATCAAGCCCGAGACGCCGAAGCTGCCGATGGCGGCCAGCACCGTCAGCAGAAGCGCCTTCGCGAGCGCCAGCAGCGGCAGCCCATGCAGCAGCAAGGCAAAGCCGATCAGGATCGGCGGGTGGATCAGGTAGACGCCGAAGGCATTGTCCGAGAGCCATTTGGCGAGGAGACCTTGCGTGTCGAAATAGCGACGGTAGACGGCGAGGAGCAGAAAGCCCATGCCCACACAGACGAGTGCTTCCCAGAGGCACTTGCCGGCACTCACGGGATTGAAGCCGCCGTCATAGAGTGCCGTGTCGCCCTCGAGACCTCCGCCAAACAGCACCAGCGCCGCGAACACAGGCGCCGAGATGGCCAGCGCCCGAGTGCCCCAATACAGGCAGGACCGATCCGCAAGCCCCATCATCCAGTTGCCGCGATAGCCATAGGCCCCGGCCGCGAACATCAGAACATATTGCGGGAGGTCGCCAGGATGGACATTGAGCACTGCGGCACCGGCCGGCACGACGACGCGCACGGCAAAGGTCGCGGCCGCCATGACCATGACGAACACCACGAGCATCGGTCCTCGCAGCACAACCACCCGCTCTTGCCATCCCGACAGCCGTACGAGGCCGTAGAGAAGCGAGAACAGCAGCAGCACGGCGCAGAACCACATCGGCCCGCTCTCGGACAGCCATTCGCCATCGCGGAGATGGGTCAGCCATTGATGACCGAAGCCGCCGTTGCCCCAGGTCCGGGACAGAAAATACTGCGTGAGCGGGCCGATCACGAACATGTAAACCAGGGTCGGCACGCCCAGCCGCAACAGCCGGTCGCGGGCGAAGGCTGAAAACCCCTTTCTGTCGAAAGATGCCGCCGCGAAATAGCCGGCGATGAAAAACAACGCCGCCATGAAGAACGCCTGGAGGAAGCTCTGATAGATACCGAATAACAGAGCGGTGCCGAAGCCCGCGGCCTGGCGGTCGACATAGTACCAATTGCCGAACGGAGAGTAAGTATCGGCCGCGTGCATGCTCAGCACGAGGATGATCATCGACCATCTGATGTTGTCGATGAACAGCAGCCGCGACCGAGAGTGGGTCGCGGCTGCTGACGTCACAGTCGCACCTATCGGGATATCCGCCATACCGCTACCTGGACTGACCCGCCCAATCCTCAGAACCGCGGAATGTCCGGGAACGCCAGCTTGCCCGCGTGCACATGCATGCGGCCGAGCTCGGCGCAGCGGTGCAGGGTCGGAAACACCTTGCCGGGGTTGAGCAGGCCTTGCGCGTCGAAGGCGCATTTCAGCCGCTGCTGCTGGTTGAGGTCGATCTCGGTGAACATGTCCGGCATCAGATCGCGCTTCTCGATGCCGACGCCGTGCTCGCCGGTGAGCACGCCGCCGAACTCGACGCAGGCGCGCAGGATGTCGGCGCCGAAGGCTTCGGCGCGCTCGATCTCGCCGGGCTTGTTGGCATCGTAGAGGATCAGCGGATGCAGATTGCCGTCGCCGGCGTGGAACACGTTGGCGCAGCCGAGCTGGTACTTTTCGCCGAGCTCGCGGATGCGCGCCAGCGCCTTCGGCAGCGCGCCGCGCGGAATGGTGCCGTCCATGCAGAGATAGTCTGGCGAGATACGTCCCACAGCGGGGAACGCGGCCTTGCGGCCGGCCCAGAACAGATTGCGCTCGGCCTCCGAGGTCGAGATCTGGCAGGTGGTCGAGCCGCAGGCGTTGGCGATGGTCTCGACGCGCGTGATCAGCTCATCGACCTCGATCTTGGGACCGTCGAGCTCGATGATGAGCAGCGCTTCGACGTCCAGCGGATAGCCGGCATGGACGAAGGCTTCCGCAGCGTGAATCGCCGGCTTGTCCATCATCTCCATGCCGCCGGGGATGATGCCGGCGCCGATGATGCGCGCCACGCATTCGCCGGCCGCCTCGACTTGCGCGAATCCGACCATCAGCGCGCGCGCCGTCTCCGGCTTCTGCAGGATACGCACCGTGATCTCGGTGATGACCCCGAGCAGGCCTTCCGAGCCGGTGATGACGCCCATCAGATCGTAGCCCGCGTTCTCGCACCCCTTGCCGCCGATGCGCAGGATCTCGCCGCTCATCAGCACGATCTCGCAACCGAGCACGTTGTTGGTGGTCATGCCGTATTTCAGGCAATGCACGCCGCCGGAATTTTCCGCGACATTGCCGCCGATCGAGCAGGCGATCTGCGAGGACGGATCGGGCGCGTAATAGAAGCCGGCATGCGCGACCGCCTGGCTGATGGCGAGATTGGTGACGCCGGGCTCGGTGACGACGACACGGTTGTCGAAATCGATCTCGCGGATGCGCTTGAACTTGCCGAGGCCCAGCAGGACGCCGTCCTCCAGCGGCAGCGCGCCGCCTGAAAGCGAGGTGCCTGAGCCGCGCGGCACCACCTTGATGCCATGGGCGGCACAATATTTCAGGACGAGCGAGACCTGCTCGGTCGTATCAGGCAGCACCACGACCATCGGGGGCTGCCGATAGGCGGTCAGCCCGTCGGATTCATAAGCCCGCATCTCGGCCGCACTGTCGATCACACCCTCGCCGGGCACGATGGCGCGCAATGCAGCAACGATCTCCGCGCGGCGCGCCAACACCGCTTGATCGCTCGCCGGCATCATGATGGCCATATCAGATCCTTCACCGCATATCCTTCCGGCTTGCGCCGCACGTCAATTTATCACGGCAAATCAACCACGTCCGCTGTGGTTTGGGTAGGCCGTCCGAAAGTCGCAAGCCACGATCTCCAGCGAGTTCGCTCTGGGACAAGTTGGCAGCCATGAAACCTGTCATGCTTTCGTGGCTTGTCCAAGCCGAGCGGGCCGTGCCAAAACGGGCAGGTTCGACGAAAGCCGACCAGACGAAGATCCACCGGGAAAGAGACGAAGAGCACCCTATGAAAAAACTGATTTTTGGCGCGCTGATGATCCTCACCGTCACTGCCACGGCCACCAGCGCGATGGCGCAGGATGTCGCGGCCGGCAAGACGTCGTTCAACAAGTGCCTGGCCTGCCACGCCATCGGCGAAGGCGCCAAGAATAAGGTCGGCCCCGAACTGAACGGCCTCGATGGCCGTCATTCCGGCACCGCGCCGGATTACAATTATTCGGATGCGAACAAGAATTCCGGCATCACCTGGAACGAGGCCCAGTTCAAGGAATACATCAAGGATCCGAAGGCCAAGATCCCCGGCACCAAGATGGCATTCGCCGGCATCAAGAACGAGACCGAAATCAACAATCTCTGGTCCTACGTCTCGCAGTTCGACAAGGACGGGAAGATCAAGCAGTAAACGGGTCTAAGGCGGCCGCTGGAACATCGGTTCTGACGGCATCAGAACCGATGTTCCAGCCCTTGTCTTGACGCGTTTTCCTCACGCGAACCGGAGTCCTCTTCGCTCGAAAACGCTTTAGTCTGCGGCCGCCTGCGCCGGGGACATCTGACGGATCATCGTCTCGATCTCCGTCTTCACCAGATCCGGCACCGCGTTCTGCACCATGTGGCCGAGATCGGGCAGCACGACCAGCTTTGCATTCGGCACCGTCGCGGCGAAGGGGCGTGCGTGGATGTCGGTCTTCACCGTCTTGTCGGGCGCGCCGGCGATGATCGTCACGGGCGTGCTGATCTCGCCGTAGCGCGGCGCCTGCGCGGCAACCGAGGCCTTGAGCGTGACGAGATCATAGGCATTGGCGATGAATTCGCGCGGACGAAGCAGTAGCGGCGTCGCGGACTCCCTCACAAAACCGTCCGGCATCGTCTGCGGCAGGAAGACGTTGCGTGCGCCTGATTCGGTGACGAACAAGCCGAGCGGCAGCGTGATGGTGTAGGCCAGCAGCGGGCCGACGACGGGCGTTGCGATGATCTCGTTGTAGCGACCGACGCCGCCGCGCCAGGGGTGGGTCACCGGTGCCAGCATGACGAGACCGGCAACGCGGCTTGCGTGATCGAGCGCCAGCCGCGCGCCCAGCGCGCCGCTCCAGGAATGCACGACGAAGATCGCGCGATCGATTCCGAGCTTGCCGAGCGCGTCATCGATCATCCGTGCCTGAATCTCAGGCGTCGAATCTTCGTGCCGCGCACGCGTGCTCCAGCCGTGCCCGGGGCGGTCTATCAGGATCACGCGATGGTTCCCGGCGAGCATGTCGCCGAGCGGATGCCGCATCACTTCGAGATTGGAGCTGGCGCCGTGCAGCATCACGATCGGCAGATCGCCATCGCGCGGGCCGACATCGACGACATGCAGCGTCGCGCCCTCGACCTCGATCATCCGGCCCTGCGGCGGAAAGGAACGTTGCACGACGACGACGGCGGCCTGCGTGACCAGCGCGAGCAGGGCCAGCGCGGTCACGGCTGATAAAACGATCATGAAGACAGTCCGGACGATCCTGGGCACATGGCAGTTACGAATGACGCAGACGGCAGTTTCGCGCGAGGACGCTCCAGCGCTTCCACCGGAAATGCCGCCCTGTGGATATGTGCATAATTGCCGAACTAAAAAAATCAACAATATCAATGATCCCGACAGATGACACACAAGCCTCGGATCATTCATGCAGTCGTCATCGCGCTGTCCTTATATTCGCCACGGTCGGTTCCGCCATTGAGACGCGGATGGGCGCCGATCCCTCCTCGCAACCTCAGGGGATGCAGGAAAGACCGGCAGAATTGTCCTGGTTTGAACCGGAGGATTTTCGATGAGCTTCAGATCGAATGACACCGCAATCGACGAGATCGTCGCGAGCTGCAACGGCGATTTGCGCGGCGCGGTGCGGGCGCTGCTGCTGATCAACGAGCATCTCGAGACCGAACTCGCCAAGGCCTACGCTGCGGCCGCCGATCGCGGTCTCGCCGAGCGCGGCACCAGCGTGCTGCACTAGCCCAAGGCTAGCCGGCGCTGTCCTCCGCCTTTTGCTCGTCGGGCGTGAGCACGGGACAGGCGCGGATGGTCGAGCGTGCAAGCTTGGCATCGTCCTTCGACTTGTAGGGGCCGTCGCCGAACCACACGTCGCCATCGATGACCGGATTGCTGGTCACGATGTTGCATTTGCCGGTGGCGCGATTGCCGACCACCCAGAACAGCCCATCGGCAAGGCTGACCGTTCCCGATACCAACAGCAAGCTACAAGCAAAGATCAAACGCATCATGGCTGTGCTCCCTGCCATGCAGGTAGACCTGCGGCGGCGCCGGCAATAGTCCTTGCGACATTGCGCTTTTGATCGTGGTTAATCTCCACGCGCCGCAACCGCTCGAAAGATGATCGAAATATCCGTTACTGTTTGAGCACGATCTCGTCGGAAAACCGCTGCACACTTTTCCGGATCGTGCTCTAGATGTCGCGGCCTTCGACCTTCTCGGTCAAGGCCTTCACCTGCTCGGGGATCTTCTCGAGGTGCGGATTGACGGCGAGCGCCTTGCGATAGGCCTCGAGCGCGCGCTTCTCGTCGCCGACGTCCTGCATGATCATGCCGAGCCCTGCGAGCGCGCCGAAATGACGCGGCTCGCGGATCAGCACCTCGCGGATGTCGGCGAGCGAGCGGGCGTAGTCGTTCTGCATGTAATAGAGCGTGGCGCGCCGGTTCCAGGCTTCGATGTAGTCGGGCCGGAGCTTGATCACGGCATCGAGCAGCTTGATCGCGACGTCGATCTTCTGCGCATCGACCGCCGCCTTGGCCCGCGCCATCAGGAGTGCCGCGGTGTCGCTCGGGGTCTGCAGCCAGATCGCCCAAATCCGCGCCTCGACATGCCTGGCGCTGACGTCATCGGGGGCGGCCTTCAGCGCACCGAACAGGAAATCGAGATTCTTGGTGCGGTCGGCCTTGGGCAGCTTGGCCGGCGCCTCGGGCAGCTTCTTCTGCTGCTTCGCCGGCGGGGCCGGATCACCCTGCGCCAGCGCCGGCGCGAGGCCGGCAGCGCCTAAAGCCAAAGCCAGGCACAGCGTGCGGGCAAAAGGGAATCTCATGGTCATGGTGAAAGTGTAAACGCGCAAAGCCGCCCTTGCAAAGCAAAGGCGGCGTCAAACTCGTGTGAGACCGTGGTCTTGCGGGGCGCGCGAAGGCAGCCGCGAGGGCAATCAGCCTTTAGCTGATCAGCCCTGGCGCGCCTTGAAGCGGCGCTGCACCTTGTTGATCACATAGACCCGGCCCTTGCGGCGGACCAGGCGGTTGGCGCGATGGCGACCGCGCAGCGACTTCAGCGAGTTACGGACCTTCATGGCAGAATCCTGAACGTTCGAAAGGCCGTGTTCGGCACTACCGTTTCGGCACGCGCGAATGTGGCAAAATGAGATCTTTCCCGCTGGCGGACCGGCCGCCCGGGACGGGGCGGTTCTTAAGGCATGGCGGGAGGTCATGTCAATGTTAACTGCCGGGTTCCATCAAGGCAATTCAGCGAAAACAACCCCATGCACAGTAGAAGCGGCCGGATCGGACCGATTCCAGCTGCCCATGGCCGAGCCAGGCAAAGACTTTCGCAGGTTGCGGTTTTGCCAGCCGTAACGCCTTGCCAAATTCGTTATATCATATAATCAATTTGGCAACCCGTCGGGAGGAAACCAATGCCCAAGCTGAAGCTGCCTGATATCGACAAGGTCGTCGCCATCGACATCCACACCCACGCCGAGGAGCCCTGCGGCACCCATCCCGACGACGGCTATGACGATTTCCAGGCCCAGATGGCCGAGTATTTCAAGTCGCCACACAAGCATCCGCCGACCGTGCCGGAGACCGCGGCCTACTACCGCTCCAAGAACATTGCCGCGGTGATCTTCCCGGTCGATGCCGAGCGCGAGACCGGCTTCCGCCGTTACAAGAACGAGGAGATGCTGGAGATCGCCTCCGACCATCTCGACGTCCTCATCCCCTTCGTCTCGATCGACCCGCACAAGGGCAAGTTGGGGGTGCGCGAGGCGCGCAAGCTGATCGAAGAGTACGGCGTCCGCGGCTTCAAATTCCACCCGACCATGCAGGGCTTCTACGCCAACGACCGCATGGCCTATCCGCTCTACGAAGAGATCAACAATGGCGGCGCGATCGCGCTGTTCCACACCGGCCAGACCGGCGTCGGCTCCGGCATGCCCGGCGGCATGGGCATGCGGCTGAAATATTCCAACCCGATGTACATGGACGACGTCGCGGCCGACTTCCCCGACCTCAAGATCATCCTCGCCCATCCCTCCTTCCCCTGGCAGGAAGAGGCGCTGTCGGTCGCGACCCACAAGCCGAACGTCTATATCGACCTCTCCGGCTGGTCGCCGAAATATTTCCCGCCGATCCTGGTGCGCTACATCAACTCGATCCTGCAGGACAAGATGCTGTTCGGCTCGGACTGGCCCGTCATCACGCCGGACCGCTGGCTGTCGGATTTTTCCAAGATCGACATCCGCGACGAGATCCGGCCGAAGGTGCTGAAGGCCAACGCAAGGAAGATCCTGGGGATCTGAGGCGCGGACTGATCAACGCAATGAGGGCTCCGATCCCTTCGATCGAAGCCCTCACATTCAGATGCTCAAACCTCAGACCTGCGCCAGGCCGCCATCGAGGTGAGGCTTAGATGCCCGACCGGCCTAACCGCCGATGCCGGTGTTGATGGCCCCCGTGTAGGTGAGCGGATAAGCACCGCCAGCAGAGATGTCGAGTTGATCATCCGGCAACGCGTCGGTCATCGTAGCGACCGGCGTCTTCGCCTTGGCAGGCTCGCCGGACTGGGTGGTTTCCGGAAGCGCCCCATTTGCCTCAGACTTCTGTTCGACCATTTACAGCTCCTGGATCTGATCTCGATTGCTGCGACGAATGTCGGCCGCCGCCTTGGATGGGTCTGAGCAGGGACCTGAAGGTTCAAGGTCCTGCCCGGCACGTCGACATCTTTCCGAGCGGATCGGCCCCGAAAGCGGTCACGTTCCAGTGAAGGAATTTAGCCCTATTTGCCCCTCAACCACAAGGAAAGTCGGTCGATAGCTTCGATGGGATTGCTTGCGCTGGATACCGGCTTGAAAACGCAGGTCCTTTGAGGCCAAATCGGATGGGGCGGTCTGGGTCCGCTGGGGGGGCTGCATGAGGGGCGGGATCAATCGGATCTTCCGGGAGGCCGCGATCGAGCGGTTGTCCCATCCCGAGCAGCTCGATCATGTGGTCAGCATCACGCGTCCCTACGACTGGGTGGCTAGCCTGGCGCTCGCTGTTGGCGTCGCCGTGCTGCTGGCCTGGAGCGTGCTGGGCCGCATTCCGACGCGGGTATCCGGCGAGGGCATCCTGCTCAGCAGCGGGGGCCGATTGGTAGACGCCGTATCGGCTGTCAGGGGACGGCTCGCTTCGATCGATGTCCAGATCGGCGACGAGGTTCGACGAGACCAGGAAATCGCGCGTGTCGTGCAGCCGGACGTCGAGCTGCGGCTGCAGCAGGCGCGGGACGTGCTGAAGGAGCGCGAGCGCGAACATACCGACCTGATTGCGGCGATCTCGCGCGAGATCGAGGCCAAGCAAGGCAATTACGCAGCGCAGGAGGCCGGGCTGCAAGAGATCACCGCCGTTGCCGAGCGGCGTGCGGCCTATCTGGTCGATGAGGTCGCCAAGCTCGAGCCCGCCGCAGCCGGCGGCTATGTCACGCGGAAGTACCTCGAGGATCGCCGCGTCGAGCTCAACGCGGCCCGCGAACGCATCACCGATTCCAAGAACGAGATCCTGAAACTGAATGCGCAGCGGCTCGAGCTGCAGAGCCAGCGCGAGCGCGATCGGTTGCAATCGGAATTCAGGGTGAACGACGCCAGACGCACGGTCGAGCAGCTTGTCGGCGAACTCGAACGCGGATCACGCATCCTCAGCCCTGCAGACGGCCGGGTGGTGGAGGTCAAGGTATCCGATGCCATCGTGCTGGCCGTGGGCACGCCGGTCGTCCAGATCGAGACCGCGAGTCCGACGCTGGAGGCGACGATCTATATGCCGCCGGACTGGGGCAAGTCGATCCAACCGGGAATGGAGGTCCGGATTGAGCCGAATCCCGTCAAGCGCGAGGAGTACGGGGCCATTGTGGGGCGCGTCGCCGCGGTCTCCGACTTCCCGGTTACGCCCGAGGGAATGGCTGCCGACCTCCACAACGATACGCTGGTGAAACGCTTCTCCGAGAAGGGTGCACCCTATGCCATGCGCGTGGCGCTGGAGCGCGACGGCTCTACGTCGAGCGGCTATCGATGGACCTCGGGCAAGGGCCCGCCGCTGCTCCTGTCCAGCGGCACCTTGGCGCGTGCCGAGGTCACGACGCGGGAGCAGCCCCCCATCAATCTCCTATTCCCGACGGTCAAGCGGTTGACCGGGATCGGCGGCTAGGACTGCGCATGAGCGCATCATCCTCACCATCGCACCGATCCGACCAAGGCGCGTGGCTTGGCTTGGGCAACCTGCTCAACAGCTTGGCTCCCCGGATACGCCGGCGCTGGATCACGCCGACCGTTCTGCAGATGGAGGCCCTGGAATGTGGAGCAGCATCGCTGGCGATGGTGCTGGCACATTACGGCCGCTGGGTGCCACTCGAAACCCTGCGGGTCGCGTGCGGCGTAACCCGCGACGGCAGCAAAGCCAACAACGTCTTGAAAGCGGCGCGGAGTTTCGGGCTCTCGGCGAAGGGCTTTCGCAAGGAGCCGGAAACGCTCAACGAACTGCCGATGCCGGCGATCCTGTTCTGGAACTTCAATCATTTCGTGGTGCTGGAGCGGATCGACTCCAAGTTTGCTTACATCAACGATCCCGCGGCCGGGCGCTGCAGGGTCGATCGCGCGGAGTTCAATCTCGCTTTCACCGGCGTCGTGCTGGCGATGGAGCCAGGCCCGGATTTTCGCAAAGGTGGCGCGAAGCCGAATTTTCTTGCGATGCTTTGGGACAGGCTGAGGGGATCCCAGCGTGCTGTGATCCTGCTGGTCGGCCTCAGCATGAGCTTGGTGATCCCGACGATCCTGATCCCCACCTTCGCCAAGATATTCGTCGACCACGTTCTGATCATGCATGTGGAAGGATGGTTCAGGCCGCTTCTGATCGGCCTCGCCCTGACGGCGCTTGGCCGCGCTCTGATCACGGCCTTCCAACAGTCGCTGCTGCTGAGACTCCAGACCAAGCTGACCGTGACCATGGTGGGAAAGCTGCTATGGCACCTGTTGAATCTTCCCATGGAATTCTTCAATCAGCGCCATGCGGGGGAGATCGGCAGCCGCGTCGGAGCGAGTGAAGAGATCGCGGAGCTGGTCTCGGGCGGGCTCGCAACCAGCGCGCTCAACCTGGTCTCCGCGGTCTTCATCGCAGCCGCTATGGCGCTGTACGACCCGATTCTGGCAGCAATCAGCATCGCCATAGCGCTCGTGAACGTGCTGGTGCTTGCGCTGGTTGGGCGCGAGCGTGAAAGGCTCAACCGCAAACTGACGATCGACAAGGCGAAGTTGACCGCGAACACGATCGAGATGGTTCGCTCGATCGAAACGATCAAGGCCGGCGGCCTCGAGAACGATGCATTCGCCCGCTGGACCGGCTTCCAGGCCAAGGTCCTCAATTCCGAACGCGACCTTGGTCTTTATTCCAATCTTCTGGAGATCTGCCCCGCCTTTCTGACTGGCTTGTCCAGCGCGATCGTGCTCGGGATCGGCGGTCTTCGCATCATGGATGGCGCCCTGACGATCGGCGGGTTGGTCGCCCTGCAAGCCCTGCTGCTGAGCCTGGTCGAGCCGATCAATGCGTTGGTGCAACAGACCTCCGCCTTCCTGGCGATCAAGGCCAACCTGTTCCGGGTTGACGATGTCTTCAACTATGCGGCGCAGCCGATCGTGGCGATGGACCTCAAGCCACCGGACAGGCCAGCCAAGCTTTCCGGGCAAATCAGGCTGGTCGACGTGTCGTTTGGCTATTCCCCGCTGGAGCCGCCGCTGATCGATGCGCTCTCGCTTCAGCTCGAACCCGGCCGCCGAATTGCGTTTGTCGGTGCATCAGGCAGCGGTAAATCCACGATCGGCCGCCTGATCGGCGGCCTTTATCGGCCCTGGACGGGTGAAATCCTCATCGACGGCTGGCCGATTGATCGCATTCCCCAACAAGTGTTTGCCGGCTCGGTGGCTTATGTGGACCAGGATATCCTGCTGTTCGAGGGCACCGCGCGCAGCAATCTGACGCTGTGGGACGACACCATTGCGCAGGCGAGCCTGTCGCGCGCCGTCAAGGATGCCTCCATCCACGAGGAGCTCTCGGTGCGGCCCGGCAATTACGACTGTCAGGTGGCCGAGGATGGCCGCAATTTCAGCGGCGGCCAGCGCCAGCGGCTCGAGATCGCACGAGCCCTCGCGGGTAATCCGTCCATCCTCGTGCTTGACGAGGCGACTTCAGCACTCGATCCGAGTGTCGAGAGAATGATCGACGACAATCTGCGCCGGCGCGCGTGCACGTGCATCATCATCGCGCACCGGCTCAGCACGATCCGCGACTGCGACGAGATTCTCGTGATGAGCGGGGGTCGTGTGGTGCAGCGTGGTACGCACCGGGATCTGCTTGCCGAGGGCGGCGAATATGTTCGTCTGCTGGCTGCCGAATGACCAGCGCCTTCCGACCATCGCATCTGGAAGGCGCGGAGATCGACGCAGCCCGGGCGGACCGGTTGGCCCTCGATAGTCACCAGCCGTTGTCGATCGGCCAGTCTGATCAAGCCTTTCTGGTCGCGCGGGGTCACGTCGATCTTTTTGCGGTGATGCCGGTGGGTGACGGTTCGCCGCCGCGCCGCTGGCACTTGCTTCGAGTCGCCGGCGGCGGTCTCATCCTAGGGCTGCCTGCTTCAGCCCATGCGGCGCGCCGGCTCGAGATCGTTGCGATCGGCGGCGCCGACACGGAGGTGATCCCGTGCTCTCGTGGCGACATCACCGACCGAACGATGCTCGAAGAATGGTCGGCGCTGCTGCTGGCGACGGTCGCGACGCTCCCCGACAATGTCGCCGCCACCCACGTCGATGTCAGCGTCACAAGCGAGCTGGCAGGCGGCGAGACGCTGCGTATGTCGGGCCGGCAAGTCGGATGGATCAGCATCGAAGAAGGCGCTGTCCGGGTCATCGGCCTGCAACAAGCGATCACCCCGCTCGACCCGCCCTCTCCGCTATCTCCTGGTACGTGGCTGGTGGCCGAGGCCCCGACGAAATTGCGCGTGAGAGACGGAGCATCACTCGCACTTGCAGAGATGCAAGCCGGGATCGATACCTTGCACAGGCTGGTCGTGGCCGAACTCGCTCGCAAATTCGATAACGAATGGGCGGCCGATATGGCGCGGCTGGAGCGGCGAGCCGTCGAGCAGGAATCGCGCGCCGAAACCGCGATGGGCCGCCTGGTCGGCCTGGTCGATCCCGACGCCGTACCGCCCGAGGACCTCGCCGACCGGGGCGATCGCGTGCTGTTGGCCTGCCGAGCCGTGGCAGACGCGCTGGGGGTGGAGCTTGCACCCGGTGTCAAGCGCCTTCCTGGCGCCGACGATCTCACGACTGTGCTCAAACTCGCTGAGGCGTCGGGGCTTCGTAGCCGGCGCCTGCTGCTTCGGGCCGACTGGTGGACCAACAGCGCCGGACCGTTTATCGCATTTCTCGGCGAAGAGCGCCGCGCGGTGGTGATCCTGCCGGGCTATCGAGGCGGTCATCTCCTGGTCGATCCCACGTCCGGGACGCGCAAGCCGCTAACGGGGAACATGATTGCAGACCTCGCGCCGGAGGCGGTGATGTTCTACCCGTCACTGCCGGCGCGCTCGCTCGCCCTCCGCGATCTCGTGTTCCTGGTGGCGCCCTTGGCTCGGGCCGACCTGTCGCGAATTGTCATGGCGGCGGTCGGCCTTGGACTGCTTGCGATGGCAGCTCCGATGGTAACCAAGGTCCTGGTCGACTCCGTGCTGCCGCGCGCCGAGGCCGACCAGTTGCTGGTCTGCGCGGCAGCGCTCCTTGTCGTGACGCTGGTGAGCGCGGGCTTCCAATTCATGCAGGGGGCTGCAGTGCAGCGGCTCGAGAGCCGGTTCGACTGGATGATGCAGGCGGCCATTGCCGACCGGCTGTTGCGGATGCCACTCGCGTTCTTCCGGAGCTATTCGGCCGGCGACCTTGCAGATCGTGCGCTGGGAATCGAAGCGATCAGGGCGATCGTCACCTCCCGATCCATACGTGCATTGTTGGCACTGGCTTCGTTTGTGTTCGGCTTCTCCGTGATGCTCTACCTCGATGCGCCACTCGGCTTGTTCGCCGCGGCGCTCGTCCTGGTTCGTCTCGCCGTTATCGCGGGCTTCAGCTATGCCCGACTGAAACACGAGAGGGCGAGCTTCGGCCACAGGGGCTGGCTGGGGGGCGCGATCGTGCAATTCGTGACGGGCATCGCCAAGCTGCGGATCGCCAATGCAACGACCAATGCCTTGAATGTCTGGGTCGAACGCTTCAGTCTCCACAAACGGCATTTCATGGCATCCCAGCGTGCAGCAAACGCGCTCAGGAGTATTGAAGCCGGCTTTCCTGCCGTCGCAACGCTGCTGATTTTTGCGGGGTCCGAGCAGCTTGCGGCGAACAGCCCGATGCATGAGCTCGGCACTTTCCTTGCGTTCTACGCCGCATTCGGAATTGCACTCGGTTCTGTCGGCGAATGGGGACAGGCCGTGGCCCAATTCGTCACCGTCATTCCCCGCATCGAGCGGTTGCGCCCGATCCTCGCAACACCGATCGAAGTATCTGAAGACGCAACGGCTCCGGGCGAGATCGAGGGCGCAATCGAATTCGCCGACGTGTCCTTCCGCTACGGTTCAGCTGGGCCACCCGTCCTGGATGGCATCAGCCTGAGCGTCGCGCGTGGCGAATATGTCGCCATCGTAGGTCCTTCGGGGAGCGGGAAGTCGACCCTGTTCCGGCTTCTGCTCGGGTTCGAAAAGCCCCATTCGGGGGTGATCTTCGTGGACGGTAAGTCGATCGAGACCATCGACCTCAGTTCATTGCGGCGCCAGGTCGGCGTCGTGCTTCAGAATTCCAAGCTGTCCTCAGGCAATCTCTACGAGAACATCTGCGGTGGCATCCACCTGCCGATCGACCGGGTCTGGGATATTGCGCGGTCCGCGGGGCTCGACCGCGATATCGAAGCCATGCCGATGGGCATGCATACCTTCGTCGCCGAAGGCATCAACACGCTGTCCGGCGGCCAGCGCCAGCGCCTGCTGATCGCGCGGGCGCTGGCTCACAATCCGCGCCTGTTGCTGATGGACGAGGCGACCAGCGCGCTGGACAACCGCAGCCAAGCCATCGTGACTGCTTCCATCGAGCGCCTCAACATCACGAGAATCGTCATCGCGCACCGGCTCAGCACGGTGCAGTCTGCCGATCGCATCGTCGTGCTGGACAAGGGCAGGATCGTGCAGTCCGGCAGCTTCGATGAACTGATGGGCAAGCCTGGCCTGTTTGCCGAATTCGCCCGCCGCCAGCTGCTGCAGGAGGACTGATCATGCGCAAGGTCCTTTTCATGTTTGGGGTGCTGAACGATTCCGACGTCGAATGGATGGTGCGGTCCGGCCAGCGGCGGACGATCCGCGGCGGAGAGGTGGTCATTCAGGAAGGCGTGCCGGTCGGATCGATCATCCTCGTGCTCCAGGGACGCATGGGGGTCGAGATTCAGGGGGGCGGTGAAATTGCCCAGATCGAGGCGGGAGACATCGTTGGAGAAATGTCGCTGGTCGATTCCGCGCCACCCTCGGCGACGGTCCTCGCGAAGGTCGACGCTCTGACGTTGTTTATCGACAAGGCAATATTGCAGCAGAAGCTGGCCAGCGATGCTTCCTTCGCAAGCCGCTTCTATCGTGCTCTCGCCATACTGCTCTCCGACCGGCTGCGCGCAACCGAACGCCGGATGGCGTACGGCAAGGACGTGGATCTTGCGAACGAGAACGCCCGCCTGCAGGACGAGCTGGACCCTGAGGTGCTGGATCGCCTTGCGATGGCGGGCGAACGGTTCGATCGCCTTCGCAAGCTGGTCGAGGAAGGCGAGATCAGAAAGCCCCATCGCTAAGAAGCAGCAGGCGGAGCGATCGAAGCCCTCACGTTCATGCGCTCAGGGCCTCAGACTTGCGCCAGGCCTCCGTCGACGAATGGGTCCCGGATCGGCGCGCCCCTGGGGGCGCTTGTCCGGGGCGACAGCGGAGTACGAGGCGACCGCGGAGCTCGACGCCGCGCGGGTGTTCGCCATGAGGCTCCAGCCGTCAGGCGATGGGTTTCGCCCTAGCCTTGGGATACAACCAGGCGAATTCTTCACCGTTGCTGCATCGGCTTCTGTCTCGCGCAGACGAATTGATCGCAAATGTCCAGGACCAGAGCATCATCCGCCATGTCGAGGCTGAGTAGCTAAGGTCGCGGCGATGGCTGCGGCGACGGTGTCACGGCAGGTTGCGGCGCGGCTGGAGCGGAAGGTTGCTGCTGCGGTGACGTGACCGGCAACGAATCGCCGCCGCCGTGCGGCACGCACGTCCCAACGTTGCTGAGCAGCCGTTTGGCTTCGATATCGCGGGCCTTCCTGTAATCGCTGCGCCGGTCGATCCTTGCCGCAGCCGTGCGATCCCACGCTTCGAACGCGTCGGCATAGTGCTGCCGCATCTGCTCCTCGGCGGACAGGCAGTCGCTGAACTTGTCGAACACCAGATCGGTGTTGACGGGTGAGACGCCGCCGACCAAGACGACCAACATCCATTTCATCGCGCCAGCCTAGGTTCGTGCCCGCCAAGGGGAACGGAGAGGCGTCGGCAAAGTTCCGAGCCGGGCCAGGTGCTTTCCGTTCAGAAGCAGATGCCAGCCCGCTCACAAGCCGCCAATCATTCCTGCAGCGACCTCCGCTGCTCTTTGGTAAGCTGATGATATACGCGCTCCCGCAAGCGGGGGTCTTGTGATGGCAAAGCCCGGAAGGACAGCCCATGCCCACCAAAACCGTCGTGTTTGACGCCTACGGGACGCTCTACGACATCCAGTCGGTCGCTGAGATCACCGAGGATGCGTTTCCCGGCTATGGCGAGATCATCACGCAGGTCTGGCGGATCAAGCAGCTCGAATACACCTGGCTGCGCTCGCTGATGCGGCGCTACCAGGATTTTTCTGCCGTCACGCGCGACTCGCTGGCCTATACGCTGCGCGTGATGGGGCTGTCCTACGAGGGCGAGGCGTTCGAGCGCATCATCGACAAATATCTGCATCTCGATCTCTATGCCGATGCGACCGACGCGCTCACGGCGCTGAAACCGCGAAAGCTGGCCATCCTCTCCAATGGCAGTCCGGACATGCTGAACGCGCTGGTGCGCAACACCGGGCTCGACCGCCTGCTCGACGCCACCATCAGCGTCGATGCCAAGAAGAACTTCAAGCCGAGCCCGGAGGCCTATGAGCTGATCGGCGAGGCGCTCGGCACTGCGCCTGGCGAGGTGCTGTTCGTCTCCTCCAATCCCTGGGACGTCGCCGGCGCGAAGGCGTTCGGGCTCAATGTGGCCTGGATCGAGCGGGTGACGCCGGAGGCGATGGCCCTGACTTGCGTCGAGACCGAACTCGTGGCACCGCTGACCATGTTCAAGGCGATCCGCACCCAGATGGACGAGCTCGGCTTTGCGCCGGATCATCGCGTCCGCTCCCTCTCGGAGCTGGCTGGGATCATCCAAGGATGACCCCGGGGATCGCCTAGGCATCGCCGCCCGCCCCCTTAAGTCTGGAATGAGCTGACTGGAATGAGCCTTCAATCCGTTCGTGCCTTCTTCGCTGAGAAAGCCCCCGACATCTCCGTCATGGAATCCCCGATCAGCTCGGCGACGGTGCAGCTGGCCGCCGAAGCCTATGGCGTCGAGCCCGGCATGATCGCCAAGACGCTGTCCTTGCGCGTCGGCGAGCGCGTCATCCTGATCGTGGCCGCCGGCACCTCGCGGATGGACAACAAGAAGGTGAAGGCGCAGTTCGGCGGCAAGCCCAAGATGCTGGGGCTGGAAGAGGTCGCCGACATCACCGGGCACGAGGTCGGCGGCGTCTGTCCGTTCGGGCTGAAATCGCCGCTGCCGGTCTATTGTGACATTTCGCTGAAGGCGTTCGACGTGGTGGTGCCGGCCGCAGGCTCGACCCACAGCGCCGTGCGCATCACGCCGGACCGATTGGCCGAGCTGACTGCGGCCGAATGGGTCGATGTCTGCGAGCACAGGCCGTAAGGCGCCGGCTGCGATGCCTGATGCTTTTGCCGGTCAGGGAGGCTAGTGTAAGGACCATGCCCGACGAGAAGGTGAAACGACGACTGACCACCGTGCTGTGCGCTGACGTGTACGGCTATTCCCGCCTCATGGAAGCGGACGAGAGGGGCACGCTGGAGACGCTCCGCCGCTACCGCACGGCGATTGCGCGATTGGTCGAGCGCCATGACGGCCGCATCGTCAACACCTGGGGCGATGCCGTGATCGCCGAGTTCGCCAGCGTCGTCGAGGCCGTGCAATGCGCGATCGAGATCCAGCAGGAGATTTCCCATCAGGAATCAACCCCGCCGCCGTTGAACCCGATGCAGTTTCGCATCGGCATCAATCTCGGCGATGTGATGGTGGATGGCACTGACATCTATGGCGACGGGGTCAATATCGCGTCGCGCCTGCAAGAGCTCGCCGAACCCGGCGGCGTCGTGATCTCGAGCTCCGTCTACGATCAGGTGCACAACAAATTATCTGTCGGCTTCGACTGTCTCGGCCAGCGACCCCTGAAGAACATTGCACCCCTGACCAGCTATCGGTTGACCATCGGCAGCCATACCGCCGGGCAAGCGAGCTATCCGATCAAGGACAGTCCGCTACCCGGGGGGACCGCCGGTGCCCCGCTGATGGGCCGCGAACGCGAGCCATCCTCATCGAGGAACGCCGTTTCGGACTGGCTAGCAAGGCTGCCCCGTCCGGTCGCAGCGGCGCTCACGGTCTCGGCCTTCCTGATTGCAATCAATCTATTCACCGGCGCGCACAAGATCTGGTTCCATTGGCCAGTCACGGTCATCCTCTTCGGCGCGGCCTTGCGGATGGCGCTCGGACCTCGACCTCAATCGGACAGACGGGAAGAGCGCTGAACGCGACGATGCGATGCGCATCGTCGCGCGTAACCGCTAACCTGCGCTAGTCGTCGTCATCGTCATAGGGCCGCGGCTGCACCTGCTGAGGGGGCGGCGGCGCATTGTTGTAGCGCGGCGCAGGCGCGACGCGATTGCGCGGAACGGGCTGTTGCGACGGCATCTGGTTATTGGATTCGAACACGGCACGGCAGCCATTGGAGAGCTGTGGCGTGTTCTGTCGTAAGCACGCGGTGATACGGCTTACATCCGGAATCTGGTCGCTGCACAGGCGCCAGACGTCAGGCGTGCAGGCCATCTGCTGCTCCATGGTTCCACGATATTCTTCGGCGGATGCTGCGCTCTGCGCGACGATGCCGCCGATCGCAAGCGCCACACCCAGCGCAATCCGCTGTGTTCGCATGGTTCCGATCCTTCCAACTCGCTCGATTTGTCTTCAATCAATGAGGCGCGGACAGGTTCTGGACCAACAACAAAATGTGAAAACGCGGCAGGAACCTATTCCACCCTGCCGATCTTCTTCACCGCCGCGATCAGCCGTGCGCTGTCGCTCGCCACGAAGTCGGCGAACGCAGGCGCATCCTGATAGGCGACGAGGCTGCCCGACGCCTCGAATGTCCTGAGCACGTCAGGGTTCGTCATCACCTGCGCCATGGCTTCGCGCAGGCGCGTCGCGGCCGGCGCCGGCAGCGCGCTCTGTGCAAACAGCCCGGCCCAGATGTACATCTCGACATCGGTGTAGCCGAGCTCCTGGAAGGTCGGCACATCGGGGAAGCTCGCGATGCGCTGCGCGCCGCAATTGGCGAGCACACGCAGCTTGCCGTCGTCGACCTGCGGCTTCAGCGTGCCCGGCGCCGCCGCGATCGCCTGCACGGTGCCGCTGAGCAGCGCGGTCAGCGCGGGGCCCGCACCGCGGAACGGCACGTGCAGCAATTTGATGTCGGCGCTGTTTGCGAACATCTCCATTGCGACATGCAGCGTGCCATAGGGACCGGACGAACCGTAGGTGATCTGGCCGGGGCGTTTCTTCGCGTCCTCGACGAACTCCTGCGCCGTCTTCCAAGGTGCCGAGGTCGGCACCGCGAGCAGCGTCGGATCGGCCAGCACGCGCGCGATCGGCATGAACTGCGACATCTCGTAGGCGACGGGCCGGTCGAACAGCCTGTCGGCCTCGGGCAGCACCGCGAGCGAGGACAATGTCATCAGCAGCGTGTAGCCATCGGGCTCGGCGCGCGCGGCCGCGGCATTGCCGACCGATCCGCCGGCGCCTCCGGCGCGGTTGTCGACGATCACGGACTTGCCGAGAATCCGCTCCAGCGCCTGCGCGACGGGGCGGGCCGCAAGATCGGCCTGGCCACCGGCGGGAAACGGGACGATCATGGTGATGTTGCGGACAGGGTAGGTTTGCGCAAAGGCCGCTTCCGGTAATGCGATCCGCAACAACGGCAATGCGGCAGCGGCACGCAAGACGTCACGTCGATCCATACGTCGATTCATGCGTCGATTCATGGCAGCCCCCCTGTTTTCTTGTTTCGCTGCCAGCCTAGCGTGATGGTCCGCAAGAACAAGCCGTTTACGAAGTGTTAGCCATGTTCGGCCCCGTCAGGAACACATCCCCCGACCCTCCGTTTCCTTTGGAGACGATCTTGCCAAGGAGTGCGCCATGGGAAAACTCGCGACCATCGACGTCGCCCTCGACGAGATGCTGGTGAATCTGGCGGCGATCGTGCTGCGGCTTTCAAAGCCCGAGATGACGCGAACGCCGGAAGCGCGCCGCGCCCTGACGCAATCCGTGCATCAATACGCCGTGTGCGCCGCGCGCTCGACCGACCCGCGCGTGCATGAGATGAAGACGGAGCTCGAGAAGACGCTGAAGCCAAGCCTGCGGATCGTGGCGATCGACGGGGTGAAGGTGTCTTGATTGGGCCCGGTCATTGCGAGCGCAGCGAAGCAATCCAGAGTGTCTCCGCGGAGGTATCCTGGATTGCTTCGTCGCTTCGCTCCTCGCAATGACGGAGATCGTTGAAGCGGTTCGCTCTAAACCTTCACCTTCCCGCGCGGCCGGCGCTTGCACGTGCCCGGCAGGTTGGCCGCAAGGAAATCGCCGAGCGCTTCGACGCGGGCGGGGCGCGGGCCGCCGGGTGGGGTGACGAGGTGCACGGCGCCTTCGGCCTGCTTCCAGTCCTTCAGGATCACTTCGACGGCGCCGGACGAAATCGCTTCACCGACGATGAATTCGGGCAGCTCTGCGATGCCGAGGCCGGCGATGAGCGAGGGCATCACCGCTTCGCCATTATTGACGCGCAGCAGGCCGCCGGGGCGCACGCTGGCCTGCTCGCCGGCGGAATTGGTGTAGTGCCAGATATTGGGCGTGGAGAGATAAGCGTAAGCGAAGCATTTGTGCTGGGCGAGATGCATCGGATGCGTCGGCCGGCCGTGTTTCTTCAGATAGGACGGCGCCGCCACAGTGAAGCGCGGCATGGTGAAGAGCCGCCGCGCGATCAGCGAGGAATCCGGCAGACGCGCGATCCGCACCGCCATGTCGAAGCCTTCGCCGATCAGATCGACCGTCGCATCGCTCAGGTGAAGATCGACCGAGACCTCAGGATAAGTCTCGAAGAACTCCGGCAACAACGGCGCCACCGCCTTGATGCCGAACGTCATGGGCACCGCGAGCCGCACCAGGCCGCGCGGCGCGACCGATTGCGCCAGCGCCTCGTTCTCCGCCGCTTCACCATCGGCCAGCAGCCGCGTGGCGCGATCGGCGAGCTTGTGGCCGGCATCGGTCAGCGCCAGGCGCCGCGAGGTACGGTTGAACAGGCGGGCCCCTAGCCGCTCCTCCAGGCGGGTGACCGCCTTGGACACCGTGGCCTTGGACGTCGAAAGCTCGCTCGCCGCCCCGGCAAACGACCGTAATTCCACGACTTTTGCGAAAATCGCGAGCGCCTCGAAATCGGGGAGTTTGGCCATGGCAGGGTCCGTCTGGGATATTAATGGAAACAATGTGTTTCGACAGTTTCTATTTCTATACCACAGGCGGAGGCTTATCCAAGGGTCATCAGAAATTCAGGACTGGAGAAATCCAATGACCAAGAAGCTTTCAGGCAAGGTTGCCCTCGTCACCGGCGGTTCGCGCGGCATCGGCGCGGCCTCGGCCCGCGCTCTCGCCGATGAAGGCGCTGACGTCGCGATCAGCTATGTCGCTTCGCCGGAGAAGGCCGAGGCCGTCGTCACCGAGCTGAAGGCCCGCGGCGTCAAGGCCCGCGCCTTCAAGGCCGATCAAGCCTCGGCCAAGGACGTGACGAAGCTCGTCAACGACGTCGCAAAGGAGTTCGGCCATCTCGACATCCTCGTCAACAATGCAGGCGTTGCCGCCGGCGGCGCGACCGACGATGCGAAGGCCGACACCGGCGCTCTGGAGCGGCAGGACCAGGTCAACGTTCACGGCGTGATCGCGGCGATCCGCGCCGCCTCGCAATTGATGGGTGAAGGCGGCCGCATCGTCACCGTCGGCTCCATGCTCGCCGACCGTGCTACATTCCCGGGTCTTGCCGACTACGTTGCCACCAAGGCTGCCGTGGTTGGCTACACCAAGGGTGCGGCACGCGACCTCGGCCCGCGCGGCATTACCGTCAACGTGGTGCAGCCCGGCTCGATCAACACCGACATGAACCCTGATGACGACCGCGATTTCGCGGAAGCCCAGCGCAAGCAGCACGCGCTGCAGCGCTTCGGCCGCCCCGAGGAAGTCGCCGCCGGCATCGTCTTCCTCGCAAGCCCCGAAGCCTCCTTCGTCACCGGCACGGTGCTCAATGTCGACGGCGGATTTGGCGCATAGCGCCAAACCCCGTCCATCAAAGGAAACACTCCCATGATCGAACTCAGACCTTTCAACAAACTTGGCGGCGCCGATCACGGCTGGCTGAAAGCCAAACATCATTTCTCCTTCGCCAGTCACTATGACCCGAACAACATGGGCCACGGCGCCTTGCGGGTGTGGAACGACGACGAGATCGCGCCGAACACCGGCTTTCCCGCCCATCCGCACGCCAACATGGAGATCATCACCTATGTCCGCGAAGGCGCGATCACCCATCAGGACAGCCTCGGCAACGAGGGCCGCACTGAAGCGGGCGACGTGCAGGTGATGAGCGCCGGCAGCGGCATCCGCCACTCCGAGTACAATCTCGAGCCGACCAGGACGCGGATCTTCCAGATCTGGATCGAGCCGACGTCGCGCGGCGGACAGCCGACCTGGGGCTCGAAGCCGTTTCCTAGGGCGGATCGCTCCGGCAAGCTCGTCACCATCGCGAGCGGCGTCGCAGGCGACACTGATGCGCTGCCGATCCGCGCCGATGCGCGGGTGCTCGCCACCACGCTGAAGGCCGGCGAGAGCGCGGAGTACGAACCGCAGCAGGCGCGGCATCTCTATCTCGTGCCCGCCGCAGGTGCGGTCGAGATCAACGGCGTGCGCGTCAACGCCCGCGACGGCGCCGCGATCCGCGACGAAAGCAAGCTGACGATCACGGCGCTCGAAGATTCCGAGCTCGTGCTCGTCGACGCCGCGTAACCACATCGCTTGCCGTCATTCCGGGATGGCGCAAAGCGCCAGACCCGGAATCTCGAGGTTCCGGGTTCGATGCTTTGCATCGCCCCGGAACGACGGAGAGATCAAAAACACCTCAAAGGAGACCACCATGACCAAAGTTCTCGTCCTGTATTATTCCGCCTATGGCCATATCGAAGCGATGGCCAATGCCGTCGCGGAGGGCGCGCGCGAGGCCGGCGCCACCGTCGACATCAAGCGCGTACCTGAGCTCGTGCCGGCCGAGGTCGCGAAGGCCTCGTACTACAAGGTCGACCAGGCCGCGCCCGTCGCCAAGATCGAAGATCTTGCCAACTATGATGCGATCATCATCGGCACCGGCACCCGCTTCGGTCGCATGACCTCGCAGATGGCGAACTTCCTCGACCAGGCCGGCGGGCTCTGGGCCAAGGGCGCGCTGCACGGCAAGGTCGGCGGCGCCTTCACGTCGTCAGCGACCCAGCATGGCGGCCAGGAGACGACGCTGTTCTCTATCATCACCAACCTGCTGCATTTCGGCATGGTGATCGTCGGCATGAACTACGGCTTTGCCGGCCAGATGAAGCTCGACGAAGTCACCGGCGGCGCGCCCTACGGCGCCACCACGATCACCGGCGGCGACGGCAGCCGCCAGCCCAGCGCCAACGAGCTCGCCGGCGCGCGTTATCAGGGCCGCCAGATCGCGGACACCGCAAAAAAGCTGCACGGTTAAGCTTAAACGCACCGACCGGCTGCATGGCAGATGCGACGCGGGCGGCATTCTCCAGGGAGAATGCCGCCCCATCTATGTGCGTAGAAACGACAGCGCTTACGACACGCAGGATTTACGAGACGCAGGATTTACGAAAGACATGGCTTTCGAACTTCTCCTGATTGCACAAATGATCCGCAGACCGGCCCAGGCGCTCGCGCGCCGCTGGTATTGCCGCAGCCTGTTCCGCGCCTCGCGCGGCCGCTTTCACTGCGCGGAGTGCGCGGGATCGTGAGACGCGATCACTGTTTCGTTGCAGACGACGATACGGTGACGCCATAGACCCAAACGCTATCGTCGGCTCCATTTTTAAAACGTCTCATCACCCGTTGAACGGGCCACAGCAGAGCTCCGTCCTTCAATCGAACGGCAATATTGATTTCAGCTTGGGGATCATTGTCGTCACCCTGCCATTGGCCATCATTCAGACGGCGAATGACCTCGCCAACATACGCGCCAACTGCAAACAGGCGCGCTCCCAGTTGCTGTGACAGGAGACCCCGGGGCCGGGGCTGCCCATTGACCGCTTGCTCTTCAAAGAACCGGTCAACTTGCTTGAGGCTTTCGAGGGAGAAATCCGCTGTATAGCCCGACTGTGAGAGTGCTCTTGAAATCTGTTCGGCCGACGCAAGAGCATCGTTCACGATTTTCGATTCGTTGGCCATGGTCGTTGCCTTGCGATTTTCAGGTACCTGCTGTCCTAAAGATACGGTGGATAGCGTCATTGCAATCGACACCATCGCTAACAGGCGCCCATGAAGTCTGTTGATTCGTTTGCTTCATTTCACGTGCCACCAACATCCAGACACTTGCAGGTGCGTTTCCTAAGCCCGCGTGATGTCGCCGTGCGGCGGGATGCTGACCGCCGGCGCAGATGCTGGCGCCGTTGAGAGCCACCAGCCGTCGCCGGCGAACCAGCAGGTGTCGTCGGGCGCATCTTCTCGCCGCAACGACTGCACGCCTTCCCAGCCTTTCGCGAAGGCCTCGGCCAGCCGCCGTGCGATCTCCGCATCCTGAAGCCCCGCGCAGCCGATGAACTGGGCCCGGCTCAGGAATTTGGCGGGCCAGGCCGCGCCCTGCTCCGGGCGTGTGATCATCAGCATGCCGCCGAGCACGCCGGCCGGGGCTAGCGGAAACACCAGCCGGCCGCCAGGCCGCAACGCCTCCAGCCATTCCACGGCCGGCTGCGCCGCGCCGGCGCAGACATAGACCACGTCAACATCTGGCAGATCGGCGGCAACGCCCGAACGCTCGCGCAGCTCGACATTGGCGATGTCCTTCAAATTCTCACGCGCGAGCGCCGCCAAGCGTTCGTCGATCTCATAGGCATAGACGCGGCCATTGGGGCCGGCGAGTTCGGCGAGGATCGCCGTGTAATAACCCGTGCCCGCGCCGATCTGGAGCACAGTCTCGCCTTCCCTGACCGCGCAGCCGCTCAGCCAATGCGCGTGCGCGCCGGGCATGCCGATGTTGATGCCCCGCGCCGGATCCAGTGCCAGCAGCGTGTTCTGATAGAGGAAGACCGGATCGTCATCGGGCGTCACGACATAGGGATGACCGCCCAATGCGATCGACCACGGGCCGGGCCCGGCGAAGGGTTCGCGCCTCACATTGCGAAAGGCCTGTTCGAGGCGAGGATCCGTGGCCTTGGCCGCGCTGCAGATCAATTGTGCAAAGAACGCGCGATATTTGGTCGAACGATCGTCCATGTCGCCTCCTCGCTGAGGCGGTCACGATAGCACAACGAATGCGATATACGAGTGACCGCTGCAACCAGAGACGGTTCATCGCGTCTTTCTCAGCGCGTCTTTTTCAGCGCGTCTTGCCCATGGCCCGCGCCACCAAGGCTGCGAGCCTTGGATGACGGCGCACTCCCTGCGCGGCATGGTCGCGAAAGACAAAGGGCAGTCCGCGCCATGACAGCGCGACACTGACATTGGTCAGCGGCACCGGCTCGGCGCCGAAGCGGCGCTTGTAGTCGTGATTACCGATGCTGAGATCGAAGCGCCGCACGCCCTGCGCATGCAGCGCCGCCATGGTGCGCTCGGTCACGAGCAGCCCCGGTGAGCAATTCGCCCATTGCTTGCCGGCATGGCCGATGCGCAGCAAATAATAGGTCGCGCCGTATCTGACGCCGAACGTCGTCGCCACGATGCCCTCGTCGCAGACCAGCGCCGAAACCACCGCAAAACCTTCCGCAACGCCTTGCCGCGCGACATCACGGTAGAAGCGGGCATGGACCGCATCGTTGAGAACGAACCGCGAGCCGAGCTGCTGCATCCGCTCCTGCTGCTGCACATCGATGACGTCGAGCAGTTCGTGCGCGCGCGCAACGTCGGTGGCGATCTCGAAGCGGGCGCCGGCATGGCGGCTGAACACGCGCCAGCAGCGCGGCATCTGCATGCGCTTGATCGAGGCCTGATAGTCCGCATAATCGTCGCCGGTCAGCACGAGATTGCCGTTGAGCGAGCAGGAGCCGGAGCGGCCGAGCGACACCAGCGGGTTCGGCTTGGCGCCGACATAGGACGGCATCTTCTTGAAGCGAAGCAGGTCGAAACGATCAGGCAGGGCGCGCAAGCCATCGACCAGCGCCGCGCTGATCGCCTCTGCGCCGGCCGCATCGAAACTCGCATCGCAAGCAATGATCGGAGCGTTGTTGTCGGAAACATCGAGATCGGCAAACTCGACGACACGGATGCCGCGCCTGGTGTGGCTGAACATCGGCACCAGCGCGATGTCCCTGCCGGTCGCCGTGTCGGTGATGACGGCGATCAGCGGCGCGACGCCGTGAAACGCCCCGTACCAGGCGCCCAGCCAGTAACCATGCTGAAACGCGGTGCGATGGCCGGCGTTCAGGCGCAATGCAGCCTGTCGCCAGTCACGCAGGAAATCGACCGAGATTCCCGACACGCTGGATAGCCGACCGTCTAGTTGCTCGACGCTGAGGAACGCCATTTGCGGGGCATACAATTACTGAACACAACCAGATAGATTATGTTTTGTCGCAGACCACAAGTTACGTCGCTGCTTATCGTTAAGCCGATACCGTCAGTTGCGCCGGCGCCGTCGCGCGTGTGCCGATATGGAACGTGCAGCTGCGACAAGTTGTCAGCGTTCGGGTTCCCCTTGCGTGATGCATTGGAACCGGGCCAGGAAGTGCAGCCCTGCGACCGCGAGCGCGAACATGAACCAGACCGGATTCTGCCGCTCGACCAGGAAGGTTTCAGTCACCCCGAAATACAGGCCGAACATCCAGATGGTCAGGAACAGCTTGCCCAGTGCGGTGCTGCGATTGTGGGCCTGGACCTCCTGGAAATTGCGCAGCGGCGCAAGCACGAAGATGAGGATGACGAGCACCAGGCCCGGCAGGCCGATGGTGACGGCCAGATCGAGATAGCTGTTATGGCTGTGCGCCGCGGTCACCGCCCATTCCGAGCCCTGGACGGTCTTCCCCTCCGCCGCGCCGTCCCAGAACGCCGCATAGCCATGACCGGTGATCGGCTTTTCCGCAACGGCTGCGAGTGCAAACTCCCAGACCTCGGCACGGCCGGTGAAGCTGGGATCGATCGGAAGCACCCGTGTGATGCTGCCCAGCACCGGGCTCACGACGCTGCCGACGGTCAGCAGGTTCATCACGATCAGCGGCGCAAAGCAGATGATCCGCTTCAGCCACAGGCTCCTGGTGACATAAACCAGCGACGCCAGGGCGTAGATGGCAAGGCAGAGCACCGTGGACGTCTTGCCGCCGGTGAAGATCAGGAAGATGCCGGCCAGCAGCGCGATCGCCGGCCCCAGCACGAAAGACCCCACGGCCGACAGGTAAATGCCGACATAGACCAGAATGGACATCACCGGCGAGGCGATGTTCTTGTGGCCGAAGCTGCCGCGCCAGTCGCCGGCAAGCTGCGGCTCGGTGATGTCGAGCGCGGTGTGGATCGCATAGTGCGGGGCAAGGATGACGCCGAGATAGCACGTCACCAGCAGCGCCAGCGCAGCACCACCGATGCACAGATTGAAGCTCCGCTGCGTCGGTGGCAGCAGCGGCAGCAGCACGGCCAGCGTGGTGGCGCTGCCCGCGAGCACGAAGCGCTGGATCGAGATCTCGCGGCTCTCGGAGAATGCGAGGTTGATCAGCATCCAGCCGATCAGGCAGAGATGCAGCGGCTTGACCAAGCTTTTGAGCGAAGGCGCGTCGGTCGTGAAGGTGAGCAGCACCGCGACGGCGGCCAGCAATCCGAACGAGATGTAGGTCGACGCCAATCGCCCGCTGACAACAGTGGCGACGTCGGGATTGCGCAAGTCGGGAAACGGATCGAGCGTGATCAGGACCAGCAGCAGGGCGGCGACGGCAACAAGGCAGCGCGCCACGTTGACGACGTTGAACCTCGCCAGCACGTCGCGCAGCGCATGGCCGAGCGAGCGGGCCTCGACGTCAGTCATGTCTGCGGCGCTGCGATCCATGCCTCGAGGCCTGACGGGACGATGGGGGACCCCAGGGGGTCTACCCCATCCCCGTTAACCATCCGTCAACCAGCATGCCCGAGACGGCAGGAACCCGGCTCTGCCGCGCGACGCTGCGCGCGATCTCGTAATATTGCAGCGCGCGCTGCTCCAGCGTCAGATGATCGAGGATATAGCCGCGCGGATCGAACTTGCCCGCGGTGCAGGCGGCCCAGAAATCGGCCCAACGGTCCTCGAAGCCGGCGCGGTCGCTGAATTTGAGCCCGCAGCGATCGTCCCAATAGGGCACCGAGGAGACAGGTCCGAACTGCACGCGGTGCGGATAATAGTCGGGATCCCGCCACGGGCCACCCGGGTCCCAGGCAAACACCGGCACGCCGCAGGACAGCGCCTGCTGATAGGCGATGCCCTGACTCTCGTTCTGGCACAGGAAGATCATCGCGCGCGAATGCGCCAGCGCCGACCGGTAGTCCTCCTCCTTGTAGCTGCCGTAGCGCAGCTCGATGAAGGAGCGGCCTTCCTGTCTCAGCCGCGCGCGAACCGGCTCGACCAGGTCGGGCACGTGGCGCTCGCGATCCAGGCTGACCTTGTCGTAGATCAGGACGTCGACGGCCTTTTCGCGCGGCCGCGACGGCGCCCACTGTTCGGTGTCGATGCCGACAGGCCATGCTTCCGTCTCCGGCCAATGCGGCCGGTACATGTCGGCATACCACGGACCGGGCACCAGGAATTTTCTGACCGGGAGCCGCTTGAACAGGTTGGGATCGTCGAGCGGATGATTGAAGGCGCAAACTCCGAGCAGGATCGGGTTCTTCCACGCGAACTTGTCGAGCAGGAAGGCACGACCGATGATGCAGGCGACTTCGTCGGGGTGCTGGGCGATGTAGCCGTAATCGTTGACGCGGTAGCGGATGCCGAGGCGATCGAGCCCGGCGCAGAGATTGAGGAACACGCGCAGCTGGCCGCTCATGCGCGGCTCGCCGTACAGCATCTTGCGCGCCATCCGACGCAGATGGCGGTCGCCGGGAAACCAGCGATCGTCCTTGTCCTCAAAGAACAGGTTGAGGATCATGTCATCTGGATCGTAGTCGAATGTCTTTGCGGGCACTTGCATCCATCCGCGGCGTCAGGGCCCCGCATTCTCGCATGAGACCCGCTGCCAAACCTCTCGAAAGCTGCGACAGACTTAACGCCACAGGTTTAACGCTAATCTACGAAACCGACGCTGCGCGGGCCTTCGCAACAACGATTTGATCGTTATGTGGGTATCATCCGCGACGGTCGCGCGACGCGGCCCTGGTTAACAGATCCTTAAACACGACGAGCCCACGCCTTGCCCCTCGCCGATGCCACGCTCGACCTACCGACTGCCGCGCCAGCGGCGGTGGATGCGCGCCCGGCGTCGCCTGCGGTGTCCGTCGTCATCCCCGCGAAGAATGCCGCGGCCTATATCGGCGAAACCATCGATAGCGCGCTCGCGCAGGGCGACGTCATCGAGATCATCGTCGTCGACGACGGCTCGACCGACGGCACCGAGGCCATCGTCGGCGCCTTCAGCGATCCGCGCCTGCGCCTGATGCGCAACGATTCCAGCGGCGTGTCGGCCGCGCGCAACTTAGGGGCCCGCAATGCGCGCGGTGACTGGCTAGTCTTCCTCGATGCGGATGATCGGCTGCGGCCCGAGGCCGTGACGACCTTGCTGGCGGCGGCCAGGACCGCGCCGCGGGCGGTCCTGGTCTATGGCGACTACAACACCATCGACAGCAACGGACGAACGATCGGCCGGCGCGATCTGCTGAAGGGACGCCTCAAGCCCTCAGGCAACGTGCTCGAGCGGCTCACCAGCGGCAATTTCATCGTCAATGGCGGCATCATGCTGGTCCGCACCGATGCTTTCCGCGCCGCCGGCGGCTTCGACGTTTCACTGCGCTATTGCGAGGACTGGCACTGCTGGTGCCGGCTCGCCGCAACAGGCGAGTTCGCCTATGTGCCCAAGCTTCTGCTCGATTATCGGTTGCACACGGCCAATACGATGAATGCGGCCGTGCGGACGCCGCAGGACTTCTTCCCGGCGGTGGAGCGCGTGTTCGATGACGAACTCATCCTCGGCAAGCTGCCGTCAGGCACGGCCGCGCGGCTGCGGCAAGCGGCCGAGATCCATCTCGTCACCTATGCCGCGACGCAGGCCGTCCGCTTCGGGCGCCATCGCGAGGCGCTTGCCTATCTCGGCATGGTCGGGCAGCGATCGCTCAAGGCGATGCCGCGGTCCGCGATCAAGATCGCGCTTTCCTATGTCGGTATCTAGCGACTGACGCGTCAGGAAACGATCTTCGAAGCCTCGTAAGGCTTCGGGTTGTAGCCAAAAGCCGCAAGCGCAGATCCGACAGCCATCAGGACGGGATGCATCGCGACCACGGCTTTCGCTGACGTCAGCAGTCGAGCGGAGCGAACCAGCGATAGTGGCAACCGCGCCAGCGCCTGCGCGAACAAGCGCGCCCGCGCTGCCGTACCGCGCGCGGCCTTGACGTGCACACGGTAATTGATCACGCCGATGCGCAGGCTGCGCCTGGCGATCCAGCCAAAGCTCGTGCGGTTATGCGACACGGTCTCGGCGATCACGGCTTCCGCGGTCCAGTGGAAGACCATGCCGGCGTCGCGGCCACGATTGAAGAAGTCGCAATCGCCGCCGCCGAGAAAATTGAATTGCAGATCGAAGGCGGGGCTACCGAGCCGCTCGAACGCCGCACGCGTGATCAGGCAATTGCCGCAGCCGTAGATCAGCGGCACGGCACCGGTGTAATCGTAGGCAGGACAGAAGGCGGGATGGCGCGCCAGCCAGGGCTGGCTGTCATCGTCAAACACCGGCAGCACCGGTCCGCCGACAATGTCGGCGCCAGTCGCTTCCGCCGTGCGAACCATCAGCTCGAGCCAATCGGGCGAAGCGATCTCGTCGTCGTCGATCATCAGGAAGCGGGTCGCGGCGGGGAACACCGCCTGCGCCGTCTCGAACGCGGCGTTGATCGCCTGGCAATTGCCCTGCCGCTTCTCGACCAGACAGATGCCCTGGAGTTTGCCGTCGGCGAGATATTCCGCCGCCACCGGAGCGCTCGCGCGTGCCGCGGCATCGTTCTCGACCATGACCACCGCGAAGGAGCGCGGAGTGCGCTGATTGACCAGTGAATCCAGCGTCAGCCGCAGGTGGTCGGGCCGGCGGAAGCAGGGAATGCAGACGACGATGCCGACCGAGAGGTCGATGACGCGCGAACTCGCCGCGATCTCCCTGTTGGGATCGCGCACGGCATCAGAGATCCGGCTGGCGGACAAATCTGTCGGGATCAGCGTCATTGCGCTCTCAATGCCTCAGATATGTTGAGAAAGCCCTGCGTCCACTGTCCCGCGACGGCACGGCCGCACGGGACAGATGCGTCCCGGAATGAGCGGCCTGCCCGCGTGATCGAAATGCACCGCGACAACGATGTCGCGGCGGTGAGGCGTCCTATCATGCGCTTGACCGTTTTCGCGTGTTTCCCGGCGAATTCCTTCGCGCGTGACACTGCAATTCGCAGTCCACCCCGCGCCATCAGCGCTGGGATGGACGATGCCGTAGTTAACGTGGGGTCCGATTAACTCGCCTGTAAGCACCGTGACCGGTGATGCCCCGCGGCATCAGATTTGCTCTTCGGGGTCGAGAGATTTTTCCTGTAAATTTAAGTCGAACAAGCGCGGTTGGAAAATATGAGCAAGTCGGCCACGATCGAGTTCGTCCGCCACGGCGACGATCACATCACCCAGCGACAGGCCTGAAGCCGTGCGCGCGCAACCTGGCCATCACGCTGCGATGCTGGACGCGCGCGCGCCGCTGGATGGGCACGGTAACGAACTGTTAATCACTGGGAGGCTGCCGACACCGGAGCGGCACAAGGACGCGGCAAATGGCGGCCAGCGCTTAAACGCTTTGTTTGCCATTTCGGTGAATAGTCCCTCAATGAGTATGGTTAATTTTCCTTGTTGCGTTGATTGCGCGCCTATATCCCCGGTGCGAGGCGTAAAGCGAAGACTAACCCCTCAGCCCGCGACCGTTGGAATGAAAGCTGGGGACTATGCTTGACTATAACCAGCCGATTGATCGGGCCAGAAATCCGACCGCGTCGGAAGCCCCGCAGCGAAAATCAGAGACCGGCTTCAGCGTGCTGGAGCTCGCCAATTTGCTGTGGCGGCGCAAGATTGCAATTGCCTCCGCGGCGCTCATCGGCGCGTGCCTCGCCGTCGCCGTCGGCAAGAGCCTGACACCTCGCTACACCGCAACCGCCCAGCTTTATGTCGATCCGCGCGAACTCCAGCTCGTCGATCGCGAGCTCACGCCGCGCGCCCAGGACGTCTCCGGCATGTCCATGCTGGTGGAGAGCCAGGCGCGCCTGATCACCTCCAACAACGTGCTGCTGCAGGTGATCCAGCAGGCGGGTCTCGACAAGGATCCGGAATTCGGCGGTGGCAGCAGCCAGACTCTTGCCTCCTCGCTGCTTGGCCTGATCGGCCTGCAGCTCCACGCGCCCACGGCTGCGGAAACCAAGGAGGTGCAGCTCGCCGCGCTCGACGCGCTGAACAAGCACATCACGATCCGCAAGACCGACAAGAGCTTCATCGTCGACATCGAGGTCTGGTCCACCGATCCGGCGAAGGCGGCGATGCTCGCCAACACGCTGACCAACGCCTACCTCACGGAGTCGCGCAACTCCCAGGCCCTGGCGGCACGGCGCGCGACCAGCGAATTGTCGGGCCGCCTGAAGGAGCTGCGCGAGCGGCTGCGCAATGCCGAGACCGCGCTCGCCACCTACAAGGCCCAAAACAATTTCGTCGGCACCCAGGATTCGCTGATCTCCGATCAGCAGCTCTCTTCCAGCAACCAGCGGCTGTCCGCGGCCCGCGCGGCGACGATGGACGCGCAGGCGCGGCTGGACCAGATCGAGGCGAACAAGCGGACCGCCGCCGATGCGGGCGCCATCCCCGAAGCGCTGCAATCGCCGACGATCGCAAACCTGCGCGCGCAATATGCCGATGCCCGCAAGAAATATGCTGAGCAGACCGCCGAGCTCGGCCCGCGCCACCCGGCGTTGCGGCAGACCGAGAAGCAGGTCGAGGACCTCAAGCGCACCATCAGCGAAGAGATCGACCGTTTCGCGCTGTCGGCCAAGAACGACCTGACCCGCGCCCGCGACTACGAAGCCTCGCTCAATCGTGCGCTGGAGGTGCAGAAGCGGCAGAGCCTGCAGCTCAGCCAGGCGGCCGTGCGCCTGCGCGAGCTCGAGCGCGAGGCCGACGCCAGTCGCGACGTCTATCAGTCCTTCCTCAAGCGCTCGCGCGAGACCGAGGAACAGGAGACCCTGAACACCTCGGCGGCCCGCGTCATCGGCGAGGCCACGGTGCCGCAGCGCCGCTCGTTCCCGCCGGGCATGAGTCTATTCGCGATGATCGGCTTCATGTTCGGTGGGCTTGCCGCCGCCTTCTGGTTCGTCGCGGCCGAGCATCTGATCAGCGGTGCGACCGCACCCGAACCGAGCCGCCGCGAGCGCAAACCTGAGCCTGACGTTGCGAAGCCCCAGGTCGAAGCCGCCGCGCCTCCAACCGTGCTTGCGCTGGTCGAGAAGCCACTGATCGCCCGGCTGCAGGAGGCGGACGTGATCCGCACGCTTGGCGCCATTCTCGCAACCGGCAGTGGCGTCGACCTGACCCGCCTCGGCTGGCCGACGCTTCGTCCCGGATTCCCGTTGACGACGCTGCTCAACGCGCTGCGCGACATGCGCGCGGCGATGGCGCGCCGCACCGACGGCAAGACGATGCCGGTGATCGCGCTCGTCGGGGCCGGCCCGACCTCGGCGCGTAGCGTGACCGCGCTGAATTTCGCGCTCGCCGCCGCGCGCGACGGCAGCCGCGTGCTGATGATCGATGCCGATCATCAAGCGCACGCACTCTCGAGCAAGGTCAAACATCCGGGCAAGGCCGAAGCCGGCAAGGTGGGCTGGCTCTCGATCGGCGGCAGGGCCACGCGCGAGATCAAGACCGTGAACGGCATCTCGGTGCTGCCGGCGACCGAGACCGATGCCGGCAAGGCCGCCGACGCCATACGCAAGGCCATCGCGCAGGCGCGCGCGGCCGGCGGTTATGACCTCGTCATTCTCGACGGCCCCGCGATGCCGCTCTCGGCCGCCGGCCGCAAGCTGCTCGACGGCACCGACGCGCTGGTGGCGGTGCTGCCGACCAGCCTCGATATCAACGACAGCATGGAAGAGATCCTGACCGCGCTCGGTTCCGCTCAGCGCAAGCTCGTCGGCGTCGTGCTCGACGAGCTCACCCCGGCAACCCAAACGCGCCAGCGAGGCAAACAATATGCTTGAGCGCCGCGTCAATCTTGAAGGTCGGGCCGCAACCGCCGAAGTGCCCCGGATCACCGTCGGTGGCCTGCGCATGGCCGCACTCGACCTGGAAGCAACCGCCGACTTCATGATCGAGGCGACCGATCAACGTCACCGCATCAGCCGCCCGCTGTTCCTGACCTCTGCCAATGGCGAGGTGCTGGCGCGCTGCTCGACCGAGCCGCAGACCGAGCGCCTGTTCCGCGCCGCCGATCTGATCAATGCCGACGGCCAGCCGCTGGTGGCAGCCTCGAAGCTGCAGTCCTGGTTTCCGTTGCCCGAGCGCGTTGCCACGACCGACCTGTTCCATGTCGTCGCGCGCAAGGCGGAGGTGAGCGGTCGCACCTTCTACATGCTCGGCGCCAGCGAGGAGGAGAACGCCGCGGCCGTCAGGCGCGTCCAGAACATGTATCCGAGGCTCAAGATCGTCGGGCACAGCCATGGCTATCTCCATGGCGAGGCGCTGCGCGCCAAGGTCGACGAGATCAACGCGCTTGCGCCCGATTTCCTGTGGGTCGCGCTCGGCGTGCCCAACGAGCAGGCTTTTGTCGAGGAATACACGCCGCTGCTGACCAATGTCGGCGTCATCAAGACGTCGGGCGGCCTGTTCAACTTCCTGTCGGGCAGCCGCTCCCGCGCGCCGCGATGGATGCAGAGGGCCGGGCTTGAATGGGCCTGGCGGACCTGGCTCGAGCCGCGCCGCCTGTTCTGGCGCTATCTGACCACCAATCCGCGCGCGATCTATCTTCTGTTCAGCCGCAACCGGCCATTCAATCGCCGAGACGCATAGCGCCCCGCAGGTCGCGCTGAGCAGCCGTCAGACGACGGCGCGCTTCAACACCAGTCCCGCGTCGTCCACGACCGGATCCGTCTCCGGCTGGATCGGCGGCGAGACCGCCAGCTCCATCGGCCGCAACAGCTCGGCCATCTGCTTCGCCGGCAGCGGCTTGGAGATCAGGAAGCCCTGCATCTCGTCGCAGCCATGGGTGCGCAGGAAAGCCTCCTGCTCGGCGTTCTCGACGCCCTCGGCCACCACGGTCATGCCGAGCGCCTTGCCCATACTGATGATCGCCTGCGCGATCGCCTGATCCTCCGAATCCTGCGGCAGGTCGCGCACGAAAGAGCGGTCGATCTTGATGGTGTCGATCGGGAAATGCTTCATCAGCGACATCGACGAATAGCCGGTGCCGAAATCGTCGATTGCCAAGCGGATGCCGCGGCTCTGGATGGCGTCGAGCACCTTGAGCGCACGACCGACATTGCGCATCATCATGCTCTCGGTGACTTCCAGCTGGAGCAGCACCGGCGACATGCCGGAGGCCGCCAGGGCTTCGTCGACGTCCTGCAACAGATGCTCGTCCGCGAACTGCCGCGGCGACAGGTTCACCGCCATCGACAGCGGCAGCAGGCCGCGCCGCTGCCAGGCCATCGCCTGCGCGCAGGCTTCGTTCAGCACCCAGCGGCCGATCGGCACGATCAAGCCGGTTTCTTCCGCAAGCGGGATGAACTGCGCCGGCGAGACGCTGCCGAGATCTGGATGATTCCAGCGGAGCAGCGCTTCCACACCGGTGATCTGCCCCGTCTCCATGTCGACCTTGGGCTGATAGTGCAGCGAGAACTGCTCGCGCTCCAGCGCGCGGCGCAGCGCGCTTTCGAGCGACAGCCGTTCGATCGACTGCGTCTTCACTTCCTTGGAGAAGAAGCGATAGCCGTTCTTGCCGTCTTCCTTGGCGAGATACATCGCCATGTCGGCATTCTTGGTCAGCGTCTGTGCATCGGCACCGTTGGCCGGATACATCGCGATACCAATCGACGCCGTGGTGTGGCACTCGTGGCCGGCGAGCTCCATGGGCTCGGCGAGCACGGCGAGCAACTCGGTCGCGATGCACTGGACATCGTCAATCTGGCCGCACTGATCAAGGATCACCACGAACTCGTCGCCGCCGAGCCGCGCCACCACGTCGCTCGCCCGCAGCGCATTGCGCAAGCGGTTCGCGACCTCGAGCAGAAGCAGGTCGCCTGCCTCGTGCCCGAGCGAATCGTTTATGACCTTGAATCGGTCGAGATCGATGAACAGCAATGCGAAATGGTGATCGCGGCGCTGGGCTTCGTCGATCGCTCCGCGCAGCAGCCCGTTGAAGGTCTCCCGATTCGGCAGGTCGGTGAGGCTGTCATGCGATGCGAGGTATTCGATCCGCTCGTCGGCCTCATGCTTCTCGTCGGCGCGATCGAAGTTCTCCATCGCAAAGGAGACGTTGTCGGCAAGGCGCTGCAACAGCTCGACGAACTCCGGCGTGAAGGTGGCCGGCTCGGTCGACATGTAGATCATGACGCCGACGGCCTGATCGTGCGCGACGAGCGGGAATGCCGCGCCCGACCGCGCGCCGTCGCCGCGGACGACGGCGTGGAAGGCCCGAACGCGATCGTCATTGAGATAGTCGTTGCTGATGCATGGCTGGCGGGTGCGGAACGCGGTGCCGCTCATCCCGCGCCCTTCGGGACGATCGGGGTCGATGGAGAGGCGGACGTTGCGCGTCGTATCCGACGACGGTCCGGCGCTCGCCACGATCTCGAGCTGGTCGCTGTCGGCGCCGGCGAGCGCGATCGTCGTCGAGGTGAACTTGGCGCCGTTCGATGCGGCGAGGCAGACGAGGTCGAACAGCTCGGCCCGCGATTTCGCGCGCATGATGGCTTCGTTGGTGGCGCTCAGCGCCGCAAACATGCGCGTCAGGCGCTCCTTCTGCGCCTCGGTGCGGGCCTTTTCCTCGGCGCGATCGAAATTGTCGAGCGCGAAGGACACGTTCTCGGCCAGACGGTCCAGGAGCTGGATGAGGTCGGGCGTGAACGTGTCTTCCTCCGGCGCCAGAAACAACAGGATGCCGATCGGCTCCTGGCCCTCGCGCAGTAAGGGGAAGCTTGCAGCGGCCCGCGTCCCATCCTCGATCGCCTTGGAATGCCAATGCGCCGACCGCGGATCGTTCAGATAATCGTTGATGACGCTTGGTCGGCGGGTACGCAGCGAAATCCCGATGATTCCCTGACCCTCCGGATGATCGGCGGAAACGCAACAGGTGCGCCCAGTCATCCTTTCCTGGAGGCGCCCTTTCACCGCGACGACGCGGACGCATTCCCTGGCATCATCGAGAATGCCGATGGTGGCCGAGGCAAACACGTCACCGAGCACGGCCGCCTGACAGGCGACGTCAAACAGCTCCTCGCGGGTCTCGGCGCGCATGATGGCTTCGTTGGTGGCGCTCAATGCCGCGAACATGCCGCTCAGACGGTCTCGCTGCTTATCGGCCTTCGCCTTCTCCTCGGCGCGGTCGAGATTTGCGATGGCGAATGACACGTTGCGCGCAAGACGTTCCAGCAATTCGACCAGCTCGGGCGTAAACGTGCCGATCTCGAGCGAATTGAACACGAACACGCCCTCAGTGCGGTCGCCGTTGAGAAGCGGCAGCACAGCGGAGGATTTGACGCCGGTGCGGCGCGCGCTGTCGTGCCACGGCTTGAGCCGCTCATCGGACAGCAGGTCGTTGGTCAGGCACGGCTTTCCGGTGCGGAAACACGTGCCGGTCAGGCCTCGTCCTTCCGGCACCTTGTCCGTCGTTGCGAATTTGAGGCTGCGCACTTCGTCGGAATTCGGTCCCGCAGAGGCGACGACACGCAGCAGCTCCGAGGCTGGCTCGGCAAGCGCAATCGTCGCCGACCCGAACTTGCCGCCCTGCACGGATGCTTCGCATACGAGATTGAACAGCTCGGCGCGCGACGTTGCCCGGATGATCGCCTCATTGGTGGCGCTCAGCGCGGCATACATGCGCGCCAGGCGTTCCTCCTCGCGCGCGATCTCCGCCTTCTCCTCGTCGCGATCGAAATTCTGGAGCGCAAAGCATACGTTCTCGGTCATACGCAGCAACAGCGCGACGATGCCATCGTCTTTCGCCCAGGACTTGCTGACGAAAAAGAACATCACGCCAACGCTGGTTCCGCGCTTGATCAGCGGCGCGGCGACGCACGCGACCGTCCCCGCATTGATGTTCGCCTGCTCCCAAGTCGTTCCCCTGGTTCGACCGACGAGGTCGTCTTCGACCATCGCCTTCTGCGTCCGGAAGACCTGACCGGAGATGCCGCGACCGTAAGGATTGTCGGGATCGATCGAGTAGTGCGCCTGCTTGATCAGATCGAGATTTTGCCCGGTTGCGGCCACCGGCGTGAGCCAGTGCGAATTTTGCTCGCGCAGCAGGACGAAAGTCGCGAGCGACTTGCCGCCGTGCACGGAGGCGTCACAGACCAGCTGATAGAGCTCGCGCTCGGATTTGGCGCGCAGGATCGCTTCGTTGGTGGCACTGAGCGCGCCGAACATGCGGTTGAGCCGCCGCGTCGCACGCTCGCTGGTCTGCCGCGCGGTCTCGCGCGCGAAGTGATCCAATGCGTAGGAAACGTTGGCCGACATGCGCTCGAACAGCGACACCATCTGCTCATTGAGCGAGTTGGCTTCGCTGCGGGTCACATAGAGCACGCCGACGCTCTTGCCGTTGCAGAGCAGCGGCAGCGCCGCAGCCGCACCGATATGGGCACTGGCCGCGCCTGCGCGCCACGCCAGCGACCGCGGATCGTTCAGATAGTCGTTGCTGATGCACAGCTTCTGATTACGAAATGCCTCGCCACCGACGCCCGACCCTTCGGGTGTGCCGGCGTCCGTGGTGATCGTGAGCGAGCTCAGCCGTGGAATGTCGTCGCCGCAACCGGCGGCGAAACGAAGCCGCTGACCGTCCGGCTCGACCAGGAACACGGCGACGGCCAAAAAGTCGCCACTCGAAAACCCGGCGTCGCAGACCTTCTGGTACAGCTCGTCCGGCGATTTCGCGTAGAGAATCGCTTCATTGATGGCGCTCAACGCCGCAAAGGTGCGCGCGAGTGTCGTCGGCACGGTCTCAGCTCCCGGGGCATTTCTGCCGCTTTATCCCAGGCCACGTTATGAACGGGGATCGCCTAAGTGGTCGTTATTGCGGCAGGGAAACCGCCGATCAGAGTGAACGAGCTGCGAACGACCAGCGAAAAACCTCCGGAAATACCGCCGCGCGGGAGGTCGCTTCGACGAAAGGCGTGCCCTGTTTACGAATTTGCAGCCCTGTATTGGTTTACGGGAGATTGATATCGCACGCCCGCTTTGAGACGATGGCGTCCAACAAGCAGCCCGTTAAGGGCACGAAAGCCGAGGGAACGCCATGCCCGTCGTCAAGGCCGACCGCCTCACGCGCATCAGCGCTGCGCTGCTTCGGGCCGCCGGTGCCTCCGAGGAAGAAGCCGATGCCGTTGCCGTCGGCTGCGTCAACGCCAATCTCGCCGGGCATGACTCTCACGGCGTGATCGCGGTTCCCACCTACATCGACCGCATCAAGGCCGGGCACATCGTCCCCGGGGCGAACTGGACCATCGTGCAGGAATCGCCGACCACCACCGTGATCGACGGTCATTGGGGCTTTGGTTTCCACGTCAACGCGAAAGCGATGGCGCTGACGATCGAGAAGGCGAAGACAGCGAATGTTGCAGCCTGCACCGTGTTCCGGCAAAGCCATGTCGGCCGTCTCGCTGCCTATCCGCTGATGGCGATGCGCGAGGGCATGATCGGGATTGCCACCGCCGATTCCGGCCGTTCGCCAAAGCATGTCGCGCCGTTCGGCGGCAAGGAGGCGCGACTCGGCACCAACCCGATCTCGATCGCAGTGCCGTCCGATCTCGAGACGCCGTTCTATCTGGACATGGCGACCTCGGCGGTTGCCGCCGGCAAGATCCAGCTCGCGGTTGCCCGCGGCGATGAAATTCCCACGGGGTGGATCATCGATGCCGAGGGTCGACACACCACCGATCCCACCCAATATCGCAAGGGCGGCGCGCTGCTGCCGCTGGGCGGCACCGAGGGCTACAAGGGCAGCGGTCTTGCCGCGATGGTCGAGGTGCTCTGCGGGCTGCTCACCGGTCTCGGCTTCGGCGTCGAGCCGACGGGACGGCATAATGACGGGTGCTTCATGGCGGTGTTCAACGTCGCCGCCTTCCGCCCGCTGAAGGAATTCAAGCGCGAGGTCGCGGAGTTCGCGCGCTATCTGAAATCGACGCCGCCGTCCGAGGGCAGCAAGGGCGTCTACTATCCCGGCGAGCTCGAAGGTGTGCGCGAGCAGCAGCGCCTGCGCGATGGCATCGAAGTCGAGGACGCGACCTGGGAGAAGCTGCGCGCGCTGGCGCGTGACTACAGGCTCGACACCGTCCTCGATCTGGCCTGACGGCATCAGGAGAACAGCAGCATGTTCAGGCAGATGGTCCTGGTCGGCTTCCTACAGGCGCAGAACTGCACGAACTTGCCGAGTTCGTGGCGGCATCCGGATTCGCGCAGCGACTCCATGTCGGCGGACTATTACCAGGAAATCGCGAGAATTCTCGAAGCCGGCAAGTTCCACATGGCATTCTTCGACGATCGTCTCGCCATGCCGGACCGCTACGGCAACGATCACGCCCACACCGTCGAATACGGCATTCGCTGCGTGAAGATGGATCCGCTGATCGTGCTGACCACGATGGGCATGGTCACCGACAAGCTCGGCTTGGGCGCCACATGCTCGACCACCTATTACGAACCGTTCGACGTTGCGCGCCGCTTTGCCACGCTCGATCTGATGTCGGGCGGCCGCGCCGGCTGGAACGTCGTGACCTCGCTCAATGACGGCGAGGCGCTCAACATGGGGCGGGACTCCCATCCCGAACACGATTCCCGCTACGACAAGGCCGATGAGTTCATGGAGGTGGTGCTCGGCCATTGGGACACATGGGAAGACGGCGCGCTGATCATGGACAAAAAGAGCGGCCGCTTTGCCGATCCAGCCAAGGTAAAGCGGCTGGATCACAAGGGCGCAAACTTCAAGTCGCGCGGTCCATTTACCGTGCCGCGTTCGGACCAGGGCCATCCTGTCATCATCCAGGCCGGTGCATCCGGCCGCGGCCAGCGCTTTGCCGGACGATGGGGCGAGGTGATCTTCACCGCCGCGCGCAATCTTCAGGGCGCCAAGGACGGCTATGCGGCCGTGCGCAACGAGGCCGCCAAGGCCGGCCGCGATCCAGACCAGATGTTCCTCTGCAATCTGACAACGCCGGTCTGCGCTGCGACCAAGGCGGAGGCCGAGGACAAGATGGCGCTGATCAACAAGCTGCCGCTGGAAATCGACGCGCTGTCGCTGCTCGCCGAAGCGCTCAATTACGACTTCGCTTCCAAGGATCTCGACGCGCCGCTGACGACGGACGACCTCAAGAGCATGCAGGGCATCCTGGGCATCCGTGACGGCGTGCTGAAGACTTCGGGCAAGAGCAATCCGAGCGCGCGCGACTTCGTCACCTTCTCCGGCCGCGGCCAGGTGCACGATGCCATGGTCGGCGGCCCCAAGGAGATCGCGGACAAGCTTGAAGAGATGTTCGTCGAGCGCGGTTGCGACGGCTTTGTCATTGCGGCCACTTATGTGCCCGGCTCCTATGCCGATTTCGTCCAGCATGTGGTGCCGGAGCTGCAGCGGCGCGGCCTGTTCCAGAACGACTACCGCGGCAAGACGCTTCGGGAGAATCTCGGACTGAAGCGGCCCGCCGCCGGCGCGTGGAAAGTGCAGCCGCGCAATGCTGCGGAATAATAACGAGGACACAATATGCGCTGGCTGAAATTCACCGCCTCTGGCAAGACGTCGTGGGGCATCATCGAACGCGACCAGGTGATTGCGGTTGACGGCGATCCCTTTGGCCAGTGGCAGCGCACCTCGCGCACGCACCCGCTGGCCGAGGTCAAGATCGAGCTCCCGCTGATCCCGCGCACCTTCTACTGCGTCGGGCTGAATTATCTGAAGCACCTCAAGGAAGCCGCCGACAAGGCCGGCACGGTGCCGGCCGTGCCTGACAGGCCCGAAATCGGCTATCGCGCCCAGAATGCGCTGATCGCGCATGACGAGGATGTCGTGATTCCGTCGTTCGCGACGGAGAAGATCCACTACGAGGGCGAGCTCGTGGTCGTCATCGGCAAGAAGGCGAAGCATCTTACCGAACGGAACGCGATGGATTGCGTGTTCGGCTATACCATCGGCAACGACGTCAGCGAGCGCTCATGGCAGAAGGCCGATCGCAGCCTGTGGCGCTCCAAGAATGCCGACACGTTCAAGCCGATGGGGCCGTGGATCGAGACCGAGGCCGATCTCGACAAGATGGAAACGGTTGTCCGGGTCAATGGCAAGGAGACCAACCGCTTCCACACGAACGACATGATTTTTGGCGTGGTGCCGTTCCTGGTCGAGCTGACCAAGTATTTTACTTTGTGGCCGGGTGATGTGATCTGGATGGGCACCGATGGTGCCTCGCCCGATATCAAGCACGGCGACGTCGTGGAAATCGACATCACGGGCGTCGGCACATTGCGGAGCAGGTTTGTGCGGGAGGGGCGGTAGCGATCCCGTAGCACAGGTGCCGTAGGGCAGGCAAAGGCGCTCTTCGCCGTGCCCACCATCTCTCTCGGTCGCTAAAAAGCGTGGGCACGCTTTGCTTTACCTACCCTACGAGACTACGAGACTTCCCGTGTATCAAAACGGCAGCGCCACGCTGGTCTTGATCTCCTTCAGCACCACATTGCTGCGGACGTAGCGGATGCCGGGAATGCGGAACATGAACTCATCGAGAAAGCGGTTGTAGGCCGCCATGTCCTGCACGACGACGCGCAAATGATAATCGGCATCACCCGTGGTCGCAAAACACTCCAGCACTTCGCGGCGCGTGGTGACGCGCGAGACGAACTCGTCGACGAACTTGGCGTCGTGCCGCTCCAGCGAAACATGGAGGATGGCCGACATCGCAAAGCCCGCCTGCTCGCGCGCGACGAGCGCGGCATAGCCGCGGATGACGCCGCTCTCCTCGAGCGCGCGCACCCGGCGCCAGCAGGCCGAGGTCGACATGCCAACCTCATCCGCGAGCTGCTGGTTGGTGGCGCGACCATCCTTCTGGAGATGGGCGAGAATCCTGGTGTCATGGTCTTCGATCATCGATGGCCCTCAAATCGATAGATCTTACCAAATCTCAGGCTAGCTGGCAAAAATCTACCGTTTCTTGGGTTGTTCGGGGATAAATAGGTAAGACCTACCAGGGCCCCGGGCCTAACCTTCGCTATCGGCAGGACGCCGCGCGAGGTCCACCATGGACGCCATTCCGTCACTCGACGCTTACGAACTCTCCGACCGTTACGATCGCGCCGAGGGCCGCGTCTTTCTCACGGGCACACAGGCGATCGTCCGCATCGCGCTCGATCAGGTGCGACGCGATCGGGCGGCTGGACTCAACACCGCCGGTTTCATCTCCGGCTATCGCGGCTCGCCGCTTGGCGGCATCGATCTCGAACTCTGGCGTATCCAGGAACGCCTCGAGCGCGATCGCATCGAGTTTCTTCCCGCGGTGAACGAGGACCTCGCGGCGACCGCCGTGCTCGGCTCGCAGCAGGTCGAGACGCAAGCCGATCGCGAGGTCGATGGCGTGTTCGGGCTGTGGTACGGCAAGGGCCCCGGCGTCGATCGCTCCGGCGATGCACTCAAGCACGGCAATGCCTACGGCTCCTCGCCGCATGGCGGCGTGCTGGTGGTCGCCGGCGACGACCATGGCTGCGTCTCCTCCTCCATGCCGCACCAGTCCGACGTCGCCTTCATGAGCTGGTTCATGCCGACGCTGCACCCTGCAAGCGTCGACGAATATCTCGCGTTCGGCGAGTATGGTTACGCGCTGAGCCGCTTCTCCGGCATGTGGGTCGGCTTCAAGGCGATCTCGGAGATCGTGGAATCAGGCGCCTCCGTCGTCCTGCGCCCGCCCCGCGCCTTCCGCACGCCCGACTTCACACCGCCGCCTGATGGACTGCACTATCGCTGGCCCGACCTGCCGGGCCCGCAGATCGAGGAGCGGCTGGAGGCGAAGAAGCACGCGGTCTACGCCTTTGCCAAGGCCAATCCGATCGATCGCCACATCTACGACATTCCCAACGCCACCTACGGCATCGTCACCACGGGCAAGGCGCATCTCGATCTGATGGAAGCGCTGCGGCTGATGGGCCTCGACGAGGCCGCCTGCCGCAGCATCGGCATCGACATCTACAAGGTCGGCATGGTCTGGCCGCTGGCGCTCCACGACGCTATGGACTTCGTGAAGGGCAAGCGCGAGATCCTCGTGGTCGAGGAGAAGCGCGGAATCATCGAGAGCCAGTTCAAGGAGTATTTTTACGACTATCCGGGCAGCAAGCCCGAGCGCATGGTCGGCAAGCACGACGAAACCGGCGCACGGCTGATCTCCTGGATCGGCGAGATGTCGCCACGTGCGCTGGCATCCGTTCTGGCGCGCCGGCTCGATCCGATGTTTCCGGGGCTCAATCTCGCCGCGCGCGCCGCCGCGCTGCTGCCGGAAGCCGAACGCACCATCAGTGTCGCGGGCGCAGCGCGCACGCCCTATTTCTGCTCGGGCTGCCCCCACAACACCTCGACGAAAGTGCCCGAGGGATCGAAGGCGCTGGCCGGCATCGGCTGCCACTTCATGGCGAGCTGGATGGATCGCGAGACCTCCTCGCTGATCCAGATGGGCGGCGAGGGCGTGAACTGGGCGGCGTCGTCGCGATTTACCGGCCGCAAGCACGTGTTCCAGAATCTCGGCGAAGGCACCTATTATCATTCCGGCTCGATGGCGATCCGTCAGGCGATCGCGGCAAAGGCCAACATCACCTACAAGATCCTGTTCAACGACGCCGTCGCCATGACCGGCGGCCAGCCGGTCGACGGCCCCGTCAGCGTGCATGCCATCGCGCACAGCGTCCGCGCCGAGGGCGTGGCGCGCATCGCGCTGGTGTCGGATGAGCCGTCGCAGTTTTCACCCGCAGACCTGCCCAGTGGCGTCACCATCCACCCCCGCGAGGAGATGGACGCCGTGCAGCGCGAGCTGCGCGACGTCTCCGGCGTCTCGGTGCTGATCTATCAACAGACCTGCGCCACCGAGAAACGGCGCCGACGCAAGCGCGGGCAGATGGCCGATCCCAAGCGCTTTGCCTATATCAACGATCTCGTCTGCGAAGGCTGCGGCGACTGCTCGGTCGAGTCCAATTGCCTCAGCGTCGAGCCGAAGGAGACGCCGTTCGGCCGCAAGCGCCAGATCAATCTGTCGGCCTGCAACAAGGATTTTTCCTGCCTCAACGGCTTCTGCCCGAGCTTCGTCACCGTCGAAGGCGCGACGCGACGGAAGAAGAGCGCCAGCCAGATTGATGCGATCGGCCGTTCGGCGACGCTCGCCCTGCCCGCCCCCGCAACACTGGATCGTCCCTACGATCTGCTCGTGACCGGCGTCGGCGGCACCGGCGTGATCACCGTCGGCGCGCTGATCGGCATGGCCGCGCATCTGGAGCGCCGCGGCGTCTCGGTACTGGACTTCACCGGCTTTGCGCAGAAATTCGGTCCCGTGCTGAGCTACATCCGTCTTGCCGCCTCACCCGAAGCGCTGCATCAGGTCCGTATCGACCAGGGCGCTGCCGACGCGTTGATCGGCTGTGACCTTGTCGTCAGCTCGTCGCCGAAGGCATCCGGCACCTACCGCCGCGGCACGCGCGCTGCTGTCAACACCGCGGAGATGCCGACAGGCGATGTCGTCCGCTTCCGCGACGCCGACCTCGCCTCGCCCGCCCGTCTGCGTGCGATCCGGCAGGTCATCGGCAACGACAATCTGGACACCATCAACACCAACGCGCTGGCCGAGCGCCTGCTCGGCGATGCCGTCTATGCCAATATCATCATGCTCGGCTTTGCCTGGCAGCGCGGCATCGTGCCGGTCTCGCTATCAGCGCTGCTGCGCGCGATCGAGCTGAACGGCGTCGCGGTCGACCGCAACAAACAGGCTTTCGCGTGGGGCCGCATCGCCGCCGCCGATCCCGAGTTCCTGCCGAAAGCGAATGAAGCGCCAAAAGCCGAGACGCTCGACGAGCTCATCATCAGGCGCTCCGATTTCCTCGCTGCCTACCAGGATGACGCCCACGCGGCGCGTTATCGGGCGCTTGTCGCCAAGGTCCGCAGCGCCGAAGCCGGGTTCGACAGTGAGGCGCTGACCGAGGCAGTCGCCCGCGCTCTGTTCAAGCTGATGGCCTACAAGGACGAGTATGAGGTTGCGCGTCTGCACATGAGAAGCGGCTTCCTCGACGAGCTGAAGCGCGAATTCGAGGACGGATTCAGCGTGCAGTATCATCTCGCGCCGCCGTTCCTCACCTCAGGCCACGATGCACGCGGCCGCCCGCGCAAGCGCGCCTTCGGGCAGTGGATCCAGATGCCGCTCGCGGTATTGGCGCGGCTCAAGGTGCTGCGCGGAACGCCGTTCGATCCGTTCGGCTACACCGCTGAGCGGCGCACAGAGCGAGAGCTGATTGCCTGGTATGAGGGCGTCATCACGCAAATATTGGGCAAGATCGACGCGGCCCATCTGCCCGAGCTCGTCGCCATCGCCAGGGCCCCGATGGAGATCCGTGGCTACGGGCCGGTCAAAGACATCGCCATCGCGAAGGTGAAACCCGAGGTCGAGCAGTTGCTCGCCCGTCTCGCCGCATCTTCGCCGGTAAAGATGCGCGCCACGGGTTGACGCGACGCCACCGAGGCTTCAGCCTTGCGGATTGAAGCGGCTCCCTCTTGGAGCCCTGCAATCGGGTGGCTCATCATGGATTTCGACCAGATAACCCTGACCGAGGCCGCGGCGGAGCTCGCGGCCGGAAAAATCACGAGCCATGCAATCACCTCTGCGGCACTCGCCCGCGCCAAAGCAAATGGCGACCTGAACGCGTTCATCACCCTGGATGAAGAAGGGGCTCTGAAAGCCGCAGTCGCGTTCGATACGCGGGGCGCAGGCGCCGGGAGCAAGCCGCTTGGCGGCGTTCCTGTTGTGATCAAGGACAATATCGAAGTCGCGGGATTGCCCTGCACCGCTGGAACGCCGGCGCTGAAAAGCTTCATTCCGAGCGTTGACGCCCCCGTGGTGGCGAAGCTGCGCGCCGCGGGCGCCGTCATCATCGGCAAGACCAGTATGCACGAGCTTGCATTCGGCATCTCCGGTTACAACACCGCGTTCAAGACCGGCGCCGAATATGGCGTGCGCAACGCTTATGACCACGGCCTGATCGCCGGCGGCTCCTCCTCGGGAACGGGCGCCGCGATCGGCGCGCGGATCGTGGCGGGCGGACTTGGCACCGACACCGGCGGCTCCGTGCGCGTGCCTGCCGCGCTGAACGGCTGTGCCTCGCTGCGGCCGACCGTCGGCCGCTATCAGCAGGCCGGCATCGCGCCGATCTCGCACACCCGCGACACCGCCGGCCCGATGGCGGCCACCATGGCTGACGTCGCGCTCCTCGATCGCGTCATCGCTGGCGGCGATGCCGTGCAGCCCGCCGATCTTAGGCAGGTCCGCCTCGGCCTTGTGAAGAGCATGCTGGCCAACCTCGACGGCGATACGGAAGCCGCGTTCCATGGAGCGCTCGGCCGATTGAAAGCGCAAGGCGTGACCGTGGTCGACATCGAGATGCCGGAGCTTGCCCAGCTCAACGGCCAGGTCGGATTTCCCGTCGCGCTTTATGAGGCCTATGACGACATGGTCGCCTATCTCAAGCGCACCGGCACGGGCGTGACCATCGAGGCGATGGTCGCGCAAATCGCGAGCCCTGACGTCAAGGGCACTTATGAGGGCCTGGTGCTGCCGCGCAAATTGCCGGCGCCCGACGGCAGCTTGGTCGATGCGAAGCCGGTCTATGATCATGCGATCAATATTGCGCGGCCCGCGCTCCAGGCGCTGTATGCGCGGACATTTGCCAGCAACAAGCTCGACGCCATCGCCTTCCCGACCACGCCGCGGGTTGCGATTGCCTCCAATCCGGAGTCGAGCAGTCTCGAAAACTTTGGACTGTTCATCCAGAACACCGATCCCGGCAGCAATGCCGGGATTCCCGGCATTCAGATTCCGGTTGCGCTGGGTGCGACCAGCAGGCTTCCGATCGGACTTGAATTGGACGGACCGTCAGGCAGCGACGAGCGGCTGCTCGCGATCGGCGTGGCACTTGATTCTGTGTTTGGACGACTGCCGCCACCGCGCTGACGCTCTCGTAGGGTGGGCAAAGCGCAAGCGTGCCCACGCCTGTGGCGATTGACAAGAGATCGTGGGCACGGCGCAAGAGCGCCTTTGCCCACCCTACGAAACTGCCGCTGTTGGACCAACAGCATCCACATCGTCATTGCGAGCGCAGCGAAGCAATCCAGAGTCTTTCCACGGATGCATTTCTGGATTGCTTCGCTGCGCTCGCAATGACGGGAGCTGTCACCCGTCGGCTAAGCCTCACGAATACGGATTGATCAGCTTCTGCTGCTCGGCGCTGTGATGCACGAGCATGTCAATGAAGGTCCTGACCTTCGCCGACAGATGATGGCGATGCGGATAGACCGCGTTCATCGACATCTCGACAGGCCGGTATTCCGGCAAGAGGCGCACCAGCCGCCCGGCATCGAGATCATCGCTCACCAGAAACCCCGCGAGCAGGCCGATGCCGGCGCCCTCGATCACCATCCGCCTGAGCGCCTCGCCGCTGTTGGTGACGAGGCTGCCTGAAATGCGCACCGAAGCGGGCGCGCCCTTGCGATCGAAGAAGCGCCACTCATCACCATGGGGATAGTTGAGGTGGCGGCCGCAGTTATGCTCGGTGAGCTCGGCGAGCTGCTGCACGCGGCCGTGCTTTTCGAGATAATCGTGCGAGCAGCACAACACGTGGCGCCATGTGGCGAGGCTGCGAACGATCAGGCTGGAATCCGGCGGCGGCGTCATGCGAAGCGCGACGTCATAGCCCTCCTCGATCAGATCGACATTGGCTTCGCCCATGCGCAGGTCGACTTTCACCTCCGGATAGGTCGAGAGCAGTTTGGCCACGACGCCCGCCACAAAGGGCACCATATGGGTGGCGGAATGAATCCGCAGCGTGCCGCGTGGCACCGATTGCAACGCGCCGGCGATGTCGTCGGCCTGCTCGATGTCGGCGAGGATCTGGATGCAGCGGTCGTAATAGGCCTTGCCGATCTCGGTGACGCTGACCTTGCGCGTGGTGCGGTTGAGCAGGCGCGCACCGAGCCGCTCCTCCAGTGCCTGGATGTGGTTGCTCACCATGGTCGTGGACATGTCGAGCTTGCGGGCGGCGGCGGAGAACCCGCCGGTATCAACGACCCGGACAAAAGCGGTCAGGCTGGTCAGCCGGTCCATGAGCGCCTCGGATTATGCAGCGTGGGTGGACAATCATTTTGCTTTTTGGCGGATTATCACAAGGGCCGGGACAGCGCATCTTCCGCCCAGACAACAGCGCCCCTTCGGGACGGGACGCCCCAGGGACTCCGGAGGATGCCATGTCGGACGCAGCTTACACCACTGAAAAAACTGATAAAATCAGCCTGAAGCCATCCCGCAAGGCGATCAAGCGGGCGGCCCTCGCGCTGGCGCTGGTTCTCGGCGTCGCTGCGGCCGGCGACTTTGGCTACAATTACCTGACCACCGGCCGCTACCTCGAGACGACCGATGACGCCTATGTGAAGGCGGATTCCACCATCATCGCCCCCAAGGTCTCCGGCTACATCGCAAAGGTGCTGGTCGGCGACAACGAGAAGGTCCGGGCCGGCCAGGTGCTGGCCAGGATCGACGACCGCGACTTCAAGGCCGCGCTGGGCCAGGCCCGCGCGGATGTCGCAGCCGCCGAAGCCTCGGTCCGCAACCTCGATGCCCAGCTCGAGCTGCAACAGCCTGTCATCGAGCAGAGCACCGCCGACGTTGCCGCGGCCGATGCCAATCTGAAATTCGCGCAGGAGGAGCGCGCCCGCTACGACGATCTCATGAAGTCGGGCTCCGGCACGATCCAGCGCGCGCAGCAGACCGACGCGGCGCTCCGCGCCAGCAACGCGCAATTGCAGCACGCCAAGTCGGGACTGCTCGCCGCACAGCGCAAGGTCGATGTGCTGACCACACAGCGTGCGCAGGCCACCGCGCAGCTCGATCGCGCTCGCGCCGTCGCCGACCAGGCCGAGCTGAACCTGTCCTATACCGAGATCACTGCGCCCGTTGACGGCACGGTGGGCGCGCGGTCCTTGCGCGTCGGCCAGTACGTGCAGGCCGGCACGCAATTGATGGCGGTGGTTCCGCTCGACGCGGTCTATGTAGTCGCGAATTTCAAGGAGACCCAGCTCACGCATGTGCGTGCGGGCCAGCCTGTCGAACTGATCGTCGACAGCTTTCGCAATCGCACGCTGCACGGCCATGTCGACAGCCTTTCGCCGGCCAGCGGGCTTGAATTCGCGCTGCTGCCGCCGGACAATGCCACCGGCAATTTCACCAAGATCGTGCAGCGTGTGCCCGTGAAGATCGTGCTCGACGATCACAGCCTCACCGGCCTGCTACGGCCCGGCATGTCGGCGGTGCCGACGGTCGATACCAAGGCGGCCGTGGTGGCCGAGCGCGAGACGAGCAAGCGCGTCGCCGACAACGCGCCGCGCGCGAACGGCGGCTGACACGTGCAGGCCCGGCAGGATTATAAAATCCTACCGGATGATCCTTCCCGAACTTCCCTGATTATCGAACCCATCCGCCTGATGCATCCTGTCTCCACATCAGAGACGAGGCTTCCATGAGCACGCTTCAACCGACCGTCAACGACGCTGCCAGCCTTCCCGCTCCCGCTGCACCCACTGCGCCCGCCGTATCGGCCAAAACCTGGATCGCGGTGGTCGGAGCCACGCTCGGCGCCTTCATGGCGGTGCTGAATATCCAGATCGTCAACGCCTCGCTCGCCGACATCCAGGGCGCGATCGGCGCCGGCATCGACGACGGCGGCTGGATCTCGACGTCCTATCTGATCGCCGAGATCGTGGTGATCCCGCTGTCCGGCTGGCTCGCGCAGGTGTTCTCGATCCGGATCTATTTGCTCACCAACGCGATCTTGTTTCTGGTGTTTTCCGCAGCCTGCGCGCTGGCACAAGACCTGCCGCAGATGATCGTTCTCCGCGCCGTGCAGGGCTTTAGCGGCGGCGTGCTGATTCCAATGGCGTTCACGCTCATCATCACGCTCCTGCCGAAGGCGAAGCAGCCGATCGGACTTGCGCTGTTTGCGGTCTCCGCGACATTTGCGCCCGCGATCGGCCCGACCATTGGCGGTTATCTCACCGAGAATTGGGGCTGGCAGTACATCTTCTACGTCAACCTGGTGCCCGGCACGCTGATGATCGCGATGCTCTGGTTCTCGCTGGAATCCAAGCCGATGAAGCTGTCACTGCTCCGCAAGGGCGACTGGCCGGGCATCATCACCATGGCGATCGGCCTCTCCGCGCTTCAGACCGTGCTGGAAGAAGGCAACAAGGACGATTGGTTCGGCTCGCCCTTCATCGTGAGACTGTCGGTAATCGCTGCCGTGGCGCTGACCGCGTTCCTGATCGTCGAACTCACGGTGAAGAAGCCGCTCCTCAATTTGCGTCTGTTGGTTCGCCGCAATTTCGGCTTCGGCATCCTCGCCAACTTCCTGCTGGGCATCGCGCTATATGGTTCGGTGTTCATCTTGCCCGTCTATCTGTCGCGCATCCAGGGCTACAATTCCGAACAGATCGGCATGGTTCTGGCGTGGACCGGCCTGCCACAGCTGTTGTTGATCCCGCTTGTGCCGCGGCTGATGCAGCGTTTCGATGCCCGGATCATTATCGCCATCGGCTTCGCGCTGTTTGCCGCCTCCAACTTCATGAACATCTACATGACGAATGATTACGCCACGGATCAGCTGTTCTGGCCCAACGTCGTTCGCGCCATTGGACAGGCCTTTGTGTTCGCGCCGCTCTCGGCCGTCGCCACCGCCGGGATCGAACCGGAGAATGCCGGCTCCGCGTCGGGCCTATTCAACATGATGCGCAATCTCGGCGGTGCGATCGGCATTGCCGTGCTGCAAACGCTCCTGACCAAGCGCGAGCAATATCACTCCAACGTGCTGACGCAATCGGTCTCGGTTTTCGAGCAGGCCACACGCACGCGGCTGGAGCAGCTCACGCAGTATTTCATCAATCACGGCGTGCTCGACCGTGCCGACGCCACGCATCGCGCCTATGTCGCGATCGGCCATATCGTGCAGAAGCAGGCCTTTATCCTCGCCTTCAGCGACACCTTCTATCTGCTCGGCCTGGCGCTGATCGTAGCCTTCATCGCCTCCCTCTTCCTGAAGAATCCCGGCCACGTCTCGGCCGGGGGAGCCCACTGATCCCTAACCCAGCAAAAGGAGAACGACCATGAAACCCCGCATGAACTTTTACCAGGCTGCCCCCGATACGATGAAGGCGCTGATGGCGCTGGAAGAGCAGATCCAGTCGACCGGACTCGAGAAGTCTCTGATCGAGCTCGTCAAGATCCGGGCCTCGCAGATCAACGGCTGCGCCTTCTGCATCAACATGCACACCGAGGATGCCCGCAAGCGCGGCGAGACCGAGCAACGCATCTATCTGCTCAATGCCTGGCGTGAATCCCCTGTCTATACCGACCGCGAGCGTGCCGCACTTGATTGGACCGAGTCGGTGACGCTGATCTCCGAGACGCGTGCGCCCGACGATGTCTACGAACAGGTCCGCGCGCAGTTCTCGGACGCGGAGACGGTGAACCTGACCGCGCTGATCGGCGCCATCAATGCCTGGAATAGGCTGGCGATCGCGTTCCGCGCGGTGCATCCGGTGAAGGTGAAAGCGTCGGTGGCGTAGGCTACGTCGACGGTCTCGTAGGGTGGGCAAAGCGAAGCGTGCCCACCTTCTGCCAGCGAAAAGAGAGGACGTGGGCACGGCGCAAGGGCGCCTTTGCCCACCCTACGGCAGCGGAAGATACCGCCTAGACCGCCGTCGCCTTGGCGAACTCCACATAGATCTCGCGCAACCGCGTCGCCATCGGGCCGGGCTTGCCATCGCCGATCGTCTTGCCGTCGACGGCGACCACCGGCTGCACGAAGGCGGATGCGCTGGTGATGAACGCTTCCTTCGCGGCGAGCGCTTCTTCCACCGTGAAGGAGCGCTCCTCGACGCGGAGCTGGCGCTCTTCGGCGAGCGCGACCACGGCCTTGCGGGTGCAGCCCGGCAGGATCGCGTTGGAATTCTTGCGGGTGACGATGACGTCGTCCTTGGTGAGGATGAAGGCGGACGACGAGCCGCCCTCGGTGACGTAACCATCCTCCAGCATCCAGGCCTCGCCGGCGCCGGCTTCGGCCGCGGCCTGCTTCGCCAGCACCTGAGCCAGCAGCGCCACGCTCTTGATGTCGCGCCGTTCCCAGCGGATGTCGGGCACGGTGATCACATTGATCCCCGTCTTGGCCGAAACGGCGTTGATGATGTCCTTTTCCGAGGTGAACATCACCAGGCTCGAGACGACGTCATCCTTGGGGAACGCAAAGTCACGACCCTTGTCGGCGCCGCGCGTGACCTGGAGATAGACGAGGCCGCTCGCAAGCTTGTTGCGGGCGATCAGCTCCTTCTGGATCTCGGTAATGCGCTCAACCGTCACCGGCAATCTCAGCTTGATCTCGCCGACCGAACGCTCCAGCCGCGCCAGATGCGAGGCGTTGTCGACCAGCTTGCCGTCGAGCACGGCCGAGACCTCGTAGATGCCGTCGGCGAACAGGAAGCCGCGGTCGAGTACCGAGATCTTTGCTTCCGCGAGCGGGACGAATGAGCCGTTGACGTAGGCGATCGAATCCAAGGCGGGTCTCCTGGCGGCAATGAAGGATCTGGCGCGGTTATACGCCAATCGAGGGCGCCGAGCACCCCTCGTTTCGTCATTCCCCATTGCGCACTCGCGCAATGTGGGCATTCGCAAAGCGAATGAGCCCGGAATGACGGCTAGTGCGACAAGATCTTCGACAAGAACTTCTGCGCGCGGTCGCTGCGGGGCTTGCCGAAGAAATCGTCCTTCGGGGCGTCCTCGACGATCTCGCCGCGGTCCATGAAGATGACGCGGTTGGCGACCTTGCGCGCAAAACCCATTTCGTGGGTCACGACCATCATGGTCATGCCTTCGCGGGCGAGGTCGACCATGACGTCGAGCACCTCGCTGACCATTTCGGGATCGAGCGCCGAGGTCGGCTCGTCGAACAGCATCACGATCGGATCCATCGCGAGCGCGCGCGCAATCGCAACGCGCTGCTGCTGGCCGCCGGAGAGCTGCGCCGGGAATTTCTGCGCCTGCTCCTTCAGGCCTACGCGCTCCAGCAGTTGCATGCCCTTGGCGAGCGACTTGTCATGCGCGCGGCCCAGCACCTTCTCCTGCGCAAGGCAGAGATTGTCGATGATCTTCAGGTGCGGGAACAGCTCGAAATGCTGGAACACCATGCCGACGCGCGAGCGCAGTTTCGGCAGGTTGGTCTTGGGATCGTTGACTTTGGTGCCGTCGACGCTGATATCGCCCTTCTGGAACGGCTCCAGTGCATTGACGCATTTGATGAGGGTCGACTTGCCCGAACCGGACGGACCGCACACCACCACCACCTCGCCCTTGGCGACGCTGGTGGTGCAATCGGTCAGCACCTGGAAGGTCGGGCTGTACCATTTGTCGACGTGGCTGATTTCGATCATGACGGGCCCTAGCGAAGGATAGCGATGCGCGCCTGGAGACGGCGGACGCCGAAGGACGCGATACAGGAAATGGTGAAGTAGACGATTGCGGCAAACAGATACATCTCGACCAGACGGCCGTCACGCTGCGCGACCTTGCTGGCGGCGCCGAGGAAGTCGGTGATCGACAGCACGTAGACCAGCGAGGTGTCCTGGAACAGCACGATGGTCTGCGTGATCAGCACCGGCAGCATGTTGCGGAAGGCCTGCGGCAGCACGACGTAGCGCATGCTCTGCGCGTAGGTCAGACCGAGCGCACTGGCGGCCGCCGGCTGCCCGCGCGAGATCGACTGGATACCGGCGCGCATGATCTCGGAGAAATACGCCGCCTCGAACATGATGAAGGTGATGAGCGAGGAGGCGAACGCGCCGACGCTGATCGGGCGCGATGCGCCGGTCACCCACTGCCCGATATAGGGCACCAGGAAGTAGAACCAGAAGATCACCAGCACCAGCGGCAGCGAGCGCATGAAGTCGACATAGAGGCCGGCGATGCGCCCGAGCGTCTTGTAGCCGGACAGCCGCATCAGGGCGATGGCCGTACCGAAGACGAGGCCGCCGAACGCGGACAACGCTGTCAGCAGCACCGTGAAGCTCATGCCCTCGTAGAACAGATACGGCAGCGCGCGGATAATGACGTCGAAATCGAAATTGCTGAACACGGCGCTATTTCCCCGTGATGTAGCCGGGGATCGCGACGTAACGCTCGAGGAAGCGCATGGCGGTCACGACGACGGCGTTGACGAGGAGGTAGAGCAGCGTCGCGGCGGTGAAGGCCTCGAACACCTGGAACGAGAATTCCTGCATCGAGCGCGCCTGTCCGGTCAGCTCGAGCAGGCCGATGGTGATGGCGACCGCGGTGTTCTTGATGGTGTTGAGGAATTCCGAGGTCAGCGGCGGCAGGATGATGCGGAACGCCATCGGCAGCAGCACGTAGCGATAGCCCTGCGCCGTGGTCAGGCCGAGCGCGGTCGCGGCCATCTTCTGCCCGCGCGGCAGCGAGCCGATGCCCGCTTGCAATTGCACTGCAACGCGCGCCGACATGAAGAAGCCGATGCCGATCGCCGCCGTCCAGAACGGCGCGTTCGGCAATTGCTTCAACCACAGGCCGGCGGATTTCGGCAGCAGTTCCGGCAGCACGAAGAACCACAGGAACAGCTGCACGAGCAGCGGCATGTTCCGGAAGAACTCGACATAGCAGAAGCCGAACCAGTTCGCGCCCTTCGACGGCAACGTGCGCATCACGCCGACGACCGTACCGGTGATGAGCGCGATGATCCAGGCCAGCATCCCGGTTTCAAGGGTCAGCACCAGTCCCGACAGCAACATGTCGAGATAGGTGCCGGTCCCCATCGGGTTCGGCTGGAAAAAGATTCCCCAGTTCCAATGGTAGTTCACGTGTCCCCCGCGCGAACGCGCCAATCAAAATTGGCTCGAAAGAAGGTCTGGGCGCCTATGCAAATGTCCGGCCACTCTGGTGTCAAGAGTGGCCGGACATGATCCCGATCCTGAGATCGAGTTTATATCTTACTTATAGTCGTCCGGGATCGGCGAGTCCGAGGGTTTTGCGAACTCGTGCTTCAGCTGATCGGAGATCGGGGTGTTGAGGTTCAGACCCTTCGGCGGGATCTTGGACATGAACCACTTGTCGTAGATCTTCTGGCCTTCGCCCGAGGTGTAGAGCGCAGCGGTTGCCGCATCCACGACCTTCTTGAAGGGGGCGTCGTCCTTGCGCAGCATGATGCCATAGGGCTCGGGCTTGGAGAACGCATCCTTGGAGATGACATAGTCGGACGGCGTCTTCGAGCCGGCGACGAGGCTCGCGAGCAGGATGTCGTCCATTACGAAAGCGACCGCGCGGTCGGTCTCGACCATCAGGAAGGCTTCGGCGTGGTCCTTGGCCGGAATGATGTTGGCGCCGAGCTTCTTCTCGACGTTGGCTTCGGTGAGCTGCTTGATGTTGGTGGTGCCGGCGGTGGAGACCACCGTCTTGCCCTTGAGGTCGTCGATCGACTTCAGGCCGCTCGACTTCTTGAACACATAGCGGCTGGCGGTCAGGAAGTGGGTGTTGGTGAAGGCGACCTGCTTCTGACGCTCGGTATTGTTGGTGGTCGAGCCGCACTCGAGGTCGATGGTACCGTTCGCCATCAGCGGGATACGCGTCGCCGAGGTCACCGGGTTGAGCTTCACCTCGAGCTTGTCGAGCTTGAGCTCCTTCTTCACGGCGTCGACGATCTTGTAGCAGATGTCCATCGCGAACCCGACGGGCTTCTGGTTGTCGTCGAGATAGGAGAACGGGATCGAGGAGTCGCGGAAGCCGAGCGTGATGGCGCCGGTGTCCTTGATGTTCTTCAGCGTGCCGGTGAGTTCCTCGGCCCCAGCCTGGCTCACAGCAAAGGTCGCGACGAGCGCGAGGCCGATGTGACGGAAATGTTTCACTTTTTCTCCCCTTTCAGGATGATGCGGCCAGATGCAAGCACATCTCGGCCCGGATTAGAATGTGACTTTCGGCTGGATGCCCGCTCAGGTTAATGGCCGCGGTAATTCACCGAGATCCCAGAACAAGCCGGCCATGACCGTCAAGGCTTCTTCGGTCAATGGCAGCAGGATGTGCTCATTCGGCGCATGCTGGGAGCAGCCGGGATAGGAGTGCGGGACCCAGATCGTCGGCAGGCCCAGAACTTCCGAAAACACATCGTTGGGCAGCGAGCCGCCGAAGTTCGGCAGCACCGCCGGCGCCTTCCCGGTAGTGTTTTGGACGGAATCCGCCGCCCATTTGATCCAGGGGCTGTCGAAATCGGTGCGCGAGGCGGCAAAGCTCTGGGCCGCCCGCACCTCGACCATTGGAAAGCCCTTTGCGACGAGGTGCGCTTTGACAGCGTCGATCAGGCCATCGACCTTGGTGCCAACCACGAAACGCAGTTGCAGCACGGCATTGGCGTGGCCGGGAATGGCATTGGCCGGCTTCTCGATATTGCCCGATGACATCGCCAGCACTTCCAGCGTATTCCAGGCATAGAGCCGCTCGGCCGCGGACAGGCCGTCCTCACCCCAATTCTCTGCGAGCGCAGGCTCGTCCTCGGTCGGGACCACCTGCACATCGGCAAGATAGCTGCGGATCTGGTTGGTCAGGCGCGGGGGCTTCAGCGCGTCGAGCTGAAGCCGGCCTCGGCCGTCGACCAGCGTCGAGATCGCGCTGACCAGAATGGTCGCGGGGTTGGCGAGCACGCCGCCCCAATTGCCGGAATGATGTCCGCCATCCCGCAAGTTCACATCGAGATGGATGCGGATGCCGCCGCGGCAGCCCAGGAACAGCGTCGGCCGATCCGCCGACAGCCGCGGCCCATCGGAGGCCATGAACAGGTCGGCCTTCAGCGCGTCGCGGTTGAGGTCGCAGACCTTGCTGAGATCAGGCGAGCCGATCTCCTCGCCCATCTCGACGATGAACTTTGCATTGAAGCCAAGCTTGCCGCCGCGGGCCTCGCGCACGGCGCGAAGTGCCGCCATGTTGATGCTGTGCTGGCCCTTGTTGTCGGCTGTGCCGCGGCCATAGAGGCGGATGCCAGAAGCGGTCGTGCGCCAGGGATCGCGGCCCTCGCGCCACTCGCCTTCCATGCCGTCGACGACGTCGCCATGGCCGTAGATCAGAACGGTCGGCGCGGATGCGCTCTCGTGGTGTTCGGCGAACAGGAACGGCGACTTGCCGCTCGGGGATTCCACGATGCGGCTCTCGAAATCGAGCGCAGCGAAGGCCGGCGCCATCTCCTGTTCCAGATAGGCGCGCAGCTCCGGGCCGCGCGAGGCATTCTGGCTTTCCGTCTTATAAGCGACGCGGCGGTCGAGTTCGGCAAGGAACGCGCCGGATTTGAAGTCGTCCCGGGCGCGGGCGATGGCGTCGGCTCTGGTCATTCTTATCGTCTTCAACTTGATGGAACGAGGCAGCGTAGCGGACTACGCGGACGCTCGAAAGTGGCGGGGGCTTGCGATTTCGTTCTTGCTCTCTTGAGCTTGGCTTGCCAAGGGCTGGCGTGCCGTCGATTTTGGCCTTGCCAAGCGCAATTGGTATGCAAGAACTTCGCCAAGTTGGGGCGCACGTCTATCATTCGAAGAGCGCTCAGTACAGGGCGCCGGGGGACCAGCATGGCTAAAGAGATCAGGCTCAACGCATTTGCGATGAATTGCGTCGCGCATCAATCGCCCGGGCTGTGGACCCATCCGCGCGACCGCACCGCCGAATATAACCGCCTGCCCTACTGGATCGATCTCGCCAAGACGCTGGAACGCGGCCGCTTCGACGGGTTGTTCCTGGCCGACGTGCTTGGTGTCTACGACGTCTATGGCAATAGCCCTGACGCAGCCTTGCGCAATGCAGCACAGACGCCGTCGAACGAGCCGCTGCTGCTGCTGTCGGCGATGGCTGCGGTGACTAAAAATCTCGGGTTTGGCGTCACCAGCAATCTGTCGTTCGAGCCGCCCTACCCGTTTGCGCGGCGGATGTCGACGCTCGACCATCTCACCGAGGGTCGGATCGGCTGGAACGTCGTCACAGGCTATCTCGACAGCGCCGCGCGCGGCGCCGGAAAGGACAAGCAGACCGGGCATGACGACCGCTACGACATCGCCGACGAGTATATGGAGGTGGTCTACAAGCTCTGGGAGGGAAGCTGGGAGGACGACGCAGTGCTGCGCGATCGCAAACGCGGCATCTTCACCGATCCCAGCAAGGTTCATCGCATCAATCATGAGAGCGCGAACTACCGCATCAACAACACGATTCATCTGAGCGAGCCGTCGCCGCAACGAACGCCCGTGCTGTACCAGGCCGGCACCTCGCCGCGCGGCCGGCAGTTCGCGGCCAAGCACGCCGAATGCGTGTTCATGTCGGGACCATCGGCCAAGATCATCGCGCCGCGCGTCGCCGCGATCCGCGAGGAAGCCGCCAAGTTCGGCCGCAACCCGGCCGAGATCCTGATGTTCAACATGATGACGATCATCCTCGGCGACACCGAGGCTGAAGCGGCGGCGAAATATGCCGACTACCGCTCGCACATCAATCCGGAAGGCGCCCTCGCCTTGATGTCGGGCTGGACCGGCATCGACTTCTCCGGCTACGAGCTCGATCAGCAGGTCCGTCACGTCCAGAACGATGCCGGCCGCAGCGCGCTGGACAATGTCACCCGCGGTGACCCCGACCGCGTCTGGACCGTGCGCGACGTCATCGAGCATGTCGGCATCGGCGGCGCCGGCCCCGTTGTCGTCGGCACGCCCGAGAGCGTCGCCGACAAGATCGAGGACTGGTTCGAGAAGACCGACGTCGACGGCCTCAACGTCGCGTTTGCAATCTCGCCGGGTGATTTCGAGGATATCAGCGACATGCTGGTGCCGGAGCTGACCAAACGCGGGCGCTATAAGCCGGAATATGCGAAAGGCACGCTGCGGGAGAAACTGTTCGGCGACGGCCGCGCAAGGCTAGATGCGCCGCATCCGGCGGCGGGGTATCGGGTGGGGGAGAAGGCAGGCTAACGCCCACGCTGCAAGTTCCGTCATCCTGAGGTGCGCGCCCTTGCGCGCCTCGAAGGATGGACGGCCGAGATGCAGCCGGGCCGTCGCCCTTCGAGGGCCGCTGAAGAAGCGGCTACCTCAGGGTGACGGTGAGAGTTTTGTGCATGATGCAACCACATCGTCATTGCGAGCGAAGCGCGGCATCGTCGCACGACCGCCTACACCTTCCCATCCACCATCACCTCGATCAGCTTCGTCCCCGGCCGGTTGAACGCAGACGCCAGCGTCGCCTTCAGCTCGCTGGGATCGCTGATCTTGATCGCCTCGCAGCCGAGCGCCTTTGCGACACCGGCGAAATCAACGGGCGGATCGGCGAAATCCATGCCGACATAATTGTCGTCACCATGGAAAGCGAGCAGGCGCTGCTTGATGATGCGATAGCCGCCATTGTTGGCGATGACGACGTTGAGCGGCAGCTTGTGATGCGCGGCGGTCCACAGCGACTGGATCGAATACATGGCGCTGCCGTCGCCTGAGAAACACACGACAGGTCGATCCGGATTGGCGATGCTGGCGCCGACGGATGCCGGCAGGCCCCAGCCGATGCCGCCGGAGGCGAGGCCGTGATAGCCAAAGCGGTCGCGGTGCGGACGCAGCGCCGTGACCTGGCGGCTGGAGGTGAGGCCTTCATCGACGAGAATCGCGTGGTCGGGCATGGCCTCGACCATCTGCAGCACCAGATAGTCGGGATCAACAGGCGTCCGGCCGGCGCTCTTTCCGATCTGCTCGATCACTGCGGCACGTCGCGCGGTCCAGTTCTTCGGCGCGAGCTCGGCTAGGCGTTGTTTGGCGCGGCTCGCCAGCGCCGCCCCGCCCATCTCCTTCAGCACCGGGATCAACGCGCGCAGCGTTTCCCTCACATCCGCCTTGAGCGCGATCTCGGCGCCATAGTTCTTGGCGATCTCCCAGTCGACGAGACCGATCTGCACGATGCCGAGACCATCCGGCAGCGCATCGACTTCGCTATAGACCGACATGCGCAGCGGATCGCCGCCGAGCGCGATCAGCAGATCGTAGGGCGCCAGCGTATCGCGCGCGACTTTCTGCACGCGGGCCAGCGTGCCGACGAAGCCTGGGCTCTCCGAAAGGAAGTGCGCGCCATAGGGTGTCGAGGATTGGTAGGCAGCGGCCCCGAGCAATTCGGCGAGTTCGGCAGCTTCTTTCAGGGCGTCGCTCTTGACTACCTCGTCCATGGTGACGATGACGGGGCGCTCGGCCTTGAGCAGCCGCGCGGCAAATGCCCTCAGCGCCTCATCCGACGGTTTCGTGCGCGCGTCGATGCGGGTGGAGCGGCCGAGATCGATGCCGGCCTCGCTGTTGAGGATATCGCCCGGCAGCGAGATGAACACCGGCCCGGTCGGCGGCGTCATGGCCACCTTGGCCGCGCGGCGCACGATGCGCGGCAGGTCCTCAAGGCGCGTCACCTCGACCGCCCATTTCACCAGCGGCTCGGCCATCCGCACCAGCGGGCCATAGAGCACCGGCTCCATCAGGCCGTGCCCCTGCTCCTGCTGGCCGGCAGTCAGGATCATCGGCGTGCCCGTGAACTGGGCGTTGTAGAGCGAGCCCATCGCGTTGCCGAGGCCCGGCGCGACATGGACATTGCAGGCGACGAGCTTGCCGGAGGCGCGGCTGTAGCCGTCGGCGATTGCGACCACCAGGCTCTCCTGCATCGCCATCACATAGGTGAGATCAGGATGATCCTTCAACGCATGCATGATCGGCAGCTCGGTGGTGCCGGGGTTGCCGAACAGATGCGTGATGCCCTCGTCCTTGAGCAGCGCGAGAAAGGCGGAACGGCCGGTGATCTTGTTCTTCATGTTTCCTCCAGGAGCGGACGTTGCCGCAAGGACGAAAGACATGATGGCCGAAATTTCGAGGCGCGCAAGGAAACGCGGTCATGGCTGCCTTGCGCTGGCGAGCCGCGCTACATCTCCTCGCGCCCGAGCTCGAACGGATCCTCGCCGCTGGCGCGCTTCTTCTTTTTCGAGCGCTGCCACACCACGCCCGGAAAGCCCTTCAGGGGCACCAGCGGCTCGCCGGTGTACGCCCATTCCTGCAGCTCCTCGATGGCGATGTGATAGAGCGGCTGGCGGCCGGTGCGCTCGTTGAACAGGGCGCGCGGGATGTTGACCATATGCGGGCCGCGCGGTCGCTCGTAGGCGATCGGCGTGCCGCAGTGCGAGCAGAAGCTGCGCGCGGTCCTGGTCGCCTTGTCCTCAAAGCGGGTCAGCGCGGTCTTGCCTGAGGTGATGCGAAAGCGCTTTTTCCAGCTGCCGACATAAGTCGCGTAAGCCGCGCCATGAGCGCGGCGGCTGGCGGCGGAGTGATCATGCCAGGCCCAGCGCGCGGGGACGTCGATCTCGAAGCTGACCTTGCCGCAGAGGCATTGGCCCGTGGCGGTTCCTGCGGCGACTGCGGCTTTGGCCATGATGGTCTCTCCGGTCGTCATTGCGAGCGCAGCGAAGCAATCCAGGATCTTTCCGCGGAGGCCGTCCTGGATTGCTTCGCTGCGCTCGCAATGACGGAATTTGTGGTAGCGGTTGCGCAACAAATCAAGCTCGTCATTCCGGGGCGCGACGAAGTCGCGAGCCCGGAATCCATTGTGCGACAACCCAGGACGTGAAATGGATTCCGGGTTCGATGCTACGCATCGCCCCGGAATGACGGAGACGGAGACCTATGCCGGCGCAAGCGCGTCATGGACAGGATAATCCGTATACCCCTTCTCCTCGCCGCCATAGAACGTCGCGCGGTTGTATGGCGTGATCGGGTAGTCGTGCTCGAGGCGCCGCGGCAGATCGGGGTTCGAAATGAAGATGCGCCCGAAGGCGATGATGTCGGCGTGGCCTTCTGCGATCGCGGCATTGGCGGTCTCGCCGGTGAAACCGCCGGCGGTCATCAGCACGCCGCTGTAGTGCGGACGGAACAGCACCATCGCCGAGGGTACGTTCTCCCAATGGACGTCGGCGCGGCCCGCGCCGCTGGAGCGCGGCTCGATGAAGTGCAGGTAGGCAAGGCCGAGCTTATCGAGTGCCTTCACGACATGCGTGTAGAGCGGCATCGGATCCGGCTCGGCGGAATCATTGGCGATGCCATGCGGGGACAGCCGCACGCCGACGCGGCCCGCGCCCCAGACATCGATCGCGGCCTGGGTCACTTCAAGCAGCAGGCGCGTGCGGTTCTCGATCGATCCGCCATACTGATCGGTGCGCTGGTTGCTGCGCGACTGCAGGAACTGCTCGAGCAGATAGCCATTGGCGCCGTGGATCTCGACGCCGTCGAAGCCGGCCGCGAGCGCGTTCTTCGCGGCTTGCCGGAAGGCCTCGACGATGCCCTTGACCTCGTCGGTCTCCAGCGCGCGCGGCGTCTCGTAATCGGCGATCTTGCCGTCGGCGGTCATCGCCTTCATGCCTTCGGCCCTGATCGGGATCGCCGACGCCGAGACCGGCAGCTCGCCGCCGTGGAAGGAGGAATGCGAAACGCGGCCAACGTGCCAGAGCTGGAGGAAGATGATGCCGCCCTTGGCGTGCACGGCATCGACCACCTTGCGCCAGCCGGCGATCTGCGCCTCCGAATAGATGCCCGGTGTCGCTGGATTGCCCCGGCCATGCGAGAGCACCGGCGAGGCTTCGGCGATGATCAGTCCGCCCTTGGTCGCACGCTGGCCGTAATATTCGGCGTTGAGCGGCCGCGGCGAAAAACTGTCGCGCTCGGCGCGCATGCGCGTCAACGGCGCCATCGCGACGCGGTGCGCGAGCTTGTACGGACCGACTTGCAACGGTTTGAACAACGCCTCGAATTTCATGGGGGCCCCGGCTGTCTTTGAACGGATGCACATCATATAGCGAGGGGCGGCCGCCGGAAAAGGCGCCGCCCCACAAAAGCAGATATTCCCTCGCGCGGAACGCTACAGAGAGGCCCTACCCCGTCTTGATCCAGACGGCCTTCACGTTGAGATATTCCTCGACATGCTGCTTGCCGGATTCGCGGCCGTAGCCGCTCATCTTGTAGCCGCCGAAGGGCACGGCCGGATCCATTGCCTGGTAGCAATTCACCCACACCGAGCCGGCGCGCAGGCGCTTGGCAACCGCATGCGCCTTGGTGACGTCACGCGTCCACAGGCCGGAGCCGAGTCCAAAGGTGGTGTTGTTGGCGCGCTTGACCAGCTCGTCCATGTCCTTGAACGCGATCGCGGAGATGACGGGACCGAAGATCTCCTCCTGGGCGATGCGCATGTTGTCCTGAACGCCCGCGAACACCGTCGGCGAGACGAAGAAGCCCTTTGACAGCGCACCCTCGGTGACGCGGCCGCCGCCGGCGAGCGCTCGCGCACCTTCCTTCTGGCCGATGTCGAGATAGCCGGTAACGCGCTCGAGCTGCTGCTCGGAGACCAGCGGGCCGATCTGCACGTTCGGATCGAGGCCGTTGCCGACTTGCAGCTTCTTGCCGAACTCGGCGACGCGGCCGACGAACTCCTCGTAGATCGCCTGCTCGACGAACAGGCGCGTGCCCGCGCTGCAGATCTGTCCCGAATTGGCGAACACCGCCATCGCCGCCCCGGGCACGGCGGCATCGAGATCGGCGTCCGCGAACACGATGTCAGGCGACTTGCCGCCGAGCTCGAGCGAGACGCGCTTGAGATTGCCGGCCGAAGCACGGATGATCGACTGGCCCGTGACATGCGAGCCCGTGAAGGCAACCTTGTCGACATCGGGATGCGAGGCGAGCGCGGCACCCGCCGTCTCGCCATAGCCGGGCACCACGTTGACGACCCCAGCCGGAATGCCGGCTTCCATCGCGAGCTCGGCGATGCGGAGCGAGGTGAGCGGCGCCTCTTCGGCCGGCTTGAGCACCACGGTGCAGCCGGTCGCGATGGCAGGACCGATCTTCCAGATCGTCGCGGTGAGCGGACCGTTCCAGGGAATGATGGCGCCGACAACGCCGATCGGCTCCTTCAGCGTGTAGGAGAAAATCTCGCCGGGCAGCGAGTTCTCGATGGTCTCGCCGTGGATCGCCGTGGTCTGGCCGGCATAATATCTCAGCATGCCGACGGCGCGCAGGCGATAGGCGCGGGTGCGGCTGAGCGGCGCGCCCATGTCGAGCGTGTCAAGCTGCGACAATTCGTCAAAGTTCTTCTCGACAAGGTCGGCGAGCCTGAGCAGCAGGTTTTGCCGCTCGAACGGCTTGACCTTGCTCCAGGGGCCCTCGAAAGCGCGGCGGGCGGCCGCGACCGCACGATCGATATCTTCCTTGTCGCCCTCGGCGACGGTTGCGAGCAGTTCGCCGGTGGCGGGGTTACGGCTCTCGAAGCGCTTGCCTGAGGCCGCATCGACCCACTTCCCGTCGATCAGCATTTGCTTGTAGGACCCGTTGGCGAACGGATGGCGCGTGATCGGAATCGCCTGCGACACAGCCATGTCTGCACTCCCTAGTCATTGATTGTTGGTTTCGATCTCGGTGGGATCGTTAAGCCGAACAGAATACAGCGGCGCCGGAAACGGGTAAAGTCGGCGTGGAACGAGGACCTCCCATGCCGACTTGTGCAGGGTCGCGCGAACGCCATGTTATAGCTCGACCAAGGTCCATTCCTGGAGAACAGCCATGCCGCATCCTGTCATCGCCAAGGGCAATGTTGCCGTGATCACCGGCGGCGCATCCGGCATCGGTTTCGCTGCAGCCCTGGCGTTTGCGCGCGCCGGGATGAAGGTGTGCATCGCCGATGTCGATGAGACCAGGCTGGCAGAGGCTGCAACAAAACTGTCATCGATCGCAGGCGCAGCGAACGTGATGACATCGATGGCCGACGTCAGCCGGATCGAGAACTTGACGGAACTGGAACGCGCCGTGGGCGCGCATTTCGGCGGAACGGACCTGCTCATGAACAATGCCGGGATCCAGCCGGGCAGCAGCTTGTTCGGCGAGCCGGACCATTGGCAGCACATCATCGGCGTCAACATGTGGGGCATCATCAACGGCTCGCGCATCTTCGCGCCGAACATGATCGCGCGCGGCAAGGCCGGCCTGATCATCAACACCGGCTCCAAGCAGGGCATCACCACCCCGCCTGGCGATCCCGCCTACAATGTCTCCAAGGCCGGCGTGAAGGCGTTTACCGAGGCGCTCCAGCATGAGCTGCGCAACACCAGGGATTGCCACATCACCGCACACCTGCTGATCCCCGGCTTCGTGTTCACGGGGCTCACCGCCAAGGGCCGCACCGAAAAGCCCGCCGCCGCGTGGACGCCTGAGCAGACGGTCGAGTTCATGCTGGCGCGGCTCGAAGCCGGCGATTTCTACATCCTCTGCCCCGACAACGACGTGCCCCGCCCGCTCGACGAGAAGCGCATGCTGTGGGCTGCCGGCGACATCGTCGAGAACCGCCCGCCGCTGTCGCGCTGGCATCCGGATTACGCGGAGGCGTTTGCGAAATTCGCGAAGGGAAGCTAGGTGCGCCTTCCCTTCTACCCCTTTGTGGGCGAGGGTAAGGAGCCTACAGCGTCTCTTGCTTGTGCCCGCAATTCTTGCAGGCGAACTTGACGCGGCTCTGGCCTTTTTCCGCCTGGACCCGGTTTGGCGCGCCGCATTTACCGCAGACCGCCTCGATGCGGGTGGAGCCCTGCTTCACGACGATGGTCTTCTTTTCCATCGATTCGCGGATCAGGCGCTCGGCCTCTTCGCGCAGGGATTGTTTCGACAAAGCTCGTCTCCGCCACTGAAAGCGCGAGAGCCATATCGCACTTGGGTTCGAATCTCAATGCGTGATGAACTCGTAATCCAATGAAGATGTCATTCCGGGGCGATGCGCAGCGTCGAACCCGGAATCTCGAGATTCCGGGTTCGGTCCTACGGACCGCCCCGGAATGACAGCGTGTGTGACCTCAGACCTCGACAATCACATAGCTGTCTTCGACGTGCACCGGGAACGTCTCGGCGACATAGGGCCCCTTCTGCAATTCGTCGCCGCGTTCCACCGCAACCGGATATGACCGGATCTTGAACCGTTTCGAGTCGAACCAGGACTGGCCGTTGCGCATGTCGAACTCCCAGCCGTGCCATGGACAGCGCAGCATCTCGCCGACGCGCGAACGCTCATAGACGCCCGGCTCGGGCGAGGTGAGCCGTGCGACGCAAGCTGCTTTCTCCAGCGGCGCGCCCTCGTGCGGGCAGCGGTTCAGGAGCGCGAAGAACTCGCCATTGACATGGAACACGACGATATCGCGGCCGGCGATGTCGACGACCTTGTTGCCGCCGGGCGGGATCTCCGACGTCGACGCGACGATGTGACGGGCCATGTCTCTTCAGAAACCTCTCTTCAGAAACCCTTTGCTCAGAATTTGTAGACCGCGCGGGCATTGGTGCTGAAGATCTTCTTCCGCTCGGCCTCGGTCAGTGGCGTCTTGAAGGCGAAGCGCGGATCATCGAAATCCCAGTGCGGATAGTCCGAGGAGAACAGCAACCGGTTGATGCCGACCCATTCGATCAGCGCGCGCAGATGCCGCGCCTCGTCGGGTTCGTCGATCGGCTGGGTCGTGAACCAGAAGTTTTCGCGCACATATTCCGACGGCTTGCGCTTGAGATGCGGCACCTCGCTGCGGAAACGCTCAAAGTGCTGGTCCATGCGCCACACCGCGGACGGGATCCAGCCGAAGCCGCCCTCGATGAAGACGATCTTCAGCTTTGGAAACCGCTCCGGCACGCCCTCGATGACGAGGCTGGCGAGCTGCGCCGCGATGGTGTGGGCGTTGGACTGATGCTCTTCGACATAATAGGAGGGCCAGCCGCCGCCGGTCGGCGCGTGGCCGCCATAGCCGCCGACATGGATGCCGAGCGGCAGGTCGAGCGCCTGGGCGCGCTCGTAGATCGGCCAGTAGCGGCGACGGCCGAGCGGCTCGTTGGCACGCGGCGAGACGTTGATCTGGATGTATTCGCCTGTCTTCGCACAGCGCTCGATCTCGGCAATCGCGAGATCAACGCCGTCCTGCCCGACCAGGATCGAAGCCTTCAGGCGCGGGTCGCGATGCGACCAGAATGCCAGCTGCCAATCATTGATGGCGCGCTGGATCGCGGCGCCGAACTCGAGGTTCTGCTGCGAGAAGATGAAGAGATCTAGCACCTGCAGAATGCCGAACTCGACATCGAGCGGATCGAGATGCTGCTTCTGCATGAAGGCGAGATCGGAGCCGGGCGGCCCGCCGGTCGGCGGCCAGGCATCACGCCGCGCGATCAGGGGAGAGGAGCGCGGATAGGGCGTGGTGAACAGATAAGGCGTGCGCAGATGGCTGCCATATTCCTTCAGATGCTGCTGCCAGCGCCTCGGCAGGAACTCGTTGAGATCGTCGTGAGAGCGCAGGCTCGGATGCACGTCGCAATCGACGATGCGCAAGCGTGACGCGGCAGGCTTCTCGTCGTCGCGCAACGGACGGTCGATGACTTCACTCATACGGACCTCCAGAGTTAGTTGAGTGACAACCGCGGAAACGTCTCCAGCGGATTGTCGATGCACATCTTGTCGATGATGCTCTTCGGCAGGTTCGGCGGGATCGGATCATCACCGTCGAACTGCCAGTGCGGATAGTCGGATGCGAACAGGAACATCTTTTCGGAGCCGATCTGGTCGATAATCTCCTCGACGCTTTTGGCGTCGGCGGGCGCATCGAATGGCTGCATGGTGACGCGGAAATTATCGCGGATGATCGATGCAGGTTCGCGCTCGACCCAGGGCACCTCGACGCGCACGCCGCGCCAGGTCTTGTTGGCGCGCCACATGAAGGCCGGCAGCCAGCTCACGCCCGATTCCATCAGGACGACCTTCAGGTTCGGAAACTTGCCGAATACGCCCTCATAGATCAGGCTCAGGATCTGCGCCTGGAAGGCCTGCGCCTCGACGAAGTAATATTCATAGCGGTGCGAGGGCCAGCCGGCCGAACTCGGCGCCTGACGATACTGCGTGCCCGCATGAATCGCGAGCGGCAGCTTGTATTTCTCCGCGAGCTGATAGACCGGCCAGAAATGCCGGCGGCCCAGCAGCGTCTCGCCCTGCGCCAGCACCAGGATGGAGACGAACCTGGCGTCGCCGGCACGGCGTTCGATCTCCTCGATCGCCAGATCAGGCGCCTGCATCGGCACCACGATGGACGCGCGCAGGCGCGGGTCACGCGACAACCATTCAGCGGCGATCCAGTCGTTGATCGCCTTGCAGAAGTCCGCGGCCATATAGGAATCGAATACGGCCTGAGCGCCATAGAGCACATTGAGGATGGCGTGGCTCGCGCCAAGCTGGTCGAACGCGCCCTTCTGCACCATGGCGAGGTCGGAGCCCGGCTTGGCGCCATTGGCCGGCCGCCAGTCGGCGCGGCCTGACAGCGGCATGCTTGGCGGATAGGAGGTGAGGTCGAGGCCGTCGATGGCGCGGCTCACCACCTGCTCTTTCCAGTGATCGTTCAGATAGGGCAGCAGCGTCGTGCGCGTCCCTCCGACCGCCGGGTGGATATCGCAGTCGATCCGCGTCACCGCCATGGATGCTTCCTCGGGCAATCTCTATTGGCGGCATTCTCCGCACCGCTTGCGCAGAGTGCGCCGGCCTGTGCCACGGCGCAAGGCCGCAAACCCGCGCGATCCGTCATGGCTCGGTTGCATTTCGCAGGCGCGATATGGCGTCAGGCCGTCATGATCAACATGCGCTGCACCAGCGCGATCGCAGTCTCGGTGGCAGGATCGGCCGACGTGACGGGAACCGCGAGCGCGAGGATGTCGACCGGGTCGGATGAGAGCACGACGAGATGTGTGGCGTTGGTCGCGGCGATCAGCGACACCAGCCGCTCCACCGCCGGATCATCGGGTGGATGATCCCACGGCGCGTCCCCGCGCCGCAACACGCGACGGCCGGCGAGACGATTGCGCAACAGGCGCGGATCGTAAGCTGCAAGATCTCTCTCGCGGTGGCGCCTCGCGCTCTCGAACAGCGGATGACGCAACAATTCGGCGATGAGCTCGTCGCGCGTAGTCGCCGGCGAGATCGCAACCGAGCTCAGCACACCCGGCGCGCGGGATTCGAGGAAAGATCGCAGGGTGTCGGTCATGAGGCCGATCGCCAGCACGCCCGACACGGCGATGGCGCAAAAGCGCACGGCCTGCGCAGCGTCGACGTCAGGGGCAACGAAGGCCGCCGCGAGGCCGAGCAGCGCCGAGCTTACCAGCCGAAGCACGGTGAGCAGCACCGCGTGCCAGCGCGCTTCACCACTGCTGCCGGCGATCAGCATGGCCGTGACCACGAGCAAGGCGCCGAGCGCGCCCAGCTTGACCGGCATATCGGGCATCAACGCAGCGAAATCGGTGACGTTGAAGGGCAGCACGATGATCGCGCCGATGGTCATACGGTCGATGGCGCGGTTCTCTGCGGCCATCAGCGACTGACGGTCGCGAGCAGCGAGCAGGAACGCGCAAGCCCCCAGCCCGCCGAGCTGAAACACCGCCAGCGCGGCAGCATAGGGCGTATCGAAATGCCCGAGCCCCAGGGCGCCGCCCAGGCCGAGCAGCACGGCGCCGAGGATCACCGCCAGCTTGAGGGCACGGGGCGCGTGCCGCCGCAGCAGGCCCTCGGTCACGATCAGCCCACCGAGGGGAATGGCGGCGGCGGGGATCACCGAGAGGTCGTCGAGCAGGCTGCTGCCGGTCAGCCACGCCGCGCTTCGCACCAGGAACAGCAGCGCGACGATACCGAGCGCGATGAGAAAACGTCGGGTCAATGGGCTCCGCGCATCGCGGCGATGGAGCGCGAGCATGGCGACGAGGAGCCCGATGACGCCGCAAACATTGACGATCGCATTGGCAATCACCGAGGACGTCATCGGGTGCGCTCCTGCCGGGGCCGCAGCGTGCCAAAAGACCTGTGATCGTCGAGCCAGTGCATGAGCGGCAGCACCAGCCGTTGCAATCCCAAAAACATAGAGGCGACGAACAGCCCGGGCAGCGAGCGATGCGGTACCTGTTCGAACAGGTAGGCACGCGCGGCGGCGAGGTCGATGCGACCGATCTGGAGGACATCGTCGCCACGTTCATAGTCCAGTTCGCGGGCGCAGAAGTCGGTGTAGTCGGGGTTGCGATGCTTCGGCGCCTCGTCAAAGGTCTTCTTCAGCGCGTCGGAGCCACCGGCATAGGCATCGGTGATGACGAAGCGGCTTTCATCGAAGCCGGCCTCAGCGCCGACGCCGAATGCGCTGCGATGCCAGCGCATGATGCCGCGCGCGAGCTGAAGATGGGCAAAGCTCTGCCGCGCTTCGGAGCGCGGCGACGGATAGACGCCGGAAAAGGTCTCGGTGACCATGCCGACCACTGACGGCACCTGGGTGACGTTGGAGATCCAGCGTGGGCGCAGGCCGTCGCGCAGGAACAAAACCAGCGTGGTCAGGCCGTACAGCACCCAGGACAGCCCCTGCCCGCGCGCATCCGGGTCGACCATCACGAGGCCGAGATGAGTGACGTCGACGGGGGTGCCGTCGAGCTCGACCTGCATCACCGACTGCGCGTTGAACGCGATCGGACGTCCGCTGTCCTCCTCGAAGATCAAGGTGACGATCGCGCGTGCAAGGCGCTCGCGCTCGCCGGAGAAGATGCCGTAGGTCAATTCATCCGCCGCCAGCGTCTTGGCTGCGACGATACGGAGCTGCGTGACCAGACGGTCGAGTTCGTCCTGCGGCAGCGACAGGCCGGGGCTCTCGACGATCCGCGTGACGTGGCCGGGATGGGTGCGCAAGGAAAGGTCGATGGCCGGTTGGGCGAAGGCCCTGAGCCAGAACAACACATAACCGCACAGCCGCCAGACGGCCTCACGCAGATGTCGCCAGCGTCGTTTGCTTCTCGCCTCTGCCATGCCCGCCTGCCACAATCGGGAGGGTTTTCGCGTAAGGCGATTAAGGAGCGATGATCGCCGTTTCGCGTGCCGGTTGCAGGGTAAAAGATCTCTTTCGGCTGCCGCTGCAAATGACTGGAAAGGCGCGAAAGCTGCGGATGCTCCGGCATCCGCCGCCCCGCTTCCCATGTTTCTCCGCTTACGCGGCTTTGGAGACCTCCATCAGCAGCCGCTCGGCCTTGGCGTCTTCGATCCGGTTCACGAGGCGGCTGCTCTCGTGGTTGTCACGCACGGTCTTGGTCAGGGTGACGCAGGTCTGGATCAGCATCACGATGCCCATGGTGAGATAACCCTTCATCCAGAGATCGATCGGCAGGAAGAAGACGCCGAGGGCGACGAGGAAGGCGGAGGCTGCGAAGGACGCGTAAGTGAAGGTCACCCAGGCGCCGCTGTGGGGTTGGCCGTTCTGGTTCATGGTCGTCTCCTGTTGGTTCTGATGATGAGTGAGTTTGAGATCAGGCGGTCGGGGTGCGCTTGGCTTTCAGCCGCGCCAGCACGTCGTCCGCGGTTGTCTTGAGGCGGGGGCCAAAGCCCTGCTCGGCGAGTTTCTCGGCGGTTGCGAGCGGGCCGGTGGCCGCATCGAGCTCGACCATCGCGTCATCGGCGGCCTGGGCTTCGATCTGCCGCTCGCGCAGACGCCGCAAAGTGCTCTCGGCCTCGGGCAGCGTAGACTCGTAAGGGCGCGCCGCCTCGATGCCGCTGCGACGGAGCGAGCGCACCGCTTCGGAAGCTCGCGCGACACGGCGGCCGCGATCAAGCTCAGTGATACGGGCCTGCGCGCTCGCGACATGGCGCTTCAACCGGGCGATCTCGGTTGCGAACAACGCCCTCGCCGTCAACGCCGCGTCACGGTCAGCCTCGAGGCCAGCGATGGCTTCAGCGGCTTCCTTGGGGAGATCGTCGCGGCCACCATCCAGAGCTGCGACCGCGCGCGTCTCGAGATCCGCGATCCGGGCGACAGTGGTTTCGAGCTTGCGGCCCTCCTGCTGGTCCTGGGCGATCGCCAGCGCCAGCGTTCGCTTACTGCGCTCGACGGCCGCGGCGGCATCGCGCATCTGCTGGTCGAGGATCAGCAGGGCCGCGCGGTCCTCCAGCTCCTCGCCGGCGGCGGCCACGCTGCCGCGGAAAAGTGTAACGACGGTCTTGAACATTGCTTGCTCCCTGTTATGAGCATTGCTCACTGATGCTTTGTAGCATATCTTGAGCGTCGCTCAAGATAAACTTGAGCAATGCTCACACTATCGGTTAACAAATGTCTAAAGCACTGGAACGTCGAGAGAAATTACGAGCCGACCTGATCCTGGCGGCGGAGCGGATGATTTCGGACCGCGGATTGGCGGGCCTGAAAACCCGAGATCTCGCCCGCGAGATCGGCTGTGCCAACGGGGCGGTCTACAATCTCGTCGCCGACATGGACGAGCTGATCCTGCGGGTCGGCTCGCGCACGCTGCATCGACTGGACGATGCACTCGACGCCGCGGAGGGTGCCGGCGAGCCCTCGCCGCAGGAGCGGCTGGTCCGGATCGCGATCGCCTATTGCGATTTCGCCGCGGAAAATCTCGAGCTCTGGCGCGCGCTGTTCGAGCACCGTATGGAGGCCGACAAGATCGTGCCCGACTGGTCGGTTGACGATCAGATGCAGTTGTTCAAGCACATCTATGTGCCGCTCGCCGCGCTGTTTCCCAAACGAGGTGCGGAGGAGCTCGGCATCACCGCGCGCAGCCTGTTCTCGGCGGTGCACGGCATGGTGGCCCTCGGACTGGAGCAGAAGCTGGTCGCCGTGCCGCTACCGGCGCTGCGCAAGGAGATCGCGGGCCTCGTGCGCGCGACGATCGACGGAATGATCGCGCGGGCGGCGTAGAGGCCGGGAGAGCGAGGTGACTAAAATTTCGCCTGTCACATCGCGGCCGGTGTGCTTAGCTTCGCCGTCCTCCCCCCTCTCCTTTCGGAGTTCCCATGTCCCTCCTCATCCGCGGCGGCACCGTCGTCAATCATGATCATTCGCGCCGTGCGGACGTGCTGATCGAGGGCGACAGCATCGTCGCGATCGGCGCATCGATTGCAGCGCCGACGGGCGCGGAGATCATCGACGCCGGCGGCGCCTATGTCATTCCCGGTGGCATCGACCCCCACACCCATCTCGAAATGCCGTTCATGGGCACCGTCACCGCCGACGATTTCGAATCCGGCACGAAAGCGGCGCTGACCGGTGGCACCACCATGGTGGTGGATTTCTGCCTGCCAGATCCCGGCCAGTCGATGCTCGCGGCCTATCAGGAATGGCCGCACAAATCCGAGAAGGCGGCTTCCGACTACGGCTTCCACATGGCTGTGACGTCGTGGTCGAAGCAGATCTATGACGAGATGGAGACCGTGGTCAAAACCTACGGCATCAACACCTTCAAGCACTTCATGGCCTACAAGGGCGCGCTGATGGTGAACGACGACGAGCTCTACAACTCGTTCGCGCGCTGCGCCCATCTCGGCGCGATGCCGGTCGTGCATGCAGAGAACGGCGATGTCGTTGCGCTGATGCAGGAGGCGCTGATCGCGCGCGGCGTCACGGGCCCGGAAGGGCATGCCTATTCACGGCCGCCGGAAGTCGAAGGCGAAGCCACCAACCGCGCCATCATGATCGCCGACATGACGGGCACACCTGTCTATATCGTGCACACCAGCTGCCGCGAGGCGCATGAGGCGATTGCACGCGCGCGGGCCGCAGGCAAGCGCGTCTATGGCGAGCCGCTGATCCAGCATCTGCTGCTCGATGAGCGCGAATATCAGAACCAGAACTGGGATCATTCCGCGCAGCGCGTGATGTCGCCGCCGTTCCGCGACAAGTCGCATCAGGACAGCTTGTGGGCGGGTTTGCAGTCCGGCTCGCTGCAAGTGGTCGCGACCGACCATTGTGCATTCACCACGGAGCAAAAGCGGTTCGGCCTCGACGACTTCAGGAAGATCCCGAACGGCACAGGCGGCCTCGAAGATCGCCTGGCGCTGCTATGGACCGCAGGCGTTGCCACAGGCCGTCTGACCAAGGAGGAGTTCGTCGCGGTGACCTCGGCGAACATCGCCCGCATCCTCAACATCTATCCGCGCAAGGGCGCGGTCGCCGTCGGCTCGGATGCCGATCTCGTGATCTGGGATCCGAAGGCAACCAAGACCATCAGCGCGAAGCGGCAGATGAGCCGGATCGACTACAACGTGTTCGAAGGCTTTGCCTGCACCGGCACCGCAGCCGCGACGCTCTCGCGGGGCCGCATCGTGTGGAAGGATGGCGATCTGCGTGCCGAGACGGGCGATGGGCATTATGTCGAGCGTCCAGCCTTCTCGCCGGTGCATGTGGCGAACTCGACCTGGAAAGAGCTGACCGCCCCGCGCGCCGTCAGCCGCGGAGCGGTGACGCCGTAAGGGCTAGGCCGCCTTGTTCGCGCGCAGCCGCTCGAGCACCGGCAGCAGCTCGGACGGATCGGGACGGTGTGTGTAGTCCGGATTCACTTCAGCGTAGGCGATGATGCCGTCGCGGCCGATGACGTAGCGCGCGGGCATCGGCAGCACCCAGGCCGGGTCGTCGTTGAAAGCAGGCAAATCGTTTTTGAAGGACTTGTAGAGCGAGACGAGATCCGCAGTTAGCGCGAAGCGGATACCGAAGGCGTCGGCGATTTCGCTCCTGACGTCGCTCAGGATCGGGAACGACAGCTTGTTGTCCCGTTCGGACTTGCGGCTGTTCGGCGCGGTTTGCGGCGAGATCGCGACGAGGTTGCCACCGCGCGCCGCAATCTCCGGCAGCGCCTCCTGAAGCGCCTGGAGCTCGAGGTTACAGTAAGGACACCAGACGCCGCGATAGAAGGACACGACCAGTGGCCCTTTCGCGAGCAGATCGCGCGAGGAGACGGGCTTGCCGTCGGGGTCCTTCAGGATGAAATCCGGCGCCGCCTCGCCGGCCTTCTTGGCGCGCTGTGCCTGGCCGCTCGCGATCAGGTCCGCGGTCGCGCGATGCATCGTGTTCAGCGCCTCCTTGGTCGGCTTGAGGGGAAAGCGGCCGCCTTCGAAGTCGGCTTTGAGGGCATCGAGTTTGTCTTGCAGGGCCATGAGAAGCTCCATCGGTTGCTGTTGGCTCGCCCTATCTGGATCATTTGCTGCTGAAGGGGTATATCGCCTCGATGAAGAACATTTATTTGGGATTCAAATGAGTGATCGTCTTCAGGAATTGGCCGTCTTCGTTCGGGCGGCCGAGAGCGGCAGCTTTTCCAAGGCCGCCCGTGAGCTCGGTCTGTCGCAACCCTCGGTGTCCCGCATCATCGGCGAACTGGAAACGCGGCTCGGTGTCAAGCTGCTGTTGCGGACCACGCGGCGAATCACCGTCACCGACGCCGGAGCGCTGTTCCTGACGCGTGCGCGCGACCTGCTGGCCGACATCGAGGATGCCGAGAACGCTGCCCGAGGCGTTGACTCCCTGCGCGGCACGTTGCGCATCACCATGCCGATCGTCTACGGCACCAGGCACATCATTCCGCGTCTGCCGAAATTCCTCGCGCGACATCCCCAGCTGCGCGTCGAAATGTCAGTGGCCGACGAACGGCACGACCTCGTTGCCGAAGGCACCGACGTTGCCATTCGCCTTGGCCCGCTCAACGATTCCGGATTCGGGGCGCGCAAACTCGCCACGCTGCCGCGCTTTCTCGTCGCCTCGCCGTCCTATCTCGCGACGCGCGGCACTCCGAAGACGCCGGCCGATCTCGCCTCGCACGACTGCATCTTCGGTCCTGGTCTGTTCGGCCGCACCACATGGTCGTTCAGCCGCAACGGCGCGGAGACCTCGGTCGACGTCCGCGGCCGTATCACCACCGATTCCGGCCCCGGCGTGTTCGCGAGCGTGCTGGCTGGGCTCGGCATTGCGATGACATCGCCTGTGATGGCCGGCCCCGAAATCGAAGCGGGCGCGCTGGTGCCGCTGTTGAAGGGCTACAAGCTCGCGCCGGTCGACGTCTACGCCGTCTTTCCGGCGGGTCCGCGCCCCTCGACCAAGGTCCGCGCGCTGGTCGACTTCCTGGCGGAGGCGTTGAAATAGACGCCGGCCGCCGCTTGCGGCACATTGAAGCGCTTATGGCCAGTTCGCAAAAGCTAGTTCTTTTCGACGACGCGGACAGCGCTTGACGCCTTTCGCGCCTGCTCGATCGGAAAGCCCCGTTCCAGCCGCGCCGCGCTTGCACGCAGCACAGCCGTATCGAGCTTGCCTTGCCGCGATCCGTCGAGCGCGCAGCCAAAGATCCGGTAGAATTGCGCGCCGTCATAGGCCACCAGCAGCAGATCGACGCCGGCGTTGATGGCCTCGACCACGGCCTTGCAGACGTCATGCTGATAGATCGCCCCCATCACGAGATCGTCGGTCATCACGATACCCTGATAGTTCCACTTCTCGCGGATGATGCCGTCGACGACGCGCTTCGAATGCGAGGCGGCGCGATCGCGATCGACGGCGGTGAGCGTGACATGGCCGACCATCAGCGCACTGTGCGACCGAGACAGCACCTCGCGGAACGGGAGCCAGTCGGTCGCTTCCAGCTCCCTGACCGGCGTACTGAGATTGGCGCTGAAATGATGCGTGTCCGTGCGCACGCGACCAATCCCCGGAAAATGCTTGAGCGTGGCACCGACGCCGGACTCTTCGAGGCCCCGCACGTAGGCGGTGGCGATCGTGCTGACAACGGCAGGATCGGTCGCAATCGCGCGCTGGCCGATCAGCGTGTGGAAGTCGAGGCGGTTGCGCCGCTGCGGCGGCTTGAGATCGAGCACGGGCGCGAGATTGAGGTTGACGCCGAGGCCGGCAAGCTCGCGGCCGTGAATGCGGCCGAACTCTTCTGCCTTGGCCTGCTGGTCGTCGGGCGCAAGCCCGGCGAGCGTCGCCAGCGCCGGCACTTTGGTCAGTGGGGGCGCGAGGTGTCCGACGATGCCGCCCTCCTGGTCTGCGGCGACGATCAATGGCGGCAGACCGGCGGCACGGCGCTTGTCCTGGAGCGCCGCGATCTCGGTACGCAGCGCATCGATCGATCGGCCACGGATGTTGTGCCGAGTAACGTAGACGCCGCCGATCAAGCCCTGCTCGGCAAGGCGCGCGACCTCGGGAAAAGAGGAATAGCCGACCATGAAGTGAGGTCCGAGCTGACGCGCCTCAGCCACCTCAGCTCTGAGCACGTCGTGCCTGCGCAACTCGAAGCTCAGATGCGCCACCGCCATCAGCATCGGCGGCAAGCACCACAACATGACAAGCAGCTTGCCGGGCAAGCGGCTCCAATGGCCCTTGCGCAGCAGGATGACGACGATCGCGATACTCGCGATAACAAGCGCGATGTTTCCACCGCCTCGCAGCGGGACCAGGTAAGGATCGTTCTTGTTTGCAGCCGCAAACGCGACGAGAGGTGCAGCACACCACAGCAAGAGGAGGCCGGTACGACGCAGGAATTGCATGATGCAAGACGTCCAAGCAGTGGCTGGTGATCCGCACCTATCAAAGCAATCTGCGTTGCGCGAGATGCAAAAACGCCTCTGCACGAAATCTGCAAAAGACTCCTGAAACCATGCAGACGTTGATCCCGGTTTCTGCACATGAGCCGTGCAGATTTCGTGCTGCCACCCATCACGAAAGGTGCTCCTGACATGACGAGCCTGGCTTCGACGATCGCGGCGGACCTCCGGCCGATCAGGCATTCCTCCATTCCAGCCAAGCTTGGTTGCGCGCTGGCACTGGCCGCGCTTGCCGACTGGTTGTTCTATGGCGATCGGATCGGACTGTCGCTGACGCTGTTTGCGATCGCAACGGTCCTGATGTCGATGCTCTTCAATTATGCTGTGCTGGACCTGCGTCGCGCCGCGATCGGCGCAGTCATTCTCGTCATTGGCCTGATGCTGGCAATCGAGGAGCTCAACACGCTGTCCTTCCTGATTCTCGTGATGGCGCTGGCCATTGCGCTGCTGCTTGCAACCAATCCGGAAGCGACCGGGCTCGCCGAGCGCGCCCGCGCGCTGCGCAATTTCTTTCTGTTCGGCCCGTTCAGGGTCTTCCTCGAAGCGCTGCAGGTTTTCAACGTCTCCGCATTTACCCGCGGCATCGCGCTTTGGCTGCTGCCGGCAGCGCTCGGCGCCGTCTTCGTCGCCCTGTTCGCCGCAGCCAATCCGGTGATCGAACAATGGGTGTCCTTGCTCAATCCGAATGTCATTCTTGAATATGTCAGCGCCCCGCGCGTGCTGTTCTGGGCCATGATGGTGGCGCTGGTCTGGCCATTCATCCACCTGCGCTGGCGGCGCAGGACGCCTGTCGTCACAGATGTCGCCGATGCGCCCGTTCCGCCGCCGCTACCGCTCGTGATCTCGGTCGAATTCCTCGGCGCCTCCACCATCCTGCGCTCGCTGATCCTGTTCAACCTGCTGTTCGCGGCGCAGTCCGTTCTCGATGGGCTCTATCTCTGGGGTCATGTGGCCTTGCCGGCCAACATGACTTATGCGGCTTACGCCCATCGCGGCGCCTATCCGCTGATCGCGACTGCGCTGCTCGCCGCCGCCTTCGTGCTGGTCGCGATGCGCCCAGGCGGACCAGCCGAGAAATCAAACGTGATCCGCCCGCTGGTCTATCTCTGGGTGGGGCAGAACGTGCTGCTGGTCGCCTCCTCCATCCTCCGCCTCGATCTCTACGTGGACATCTACATGCTGACCTATTGGCGAATCGCGGCGTTCATCTGGATGGGGCTGGTGGCGCTCGGGCTGGTCCTGATCGTCGCCCGCATCGCCCTCAACCGGTCTAACGGCTGGCTTGTCGGCGCCAATCTGATCGCGTTAACGATGGTTCTTTATACCTGCGCGCTGGTGAACTTCGATGCATTCATCGCCGACTATAATGTAGCCCATAGTCTGGAAATTTCCGGCAAGGGCAGGTCGATCGACGACTATTATCTGACGCAACTTGGACCACAGGCTCTGCCGGCAATCGCCAAGGTGATACCGCTTCGCTCCGACGCCAAGCTCGTCAATCTTGTCGGATGGCGCGATCAGCTTGTAGAAAAGCAGCGCCAGGACCTGACCTGGCGAGCATGGGGCTTTCGGAGCTGGAGACTGCAGCGTCGGCTGGATGCCGAGGCAACTGGCCGGTCCAGCAGTCAGCCGGCAGGGTGAGCGGAGAGATCGTTGGCGCATCGCATTCTCATCGTCGACGACGAGGGCCACATCCGCGAAGTCATCCGCGTTGCGCTGAAGAAAGCGGGCATGGACGTGATCGAGGCCCGCGACGGCAAGGAGGCGCTTCTCCGTTTTGCGGCGGACAAGCCCGATCTGATCGTGCTCGACATCGGTATGCCGGAGTTCGACGGCCTCGATGTTTGCCGCGAGATCCGCAAAGGCTCCGACGTGCCGATCCTGTTCCTGTCGGCACGCGACGAGGAGATCGACCGCATCCTCGGCCTCGAGATCGGCGGCGACGACTACGTCACAAAACCGTTCAGCCCGCGCGAGCTCGTGGCGCGGGTCAACGTCATCCTGCGCCGGCTCGCGCCTCGCAATGGCGAGACCAAGGCCGGTCCGAGCGCGCTGTCGCAAGGCGGCCTGCTGATCGATCCGGAACAACATGTCGCGATCTTTGCCGGCTCGCCGCTGAAGCTGACCGCGATCGAGTTCGGCATCTTGCGCGCATTCCTGACCCGGCCGACCTCGGTGTTCAACCGCGAGCAATTGATGCGCGCGGCCTATCAGCTCAACATCCAGGTCTCCGATCGCACCATCGACAGCCACATCCGCAACATCCGCGCCAAGCTCGCGGCGCTGGCTTGCGACAACGTAATCGAGACCATCCACGGCGTCGGCTTCAAGCTCGGCCGCTGCGAGAAAGAGGCATGAGCGTTCCGCCTGACAAATGGCGGCCGTCGCTGGGGCTCGTGATCTTCGCGGTGCTCGCGACCGTCGCCGTGCTGCCGCTGGTCGGCCTGTTCTTCTTCCGCCTCTACGACAACCAGCTGATCCGCCAGACCCAGGCCGAGCTGATCGCGCAGAGCCGCGTGCTGGCGACGATCTATGCCCAGGAGGTCACAGCACGGCTCGACAGCGGCCTGACGCTCGGCGCCGAGGTGCCGCCGGACGTGCTGCCCGATCCCGGCGACCAGTTCACGCCGATCCGGCCCGCGCTCGATCTCACCGCCAATGATCTGTTGCGCCGGAGGCCGGACGCGCTGCCCGCGTCGCAGCCGGCGCAGCAGGCTTACGTCGAGATCGGCGCAAAGCTGACACCGATCATCCGCGAGACGCAGAAGGTGACTCTGGCAGGGTTTCGCATCCTCGATCCGCAAGGCGTGGTGATCGCCGGGCGGCAGGAGGTCGGGCAGTCGCTCGTCCATATCGAGGAAGTGTCGGACGCGCTGCACGGTCAGTACCGCGCGACTTTGCGTAACCGCGTGCCCGACAAGCCGCCGCCGCCAATCTATTCCTTCAGCCGCGGGCTGGGCGTGCACGTGTTCTCGGCGATGCCTGTCATCGTCAACAACCGCGTTGCCGGGGTGATCTACACCACGCGGACGCCGAACAACATCTTTGACCTTCTCTACCAGGAGCGGGTCAAGTTCGTGCTGGCGGGGCTCGCGGTAATCCTCGGCACCATCGCAATCGGCCTGGTGTTCTCGCGCACCATCACGCTGCCGATGCGCGAGCTGATCGATCGTGCCTCCAGAATCGGCCGCGGTGACCGCGAGGCGTTCGAGCCGCTCCGGCACTACGGCACGCGCGAGTTCGCCCAGCTCTCGCAGAGTTTCCTCGGCATGGCCGAGCAACTCGCGCGGCGCTCCGACTATATCGCGACATTCTCGGCTCATCTCACCCACGAGCTGAAATCGCCGCTGACCTCGATCAAGGGCGCGGCCGAGCTGCTGCAGGATTCGTTTCAGGACAAGGGCCTGACCTCATCGGAGCAGCGAACCTTCATTGCCAACATCCTCTCCGACACCCAACGGCTGGAGGCGATGGCGCAGCGGCTGCGGGAGCTCGCGCGTGCCGAAAGCCTGCCGCAGAACGAGCGCACCGAGCTCGCGCCCGTGATCGCCGACCTCAGGAGCCGGTTTCCGGAAAGCGCCATCGAGGCCAGCGGCAGTCTCGACCGGCCGATCGGCATGTCCGGCGAGAAGGCGCTGATCGTGCTGTCGCACCTCGCCGACAACGCGATGCGGCATAAAGCCGGGACAATTAGGCTGGAGGCGCTGGACGAACGGACGACGTTGCGGCTGACGGTCAGCAATGACGGCGAGCCGATCTCGGCGCCGAATCGCGACAGGATCTTTGACGCGTTCTTCACGACCCGCCGCGATCAGGGCGGTACCGGCATGGGGCTTGCGATCGCGCGCGCGGTGATGGCGAGCCATGGCGGCTCGATCAGGCTCAAGCCGACCGACGACGGCGTCGCCTTCGAACTTCAGTTTCCCACGGCCTAGATCGCAAACACCCAGGCGGCGACGATGGTGCCGATGGTGACGAGACCGGCGATGGTCCAGCCGGCGGCGTATTCCAGCTCAGGGTGACCGGTCGCCCGCATGATCTCTGCCGGATCGGCGGTATGCTTATCTGCCATGACAGCCTCGCACGTTTGTCCGCGTGTCATGGATAAGTCGCACCAGCTGCGATTAGGTTCCATCACGGACGCGCGAATGGCAAAAAAGTCGAAAACAACCCCATGCAAAGTAGAGCGACCTGGCCGAGACGAGCCTGCGTCGCGCTCCCCAACCATTTGAGCTGACGCGGCAAAACTACCAATTCGCGCGACCGCCACGCATCCGGCATCTTGCACAGCAAAATCCGATAGCGTGCTAGACTGGATGCACGCAGCTGCAAAGGGCTGGAGCAAGGGCAGGAGAGAAGCATGGCCGATGACAAGACCAAGCGGGGCGGAGCGGACCGCAAGCTGATTGCGCTCACCGAGAGATATGAAGTCGCCTACTGGTCGAAGAAATTCAAGGTGACCCCGGCCAAGCTGAAATATGCCGTCAAGAAGGTCGGCCACTCCGCCGGCAAGGTCGAAGAGTACATCAAGCTCCAGAAGCACCGCGCCGCCGACAAGAAGCGGATCGCGCTCGGCGAAGCCTACGAAGTCCGCTACTGGTCGAAGAAGTTCAAGATCACACCGGCCAGGTTGAAAGCCGCCGTCGCCGCCGCCGGTCATTCCTCCAGGAAGGTCGAGGCCTATCTGACCGCCCAGAAGGCGGCGAAGAAGAAGGCGGCCAAGAAGAAAGCTGCGAAGAAGACGACGAAGCGGAAGAAGGCCAGCTAGAGCTTCTTCCCTTACCTCTCATCCAGCCAGACGCATCAGCCGGCGTGCATCGCGTTCTCGTGCACGCGCTGCGATTGCGATGAGCCAACTACGTCAGATCAGTTGGCGCATCGATGCGTCGTGCCTGCGATAATCTGACGCAATCGTGAGACGGGCATCACGCGATCGTCTTTGCCGTATCATCGCTCCGCTGTTAGGATGCATTCCGTCAAATTACTATTTTAAGTTTGGCATATTTTTCTTGCCGGCTTTTTCTGCCGGCACAGTGCGATCCATTTTCGAACACCTGAACGCTTTCGAACCAACAGGACCCGCGTCCGCAATCCAAGTTTTCCAGCGCGCCAACCCCGTACAAGGAGGAAATACTATGTCCCCTAGTGCAACACCCCACATGGTCGAGCTTCCCAACTCCATCCATCAACTGCCGACAGGCTCGAAAGCGCTTCGCCGAACCAACGGCCAGCGCTGGATCGAGCTGACACTGGGCGTCAAGCGATCCGCCGACCTGCCTGATCTGTCCGATCTCGACAAGAAGCTCCCCAAGGATCGCAAGTACATGACGCGCGACCAGCTCGCGAACAGTTACGGCTCCGATCCCAAGGCCATCAAGTCGATCGAGGATTTCGCCAAGGCGCACAAGCTCGTCGTCACCCGTAACGAGCCCGCCGCTGCGCGGCTCGGCATCGCCGGGACGGTCGACGACGTCAGCGACGCCTTCGGCGTCACGCTGTTCGACTATTCCCATCCTCATCTCGGCGACTTCCACGCCCGCACCGGCCCGGTGCATGTCCCCCCCGAGGTCGGCGATGCCATCACCGGCGTGTTCGGCCTGAACAACCACCGTGTGCTCCGCCGTTCGCGCCATCAGGCGAGCAGCGCGAAGCCGGATTTCGCGAGCTCAGTGCGGCATTGGTTCATTCCGACCGAGCTTGCGGGCATCTACGACTTCCCCAAGGTCGATGCGAGCAAGCAATGCATCGGCCTGCTCGAATTCGGCGGCGGCGTGGAGACGCCCGACGTGGCGGCTTATTTCGCCAAGATCGGCGTTCCCGCGCCTGATGTTGCCGTCGTCGCGGTCGACGGCGTCTCGACCGATCCGTCCGGCGATCCGGAATCCACCGGTGAGGTGATGCTGGATGTCGACGTCGCCGGCGCGCTTGGCGGCGGTGCCAAGATCGCCACCTATTTCTCGACCTTCGACGAGAAGGGTCTGGTCGATTGCCTGGCGAAGGTCGTCAGCGATTCCGTCAACGATCCCTCGGTGGTCTCGATCAGCTGGGGCTGGGATGAGAACCAGGACTTCAACAATAGCGGCGTGATCTGGTCACCGGCGGCGATCGACCATTGCAACCACAGCTTCCTCGCGGCGGCGCATCTCGGCATCACGTTCTGCGTCTCCACCGGCGACGATGGCTCGGAAGCGCAGATGCAGGACGGACGGGCGCATGTGAACTACCCCGCAACCTGCCCCTACGTGCTGGCAGTGGGCGGCACCACCCTGCATGCGCGCGCCAACGCCAAGAAGCAGGTGCAGGTCACGGAGACCGTCTGGAACGACGGACCCGGCAGCGGCACCGGCGGCGGCGTCAGCGACATCACACCCGTCCCGAGCTGGCAGCAAGGCATCGTACCGAAGTCGATCAATCCCAAGCATTTTGCCGGTCGCGCGATCCCGGATGTCGCGGCCAACGCCGATCCGGCAACGGGCTATCTGACCATGTCGGGCGGCAAGCTCGGCATCGTCGGCGGCACCAGCGCATCCGCTCCGCTCTGGGCCAGCCTGATTGCGCGGATCAATGCGGCGAACGGCGCTCGGTCCGGCAATTTCAACGCCCTGCTCTATTCCAAGTTCGGGCCAGCAGGCGTGCTGCGCGACATCACGGTCGGCAACAACGACACCGACGGTCTGCTCGGCGGGCAATACAAGGCGGGGCCGGGATGGGATGCCTGCACCGGCTGGGGCGCGCCTGACGGCGCCAAGCTTCTCGGCGCGCTTCAGGGCGGCCCGACCAGCTAGCCAATCAGCTCTTGCGCAGGCGGGCGATCGTCCGCCTGCGCAAGACTGAAAGGGACCGCCCTCGTCGCGCCCGCTCAGCGCACACGCAGGCCGCTTGCGGCATCGAAGACGAATGTGCGTGACGGCGTCAGCGAAACGCCGATGCGCTCGCCTTGCCTGCCGGCAAACTGCTTGGGGGCCTTCACGGCGATGAAGTCACTTTCGACTTTGACCGTCACAAGCGTGTGGTCGCCGATCAACTCGTTGGCGTAAATTCCGCCCTTCAGATCGCCCTTGTCGTGCTCGACGATCGAGCAGTCTTCAGGCCGCACGCCGAGGACGGCCTTGGCGATTCTGCCCGACACCGATGACATCAGCTGGGCTCCGTGGCCCATGAAGGCTGTGCCGTCCAGAGTCCCATGGATCATGTTCATGGGCGGTGAGCCGATGAATTGGGCGACGAACAGATTGGCAGGATTGTTGTACGTATTCGCGGGCGTGTCGAGCTGCTGCAGAACTCCCTTTTCCAGGATCGCCACCCGGTGGGCCAGGGTCATGGCTTCAATCTGGTCGTGAGTCACATAGATGGTCGTGATGCCCAGCGCCTGCTGCATGTGCTTCAGTTCGGCGCGCATGTGACCACGAAGCTTGGCATCGAGATTCGAAAGCGGCTCATCCATGAGAAACACCGACGGGCGACGGATGATGGCGCGCGCCAGCGCGACCCTCTGACGCTGGCCTCCGGATAGCTCTCGGGGGTAGCGGTCGAGCAAAGGCTGGAGTTGAACCTGAGCGGCAGCCTCCTTGACCGCGGCGGTGCGTTCGGCTTCGGGAATGCGGCGAACCTTGAGCGGAAAGCCGATATTCTCGGCCACGGTCTTGTGCGGATAAAGCGCGTAGGACTGAAACACCATCGAGATGTCGCGGTATTTCGGCAAGATGTCGGTCACATCGCGGTCGCCAATCAGCACGCGCCCGGCGCTGGCCGTCTCGAGGCCGGAGAGAATGCGCAGGGCGGTGGTCTTTCCCGAGCCGGAAGCGCCGAGCAGAACCAGGAATTCGCCCGGCGCGATCTCCAGATCGAATTCCTCGAGCACCTTCACAGCGCCGAAATATTTACGCACCTTGTCGAAGCGGACCGGGACCTGGCGAGCGGCGGCCGAAATCGTGTTGTTCATCCGCTCATCCCTTGACCGCACCAAGCAAGACGCCCCTCGCGATATAGCGCTGCAACACGATGGCCATGATGATCACCGGAAGGATCATGATCATGATGATGGCACACATCTCCCACCACAGAATGCCGCGCTCGCCCGTGTTCTTGGCGGCAACCATGATCGGCATGGTCAAGGCTCGCGCAGTCGTGAGGAAGATCGCAAAGAGATACTCGTTCCAATTGAGAATGAGGGTCAGCAGGGTGGTTGCGGCGAGCCCCGGACGGGTCAAGGGCAACACGATGTCCCAGAATATTTCGAAACGCGATGAGCCGTCGAGCTGGGCCGATTCTTCCAGCTCAATGGGGAGATTCGCGAAAAAATCATGCATGAGCCAAACGACGATCGGCAGATTGGCGACCGCATAGACGATGATGAGCGCGAAGTGCGTATCGATCATCCGGACCGACTGAAACATCATGTAAACAGGAATGATGACGACGATCGGAGGCAAAATGCGCTGCGATACGATCCAGAACAGAATGTCGTCATTTCCGAGCGTCGACTTGAAACGCCGTCCTAACGTGCGGGCAAGAAGGAAGAACAGGGCGAGGGCAACGGAGGTTGAAATCGTCCAGTGAACTTCCCAATAATTGGAAGCGATGATGGCCGACAGGGCCAGCAGCACGAACACCACGATATTCCCGAACTTCGGCTTGTAGCTCATGCGCGCCAGCGCGTAGGCCGCCATGGAGCCGACGGCAATGCAAAGCGCGGTGGCGCCGAAGCTGATCACGAAGGAATTCGTATAGGCAAGGTAGACCTTGCAAATCTGCGGCTCCATTCTTTCGATCTTGATAACAGGCGAAACAATGAAGGCGAACAGATTGTAGACCAGCAGGACAAGCTGGCGGCCGACGGAATAGGCATCGCAATAGGGGTCCGTTGCGAATTGTGCGGTCCACCCCTTGAGCGTCGGCTGGAAATCAACAAAAGGGATGAAGAACGGCCCGTTATTGACGGTCACGGCATCCTTGAATGCGGTAATGACCACCCAATAGATCGGAAACAGCACGAACAGCGACCAGAACGACAGGATGGTCCAGGCCGCGAGGTTGGCCATAAGGGACATCTTGCCCACGGCAGGCGGCTCGAACAGCCTCTGTCTAAACGTGCGATGGTTCTTGAGATTCATGTGAGGCGCCCCGCTCATGCCCGCGCCTTACGTAACCGCTTGACCACCACATAGTTGAAGAACGAAGAGCACACGACGACGGTCAATATCAGCAGAAGATACGCCACCGCGGCAGAATCCCCCATGTTGTTGGCGCGCCATAGAAACAGCGAATGCAGTGTCATCGACTCGGTTGCTATCCCGGGCCCTCCTGATGTCATGATGTTCGGCAGATCGACGATCTTGAACGCCTCGATCATGCGAATGAGCATGACGGTTGCCGCGACTGGAAGGATCTGCGGCCAGGTAATTTCGCGAAAGATCTGGAAGCTGGAGGCACCATCGACCTGGGCGGCCTCGACATGATCCTTCGGCACGTTCTCCAGAGCGGCCAGCAAGACGATGAAGATGAAGGGGATCCATTGCCATGAGTCCCCCAGGATAACGAACCAGCGGGCGGCCCAGGCGTCGGTTGACCACGCCCAATTCCCGAGACCGACAAATTGCCAGAAAGGCTGGAACGGACCTTTGGTCACATCCAGAATCATCTTGAAGGCATAGCCTACACCTAGCGGGGTAATCATGAGGGGGATGAAAAACAGCACCCGGAAGAAATTCTTGCCGATAATGGGCTGCGAGCACAGGAAGGCCAGCATCAAGCCGATGACGAATTGGATGGAGCAGCCGACGACGACATAGAAAAGGGTATTGAGCAGCGTGCCCCACTGATTGCCCGAGAGCAGGGTGGCGGCGAAGAGCAGCGCAATGAACATAGCCATGGCAGCGCTGATCAGCCGTCCGGCAAGACCAACCCAGCTGGCGCCCCCGGCGACGGCGCGATAGAGCCACCACAGCAAAGCGCCGGCAATCACTGCGGTGAACAGCCAGCCGGCGATGCTCATGCTGGTGAAGCGGCCGAGGAAGTGGACCTGCTGGTTGCCGGTAAATTGGGCCGCGAAGTTCTCGAGCCAGACCATCCGGAATTTGAGGCCGGTGGCCGAGAACCTGACATGGCTGATCGCAAAGACGACCGTGTAGAAGGTCGGCAAGATCGCAAAGAGCAGGACAAGCGTCACAGCCGGAGCGATGAAGAATGTTCTCGAATGGCGGTCAAGCCACTCGCCCCAGCTTTCACCCTGAGAAAGTCCAGCCGGGGAAATCCCCGGCTGGCTCGTAGCGGTCCCATCAGACATCAAGCTCGCTCACTTTGCAGGTCCGACAGCGAGTGCCATCTGCTTGATCTGCTCGTCGGAGCCGAAGTCCTTGGTGATCTTGTCCCAACCGGCCTCGATGTTCTTCAAGGCCTCGTCCACCGTGATCTCGCCAGCCATGTAGCGCGCCAGCTCAGTATCGAGAACGACCCCGGTGTACTGCTGCGCACCGGGAATCTTGAGGTCCGAAGCCATGTTGGGGTTGTTGAGGGCATCGTTGATGGCGCCCATGTAGTTCTTGGCAAGGCCCTCATCCATGCCGGATTTCACCCAGAGGTCCGTGCTCTTGAGCTGGCTGAGGCGGTATGGGTTGAAGCCCGTCCACCCCATGGTCACGTCGACGTTGGATTGCTCTTTCTGACTTATGTACGACAGGAAGTCGTAGGCCGCCTGCTTCACCTTGGGATCCGACTTGGCGTTGACGGCGCCGCCCCAGCCACCAAAGGCCGAGAACGGAGCATAGTTGATGCCGTCGATCGCATACGGCGCAGTTTCCTTGCTGACCGGAACAAGCTTGCCTGTCTTGCGGTCCAAGACTTCCTTCGAACCCACATTGGTGGCGTAGAGCTTGTTCTTGATCCCTTTTGCATCGTCTTCGAGCTGGAGCGGGCCCGGATCGCCCCATTCGATCAGAAGGCCGCAACGACCTGACTTGAACAAGGCACGGGTGTCGCCGATGTCCATGTTGAGCTCTTCAGGCGGTCCGTATTTTGACGTCTCCTTGTAGAGTTCAAAGGCCTTCTTCCAGCCGGCATTGTTGATAAGGGGCTTCATTGTAGCGTTGTCGAACTGAAAGCCCTGGGCCGTGCCCTGGGTCTGGACGATCGTCGAAGCGATCGTCTGTATGGCGAAATAGCTCTGAGCGTTGCGCTTCTTGAAGATGCAGGAGCCGTAGCCTGGCTTGCCGTCGCCGCTCATATCCTGGCCGTTGATCGCCTTGGCGATGGCGAGATAGTCGTCCCAGGTCTTGGGCGGCTGCAGATTGTTCTTTTCCAGGACGTCCTTCCGGTAATAGACCATCTGGAAGTCGCCATCGACCTGGATCACCATCGTATGCCCGCCGATCTTCTGGGCAAATTCGCGGAAATAGGGTGCGATGTCCTGGACGTCGATCTTCCCATCCTTCGCGATGTAGGGATCGAGATTTTCGAGCAACCCCGCCGCTGCGAGCTCGACGCCCCAGCCGGCGGCGAAGACGGCAACATCAATGGAATTCGTTCCCGTGGACCAGTCTTGCTGGACCTTCGGGAAGATCTCGGCATACGGCACTTCATTGACGATGATCTTGGCGCCCGTCAGCTTCTCGAATTCCTTTCCGCGCTGGGACACTGCGCCAGCGATGACGGGTCCCGGGCGCGTCAGGATGTTGATTGTGACGCCGTCATACTGGCCGGCACAGGCGACGTCCGATAATCCACACAAGGCGACAGCCGACGCGGCAGCTACCGCGAGCTTCCGAATGTCCATAGGTCCCTCCCGTGTACGTCTTTTTGAAGTGGCGAGCATGAGCTCGCGATCCGTAGCCTACAGCATTTCGCTGTCCGGAAAAGCCTGCGCGCTCTCAATTTATGATTGAATCAACCCGGCGCTTGTGTGCAAGCGCAGCACGCCGGCGGCGGGCATGCCTAGGCATCCATCAGGTCACCTCGCCATGTTCGGCTCTCCCGAGGCTTTACCTATAGCTCTCCCCCTGGTGGAAAATCTGTCATAGGCTGCGGCTGCAGTGCGGCGGAAAAGCCGTGATCGGAGAGGAGAGACGCCAAATGAAAATCACGATGCCGGCCTGCCTCGCCGGCGCCATGCTCGTCGCCGGCGCTACTCACGTCGCGGGCGCATCTGGCGCCGCGCCCTCCAAGATCTCGGGCTCCACCGCGCTGGCGCTGGCCGGCGTGATCGCGCCGTTGTCGCCGACCCTGTCTGGCGCCGAGAAGCGGGCAGTGGCGATGCTGTTCGCCGCCAATGCCGATATCCCGTACAAGAAGCCTGTGGTCGTGACCGCAGACAAGATCGTCTGCCGCACCGGCAATGTCGACATCACCGTCCGCAATTGCGAGGTGACATTCGGCAAGAAGGTCAGAACCGTGAATGGTTCCACCGCCAACGAGATCTTCGCGACCGAGGCGCTGGCAGGCATTCCACCTGATGGCGCGGCGGGATCAAATTTCGAGAGCCTGAGCAAACTGAGCTGCACGATCGACCCCAACGCCATCAGGCAGAAGGACGGCAGCGGGGCGGATTGCACGTTCCAGCCGGCGAATTGACTCCCCGAACGGATGGACAAAGGAACAGCGCCGCGCTGACGCAATATCATCGCCAGGCGGCACTGCTCGCTCGAGCCGGGCCCTGAAATCACCGGCCGGATTTGTTGTAGACGAATTCTGCCTGAGCGGACTCCATAATGCCTCGGCGCGAGCTCATCACCATCCAGATTCTGCCAGTAACATCCGCACAGCGTCATGTTGCTGATTTTCGACATGCGCCAAAAGAGCGCAACGCGATCGGAATACCGTCGACATCCGGCTCTGGCGTCGAGCGATGCGACACCCCCACGAACATTGCAATTCGAGATTGGTAGCGCAGTCGGAGCGAATACGTAAGTTTGCGCGTGTATTTTCGGATGCTTCGTTTGCCGGGTTCAAAAGACGTCATTTATCTCGACAAGTACGAGGTCGTGCATTCGCGCGACAGCGAGCTCGCACGCGACCGCCTGTTCAGCGTTTACGGCGCAGACGGCTTCGACAAGGGACGTGGAAACTTCGGCATCCGCGCCAACTACGCCGGGATGACGGTCGTCGGTTTGGGCTTTTGCTGTTACGATTCTCCGGTCTCGGTGAGTTTTCCCGAGGCGAACTTCATCCGGCAATTCTTCTCCATCCAGGGCCGTGCGAGCTTCACAACCTCGCGCGGCAGCAGTCCGATCGGCGCGTGGACACCAATTGTCCCCGGACATTCCCGGCTGCAACTTGAGTTTGGCGAGGACTATCGGCAATTGGTCCTGCGCATCGACACGCTGGCGCTCGAACGCACTATGAAGGCTCTTGCCGGCGACGCAAGCGACCGACGGCTTGAACTGTCCGAATCCGATCCCGATCCATCCAGCATGGCGCTGTTCAGGCGGCAGGTATTCCATCTCGCCGAGGAGCTGGAGACGTTTGCGGATCAATATTCGCCGCTTGCGAGAGCCGAGCTCGAGCGCAATCTCATTGTGAGGTTTCTTCTGGGTCACGAGCACAATTTCTCGGATCTGCTCAGGCGTGAGCCGCGTAGCGCCGGGCACAGCGTGGTCGCCAGGATCGAGGCCTTCATCGAGGCGAACTGGAGCCGGCCGATCGATCTCGACGAAATCGCCGGCGTCGCCAATGTCGGCGTACGCACGGTGTTTCGCGAGTTCGCGCGGGCCGGCAAGGGATCACCCGCCCAGTTCGCCAAGCGGGTGCGGCTGCAACGGGCCGCAGAATTCCTGCGCTCGCCGATCGACACGACCACCGTGACCGGCGTTGCCTTCCGCTGCGGCTTTCACAATGTCGGTCGCTTTGCCGCCGATTATCTGCGGCTCCACGGCGAACTGCCGTCTGAAACCTTGAAGCGCGCTTCTTCAGCACTGTAGCGGCCGCGGCGTTCTTTCGCCGCGACCGGCATTCGACCCGAACGCCGCTCAGGCCGCGCGAATGGTCGCCAGGAATTTGTCGACTTCCGTCTTCAGCCGATTGCTCTCGACCGACAGTGACTGCGCCGAGGACAGCACCTGGGACGACGCCGATCCTGTCTCCGACGCGCCGCGCTGCACGTCGCTGATGTTCGACGATACGTCCTGCGTGCCCTTCGCAGCCTGCTGCACGTTTCGGGAGATCTCCTGGGTCGCAGCGCCCTGCTCCTCCACGGCCGCCGCGACCGCCGCCGATATCTCGGACAGGCTTCCGATCGTTGCTCCGATCGTCTCGATCGCCGCGACGGACTCCTGTGTTGCAACCTGAATACCGGTGATCTGCTGGCTGATCTCTCCGGTGGCCTTCGCGGTCTGCTCCGCCAGCGCCTTGACTTCGGAGGCCACGACGGCAAAGCCCCGGCCGGCATCGCCGGCACGCGCGGCTTCGATGGTCGCGTTCAGCGCCAGAAGATTGGTCTGTCCCGCGATGCTGTTGATCAGCTCGACGACATCGCCGATCCGCCCCGCCGCGCGCGACAATTCGCTGACACGGTCGTTGGTCTGCCGGGCCTGATTGACCGCCTCCGCCGCCATCCTGGCCGAATCCTGGACACGATGGCTGATCTCGGTCACCGAGGATGACATCTCTTCGGTCGCCGACGCCACGGACTGGACATTCGTCGACGCCTCTTCCGATGCCGCCGCGACGGCAATTGAAAGCTGTTGCGTCGATTCCGCCGTGCCGGTCAGCGTGCCCGCAGCGGCTTCGAGCTCGGTGGAGGCGGACGCGACCGTCTCGATGATATTGCCCACGGCGGCTTCGAACTCTCCGGCCATCCTGCGCATGTCCATCCGCCGCTGGTCCGCAGCCCGCTTCTCCAGATCCCGCTGTGCCTCCCGATCAAAGCCGAGCTTGGCCTGAAGCGCCTGGACGGCACGCAATGCCAGCCCCGCTTCGTCGTCACGCTCGACATCGACCCGGCTGTTGAAAACGCCCTGGGCGATCTTCGACATGATGGCGTTCAGATGCGCAAGAGGACGCGTGATTGCGCGAATTGTTCCCCATGACAGCAGGACGCCGGCGAGCAAGCCCAGGCACATAGCAACAATCGCGATCACCTTGGCGACGACAAACGCGCTTTCCGCCGCATCGTATTCCGCCTTTGCTTCCTTGACCTGGATCGCAACCAGCCGATCCATGTCGGCCTTGGCGGCGCCGAAGAGCTCGGCAGCCTTGCCCGTCATATGTGCGTTCAGCTCATCGAGCTTGCCATCGGCCAGCATGGCGAGCGCCGGCTTGAGGCCACGCTCGACATATTCGATCCGCTTCGGCGCGAACGACTCCGCGACCGACTTCTCCTCCGGCGTGAGATAGGTCGCCATGTAGTCCGACCACAGCCGGTCGATCCGGCCGGCATTGGCGGCAACCACGCCTTGCGCGTTCGAGGAGACGCGGCCGATGCGCGCTTCGACCGCGGACCGGAGGATGGCGAGCGAGTTCTCCTTCATGCGATCGTTGATCTCGAACAATTGGGCAAGCGGCACCGACCGGTCCTCGTAGATCGATTGGGCGTGCCGGTTAACCTGGCTCATGCCGGTCAATCCGGCGGCGCCGATGATCATCATGAACAGCGACAGGACGCCGATCAGCGAGACCAGTCGCGCCTTCAGGGATCGCGTGAATGGCGAGAAGACCTCGAACAGCGAGCGCCGGCGGATCATGCCGGCCTCGATCTTGAAGCCACCCGCCTTCTTGTCCCGGATTGCGGCGTAGACGCGTTCGGCCTGCTCGCGCTGGTCCGCAGGCAGCTTGGTGCGGATCGACATGAAGCCGACGACGTGGCCTTCCTCCCAGATCGGCGTCGCGCTCGCCAGTACCCAATAGAAATCGCCGTTCTTGCGGCGGTTCTTCACTGCGCCGGCCCAGGGCTTGCCGGCTTTCAGGGTTTCCCAGAGATTGGCGAAGGCTTCCGGCGGCATATCGGGGTGCCGCACGATGTTGTGCGGCTGGCCGGCCAGCTCCTGCTCGGTGAAGCCGGACGCTTCGACAAACTGATTGTTGAAATAGGTCAGCTTGCCCTTGAGGTCGGTCTTCGAGACGATCAACGTCTCGTCCGTCAAGGGATACTCGGTGGCGGTGACAGGCAAATTGGTACGCATCGTCTAATCTCCGGGGGTGTAGGTACAAAAGGCGCGGGTCGGCGCGGCTATATCTGCATGATCTTCAGATGGACGACGTCGAGCAGATGCCGCGTCCGCTTGATCTGGTCCGAAAACTCCCGCCGCTTTTTCAGATCGTGAATGCACAGTTCGATCTCGCTTGCGTGCGCGATCGCCAGCTCGAACTGGCGAGCCAGCGAGCTCAGCGCAATCCGGGCGCTCGCACGCAACGCGGCAGACTTGGTCTCGGCAGAACAATCGCAACGCGCGATCGACGTATCGAGATCATGCCGCTGCGCGCGAAACTGTATGATGTTCGACATGCTATTCTCCCGCGGCGAAAGATCCGTCGGGATCGCTAGTATACGAATCGAGTTATCAGGGTATTTGACCGATCTACGACACTCTGGCCGGATTCTGACACGCGCGTTAAGCCGACTATGACGTTTGACGGTAACAGGATCGGTTTCATAAGACGGAGCTAACGAGCCTGTCGAAAATCGGCAACCGGGAACGCATCGAGAGGCGGCTCTGCTCTGCCGTCATCGGAAGAAGCGCACCGCACGGCATGGACGGCGCCTCGGTCTGGTGGCGACCGAACCCTGGGAAGGACGAGCCGACGTGCCGTGAAATTGCCCAAAGGAGCCTAACTAATAAGGCGAATTGAAAAGACAGGCCCGACGCGCGAGCCATAAAGGAACGCAAGGCCGGCGGTGACATGAAGAACTTCCTCTTATTTTTCCTCCTTCTCGCCGCAACGGCAGCTTCGGCGCAGGGCGTGACGCCGGTGCGACCTGCCGCCCCATCCGATCTGGTCCTGGCAGGCCTCACCGACAGCGACACCACGGCCGGCGGCGTCGCGCGGTTGTGCGAGCAGGTCTCCTTCTCGCGCGGCCTGCGCTATGGCGACAGCGAAGCCAATGTGCTCGATGTCGCGACCAGCGCCGAGACCAAGGCGGATACACCGCGGCCGGTGCTGCTGTTCGTGGCGGGCGACACCTTCACCGGTGACCGCGGGGCGCCGGACCTGTCCCACGATATCCAGGACGAGGCGATGTGCTTTGCGGCGCGCAACGGCATGATCGGCGTGCGCGTCAATTATCGCCTCGCGCCCGCCGCGACCTGGCCGATGGCCGCGACCGACGTGGCGGCGGCGTTGTCCTGGGTCCACGGCAATATCGACCTGTTCAACGGCGACGCGCGCGAGATCGTCGCGGTCGGCTACGGCGCCGGTGCCTTCCATGTCGCGAGCCTGCTGGCGCATCCCGAGCTCCAGACCGACCGCGCCGACGTCGCCGCCGTGGTGCTGGTCTCGGGCGTCTACCGCGCCGGCAAGGACGCCAGCGACAGCGAGAAGGCCTATCTCGGTAACGAGGCCGCGCAATACGACAAGCGCTCGGTCTATCCCGGCATCCTCAATGTCGAGGAGCCGATCGTGCTGGCCTGGGCCGCCAACGATCCCGCCAACGTCGTGGCGCAAGGCGAGACCCTGAAGAAGACGCTCTGCGGCGCCGGCCACTGCCCACGCGCAACCCTGCTGCGCGGCCACGACGGCATTGCCGCCGCATTCGGGCTGGACGGTTCCGGCGACAGCCTCGCCGAGCCGACGCTGCTGCTGGTGCATCAGCTGGAAGCACGGGGGCTGCCGTAGCGAGCGGCATTCAAGCTCCCGCAACGTCAATACGCTTGCCGTTTTGGACCGGCCGCCGAGACTGCTCCGAAGCAGGCGACCACGCCATACCTTCGCCAAACGCTTGACCTAGATCAACCTGCCTGGGTGTGGAACGAGCCGAGTTCGTTGGGGGCCAACGACAAGGTGTCGAGCATGCGCGTCACCGGCAGACTGCTGTTGATTTCGATCGCCGCGCTCGCCTCGCTCGGGGCGATGTCGCAGCAGCGTTCGGACCAGCCCAGTTCCGACAAGGAAATCCGCATCGGCAACATCGTGCCCTATTCGGGACCGCTCTCGGAATTCGGCGCGATCGGCAAGGCAGAAGCGGCCTATTTCGACATGATCAACGCGCGCGGCGGCATCAACGGTCGCACGATCCGCTTCATCAGCCGCGACGATAATTCCGATCCCGCAGCCGCGCTGCAGCTGACCCGCGACCTCGTCGAAAAGGACGACGTGCAGCTGATGTTCGGCTCGTTCGGCACGCCGGGCAATCTCGCCACGCGCCGGTACCTGAACGAGAAGCAGATCCCGCAGCTGTTCGTTGCCTCCGGCGACGAGGAGCTGAGCCAGGCCAAGGCGTTTCCCTGGACCATGGGCTGGCAGCCGCCCTACCGCTCGGAAGGGCGCATCTACGCCAACTACATCCAGGCCTATTATCCCCGGAAGAAGATCGTCGTGCTCTGGCAGAACGACCAGTTCGGCCGGATGCTTTACAAGGGCATCCAGGAAGGTCTCGGCGATCTGAACCGTCATGTCCTGGTCGACGTCGCCTTCGACATCAACGACGAGCATCTCGAAGGGCACGTCGCGATCCTCAAGCGCGCGGACGCCGACATCTTCGTGTTTCTCGGCGTGCCGTCGACGGCGGCCAAGGTGATCGGCCTCGCGGCGTCGCTGAACTGGCATCCAGTCTTCATCGTCAACGATGCCTCCGCTTCGATCGCCAACGCGATGGCGCCCGCTGGGCTGGAGAATTCGGCCGGCGTGATCTCGGCGGCATTCCTGAAGGATCCGAGCGATCCGGCCTGGAAGGACGATCCGGCCATGAAGAGCTGGTTCGCCTTCATGGACAAGTTCTACCAGGTCGAAAGCGCCAACAGCAGCGCGGCGCTCTACGGCTATGCCGCGGCCGAGGCGCTGGCGCAGGTGCTGAAGCAATGCGGCGACGATGTCTCGCGCGAGAACATCATGCGTCAGGCTGCATCGCTGCGGGACTTCCATCCCTCCGTCGCGCTGCCGAACATCCGGATGAATACGTCGCCTGACAGCTATCTGCCGATCAAGCAGATGCGGCTGGTGCAATTCGACGGCCGATCATGGCAGCCGTTTGGGGCGGTGATCGAAACGGCGTTCACGGAAGGGGCGGCACGGTGAGGATTCTCGTCATGGCCGGGCTTGTCCCGGCATGACGACCGCTTGTGCGTCCGCTCACGCCGGCTTGAGCGACGCCAGGGCGCTCTCCAGCAGCGAGCGGACCCGCGCCGCATCACCTGACTTCACCACGGCCGGATCGAGGTAGAGCTCCAGCCCCGGCGCGCGTTCGGTGATGACGCCGCTCCTCTCCGCTGCCGCATCGTTGAGCGCGTCGACCGCATACGGAATCACCTCGCGGCTGATTCCCTTCATCGTGATCGCGGGCAGTGCGTGGGCGCGGACAATGTCGCTGACCAGCGCAAAGGTCTCGTAGCTCAGCACGATGCCGCCGGGCTCGGCAATCGACTGCAGGCGCGCGGCGAGGTTCGCCTCGGCACCGATGATGGTGTAGTCCATGCGGTCGCTGCTGCCGAAATTGCCGACATTGCAATAGCCGGAATTGATGCCCATGCGCGAGCGGAACGGCTGCTCGATGCCGGACGATCGCCACTTCGCATTGAGCTCGGTGAGGCGCTGCTGCATGCGCCAGGCCATCTGCAGGCAGGCCTGCGCATCAGCGCGGTCGCCCTTGGTCTCGGGGTCGCCGAAGAAGATCAGCATGGCATCGCCGATGAACTTGTCGACCGTGCCGCCATGCTCATGCGCGATCGCCGACATCTCGGTGAAATATTCGTTGAGCAGTTGCGTCAGCAATTCCGGCTGGAGCCGCTCGGTGGTTGCGGTGAAGTTCTGGATGTCGGAGAAGAAGATCGTGAGCTTCTTGCGCTCGGTGTGGATGGTGACGTCCTTCTGACCGGAGAAGATGCTCTTGTAGACCTGCGGCGGGATGTAGCGCGAGATCTTCATCGACAGCGAGGCCAGGAAGTCGTTGGCGGATTCGAGCTCCTTGTTCATGCCCTTGATGCGACGCGCCTGCCGGCGCTGGAGCGAGTGAAACGACAGGCCGCAGCCTGCGGCGATCAGGAAATAGGCCAGCAGGAACTTGAACGAGAAAATGTTGGCGGCGATCGGCTGCGCGATGATCACCTCCTGAATGCCCCTGACATCGCCGACCTTCCAGTCCTTCTTCGGGCTTTCGGGATGGTTGTTGTGGCAGCTCACGCAGGCCGGGCCCATGACCACGGGCGCAACCAGGCGGACCTTGTCGGAGAACAGCGAGGTTTCGGTGTCGAAGATCTTCTGCTCGGGGTCGGCACGCAGCGCAGCGAGCGCATCCCGCTCGAACTGGTCGAGCTGATGCGGCGCGCGGTTCTGGAACGGGAAGTCGGAGACGAAGCGGTAGGCGATGTTCTCCTGCTGCGCGCCGATGACGCGGCCGAGCTCCAGCGACAGCGTCGCCGGGATCGGGATCGCGCCGGGGACGGATTCGTAAGTATGAACGACCTTGGTCGTGCCATTGGGGTTGGCAAGGATGCGCCCCACCACGTTGGATGCGTAATAGCTGCGCACGCTCGATATGACGGAGTTGAGGTCGGCGGCCTGCCGGCGCAGCGCCGTCTTGCTGAGCGCGGTCAGGTCCAGCCAGACCGCCAGCGGCAGCGCCAGCAGGAGAAAGGCAATCACGGCGCCGATCAGGATGCCGTTCTTGCGCTGCTCTTCGGCGATCTCTCGTTTCACTCTGTGGCTCCGTTATGTGCGTTTTGGCCGCAAGGACCGGGATTTGCGGCACAGCCTTCCAGCTTGCAAAGAGCCTATAAACGCGCGCCCGCGCAACCCCATTTTATGGTAGTCGCAGCAGGCGCCTTTTCGTTTCATGACGAATGTCTAAGATCGGGATCAACCTGCATTGACAATCCGGAACCGCTGCCCATGACCGAGACCATCCGCATCAAGCGCTTCATTGCCCGCCCGGTGATCGCCCCGATGAATTTGCCGCTTCAGGCCTCGACCGGCACTGTCGCAAAGGCGCCGCTGGTGCTGATCGATTGCGAGACCGACCAGGGTGCGGTGGGGCATGCCTATCTGTTCTCGATCACGCCGTCGGCTCTGAAGCCGCTGGCCACGATAGTGATGGAGATGTCGGAGCTGCTCGCAGGCGACGAGCTGCTGCCGTTCGAGATCGAGCGCAAGCTGACCCAGCGTTTCACACTACTCGGCCTCGCCGGCCTGCAGCGGCTGGCGCAATCCGGCATCGACATGGCGGCATGGGATGCGCTGGCGCGCAGCAAAGGCCTGCCGCTCGCCCGCCTGCTCGGCGGCGCGCCGAAGCCGGTGAAGGCCTACAATTCGAAGGGGCTCGGCATCATGGAGGCGAGCGCCGCGGTGGAGGAAGCCCACAAACTGCTGGCCGAGGGCTTTCATGCCGCCAAGATCCGCGTCGGTCGGCCCGAGGCGCGCGACGATCTCGCCGTGGTCCGCGCGGTGCGCAAGGCCGTTGGCGACGACGTGACGCTGATGTGCGACTACAATCAGGCGCTGACGGTGGCCGAGGCGATCCGCCGCGGCGAGATGCTCGACGACGAAGGCCTCTCCTGGATCGAGGAGCCGATCCGTCACGACGACTATGCGGGCTGCGCCCGTATCGCGGATGCGTTGCGGACGCCGGTCCAGATCGGCGAGAACTTCGACAGTGCCTTTGCGATGCAGACCGCGCTCGCAGCCGAGGCCTGCGATTACGTGATGCCCGACGTGCAGCGCATCGGTGGCGTCACCGGCTGGCTCCGCGCCGCCGCACTGGCGCACGCCGCCGGCATCGAGATGTCGACGCATTTGTTCTCGGAAGTGAGCGCGCATCTGCTCTGCGTGACGCCGACGGCGCACTGGCTGGAATATGTCGACTGGGCCGACGCGGTGCTGGCAACGCGGCTGACCATCAAGGACGGCTTTGCGATGCCGAGCGAGGCGCCCGGCAACGGCATCGCGTGGGACGAGGCGGCGGTGAGGAGATACGCAGCCTCCTAAGCTGGATTGAGCGTGGCATAATCCTGGAGAGCAACACGCGCGGGATTGGCAGGCAGGCGTTTCGTGCCTTTGGATCATCCAATTTGGCTGCTTGCGCCTGAGAGTGATCCTCGTTGTAGCGCTGTCCAGCGATCAACCTTAAATCGTCTGGGTCCGCCATGTCCTTTTTGAGATAAATCGTGAGCGGCGGATGCTCCGTGTTCGTCATTGCTGTCAAACACGCACCTCAGGAGGTGGGCATTCGTCGATCTCCCGTCACTGGATGTTGAATCGCGCGCCCGGGCATTCGTTGGTTACGGTCGTTGCGACCAGCTGGGCGGCGAACGAGGTCGGCTTCGGGACCGCGACGATCATCCAACGTCCCTTCTTGTTGAGCCAGAACCGGCCCGTCGTGGTCGCGATGCGACGATCGGTATATTTCTTCGTCGAAATCAAGGGGACCTTCGACTTCGGCGCGGGAACTTCCTTCCAGCCGTCGAACGAATAGAACTCCTGGAAGAAATAGTGCCACTCGATCTTTTGGAATTCATGGTGCGAAACGACCACCCGGACCAATGAATTTCCCGTAAGCCATTCCGAACCCATCGGGTCGGGCTCGACCTGCAAACATCTCGTGTGCAGCGGCTCCTGGACCTGAAGCAAATTCGCTCGTTGACTTTGCGTAAGCATCGCCGAAGTCACCGGCTGGCCTACATTCGTATCGTTGGCAGGCCCCGAGCAGATCGGCACCGTCGGCGGGCCTTGCCCGGTCCATGGATTATTGCTGCAATAGACGTAGCGCGACCAGGACGACCAACCGTTGGACGCCGTTTCCTCCGCCTTGCCCGTCTCGCGGTTCCAAACACACGTGAACTTGATCGTCTTGCTCGGTGGACAAGCTGTTATGGGGGGCCGTCCCACCAATGGGTGGTTTCGAACTCATAGATGGATTGGTTCGGGTACGGGTACATCACGGCTTTGACGCTGGTCAACGCGTGGTGCTCCGAGCACCCTTCGCCCTTCGTGTCGAGCCAGCAGACGATCGGAAAATTCTCGCTCGGCCAGCACCCCGCATGCGCCGAAGACGACCCCAGAATGGCTAACACGGGAGCCAATGCGAAGAGATAAGCCCGCATGGTCAATCCTCCCATTTGCATCTTCTGATTGAGGTTGCCCCGTTTCGTCGCCATCACCTTGATCAATATCAACGCATCGGTTGCAACGACACAGCCGTCTCGCAAAGAGGCGACACCGCCGGACGTCCGCATCTTCGCGAACTCATGCCAGCGCCTTGGTGGGCGAGGCTTCGGCGGACAAGTCGCTCCCGCTCGCAATGACGGAGCGCGCGGCACTGGCGTCATTTTCAAGCTTGCTCCACTCGCATTGCGAAAGCGTGCGGCAGGGACTAACCATGCCCCATGACCACATGGCGCCCGCATCCCCATATTCGCGTCGTCGCGATCGGCCTGCACTGGCGGGACGGGCGGCTGCTCGCGGCTGAGGTGCGCGACGATGCGGGGCGGATCAAGGGCGTGCGTCCGCTCGGCGGCGAGATCGAGTTCGGCGAGAGCTGGCGCACGGCGCTCTTGCGCGAATTCGACGAAGAGCTTGGCATCGACGTCGCCATCACCGGCGAGCCAGTGATGATGGAGAACATCTTTGTTCACGAGGGCGCTGTAGGCCATGAGGTGATGTTCATTGTCGAGGTCGCGTTTCCGCAACCCGCGTTCAGTGGTCAGGACCGCATCGACTTCCGCGAGGACAACGGGGACGAGATCACCGCCCGCTGGTTCGATCTCGCCGATCTCGACGTGCCAGGCGGACCGAGCCTCTATCCGACCGGCTTGAAGGACTTGCTGCTTGCGCCGAAGACCAGGCGCGACTGACAGGCTACCAATTCTCCGCGCCGGGGATCTTCTTGCGCACCGCCATGCGCTGGATCCAGAGGCAGCGACGCACGGATCTGTTGGAGCGGCCGACCGCAGATATCCCCTCGCCGGCCTGAAGCAGCGGCGCCATGCTTGCGCGCAAGGCCCGGCAGCGCTGCATCTCGGCCTGCCAGTCGATGATCGCGGCGTTCGCGCCTGATGCGATCAGCGCCAGCACCACCATGGCAAGACAACCCGCCCGCATCATTTGCATTTCCTCACCGCGATCCGCTTCGATCGCGACGATAGCGGAAATCGCCCTGTCCTGCGAAGAGAGCCTGCTCCTCAGCTTCGCAGACGCCGCAACGCCTTGCCCTTGTGCAGGGCGACGTGATCTGTCTTGTCGCTCTTGATCTCGTATTGGGGGTCGTCGGGCGTGGCGTGGTGCGTGTAACCCTTGTAGTCGACGTCCCCGGTGTGGACGCGCAGGATATGGCCGCGGACGCGACCGGCCTCGGAATTCCAGCTGACGTGATCGCCGCGCTTGAAGGGTTTGCTGGGGGCTTTGGGCATGGCGGAACAATGCCGGAGCGCGGAGGCGTGTTCCACGAGAGTGGAGGATGACGCACTAGTCCGTCTACGCTCTGCGAGCTACGCCGGACACGCTTCGAGATTGATGGATCGCGGCTTGCCGAGCCGAAGCTCGCGGCTACAAGTCCGCCTTCGCCCTTTGGGCTTCGGCGTGACATCCTTCTCTCGCTTCGCGAGCGAAGGATGGTGGGCACGACAGGGATCGAACCTGTGACCCCTACCATGTCAAGGTAGTGCTCTCCCGCTGAGCTACGTGCCCTAATAGTCCACTTTCGTCGGGTGGGGGTCCCTATAACGGCTCATGGGAGCCGGCGCAAGGACGGAACGCGGCGGATTTAGGCCGCCAGCATCTTGTTCACTTCGCTCACCAATTCCCTGAGGTGAACGGGCTTCGACAGCACCTTGGCGTTCTTGGGGGCGTCCGAATCCGAGTTCAGGGCGACCGCGGCGAAGCCGGTGATAAACATGATCTTGATATCGGGATCGAGTTCCGAGGCCCGGCGGGCGAGCTCGATGCCGTCCATCTCCGGCATCACGATGTCGGTCAGCAGCATCTCGAACGGCTCTTCCCGCAACCGCTGATAAGCGGCCATGCCGTTGTCGTGGGACGAGACCTGAAAACCGGCGTTTTCCAGCGCCTTGACCAGGAAACGGCGCATGTCGTTGTCGTCTTCGGCGAGCAGGATTTTTGGCATGAGCGGAACGTCGATCCCCAGAGGATATGCAGAGGTCACTAAGCCCGACAGAGGGTAAATTTGGGGTGAAAATCTTAACCCTGGAGGCTCGCGCTGCGAGAGGTGTTGTGAACCGGAATGCGGGACGAATCAATTCCGGTGCGCCCACGCATCCCCGCCTCCCTCCCCACACGGTTAAGACATGTTCCAGCGCGGATCACGCTTTTTCGCTTGGCAGAATGGTTGCGATTCCGGACAATGACGACACATAAGAGCCGCTCGATCGGCCGAATCACGCGATCCCGGCCCCATGCCGGATCGTGCGGCGCCAGACCTGAGGGCGTGAAGGGACGAAGCCTGAGAAGATGACCCGGTTTGACGGCGAGGTGTCGCCAGCCTTCGAGATCGTGGAGCCCGCCGAGTGGCGCGCGCCCGTTATCTTCAACTCGCCCCATTCCGGCTCGACCTACCCGGACGAATTCCTGAGCGCATCGCGGATCGACCTGCCGACGCTGCGGCGCTCGGAAGACTCCTTCATGGACGAACTGATCACCCATTTGAGCGATCGCGGCTTTCCGACCGTGCGGGTCAACTTTCCCCGCTCCTATGTCGACGTCAACAGAGAGCCCTATGAGCTCGACCCGCGCATGTTCACCGGCCGCCTGCCGAGCTTTGCCAACACCCGCTCGATGCGGGTCGCCGGCGGATTAGGCACGATTCCGCGCGTGGTCGGCGACGGCCAGGAGATCTATCGCGACCGCATCGCGGTCGACGACGCGCTGGCGCGGATCGAGACGCTGTACAAGCCCTACCACCGCGCGCTGCGCCGGCTGATCAACAAGGTGCACCAGATGTTCGGCACGGTGGTGCTGGTCGATTGCCACTCGATGCCCTCGGTCGGCGTCAGCAGGGACGAGCCGCGCCGGCCGGACGTCGTGATAGGCGACCGCTACGGCACGAGCTGCACGCCGCTGCTGCCCGATCGCGTCGAGGAGACGATGACCGGGCTCGGCTATTCGATCGGCCGCAACAAGCCCTATGCCGGCGGCTTCATTACCGAGCACTACGGCAATCCGGCGAGCGGCCTGCACGCGGTGCAGCTCGAGTTCAACCGCGCGATCTACATGGATGAGCGCCGTCGCGAGCGCAGCCCGCGCTTTGGGCAAGTGGCGAGCGATTTCGGCGTTCTCGCCGACGTCCTGGCGACCACGATCCCGTTCGGCGATCTCGGCCCGTTCCAGGCCGCGGCGGAATAGACGCGCGCCTCGAACGATGGTCTCGCCTCGATTGGCGCGAACGCAGTTTCGCTTCGCAACGGATCGCGCGCAAAACTGAAAGCAGGCGAGGCAAGAAAAAAGGGCCGCTCGCGAATGACGCTAGCGGCCCAAGTCTAGGGAGGAAACGCCCAAGGAGGGCAACGGTAACGCGAGAAGCGCTACCGCACCGCAACAATATGCGGCCGCGCCGCACAAAGCGCAAGGGCTTTTGAGCCGTTTCCCATGCAAAAACACATGGCTCAATTGCTCCTAGAGAAACCCAGATTCAGTTTCTTTAATAAGGAAATTCAATGGGTTGATAGTCATTTGCATACGAACAAGGCATGTTCGGAACTAAGCTTTCAACTTCGTGATCGATATTTGGCCAGCATATGGCTCGCCACTGGGCTCGCGCGGAGCTCAGTTGGGTCAGCCGGCAACCGGATCCAAAATACCAGGGTGCAAAATCAAGACAGCGCTGCACGCGAGGGGCGAATTGAGTTAGGCAGATGTGAGCTTCACCCAACTTTCGTTTTGAGGATGCGCCGTGACGGTGATCGACTTCTCAGCCTTCATCGGACGGCTTGCCACCGCCTCCGGCGAAACCATCCTGCCGTTCTTCCGCACCTCGCTGTCGATCGACGACAAGAGCAAGACCAAGGAATTCGACCCCGTGACGGAAGCCGACCGCGCCGCTGAGGCGGTGATGCGGCGGCTGATCAAGGCGAGCTTCCCCCAGCACGGCATCGTCGGCGAGGAATTCGGCAATGAGCGCGAGGATGCAGACTATGTCTGGGTGCTCGACCCGATCGACGGCACGAAGTCCTTCATCGGCGGCTTTCCGATCTGGGGCACGCTGATCGCCCTGCTGCACAAGGGCAAGCCTGTCTACGGCATGATGCACCAGCCCTTCATCGGCGAGCGCTTTTCCGGCGACAACGGCTCGGCCAATTATAAGGGCCCCACCAGTGAGCGCCGGCTGCAGGTCCGCCGCTGCGCCTTGTTGTCGGAGGCGACGACCTACACCACCTCTCCCTTGCTGATGAACGAGCGCGACCGCGCCATTTTCGGCCGCATCGAGCAGGGGGCGCGGCTGTCGCGTTATGGCGGCGATTGCTATTCCTATTGCATGCTCGCGGCGGGCCATGTCGACCTCGTGGTCGAGACGGAGCTAAAGCCTTACGACATCGCAGCCCTGATCCCGATCGTCACCGGCGCCGGCGGCGTTGTCACCACCTGGGAAGGCAAGCCGGCCCAGGGCGGCGGTCGCATCGTCGCGGCCGGCGATGCACGTGTTCACGAAGAAGCGCTGAAGCTGCTCAACCAATAGCAGGCGCGAACGGGAGGCTTGCATGACCATCTCACGCAGGCTGCTCCTTGGGTTGTTCCTGCTGTTGCCGTCAGTGGCGGCGGCCCAGAAATTTCCCGCAAAGCCGATCAGGCTGATCGTGCCGTTCCCGGCTGGCGGCCCCAACGACATCATCGCCCGCGTCATCGGCCAGCGCATGTCGGAACTCTCAGGGCAACCCGTGCTGATCGACAATCGCGCCGGCCAAGGCGGCGTGCTCGGCACCGATGCGGTCGCCAAGGCCGCGCCCGACGGCTACACCGTCGCCATCTCCTCGGCCGGTGCACTCGCGATCAGCCCGAGCATGGAGAAGGTCGCCTACGACACCCTCAATGACCTGACGCCGGTGACGCTGGTCGCCACCGTGCCGGAAATGCTTGTGGTCGCGACCAACGTGCCGGCCAAGGACATCGGCGAATTGATTGCACTCGCCAAGGCGCAGCCGGGAAAGCTCAACTTCGCTTCCTCCGGCCCCGGCAGCCTGCCGCATCTCGCCGGCGAATTGTTCAAGCTGACCGCCAAAATCGACATCGTGCACGTGCCCTATCGCGGCGCGGCTCCGGCCGTGAACGACCTGCTGGGCCAGCAGGTCCAGATGACCTTCCTCGATCTTCCGGTGCTGCTGCCGCAGGTCAAGGCCGGCGCGCTCAAGCCGATCGCGATCGGCTCGGTGGAGCGCGCTCCGACCGCGCCTGACGTGCCGACCACGAAGGAGGCCGGCTTCCCCAATCTGCGCATCGAGAACTGGTACGGCATGGTCGCGCCGAAGGGCACGCCCAAGGAGATCGTCACTGATCTGCATGACCTCGCGACCAAGGCCATGGCGGATCCCGCGGTGAAGGAAAAGCTCGCCCAGCAGGGCGCCACGCTTGCCGGCGACGAGCCCGAGCATTTTCGCAAGTTCATCGCGGACGAGACCGCGAAATGGGCGAAGGTGATCAAGGACGCGGGGGTGGAGACCGCGAAGTAGGCAGCCCTGTTGCTATTCGTCATGGCCGGGCTTGTCCGGCCATGACGAGTTTGCCAAACCATCTCACACCGCCTCTGCCCTCAAATGCTCCACCAGCATCTTGGCCGGCCGCGGCAGCGCCTTGAAGCTGCGGGCGCAGATCACGAGCTTGCGGTTGGCCCAGGCATCGCGCAGGCGGACCATGGCGAGCGGCATCAGCCTGGCGCAGCGGCGGGCGGCAGCTTCAGGCACCAGGGCGACGCCGACATCGGCCGAGACCAGCTGGCAGATCGCATCGAAGTCGCGCAGGCGCGCGCGAAAATGCGGGCGCATGCCGAGCCTCGCGGCGTGCTTTGATATGTGCATCTGAAGCGCGGTGGCGCTGGTCAGTCCGACGAACTCGCACGCATTCGCCTCCTGGAAATCGATCTGGCGGCGGCCGACGAACGGGCCGCGCTTCGATGTCACCAGCGTCAATCGGTCCTCGCTGAACACGAAGCGCTCGATATGATCGGGCAGCGCGTGCTCGGCAGCAAAGCCGAGATCGGCAGCGCCTGCGGTGATCGCGGCCGCGATGTCGGTGCTCTCGCGCTCCTCGATATCGATGGCGACGTCGCGATGCTCGCGCAGGAAGCCGGCCAGCGCCTTCGGCAGATGCTCCGACAAGCCCGAGGTGTTGGCGAGGAAGTGCACGCTGGCGCGCAGGCCGCTGGCAAAGCCGGCGAGATCGCCGCGCATGGCGTCGACCTGGTGAATCACGAGCCTGGCATGATCGAGCAGGCTTTCGCCGGCCGCCGTCAGCTCGACGCCGCGACGCCCGCGCTTGAGCAGTGCAACGCCGAGCGCGTCCTCCAGACCCTTGATCCGCGCGCTGGCCGACGCCAAGGCCAGATGCGACCGCTCCGCGCCGCGGGTGATGCTGCGCTGGTCGGCGACCGCGATGAAGAGCTGGAGATCGACGAGGTCGAAACGCACGGGCTTTTCCTCCCCTATCAGCCTTCGTAACCAACGAAGGCTATCTCCGTAACCTCCAGATTGTGCCCGTGCGCCGCTTCGGTCAATGTGGCTGCATGATTGACCCGCTTCTCATCCTCATCGCCGCCGTCTTCCTGGTTGCCGGTTTCGTCAAGGGCGTCGTCGGGCTCGGCCTGCCGACTGTCTCTATGGGCCTGCTCGCGGTGAACATGGCGCCGAGCCGCGCGATCGCGATCGTGATCGTGCCCGCCATCGTCACCAACATCTGGCAGACCTTTGTCGGCCCGTACCTGCGCGACATCCTCAGACGCCTGTGGCCGCTGATGATCGGCACCGTGATCGGATGCTGGCTCAATGCCGGCGCCCTGACCGGGCCTTATGCCCGCTACGGCACTGTGGTGCTCGGCGTGCTGCTGATGGTCTACGCAATCATCGGCCTCAGCAAATTCAAGTTCCACGTCGCGCCTCGAAACGAGAAATGGGTCGGCGGCGTGGTCGGGGTCGTCACGGGCGTGATCTCGGCCTCGACGGGCGTGCAGGTGATCCCCTCGATGCCGTTCATGCAGGCGATCGGGATGGAGAAGGACGAGCTGGTGCAGGCGCTCGGCGTGTTCTTCACCACGGCAACGCTGGCGCTCGCCTTCAACCTGACGGCCGGCGGCTTGCTGACCTCAGCCAATGCCGTGCCCGGCGCGGTCGCCATGGCCATGGCCTTTGCGGGCATGTATGTCGGCCAGTCGGTGCGGCAGCGGATGCCGGCGGAAGCGTTCCGCCGCTGGTTCCTCGTCGCAATGATCCTGCTCGGCGTTTATCTCGCCGCCAGCGCGCTGCTGAAGGAGTTCGCCTGAGGCGGCTTACGACTTCGGCTCAAAGCCCGGCACCCATTTCTCGTGCTGGGGCAGGTCGTCCTGGATCGTCCACCACGGCGCGCACGACGAGGTGAAGACGTGGAGACGCGGCCGGACTTGCGGATCGTCGTCGAGCAGGCCGGCTGGGATGCTGACAGTCGGAAGATAGCTCGCCTTGCCAGGCGTCAGGCAGCCGCAGGTCTTGCAGCGGTGGCGGAAGCTCCCGGGCGCGGATTCGTAACGCGTCGTCATGTCTTCGCCCGCGACAAAGCGAAACTTGTCGGCATCGACATGGGCGTAGGTGGCGAAGGCCGCGCCGGTCAGCTTGCGGCAAGTGGTGCAGTGGCAGTGCGTCAGCGCACGCACGCGATCGATCTCGAAACGCACGGCGCCGCACAGACAGCTTCCACGAACCATCGAATCCTCCCCGCACGACCTTTCACGGGCCGACTGCATCCGTACCGATCATTCGTTCGAATGACCTACCGCGTCTCCAGCATGGCGACGCGGATGCCGAGATAGATGAAGAGGCCGCCGAGCGTCCGGTTGACCCAGGCGATCACGCCCTCGGACCGTCGCAGCCGGTGAGCCGCCCTGGCCGCGAACGCCGCCAGCACCAGGCACCACAGCGTGCCCGTGCAGATGAAGATCAGCCCGAGCGTCAGGAAGGCCAGCGGCTTGTGCGGCGCGTCCGCTGCGACGAATTGCGGCAGGAAGGCCAGGAAGAACAGCGCGACCTTGGGATTGAGCGCATTGGTGAAGACGCCCTGGAGGAACACCCGCCGCAGCGAACTCCGCTCCGCCTCGTCCTTGACCGCCAAAAGCTGCGGCCGCGACCACAGCATCTGAAGGCCGGTCAGGACCAGATAGGCCGCACCGACCAGTTTCAGGATCGAGAACGCGGTGGACGAGGCCATCAAAAGCGCCGAAAGGCCGATCGCCGCGCCAGCAACATGGAAAAAGCAGCCGCAACTGATGCCGATGGCTGCGGCAGCCCCGCCGCGCCAGCCCATCTGCATGCTGCGGCCGATCACATAGACCGTATCGGGCCCCGGCGTGATGTTGAGCAGCACGCCCGACAGGACGAAGAGCCAGATTTCATGAATGCCGAGCATCAGAAGGCTCCCGCCGCCCGGCCGGGCGGCTTCAAAGACTGGCCTTAGTTGGTTCGCACCCCGCCGTCCACCGCCGGAAACGCTTAGGATTTACGTCGAATTTGCAATGCGGATCATACTTTCGTTCGGCTCCATGTGCTCTATAAGGGCGCAGTTCTTGAAATGCGGGATTCGCGGCGACGGCCGGCTGGTGGCGTCCCGCCCCTTGGAGCTCCGAGGATATGGAAAGACGCCTGGCTGCCATCGTCTGCGCCGACGTCGCCGGCTATTCCCGGATGATGGGCAGTGACGAGGCTGGCACCCATGCCGCCTTCAAGGCCCATCGCAGCGCGATCCATCCCATCATCCTCAATCACGGCGGCCGCGTCGTCAAAAACACCGGCGACGGCTTCCTGCTGGAGTTTGCCTCCATCGTCGGCGCGGCGGAGGCCGCGATCGCGATGCAGGTGCTGATGGCGGAACGTAACCATCATCTGCCCGCCGACCGCACCATGCAGTTCCGGCTCGGGATCCATATGGGTGACGTGATCGCCGACGAGGACGAGGTGTTCGGTGACGATGTCAACATCGCCGTCCGTCTCGAATCGGTGGCGAGCCCCGGGGGCATCGCGATTTCGGCCAAGGCTTATAGCGAGGCCAGCAAGCATCTCACCGTGCCCTTGGTCGATGGCGGCAACCACCGCTTCAAGAACATCAAGGATCCGGTCGGGGTCTGGACCTGGACGCCCGACAGCGCGCCTCCGCTCGCGCCCGAGCTGAAGGAAGGCTCGACGCTCTCGCAAGCCTACCGCACGGCGATCGTCGGCGTGCTGCCCTTCGCCAATCTCAGCGACGCCCAGGACGAATATTTCTCCGACGGCCTGACCGAGGACCTGATCCACGCACTGTCGCTGCAGTCCTTCTATCGCGTGCTGAGCCGCAACTCGACCTTCCCCTTCAAGGGCAAGAACACAAGCACCCGCGTGATCGCCCGCGAGATCGACGCAACCTATCTGATTCAAGGCTCGGTCCGGCGCGCCGGCGCCAAGATCCGCGTCACCGCCGAGCTGATCGCGCCGGAGACCGGCGAGCAGCTCTGGACCGGCCGCTACGACCGCGACATCGGCGACCTGTTCGCGATGCAGGACGAGATCACGACCAACCTGTCCGCCGCCATCGCCACCGAGATCGTCCGGGCCGAGGCCTCGGCGCCCGCGCGCCCGACCAACGATATCACGGCCTGGGACCGCTTCCTGAAAGGCCTGTCGCATTACTACCGGCAGACCAAGGAAGACCTCGGCACCGCCGTCGCACTGTTCCGCGAGGCGATTGCGCTCGATCCCAAGCTGTCGATCGCGCATGCCTATCTTGCCACGATCCAGATCCAGAGCATCCAGTTCGGCTGGGTCAAGGGCACGCGCGAGATGTGGACTGAAGCGATGAGCCTTGCCGAAACCAGCGTACGGCTCGACCCGCGCTCCTCCTTTGCGTTCTCTATCCTGTCCTGGGCCCATGCGATGGAAGGCCATGACGAGGCGGCGATGGACGCCGCCAAGCGCGCCGTCGCCCTCAACCCCTACGACATGGGCGCGCGCGGCGTGCTCGGCATCTGCCACTTCGTGATCGGCGAGCACCGTCAGGCGATCGAGCTGTTCTCGATGGCAGCGCAACGCGACAACAGCGACCCGCGCTATCAATGGGCGGCGCTCAATGCCTTCAGCCACTATCTCCTCCGCCAGTATGATGCGACGCTGTCCTGGGCCCGCGAGCAGCTCTACATCAACCCGAACCATATGCAGGCCCTGGCGATCCGCGCCGCGGCGCTGGCGCAGATGGGCCGGACCGCCGAGGCGAGCGAGGCGACCTCCGTGCTGATGCGCAATTATCCGACCCTGAACGTCGACCGCCATTTGCGGAATTTTCACTGGAAGCGGCCAGAAGACATCGCGCATTACCGCGACGGGTTGCTGAAGGCGGGCGTACCGGCCAGCAAGCTCACCTTGGTCCAGAGCGACGTCAGACGCGCGGCCGAATCCTGACGACACTATCGTCCGGGGCAGATCCGGAGCGTGCGCTGCAGTCGCACCGCGGCGTTATTGACAGTGAAGCGAATTCAGCCACACTTCGTCACACCCTGAAGTAGCATAGCTTGCACCGCGTCCGCTGTCTGTTTGTTAGGACTTTCTGCGCTTGATCGGCGCGGCGCTTTTCACGATTCGTTTGTTTCAGGACTTTGCCGATGGATGATTCCCGCAAGAAACCCTTTGATCCTTCAATCGAAGTTTCTCCTGATAATCCCTGCCCTTTCCTGCGCGGCCTCGTCGGCGAAGGCTTTGTCGATGGCGGCACCGTGCCGCTGCGGACGCTGTCGCAGACCATCGCAAATGCAAGCGGCGAGACCAGGCTGATGAAGACCTCGGCCCGCATCCAGGTCCGCGGCGTCGCGCTGATCGCCAACGGCGCCTGCCACATCCTGCAGAGCATCTTCTGGGGCGCGCAGCTCAACCGGTTGCGCGGCGGCCCGCTCGACAAGCTCGGCGCCGGCTCGCGCATCCTCGGCGTCGACGGCAAGGTCGACGAGGACCAGATCACGCGGCTCGCAGGTTTCGGCAGCACCTATGCCGATCCCGCGGGCGGCAGCGAGACCGGCCTCAACGCCTCGCAGATCCGGACCTTCATGAACGACAATCTCAAGCGCGCCGGCAATCAGGCGCGCTGGTATTACCCGATCCTGATGAAGTTCGAATGGCCGGTCCTGCTCAGGATCATGGGCAAGGGACAGGGTGACGATCGCTATCTCAGCGTGGCCGAGGTGGGGACATTGTTCAACCAGCGCAAATTCCCTGAGAGGATCACCCAGCGGATGGTCGACCAGCCGGTCCGCCCGCCTTCGCTCATCTTGCGCGCTGCCGGCGGCCTCGTCGCCGCGCTGCTCGTTCTTGGCATCGTGGCGCTGCGCTTTCCCGACCAATTCCAGCCGATGCTGCCCGGCATCCTCGGGAATCTGGTGGCGCCGCCATTACCCAAGCTCGCCGAACCCCGCGCTGCGTACTGGCTCGAGCAAAACTGGGCGCTGGAAGACCGCCACTGGTTTCATCACGCGAGCCAGGGCACCGCGACCTTCCCGGTGCCCTATAGCTGGTTCATGGCGCTGGAGCAGCCGCGGCTGCATTTCTTCGCCAAGCCCGGGATGCTGCATGACAGCGACCATCTGCAGCGTTTCGGCTTCATCCCGAGCCCGCAGACGATCAACACCGATGAGGCCACGCTGCGCCGCTTCGGCTATGCCAATGTCTATGACAAGACCAAGCCGGTGCCGGCGCGGCTGTGGGATCCACCGGTCAACTGGGGCAAGCAGACTGAAAACGTCGATGGCCTGCCCGTCGGCTTTGCGCGCATGACCGGCGTGCCTGATCCCGCCACCGGCAAGATCGGCCAGGACCGGATCGGCCTCACCTGCGCCGCCTGCCACACCGGACAGATCCACTATAAGGGCATCGACATCAGGTTCGACGGCGGCCCGGCGATGACCGACCTCAGGAAGCTCGAGGTCACGACCGGCCTGTCGATCGCTTACACGCTCTATGTGCCGGGTCGCTTCAAGCGCTTTGCCGACCGTGTGCTCGGCCCCTCCGCCAGCGATGCGGACCGCGATGCATTGAAGCAGAAGCTGAGCGCCATCGGCACTTTCCTGGTCGACTGGGAGAAGACCTACGCGAAGACCATCGAGGGCAAGACGAGGTTCAACGAGAAGACCAAGCGGGAAGAGCCGCAGCAGGACACCGAAGAGGGGTATGGCCGCCTCGACGCGCTCAACCGCATCGGCAATCAGGTCTTCGCCCAGGACATGACGATCAGCGGCCTCAGCGGCTTCGAGAAGAACCTGCACGCCAAAGACGCGCCGGTCAGCTTCCCGCCGATCTGGACCGTGCCGTGGCTCAAATATGCGCAGTATGACGCCTCCATCGAGCAGCCGCTGATCCGCAACGCCGGCGAAGCGCTGGGTGTGACCGCTCTGCTCAATTTGTCCGACAGCGGCCCCAAGGACGCGCTGTTCCGCTCGTCGATGGACATCAAGAATCTGAACTGGATCGAGGACCTGCTGAAGGGATCGGCGCCCTATCCGAACAAGCAGCTGTCCGGACTGACGTCGCCGAAATGGCCCTCCGACATCTTCGGCGACGATGCCTGGAAGATCGATGGCGACCGCGTCAAACGCGGCCGCAAGCTCTACGCGGAGATCTGCGTCGAATGCCATCTCGGTCCGGTCAACGATCCCGTATTCGACGCCGAATTTCCTGATAAGAGCATCTGGGCCTCGGACCGCTGGCAGAGCATCGGCGACGACAAATTCCTGAACGAGGTGCAGAAGAGCGCCAAGGGCATGGGGACCGACCCCGCTCAGGCCGGTGTGCTGGCGACCCGCACGGTTCAGGTGCCCGGCTTTCTCAAGCTCGATCCCTCGCAGAAGCTCAACGCCTGGTGGGACTGCAAACTGCCTGACATGTCTTCAACCGACATGCCGTACGCGCTCGGCCTGATGGTGCTCGTCGACATCGTCAGCCGCAAGGCGATGGACGATGCCAAGATCGAGCCGAAGGTCCAGGATATATGGTGGGGCAAGCGCCAGGACTGCCCCAATCCCGGTCCGCAGCCGGCCGAGAAGAACGAGCCGGGCCCGTGGTATCGCGCGCGCCCGCTCAATGGCGTCTGGGCCACCGCGCCGTACCTGCACAACGGATCGGTGCCCTCGCTCTGGTGGATGCTGAGCCCCGCGGCCGAGCGCCCCAAATCATTCTGCCTGGGCGGTGGCCGCGACTACGATCCGAAGCAAGTCGGCTTTGCGGTCACCGACGGCGAGAGCTGCAAGACCGGACAGTCGCGCTTCTCGACGCGCGCCGCCGATGGCACCGAGCTGTTCGGCAACAGCAATGCCGGCCATTCGTTCGACGGCACGCCCGGCCCCGGCAAGGACGGCACCATCGGCCACGTGCTGAAGGAGCAGGAGCGCTACGATTTGATCGAGTATTTGAAGACGCTGTAGCTGCCTTATCTCTCCCCGCTTGCGGGGAGAGATCGGATTGCATCGAAGATGCAATCCGGGTGAGGGGGTACAGGTTTCTCAACCATCTCGCACGCGGAGAGAGCCCCTCACCCCAACCCTCTCCCCGTAAGAACGGGGCGAGGGAGCGCACCGCCTTCGCGGATGCCCCTCACTTGAACAGCGGCGTGCCGGGCACGAAGGCGTCGAACGCCGCCCAGAACTGGGAGCGGTAGCGGTCCTGCTCCTGGAGGATCTCGTGCTTGGAGCCGGCGATCACCAGATGCGAGCCGGCACGCAAATGGTAGGCGAACTCCTCGATCGCCGCGGTCGAGACCACGGCGTCGTTGGAGGCCGCCAACATCAGGATCGGCTGGCGGATCTCGGAGGGATAGTGGATGCCCTTGAAGGTGTGCATCGCGCGGAAGGCGGTGTCGGCCCAAGCCACCGTCGGCGATGCGAGGCCGAGCGTCGGGTCTTCCTCGAGGATCGCGGCGTTGCGCGCATAGCGCACGGGATCGCTGGTCAGCGGATTGTTGATGAAAGGTGACAGCCCGGTGATCTGATCACTGCCGCCGGGAACGTAGGCGCTGCCCCGCCCCATCATGCGCATCGTCTTCAGCAGCGCCCGCACCGGAAACGAGGTGGAGCGACCGGGCAGGTCGATCATCGGCGCCGACAGCACCATGCGATCGAACCAGCGCTTGCCGGCATGGGCGAGCCGCAAGAGCACCGCGCCGCCCATGGAATGGGCCAGCGCAAAGAACGGCGGCGGGCAATCCGGCAGCACGACCTGCTGCACGAAGGCTTCGACGTCGATCTCGTAATCGGCGAAGTTGCGGACATAGCCCTTGCGAGGATCGCGCAGGCGCCGCGCGGAGTGCCCCTGCCCGCGCCAGTCGACCATCGCCACCGCAAAGCCGCGGTCGCGCAAATCGCGCACCGTTTCGAAATATTTCTCGATCTGCTCGCTGCGCCCGGTGAAGACACAGACCGTGCCCTTGCGGTTCGCAGGCGGCGCCCAGCGCGCAAAGCGCAGCTCGACGCCATCTGATGTCTTGATGGTGCCGCTGACGACATCTTCAGGAACGGGGTTGGACGGGATTGAGACCAGCGTCATGATCGGGAGTGCTTGGGCGCCAAGTGCCGTACTCAAGTGCTGCAAACCAGGGGGCGGGAGCGCCGAAAAGGCGCCTGTTTCCGCCCTCTTGAACGCCGTCTGGACCCACCCATATCACCTCAGTGCAGGCCGCTACCAGTGTTTCGGAACCGGAACATCAGGCTGCACACAGACTAAAGCCCGGCCCGATTGGCGGGCGGGTTACCGAAAACAGTCGCTCAATGGAGGACTTGACCATGCGTACCTACGATCTCACCCCGTTCTATCGTTCCACCGTCGGCTTCGACCGCCTCTTCAACCTGCTCGACCAGGCAGGCTCTGACGGCAGCCCCGGTTATCCCCCCTACAATATCGAGCGCACCGGCGAGAACGCCTACCGCATCACCGTTGCGGTGTCCGGCTTCTCCAAGGACGAGCTCTCCATCGTCGCGAAGGAAAACACGCTGACGATCAAGGGCGAGAAAGTCGCCAATGAGAACTCGAAAGCCGAAGTGCTCTATCGCGGCATCGCCGCCCGCGCTTTCGAGCGCGCCTTCCAGCTTGCCGACTTCGTGCAGGTGAAGGACGCCTCGCTCGAGAACGGCCTGCTTCATGTCGACCTCGTGCGCGAGATCCCCGAAGCCAAGAAGCCGCGCCAGATCGCGATCAACACCGGCGCTGCCAAGGCGCAGGTGATCGAGAGCTCGGTCGCCGCGTAAAGCCGCCCGCGCATTTCCAAGTTGCGAAAACGCCCCGGTGCCCCGGGGCGTTTTTGTCGTCTGCTGTCGTCCTGGACGACAGCTTTTGCTCGATCGCCCGATTGAATTGATGCGCCGCATCACGGGCCGGTGAACCGACGTAACGCTAACGTCCCACACTCCGTATTTTTGTTGAACGAGCCTAAAACAAAACGGAGAACGACCATGACTTTCTGGCGCAGCCTTTTCGTCGCCGCGAGCCTGTTGACGGCGCCCATCAGCCTTGCCCATGCGCAGACGCCACAGACGGTGAAGGCCAAGAACGTCGTGTTGGTGCACGGCGCCTGGGCCGACGGCTCCAGCTGGTCGGAGGTGATCCCGATCCTGCAGGCCGCAGGCCTCAACGTCACTGCCGTGCAGAATCCGCTGGGCTCGCTCGCCGAGTCGGTCGAGGCGACCAAGCGTGTGCTGGCCGAGCAGGATGGTCCGACCGTGCTGGTCGCACACTCCTGGGGCGGCACCGTGATCAGTCAGGTCGGCACTGATCCCAAGGTCACCGGCCTCGTCTACATCGCCGCACGCGCGCCCGACGCCAACGAGGATTTCGTCGCGCTGTCGAAGCAGTTTCCCACAGGCCCCGCGCGCGCCGGCATCGTCGAGCGCGACGGCTACACCAAGCTTTCTGAGGATGCCTTCCTGAAATATTTCGCCAACGGCGTTGCGCCTGAGCGCGCCAAGGAGCTCTACGCCGTGCAATGGCCGACCGCCGCCTCGATCTTCGCCGGCCGCACCACCGAGGCCGCCTGGCACACCAAGCCGAGCTGGTACGCGGTGTCGAAGAACGACGGCACCATCAATCCCGATCTCGAACGCTTCCTCGCCAAGCGGATGAACGCAACGACCATCGAGCTCGACGCCGGCCACCTCTCGCTGGTGTCGCATCCGAAGGAGGTGGCGAATTTGATCCTGGAGGCGGCGGGCTATCCGCGGAGCTGAGCGGCGATCGCTGCGATGAAAAAGGCGCCTGAACACTCAGGCGCCTTTTGTTTTGCTCCACTGTCGTCCTGGCGAAAGCCAAGACGACAGCGAGTGCGTGGCGCGAGCGCGAGTTAAACGCGCATCGCTAATCCAGTCCCTGCGCGGCAGGCATCTCCTGCGTCGGCAAGATCGTCGGAGCCGGCTTGGCCTGGCCGACGGTTGGTGCTGTGGCTTGTGGCGCGGCCTCGGCAGGCTTGGGCTGCGCGGCGGCGGTCTGCTGTGCCGGCGGGGCCTGCTCGACAGGCTTGGCAGCTGCCACCGGCGTCTCGGCCCGCTGCGGCGCCGCCTTCGGCAGCGGGACAGTCCGGCTGGCGACGTGCGGGATCGACGCCGGCGGGCGCGGCGGG
>NZ_CAKZHY010000172.1 GCF_936928535.1 uncultured Bradyrhizobium sp. | reverse complement strand
GGCGCCTGCCGCGTCGCCGCGGCCACCGCCGCATGCGCGCCCGCCGCGGGCCGTTTGCCGATCTCCGCCGCACCTTGCGCGACAGCGTCCGCAGCGATGGCGAGATCTTGCGGCTCGGGCATATGAAGCGGCGCCAGCGCCCGCGGAAATTCCTGCTGCTGATCGACGTCTCGGGCTCGATGAAGAGCCGCACCGAGGAGAACATGAAGCTGGCGCACGCGCTGGTGCAGGCCGCGCCCAATGTCGAGGTCTTCACTTTCGGCACGCGCCTCACTCGCGTCACCCGCGCCTTGCGGGTGAAGCGCCGCGAGCAGGCCCTCAATGCGGCTACGCATCTCGTCAGCGACTGGGACGGTGGCACTCGCATCGGCGATGCGCTGCAAGCCTTCCTCGCGGTGCCTCGCTTTGGCGGTTATGCGCGCGGGGCAGCAGTGGTTGTCGTCTCGGATGGACTCGAGCGCGGCGAACCCGATGCGCTGCGCGATGCGGTGGCAAAGCTGTCGCGACGGGCCTGGCGCGTGAGCTGGCTGACGCCGTTGGCGACCGGACGAGACTTCCGTCCGCAGACCGAAGCGCTCAAGGCGATCGAGCGCTTCGTCGATGACCTCGTCGACGGCGGATCGAGCGCGTCTGTTGTCGCGCATATCCTCGCGCTGGGGCGAAGGAGGGCTGCGTGACCGAAATTGTCGATGGGCATCATCATATCTGGCGGCAGGCCGACCTGCCCTGGCTGGTCGGCCCGATGCAGCCACGCATTTTCGGCCCCTACGAAGCCATCCGGCGCGACTATCCGATCGAGGAATATCTGGATGACCTCAGGGGCAGCGGCGTCACCCGCTCGGTCTATGTCCAGACCAACTGGGCCAACGACCGTTTCGAGGACGAGGCCGCCTGGGTGCAGCGGACCGCCGATGAGCACGGCTGGCCGCACGCCATTGTCGCCTATGCCAATTTCGCCGTCGACGACGTACGCCCACAGCTCGACCGGCTGAAGCGCTATTCCCTCGTCCGTGGCGTGCGCATGCAGCTGCACTGGCACGAAAATCCGCTCTATCGTTTCGCGGTCAAGCCCGATCTCTGCGTCGATCCCATGGTCCGCCGCAACGTCGCCCGTCTCGCCGATTATGGCTGGAGCTTCGATCTACAGGTTTTCACGCCGCAGATGCCGGATGCCGCGCATCTTGCCGACTCCTGCCCCAAGGTGACCTTCATCCTCCAGCATGCCGGCATGCTCGAAGACCTTTCCCCCGCGGGCCGCGCCGCCTGGCGCGCGGGCATGGCCCGGCTCGCGACCTGCCCGAATGTGGTCTCAAAGCTCTCGGGCCTCGGCACCTTCATCCATCGCAACGACCCCGCGCATATCGCCGCGGTGGTGATGGATACCGTCGCGATCTTTGGTGCCGAGCGCTGCCTGTTCGGCTCGAATTTTCCGATCGAGAAATTGTGGACCGGATATCGCGAGCTCGTCGAGGCATTTCGCGCCGCGGCCGCGCCGCTGAGCCCCGAACAACAAGATGCGATCTTCGGGGGCACCGCGACGCGCGTCTATCGACTTTAACAGACAAGAACAGAACAGGGAGGGAAACGAATGGCGCTGGAGATCAAGATCCTGGACTACGGCGATATCGAGCTGGAATCGAGCTTCCTGGTGCTCGGTCGCGATTGCGGCCGCACCCGCCGCGTCCTCACGCTGGGCTTTTTGATCCTCGGCGGCAAATATCCTGTCGTGGTCGACACCGGCTATCGCTCCAACCAGATCATGGAGACGCTGGGCATGCGCGGCCTGCAATACCACGAGAACATGATCGAGAACCAGCTAGCGCGCTATGGCGTGCGCATGGGCGACGTCCGCTTCGTCTGCCACACCCATCTGCACATCGATCACGCCGGCAAGGACGACCTGTTCCCGATGAACACGACGGTCGTACTCAATCGCAAGGAGCTGGAATATTCCGTCTCCGGCCTGATGCATCCGCAATATCCCGCGCCCGATATCAAGCATTTGATCGACCGGCTGCATACCAAGAGCGCGCTGCGCTTCCTCGACCTCGAGATCACCGGCCCGATCGAGCTGATGCCCGGCGTCTATTGCGACGCCGCCGGCGCGCACACCGAGGGCTCGATGAACATCATCGTCGAGACCGCCGACGGCATCGCCACCATCTGCGGCGACGTCATCTACGATTTCAACGACCAGATCGTCACGCCCTTCCACGAGATCCACGACTGGGAGCCGCGCACCACAGGCAATCACGGCACCACCAAGCGCGCAGAGAAGGCCGCGATCAAGAAGCTGCTCAGCAACTCGCGCTATCTGCTGCCGGTGCACGACCGCCCCGCCAAGATCGAAGGCGGCAATGTCGTCGGCCGGCTGCACGACCAGGTCCCCGGACCGATCGTGCAGTCCCTGCCCGCTCGCAACTGGTTCCCCGCCTAGCATGATGTGAGGATGGTCCGATGACACACGTCACCTTGCGTTCTGAATTCGAGACCCTGATCGACCCCTACGCGCCCGTCGCGCAGATCGGCACAGGCTTTGACTTCACGGAAGGACCGATCTGGCATCCGGTCGATCATTACCTCTTGTTCTCGGATATGCCGGGCGACGTGCGCCGGCGCTGGGACGCGCGGCGCGGCGTCGCCGAGGTCAAGCGTCCATCGAACAAATGCAACGGCATGACCTACGATGCCGAGCTCAATCTGATTGTCTGCGAGCACGCGACCTCCTCGCTGATCCGTGAGCGGCCGGACGGCAGGCGCGAGGTGTTGGCCTCGCACTTCCAAGGGCAGGAGCTCAATAGCCCGAACGATGTCTGCGTGCACTCCTCGGGTGCGATCTATTTCTCCGATCCCTGGTACGGCCGCATGCCGGTCTATGGCGTCGAGCGGCCGCGCCAGCTCGGCTTCCAGGGGGTCTATCGCGTGGTGCCCGGCGGCGAGCCGAAGCTGGTGGTGGACCGCAATCTGTTCGATCAGCCGAACGGACTCTGCTTCTCACCCGACGAGAAGCTGCTCTATGTCAACGACACCGTGCAGGCGTTGATCCGCGTGTTCGATGTCAATGCCGATGGCACGCTGGCGAACGCGCGCGTGTTCGCGAGCGGCATCCGCTCCGAGCTCGAGGCGGGCGTGCCCGACGGCATGAAGTGCGACCAGCACGGCAATGTCTGGGTCACCGCGCCCGGCGGCGTCTGGGTCTATTCGCCGCGCGGTGAGCTGCTTGGAAAGGTCCGCGTGCCCGAGCTCGTCGCCAACCTCGCCTGGGGCGGGCCGGATTTCCGCACGCTCTATTTGACCTCGACGCATTCGGTCTATGCCATCGCGACCAAAACAGGACCGCGCCACGAGCCCTATATGAGCGGCAGGCGCAGTGCTGGTGGCCCCGCGAGCGCCGGCCCTGCTGCTGCAGCGCCGATCCTGGCTGATGGCGAATTGCGGCTCGATCCGAACCGCTGCGCCATGATCATCCAGGATCTTCAAAACGACGTCATCATGGATGGCGGCGCATTCGCCGATTCCGGCGCGCCAGGTCATGCCAAGCAACAGCATGTCGTCGAGAATGTCCGGCGCCTGGCGGAGACCGCGCGGGCGCGCGGCGTCGCCATCATCCATGTCTGGTTCGTGGTCGAGCCCGGCGCGCCGGGCGTGACGCTGAACGCGCCGCTGTTCGAAGGCCTGGTCGACAGCAAGGCCATGGTGCGCGGCAGCTGGGGCGCCGCGCCGGTCTCCGGCCTGGAGCCGCGACCAGGCGACTTCGTCGTCGAGAAGATGCGCATGAGCGCCTGGGAAGGCACACGGCTCGAGACGATCCTGAAAGCCACCGGCCGCGACATGATCATCAACACCGGTGCCTGGACCAACATGTCGGTCGAGCACACCGCCCGCACCGGCGCCGACAAGGGCTATTTCATGATCGTACCGGAGGATTGCTGCTCGACCATGAATGCCGACTGGCACTCGGCCTCGATCAATTTTGCCATGCAGAACGTCGCCGTGGTCACGCGCGCCGATGCCGTCATCAGAGCGCTGGGATGAGCGGTGGCGAAGCTCCTGCACCTCTCCTGCTCGCCCCGTGCCGATTCCGAGTCGAGCGCCGGCGCGCGCATCTTTCTTGACGGCTTTCGCCAGAGCCGCCCCGATTGGGACATCGACGTCGTCGATCTCTGGCGCGAGAGGATGCCGGAATTTGTCGGTCCCATCGTCGAGGCCAAATACGCGCGGATGAAGGCACAGACCTTCAACGATGCACAACGCAGCAGCTTTGCCGAGGCCGAGCGGATGGCACTGCGCTTTGCGCTGGCCGACCGCGTGCTGATCTCGACGCCGATGTGGAATTTCGGCATCCCCTACAAGCTGAAGCAGTGGTTCGACATCATCATCCAGCCCGGCCTGACATTCCGCTTCGAGCCGGTTCAGGGCTACCTTCCGCTGCTGAAGGACCGACCGACTATCGTCATCCTCGCTTCCGGCAGCGATTTTGCGACCGGCATGAACCGCGGCCGCATCGACATGGCGACGCCATACTTGCGCGAAGCGCTCCGCTTCATCGGCGTCAGCAATGTCAGCTTCGTGCCGATCGGGCCGACCGTAGGTCCCACCGAGCCGATCCGCGCTGCGCGCGAGACTGCGCATCGCCGCCTTGCCGACATGGCAAAGCGGTTCTGAGCCGCGCTATCAGGCGATCGCCATCCCCGACACCTTGTCGAAAAGGTGCGTCCGCTCCAGATCGAGCGCAACGTCAATGACATGATCCGGCGCCGCCGCCACCCCCCCCGGCATCTGCGCCGTGAACGGAAACGTGCCGACGGTGCCGATCACCAGCGTATGTGGCCCGAGCGGCTCGACGTCTTTCACCATGATACGGACGGAAGAGCCCGCCGGGGCGTCCTGCCGCAGCACATGGTCGGGCCGCACGCCGAGCACGACCGGCTTGCCGACGCTGCCCGCATAGGCCGCCTCGCGGGATTTCGGCAATTTCAACGACGTTCCCGACGGCTCGGTAAAGACCAGCGCTCCATCGCGAGCGGCGATTTCGCCGTGGATGAAATTCATGCTGGGTGCGCCCATGAAGCCGGCGACGAAGAGATTGGCGGGCTTCTCGTAGATCGTGATGGGATCGGCGGCCTGCTCGATCCGTCCTTTGTTCATCACCACGACACGGTCGGCCATGGTCATGGCTTCGACCTGGTCATGCGTGACATAGACGATCGTCTTGGCAAGGCGGCGGTGCAAGGCCTTGATCTCGGTCCGCATCTCGATACGCAGCTTGGCGTCGAGGTTCGACAGCGGCTCGTCGAACAGGAACACGTCCGGGCTGCGCACGATGGCGCGTCCGATCGCGACGCGCTGGCGCTGCCCGCCGGAGAGCTGCTTCGGGCGACGGTCCAGATATGGCTCGAGGTCGAGCACCCGCGCCACGTCCTGGACGGCTTTCGCGATGCCGGCGCGCTGCTCACCCCGCACCTTCATGCCGTAGCCGATGTTCTCCCCGACCGTCATATGCGGATAGAGCGCATAGTTCTGGAACACCATCGCGCAATTCCGCAGGCCCGGGCGCAGCTGCGTCACATCGCGCTCGCCAATGCGGATGGTTCCGCCGGTGACGGTCTCGAGGCCTGCAATCATGCGCAAGGTCGTGGTCTTGCCGCAGCCCGACGGGCCGACGAGCACGACGAACTCCTCGTCGGCCACGTTCAGATCGAGCCCCTCGATGATCTTGTAGGGCCCGTATGCCTTGCTGACGTTCTCGATCTCGACGCGCGCCATGGAATCCTTTTTCCGTCCTTTGAAGTCGACGGTCAACAAGACCCGGATGACGCTGACGCATCATCCGGGGAAGTCTCAGCGGAGGTTAGTTCTTCGTCTGGTTCTTCAGTTAGTTCTTGGGCGGTAGGCCCATCGCCGCACGATAGGCGGCGAGCTGTTTTGCACGACCGAACTCGTCGGTCAGGCGATTCCATTCCTTCGCGACCGTATCAAGCGCGGCCTGCGGCGTGGTCTGGCCGGCCAGCGCCTTGCCAAGCTCAATCTCCACGACCTCGGTGTAGGAGAAATAGCCGGGCAGACGCATGTCGAGCGCAACGTTCTTGCCGTTGATGGAGTCGGCCTGCGCGCCGAGATATTCCTTGGCTTCCTGCGGCGAGAAGATCTTGCTCCACAGCTCCAGATTTGCGGTGTGCGATTTGCGGTAGGGGTTGACGCCCGTGCCGCCGGTGATCGCAGCCTGGCCGGAGACTTCGGGGCTGGTCAGCGTCTTGATGAAATCCCACGCCGCCTCCTGGTGCTTGCCAACCTTCGGCACGGCAACCTGCCAGCCACCGAACGCCATGAAGGGCGCAGGCAGGACTTCGGGGAATTTGTCCCACTTCTTGGTCTTGGCGTTCCAGATCTCGTCGGAGCCGGGCAGCACGGCAGAGCCGACCTTGCCTGAGATCTTCGACTGCTTGGGATCGGCCGCGATCACGCCGGTGTCGCCCCAGCCGATCGATTCCGCGACCTGGCCGCCGGCCACCGCCGCGTTGACCTCGCCGAACGAGAAGTTCAGCGCATTGGGCGGTCCGAGCTTGGAGGCGCGGATATACTCTTCCAGCCCCTTCACCCAGCCAGGATTGTTGATCTGGGCATCCATGGTCTCGGGATCAAAGAACATCGCGCCCGGATAGTTCGGGTTGTTGGTATAGGCAGCCGCGTGGCTGAAGAAGAACCAGAACTGTTGGCCACCGCGACGGAAGGCTTCCGCGGTGCCCCACAGTCCCTTGTCGGGACGCTGGAAGAATTCCGCGATGTCGAGATATTGCTTCCAGGTTTTCGGCGGCGCCAGATCGTAGCCGTACTTCGCCTTGAACGCGTCCTTCTCCTTGGGATCGCTGAAAAGGTCGGTGCGATAGGTGTAGGTGTGGACGTCGCCGTCCATCGACTGCGAGTAGATCTTGCCTTCCCACACCATCAGGCGTTCACGGTAGGCCGGCTCGACATCGTCCCAATCCTTGCCTGATTGCATCGCCTTCGGCATCTCGCTGAGATAGGGCACGAAGTCGGGCAGCCAGGCCGGTGCGAAACTGACGAGGTCGAAGGTCGCATCCGAGGCCGTCAGCGACGTCACGATCTTCGGGTAGAGCTCCGACCACGGAAATTCGACGACATTGACCTTGCCGCAGGTCTTCTTGGTCCATTCGTCCGCACCGAGCTTGAGCGCGGAGGCGATATAGGGGCCGGTCTGCGACGCCACCGTCAGGGTGACGCCGGAGTAGTCGGGGCTACAGGCCGCGTTCGCCTGGCTCGCGGCGCAAGCCACGGCAAGCGAAGTCGTCAACATCAGAAACGTCCGTCGCAACATCGTCCAGTCCTCCCTAGATAGGTTTTTGCTATTTGATTGCGCCGAGCAGCAGGCCCGACCGCATCATGCGGCTGAGCAGACCCGCCATGATCATCATCGGAATGATGGCGACGAGCGCCGCGGCCGAGATCGCCCACCATTCGTCGCCGCGCTGGCTGTTCTGTCCGGCCACCAGGATCGGCAGCGTCTGCCATTTGGAATTGGTCAGGAACAGCGCGAACAGGAACTCATTCCAGACAAAGGCCAGCGTGATCATGAAGGTCGCCAGCAGCCCGTTCATCGACATCGGCACCACGATGCCGAGGAAGATGCGCCAGCTCGGTACGTTGTCGACCATTGCGGCTTCCTCGACCTCGATCGGGATCGCCTCGAAGAAGTCGCGCATCAGCCAGACCACGATCGGCAGCGAGAATGCGACGTAGCACAGCGTGAGGCCGACGAAGCTGTCGATGAGCTGGAAACCCAGACGGCCGATCTCGCTGTAGAGCAGATACAGCGCAAAGGCCGTGACGATTGGCGGAAACATGCGCTGGCTGACGAACCAGAACAGGATGTCCTCGTTGCCGAGGATCGGGCCCGGCAGCGGCAGGCGGTTGGCGATGATGGCAACGACCAGCGCGATCGGGAATGCAAGCAGCAGCGCCTGGGCCCGGGTGAAGCCGAGATTGTTGCTGAACAGCAGATAGCCGCCGAGCGCAAGCAGGAAGAAGATCAAGCCGGCGCCAAACCGCACCTTGAACTCGAACCTGACAAGCGCATAGGCCGCCATCGCGCCGATCGCGGTGGCGATCGCCGCCGCCGATAAGCCGACGATGGTCGAGTTCAGGAAGGTCCGGAAGAATTCACCGCGGATGCCCTGGTAGAGATCGATGAAGGGCTGAAGCGTCGGCGTGAAATCGACGAACGGGATATAGGTCGGACCGCCGACCACGCCCGGCGGCGTCTTGAAGGCGGTCACCAACACCCAATAGAGCGGGAACGCCGTGATCACGCACCAGACGAGAACGCCTGCTGCGACGAAGCGCCGGCTCCAGCTCGACAGTCCGGTGAGGCCCTGCCCGCTCATCGGCTCTTCTCCAGATGCGGCCGCAGCAACGCCAGATAGGTGACGCCGATGATCGTGATGGCGATCAGGAACAGGAAGCTCAGCGCCGAGGTGTAGCCGAGATTGAACTTCTTGAAACCCTCCTGATAGGCGAACAGGGTCAGCGTCTCGGTGTCGACGCCCGGTCCGCCACCGGTCATCACGAACACGGTGTCCATGATCTTGTAGCTCTCGATCAGGCGGATGAAGACGACCGTGGCGGAGATCGGCAGCATCATCGGAAAGGTGATGCCCCAGAATTGCTGCCAGGCGCTGGCGTTCTCGAGCTCGGCGGCCTCGTAGACGTCTTCAGGCAGCGTTTGCAGGCCGGCCAGCATCATCAGGATCACGAACGGCGTCCATTGCCAGATCTCGACCGCAATGATGCAGCCGAGCGCCCAATGCCCGTTAGTGAGGAACGGCAGGTTTGCGAGGCCGAACATGGAGAGGAACTGGTTGAGCGGCCCCATGGTCGGGTTGAAGATCATGCGGGCCACCAACGCCACGGCAACCGGTGCCAGCAGCATGGGCAGCAGCAGAGCGACGCGGAACAGCCGTTCGCCCGGCACGCGCGCATTCAGCGCGAGCGCAACGCCAAAGCCAATGACGTATTGCAGCCCGACCGCGATGAAGGCGATCAGGGTCGTCGTGAGGATCGCGTTCCAGAAGCGCGGCTCCTGCAACAGCGTCACATAATTGCCGAACCACACCACGCGCGGCGGGATCGGCGGAATTAGGCGGTAGCTGAGGAAGCTCGTGGTGAAGGAATAGATCAACGGAAAGATCGAGATCGCCAGCACGACGAGCACCGCCGGCCAGATGAAGACATGCTTGATCGGATCGTTCCGCATCATCGCCAGATCATCCCTTCAACAGGGCTTCGATCTCGGCGCGCCGCGGCATCGCGGGCGCCGTGCCGGCGCGCGTCACGGAAATCCCTGCCGTGGCCGAACCGAAGCGCGCCGCGTCCAGCGGATCGGCGCCGCCCGCGAGCGCTGCGGCAAAGCCGCCGACGAAGGCATCGCCTGCCCCCGCGGTTTCCACCACCTTGCCGGCGGCGAACGGCGGCACGTGCAGCGAGCGATCCCGCCCATGAAACAGCGCTCCGCGTTCGCCGAGCGTGATCAGCGCTGTGCCCGCGCCCTTGGCCAGCAACGCATCGCCGGCGCGGCGGGCGCCTGAGAGATCGCCGACCGCGATCCCCGTCAGCGCCTCGGCCTCGGTCTCGTTGGGAACGACGTAGTCGCACAAGGCGAACAGGCCATCGTCGAATTTGGAAGCAGGCGCCGGGTTGAACACGGTGATGCTGCCCGCCGCGCGCGCGATCTCGAGCCCGCGCTGGGCGGCGGCGACCGGCTGTTCGAGCTGGGTCACGAAGACGCGGCTGGAGCGGATTGCTTCCGCAGCCGCGTCAACGTCGTTGGGACTAAGTCCCTCGGCCGCTCCGCTCACCACGATGATGGCGTTGTCGCCGCGCGTCTCGTGGACATAGATGAAGGCGGCGCCCGTCGGGGCCTCCGCAGTCCTGGCGACGCGCGGCTTGATGCCCTCGGTCTCCCACGTCTTGATGGCGAGGTCGCCAAAGGCGTCCCGGCCGATGCGGGAGATGAAGGTCACCTCCGCGCCGGCGCGCGCCGCAGCCACGGCCTGGTTCGATCCCTTGCCACCCGGCCCCATGGCAAATCCGGAGCCTGCGATGGTTTCGCCGATCGCAGGCATGTTGCCGGCCCGGAAGGCCAGATCGACCACGAAGATGCCGAGGATTGCGACGCCGCTCTTGCTCATGATCATCACTCTCCGTCCGGCGCGATGACGCCCTTGGAGAACAGGAAGCAGCCGTAGAAGCGCCGCTCGCCGGTGGCGATCACGCAATAAGCCGTCTTGGCCTTCTCATAGAAAGCGTGACGCTCGACCCCGACCAGCGGCCAGGATTTGCCTTCGGCGCGGTCGATCACGGCCTGCACCTCGCGCTGCACCGGCGGCACCTCCTGAGGCTGGCCGACGATCTCCATGCGCATCGCTGCGTCGTCCACAAAGGTATCGAGTGGCATGACCGAGAGAATGGCCTCGATCGCCTTGGCCGTGCTGACATTGTCGATGCGAAGCAGCTCGCCGAATACAGTCTGGCGCGCAATGGAGTCCGCCGGGAAGTTCGTGTCGCAGACGACGAGACGATCTCCGTGCCCCATTGCACGCAGGGCATAGAGTACGTCGGCATTGAGCAGTGGGTTGATGCCCTTGAGCATGTCGTGTCCCTCCGTTGTCTTCAAACTGTCCGAACTCTGACGGTCCGGATGCCAACCCATATCACCGCGCGGTGACGTCTTTAATCCCCATAGGGAATCCAGATGTTCTTCACCTGCACCGCATGACGGAGCAGGATCGGCCCCTCGCTCGCCGCCCTGTCGTACCAATCGAGCGCCAGCCCGTGGTCGACCAGCGTGCGCTTGAGGTTGCCGACCGACAGCCGCTCCGCCACCGTCGAGGCCTCCTGCGAGCCGAACACCCAGAGCGCGTCGATGTCGTCGTGCTCAGCAAGCACCCTGGCGAGCGCGTCGCGCTCACCGGTCACGATATTGACGACGCCTGCCGGCACGTCCGATGTCTCCAGCACCTGGTAGAAATCGGTCGCAGCCAGCGGATGCCGCTCGCTTGGCACTGCGACGACGCGGTTGCCCATCGCGATCAGCGGGGCCACCAGGCTGATAAAGCCGAGCAGCGGCGCCTCGTCTGGACAGGCCACCCCAACCACACCGATCGGCTCGTGCATCGCAAGCGCTACGCCGCGCAGCGGCGGCGCGTGGATCGTCCCCTCGTATTTGTCGGCCCAGGCCCCATAGCTGAACAGCCGTTCGATACTCGCCTCGACCTCCGCACGCGCCTTGGCAGGCGAGACGCCGGTCATGTCACCGATGCGCCGGGCGAATTCGTCGCCGCGTGCGGACAGATTTTCGGCAAGGTAGTAGAGGATTTGGGCGCGATTATGCGCCGTCGCCCGTGCCCATGCTTCGGCCGAACGTGCGGCGGCCACCGCATTGCGGATATCCTTGCGATTGCCCTCACCGGCTTCGCCGAGATGCTTCCCCTTCGGCGACAGCACGCTGCGCGAATAATTTCCGTCGGGGCGAACCTGCTTGCCGCCGACGAACAGTTTTGCCGTTCGATCGATCGACGGCGTGCCGAAACCGACGCCCTCTGTCGAGGTCTCAGGGAGCGGCGGCAGCTTGGCGCGGGCTTTGCGTCCGATCCATGCCTTCGGCTTGAGATATTCGGCGAGGCCTTCCCGGCCGCCCTCGCGGCCGAATCCGGACTCGCGATAGCCGCCGAAGCCGACACTGGCGTCAAACAGGTTGGTCGCATTGACCCAGACCACGCCGGCTAGAAGTTTTGGCGCGATGTCGAGCGCGAGCCCGATGGTCTCGCTCCACACGCTGGCGGCAAGCCCGTAGCGCGTGTTGTTGGCGAGCATCACGGCCTCATCGGGCGTGCGGAACGTCATCGCGACCACCACGGGCCCAAAAATCTCCTCGATCGCCACGGTCGAGGACGGATGCACATTCCAGAGCAGGGTCGGGGGATAGAAACATCCTTCGGAGGGGATCGCTCCCGGCGCCTGATACTTCTCGGCGCCCTCCTTCACTCCTGTCTCGACCAGCGCCTTGATCCGCTCGAGTTGCACAGGCGCGACCACCGCGCCCATGTCGATCGCCTTGTCGAGCGGCGGACCGACGCGTAGCGTCTCCATGCGGCGGATCAGGCGCTTGCGGAAAGTCTCCGCGATGCCTTCCTGTAACAACAGCCGCGATCCCGCGCAACAGACCTGGCCCTGATTGAACCAGATCGCATCGACCACGCCCTCCACGGCGCCATCGATATCGGCATCGTCGAACACGATGAAGGGCGACTTGCCGCCAAGTTCCAAGGTCAGCGACTTGCCGCTGCCTGCGGTCGACTGACGGATCAACCGGCCCACCTCGGTCGATCCGGTGAAGGCGATCTTGTCGACTCCCGGGTTTTCGACCAGCAGCGCGCCGGTGGCGCCATCGCCCGTCACGACATTCAACACGCCGGGCGGCAGGCCCGCTTCCGCCGCGAGCTCGGCGAACAGTAGCGCGGTGAGCGAGGTGAATTCCGCCGGCTTCAGCACCACCGTGTTGCCGGCCGCCAGCGCGGGGGCGATCTTCCAGGCCAGCATCAGCAGCGGAAAATTCCAGGGGATGATCTGGCCGATCACGCCGACCGGGACGTGGTCGGCGAATTCGCGCTCCTGCAATTGCGCCCAGCCCGCGTGATACAGCAAGTGGCGCGCGGCCAGCGGCACGTCGAGGTCGCGGGTCTCCCGGATCGGCTTGCCATTGTCGATCGCCTCCAGCACCGCGAACAAACGCGCGTGACGCTGGAGCATGCGTGCCAGCGCATAGAGATGACGGGCGCGACCATGACCACCGAGCTTTGCCCAGGGTGCCTGCGCCGAACGCGCGGCGCCGACGGCGGCCTCGACATCGGCGGCTGCGCCTTGCGCGATCTTGGCGAGCGCCTTGCCGGTGGCCGGCTCGATCGTCGTCAGATGCTTGCCCGAAGCCGGGGCGACAAATTTGCCTGAAACGAAATGCCCGAACGTCGCTTCGTGCCGCTTCAGCCAGACCCGCGCCTCGCCGTCCGCCTCGGGAGCCGGACCATAATCCATGGTCTCGTAGTAATGTGCGATGCTCATGCTCAGCCCACGGCGTGACGGTTGAAGGCCGAGTAGCGGCCGGTGACATGATGCTCGAGCTGGCGCTCGATGTCGGCGAGCAGGCTCGAGGCGCCGATACGAAACAGATCCGGCTCGAGCCAGTCGCGTCCCAACTCCTCTTTCATCAAGAACTGGTAGTTGAGCACGTCCTTTGCCGTCGAAATTCCGCCGGCCGGCTTGAAGCCGATCTTGAAGCCGGTGCGCTCTTCATAGAGCCTGATCATGCGCAGCATCGCCAGCGTCACCGGCAGCGTGGCATTGACGCCTTCCTTACCGGTCGAGGTCTTGATGAAGTCGGCGCCGGCCATCATGCAAACCATCGAGGCCTTGGCGACGTTGCGCAGCGTCTTGAGGTCGCCGGTCGCCAGAATTGTCTTGAGATGCGCGTCGCCACAGGCGGCGCGGAAATCCCGGACTTCGGCGTAGAGCGCGCGCCAATCTCTGGTCAGCACATGTTCGCGCGTGATGACGATGTCGATCTCCTGCGCGCCATCTCTGACGGACGCCTCGATCTCCTTGAGCTTAAGATCGTGCGGGATGAGGCCCGCGGGAAATCCGGTGGAGACCGCAGCGACCGGGATGTCAGATCCGTCGAGCGCCTCGACCGCGGTCGCGACGAAGCGGTGATAGACGCAGATCGCGCCGGTGTGCAGCCCGCGCCCGGCAAAGCCGAGCGCCTCGACGAGATCGGTCCGCAGCGGCGCCCTCGCCTTGGCGCAGAGGCGCTTCACCCGTTCGGTCGTATCGTCGCCGTTGAGCGTCGTGAGGTCGATGCAGGTGATCGCCTTGAGCAGCCACGCCGCCTGCGCGTCCTTCTTGACGGTGCGCCGGCCCGGCAGGCTCGCAACACGGCGCTCGGCGGCGGACAGATTGATCCTGATCTCGTCGACCCAGTCCATCTCGAGCGCGCGGCCGGTATTCCGCGCAATGGGGTGCGTGTGGTTATGATCCCGCGCATGTGGCTGCGCTGGCACCGCGGATGAGTTTGGCATTAGGACGCTCTGCGCCATCGGTCAGCCGTGCAGTGCTAGCGAATCGAGTGAGGCGCCAGATAAACTGACCGTGCCGATTGCAACATGCGATCCTCCCATCCCTGCCCGCTGGAGCTTCCGTTGCCTGCCATCGCTGACAGGACGGCCTCTCAGGCCAAATGTTATTATTGTAACAAATTGACGTTGCTAAACTCACATCATTGTAAGATCATTGTCAACCGGATAAGCAAGCTCGGTGACGAAAATGGCTGAAACACCGACCGCACGCTCCAGCGAGTCCCGCGTCCAGCGGCTGCAACGGCTGCGCCGCGCGGTCGAAACCAGCGGCGCACTGCATCTGAAGGACGCCGCTGATCTGCTGAAGGTGTCGGAGATGACGGTGAGGCGCGACCTTGCCGGTCCGGACGGCATGCTCGCTTTGCTCGGCGGCTACGTCGTCAATGCGGCCTCGCCAACCGGGATCAAGTACACGTTCGAGCAGGAAATCGACCAGCACACGCAGGACAAGCGCCTCGCCTGCCGATCCGCCGCCGCCTCGATCCGGGAAGGCGACACCATCTTCATCGACTGCGGCACCACCATGCAGTCGCTGGCAGATTGCCTGCCCGAGGACATGCCGCTCTCGGTGATCTGCTATTCGCTGAACGTCGCCTCGATCGTCACCCACCGGCCGGCGACGCAGGTGATGCTGATGGGCGGGCTCTACCATCCGTCGTCGCAATCGTTCTCGTCGGATGACGGCCTGTCCTATCTGCGGCGTCTCGGGGTCAACAAGGCCTTCATCTCGGCCGGCGGCCTGCACTGGACCCGCGGCGCGAGCTGCTCGAACTTTCACGAGGTCGCCATCAAGCAGGCCGTGATCGCAACCGCGATGGAGAGCATCCTGGTGGTCGATGCGAGCAAGCTCGGCAGCATCAAGCCGGCATTCTTCTCCGACGTCGCCTCGTTCTCGCGGATCATCGTCGGCGGCTCGGTGCCATCAGACACGCGCAAGCACTTCCGCAACCTTCCGGTCGAATACGTCACCAGCGCAGCCTGACCCGGACGGGGGCTGGTTCGCCCGGATCAGGCTCGCTGAACGATGCGCGGTTCCGTAGAACCGCGCATCGCTATCACAGGCTCAGTTGCAGGCCGGCTTCGCCTTGTTGCAGGCATCCGTCAGTTCGGCCGGCGGGTCCTTCTTGAAGACGGTCTTGTAGGATTCCAGCACGTTCGACTGCGTGACCGGCAGCGACTGCACGCCGATCCAGCCGGGCGTTTCCTTGCCCAGCAGCGCATTCATCATCGCCATGGCCTCGGCGACGCCCTGGTCATAGGGACGCTGCGAGCCCGTCGCCTTCAGCGGACCGCCCTTGGCGATCTCGATCGCCGATTGCAGGCCGAGGTCGACCGTCGTCATGGGAATATCGATGCCCTGGGCGCGCATCGAGCTCAGCGTGTCCAGTGCCGGCTGATCCCACACTGCGTACAGACCCTTGACATCAGGGTTGCCGGTCAGGAAGTCGCCTGCGATCTGCGAGACCTTCGGCGGATCCGTGAAGTCGACCTGCTTCATCTTGATGTCGGGCCGATTGGCCTTCATCCACTCCCGCACACCCTTGGTGCGTTCGTTGGTGCTGAAATAATCGACGCCGAAATTGACGAGGCCGATCGTGCCGCCCTGGGGCATGCAGGACGCAAGAATCTGCGCCGCGATCTGGCCGTTGCCCTGGCTATCCGCCGAGACCATCGTGGCGTATTCCTCGGGATGCTTCAGGCCGGTCGGGATGCTGTCCATCAGCACGAGCTTGATGCCGGCTTTCGCGATCTTCTTGTAGGTCGGCGCCGTCGCGGTGAAATCGACCGGGATCGAGATGATGCCATCAGGATGCTGCTGGATGGTGTTCTCGATATCGGCGATCTGCTTGTCGACCTGATATTCGGCGGACGCGACGCCCGTCACCGTCACGCCGTACTTCTTCAGCGTGTCAGTGATGCCCTGGATCTGGAGCTGCGACCAGTCGAGGTTGACCGTCTGCATGGAAATGCCGACCTTGAAGTGCTTCTCCTTGATCTTCGCAACGTCGGCCTCCGACAGCGCGAGCACTTCGGGCGAAGCCGCCTTCTCGCCGTGGGGCCCCTGACCGACGATCGATTTCGGTCCGAGCGTTGCGAGATCGACGCCCTTGACGCAAGTCGCGGGCACTTCAGCGCGGGCCGAGGGGACAGTCGCGACGGCCGCTGCGGCCATCAGCACGGTCAAAGGCAAGGTGTGTCGCAAGATTGGTTTCATTGTTTCCTCCATGTTGGTCGCCGATTACCGGAGGGCCAGCGACCTTGCCCCTACCCACGCGGCGCAATGAACCGATGGCTCATGCGCCGCGCCTGACTTCGACTAGCGTTTCGTGAAGGCAACGGCGGCCACGATGATCGCGCCCTTGATCACGAGCTGCATCGGCGAGCTCACGCCGAGCAGCACGAGGCCGTTGTTGAGCGTGCCGATGATCAAGCTGCCGAACAGCGTTCCCAGGATGTAGCCGCGCCCGCCGAACAGGCTGCAGCCGCCGAGGATCACCGCGGCGATGACGTCAAGCTCCATGCCCTGCACGACATCGGGCCGCGCGGCATGCGAGCGTGCGGACAGCACCAGTGCCGCGAGACCTGCCAGCGTGCCGGTGAGGACGAAGGCCGCCGTCGTGATCCGCTTGGTGTTGATGCCGGAATAGAGTGCCGCGGTCGGGTTGCCGCCGACGGCATAGATGCGACGGCCGAACACGTTGTAATGCAGCAGCAGGATGCCGACGATCATCGCTGCCAAGGTCCAGGCGATCGGAACCGGGATGCCGAGGAACGTGCCTTCGCCGAAGATCGCAAAATAAGTCTCATTGGTGATGATGACAGGCTTGGTGTTGGTCACCATCATCGCGAGGCCCCGCGCCATGCTCAGCGAGCCCAGCGTCACCAGGAAGGACGGGATCGACAGCTGCGTGGTCAGGATGCCGTTGATCAGCCCGACCAGCGCGCCGGTGCCGAGCCCGGCGACAGCGCCCACGATCCAGCTGTTGTTGATCTGGCTCATTGCCAGCGCCGCCGCCATGCCTGACAGCGCCAAGGTCGATGCAACTGACAGGTCGATCTGACGCGCGATGATGATGAAGGTCATCCCGACCGCGATGATCGACACCAGCGTCGTCTGTCGCCCGATGTTGAGGAAGTTATCGACCGAGAGGAACCAGGGCGAGGACAGGCTGAACACGACAAGCAGGATCACGAAGGCGATGTACAGCATGTAGGGCCGCTCGCCCCGCAGCAAATTCTGGAGAATCCTGCGACGACGGTCGGACCGGGTCGACGCGGCGACGACGTTGGGAGCAATCAGTTCGGTCATGCGGACAACTCTTGCGATAGGCTCAGCCCGGAGGCCTGATACATCTGGAGGAGATGGTGCAGCTCTTCGGCATCGTCGATCTCGCCGCGCACTAGCGTTCGAGCGACATGCCCGTTGACGATCACGGAAATGCGGTCGCAGAGCTCGATCAGCTCGACGAGGTCGGATGAGACGACGAGGACTCCGCTGCCGTCGCGCGCGGCATTGCGGATCACGGCGTAAATTTCCTCGCGTGCGCCCACATCGACGCCCACGGTCGGCTCGTCCAGCAGCAGCACGCGCGGCCGCGGATCATTCCACTTTCCGAACACGACCTTCTGCTGGTTGCCGCCGGAGAGCGTCCTGACCAGGCTCGAGGCGCCCGGCGCTTTCACCGCAAGCCTTGCGACCGCGCTTTCCGCACGCCTGGCCGCGGCGCGTTGCTGCATCCAGCCCCAGCGCGAGAAGTGTGGAATCCGCGGCAAGGTGACGTTCCGCTCGATCGAATGATCGAGGACAAGGCCTTGCACGTGCCGGTCTTCCGGCACCAGCGCAACGCCCCGCTCGATCGCGTCGGCAGGCCCGCTCGGTAGCCAGCGGCGACCTTCGATTTCGATTGCGCCGCTCTCGATCGGTCGCAGGCCGAACACCGTCTCCAGAATTTCCGTGCGTCCGCTGCCGATCAATCCGGCGAGGCCATGGATCTCGCCTTTCCGCACGGACAGGTCGACGGCACGAAGCCGGTCGTTGGATACGCTGGAAAACGACAATACCGGCGACGGGTCCAGTTCGCGCTTTGCAGCAGGTTCAGTACGCGCACCAATCGATACCGATCGATCGGTTCCGACGATGGCGTTCACCAGCCGCTTCATGTCGGTATCAGTGGTGACAAACGTGCCGGCATTGGCGCCATCGCGCAGCACCGTGACGCGCTGCGAGATCTCGAAGACTTCGTTGAGGCGATGGGTCACGTAGATCACGCCGACGCCGCGGCGCGTCGCCTTCCCGATCGCATCGAACAGGATACGGACTTCATCCGATGTCAGCGACGACGTCGGCTCGTCGAGGATCAGGAGGCGCACCTCGCCCATCAGCGCCTTCGCGATCTCCGTCATCTGACGGTAGGCGAACGGCAATGAGCCGACGGACGCCCTCGTATCCAGGGGGATGCCGAGTTCTTTCAGGAACGCCTCGGCCCTCGCCATCAGCGCGCGGCGCCGGACAAAGCCGAAAGCCGTGCGCGGCTCGCGACCGAGCAACAAATTGTCTGCAACACTCAAGGATTCGACGAGGCTGAGGTCCTGATAAACGACGGCGATCCCCGCCTCGCGCGACTTCGCCGGGCTGTCGAATTCCACCGGCTTGCCGGCGATCTCGATCGTGCCGGCGTCGGCGGCGTGAACACCACTAAGGATCTTGATCAGCGTGGACTTGCCGGCGCCGTTTTCGCCCAGCAGCGCATGCACCTCACTGGCCCGGACCTCGAGGTTGACGTCGCGTAGCGCTCGCACGCCGCCGAAGCGCTTGTTGATGGCGCGGACCATCACGAGCGAGGTCGACGGCACAGATTCTGCTGCAACCGAACCGGACAATTCCAAACTTTCCTCCCGTCGCCCCCGCGAGACGCTGGTACGATGGTGACATATTGTTATTTTTGCAACTTATCTTGTTATAATTCTATCAGACGGGGCGACCTGTCAATGGGAGATCCCGCTTCCGAGCCAGTTCGAACGGGTGCCGGCGCCGCCGCCGGTCGAGCGACAGCGGGCGTCGGCAGGGGCGGCCGACGCTTCTCAGGAAGATTTGCTTGATATCGGAACGCGTCCTGGCGGGGCACGACTGGCCCGACACCAAGTTCCTTATCCAGCGACCGAGATTGCCTCCGTAGCACGTCGCGCGGATCGCACAGGTCGTGCGAGGCTGACTAAGGCCGGTTCACACCGGCTGCTATCCGAACCCTCGCCCCGATCCGTCATCGGGCGACTTCGGCCATATCGTTGGTGATCGCGCCTGGTTTCCGCGGTCACGTGCGCCAGCGTAGGGCGGCGGTATGCACCGGAGCGTCCCACAATTCCTTCGATTGGCCATCGAGCACGGAGACGGTGATCGAAGCGCCGGCCATGTCGAGGGACGTCACATAGGAGCCCGTCAGGAACCGCACAGCCGAGATCCCTGCCCCGTCCAGAATGCGCTTGGCGCTGTTGACCAACAAATAGAGCTCGATCAGCGGCGTGGCGCCGAACCCGTTGACCAGAAGCAGAACTTCGCTGCCCTTGGTCGGCTCGAGATCATCCAGAATCGCGCCAACTATGTCGGCTGCGATAGCATCGGCAGACGCCAGCGGCACCCTGCGGCGACCCGGCTCGCCGTGAATGCCGACGCCCATCTCCATTTCGTTGTCAGCCAGCGTGAAATTCGGCCGTCCCGCCGCCGGAACGGTGCAAGGCAATAGCGCCACGCCCATCGAGCGGGTGCGCCTGTTGACGTCATCGCCAAGCGCCTTGAGCGCTGAGAGCGGCACGCCCTGTTCCGCCGCAGCGCCAACCATCTTTTCCACGATCAGCGTACCTGCGACGCCGCGGCGTCCGGTCGTGTAGGTCGACTTCTCGACCGCAACGTCGTCATTGGTCACCACGCTTGCAACCTCACGCCCGGCCATCTCGGCGGCCATGGTGAAATTCATCACATCGCCTTCATAGTTCTTGACGATGAAGAGCACGCCTGCACCGGTGTCGACGGCCTCGGCCGCCTCGATCATCTGGTCCGGCGTGGGTGACGTGAAGACCTGGCCCGGACAGGCGGCATCGAGCATGCCATGGCCGACAAAACCCGCATGAAGCGGTTCGTGTCCGGAGCCGCCGCCCGAGATCAACGCGACCTTGCCCGGCTTCAGATTGCGGCGGCGCACGAACTTCCTGTCGGCGCCGAGTTGCAGGATATCGGCATGCGCGGCCGCGAGCCCATCGAGACTCTCTTCGAGCACTGCATCAGTGCTGTTGATCAGCTTTTTCATGGCGTCCTCCCTGAGGTCTTTTTGCGTTTCGAGTTCGTCAGCCGATGCTTTCGGCGTAACGCGCGAGCTGGGCAGCAAAGTCGACGATGAGCTGCTCGAGCGCGCGATTTTTCTTGTCGTCGCCGAGGTCAGGCACCGTCACGGTCACGACGCGCGTGCGCGCCTCGCGGTGCGCGCCGCGCAGCCGCCCCGGATGCGCGCGCCCATAGGCCTCGAGAAAAGCCGCGCGCTCGGTGCCGGAGAGATGACAGACCTCGAAGATGATCGCGACATGCTTGGCCGGGATCGGCACCAGATAGGCCGGATTGGTGATCTGGCTGACAAAGGAGCGGTTCTTGCCGAGCGCCGCCGCGAGCTTCAGCCGCGTCCCTGATGGCCGGTTGTCGAGCGCTCGCCGCAGGATCAGCTTGTAGTCCGCGACATTGCTGTCCCCCGGCCGGCTTGCGTCCTCGCCTGCATCGTCGCTCATGCGGTCACCCCGGCAATGGCGGCCTTGAGCCGCGCCACCGCAATCGGCGCGACCGAGAGCGTCGTCAAGCCTGTCGCCAGCAGCGCATTCGTCAGGCGCGTGTCGCCCGCGGCATCGCCGCAGAGCGAGACCTCGACGCCGCGCTTGCGCCCGGCCTCGACCGTCCGCGCGATCAGCGCCAGCACCGCGGGATGGCCGGCATCATTGAGGTCGGCGACAGCACCGATGTCGCGCGCCGCGGCCATTGTGTATTGGGTCAGATCGTTGGACCCGATGGAATAGAACGCCGCACTGAAATCGTCGGCGCAGAGCGCTGCCGACGGGACTTCGACCATGATGCCGAGCGGTGGCCTGGCGCAAGCGACGCCTTCCGCCGTGAGGGCTGCAAGCTCCGCATCCAGCATGGCGTTGGCGCGGTTGAGCTCCGTGGGAACCGCGACCATCGGCAGCATCACCTTCAGTGTCCCGTGGATCGCCGCGCGGCACAGCGCCCGCAGCTGCACGCGAAACACCTCCGGCCGCGCCAGCGAGAGCCGGATACCGCGCAGGCCCAGGAATGGATTGCGCTCGTCATCGACAGTCACGCCGGGGATCGGCTTGTCGCCGCCGGCATCGAGCGTGCGGATCGTCACCGGCCGCCCTTCGGCCCATTCGAGAATGCGGCGGTAGACCTGATATTGCGCATCCTCGCCCGGAAGGCCCCTCGATCCCTCGAACAGAAACTCCGTCCGTACGAGACCGATGCCGTCGCAGATCGCGGGATCGAGACTCGCGAGCTCTTCGGGCGCAGCGACGTTGAGAAGAACGGCGATACGGCGTCCATCCGCCGTCAGCGCCGGCTTGAGGCGACCAGCATCGGCAGCAATCTGCGCGGCATTCGCGGCTGCCATGCGATGCTCGAACAAGCGGCGCGTTTCGGGCTGGGGATCGAAGATCACGGTGCCGATGTCACCGTCGACCAGCGCCAGTGACGGCGGCTGTCCGTTCCATGGCAACGGCCCCAACCCTACCACCATGGGAGCGCCACGCGAGCGCGCGAGCATCGCGACATGCGACGATGGCGATCCGGCGGCCAGCGCAATGGCGCCACCACGAGTCCAGTCAACGGCGAGGAACGTGGACGGCGAAATATCATCACCGGTGACGATGGAATCGCCGGAGATCGTTGCGATCGTTCCTGCGCCGTTCAGGCTCGCGAGGACGCGATCGCGAATGTCGACGAGATCGGCGGCACGCGCCCGAAAATATTCCTCATCCGCCGCGCGATAGCCCGCGATCTCGGCTTCGAGTGCCGCGCGCCAGGCTTCATCGGCGGCCGTACCGCCGGCAATGGCTTCGTAAGCCGCCTCCGCGAGCGCATCGTCGCCGAGCATCGCAACCTGGAACTCCAGGATCTCCGCGGCCTCACCGTGAACCGTCGCGATCAGATCGGCGAGCTCGCTTGCTGCTCCCTCGATCGCCACCTTCAGCGCTGCGGCTTCCTGAGCCGGATCGCCTTTGGCGGCCCTGCTCGCCACTTCGCTTGTCAGCACCGCGACCGGGCCGATGGCGAGACCGGGCGACGCAGGATGGCCGGTGAGATGGATCTCGCCCACGATTCTACGCCTCGCCGAAACCGTCATGCACCAGCGCCAGCATGGCCGCGAGCGCCGCCTCGCCATCAGGACCGCTGACGCGGAAATGCAGCGTTGCGCCCTGCGGCGCCTTCACGCGCATCACCTTCACCGGGCTCTTGGCGTCGGTCCAAGGGCCCTCGGCCGCAAGCGCAATCTCGATCTTCGCGGTAAAGCCCTTTGCCAGTTGTGTGAGCTTCACCGACGGCCGCGCATGCAGGCCGACCGGATTGACCAGAACCGCGGAGGCAGTCAGCGGCGCGAAGGACTGAGCCGCCCGGTTGACGTTGGCATCATGCATAGAATTCCTCCGCACTGCGCTTGACGGCGGCCAGCGGCGAGCCGCCCGAAGACTCGGTCGCGGCGATCACCGCCCCCTCGACCACCGGGGCATTGCAAACCAGGACGCGCGCGCGACGATCCTCGGGGAGCATCTCCACCGCCATCTCCGAATTGGTCTCGGCACCACCGAGGTCGACGAGGATTGCAACGCCCGCCGACGACCAGGCCGTCTCGATCGCCTCGAGGATTCCGGCAACGTTCGTGCCCAGGCCACCATCGACATCGCCGCCGGTCCAGGCCAGCGGCACCGCGTCCCCGACCATCTGGCGCACCATATCGGCCGCGCCTTCCGCGATCTTCGGCGAATGCGATACGATGACAATTCCGACATTGCTCATGGATTGACCTCGAACTCCAGTATCTCAACAGCTGCGCCGATCAGAAGGGACGTCGAGCGCGAGCCCGGGTCCATATGACCGATGGAACGTTCGCCAAGGAACGACGCGCGGCCGCGAATCGCCAGCATGGGCGTGGTGCGATCGGCCGCTTGCGCAGCCTCCGTCGCGATCGCCCTGGCATCACCGCCTCCCGCCAGGACAGCGTGAACCGGCACCAGGACATCGAGCAGCGTCTTCTGCCCCGCCTCCGAACGGCCGCGCGCCTTGACGGCATCGATTGCCTTCTCCGTCGCGGCGACCAGATCCGACCGGCCCGGCTGCTCCGGTAGGGCCTTACCCAATTCCATGAAGAAAGTTCCCACCAGCGGCCCCGACGCGCCACCGACCTTCATCACCAACGTCATTCCAATCGCCTTCAGCATCTCGGGCAGCGACTTGTCGGCAAGGCCAGGCAGTGCCGCGAGCACCGCCTCGAAACCGCGCTTCATGTTCAGCCCGTGATCCCCATCACCAATCGCCTGGTCGAGGCTCGTCAACTCGTCCGCGTGCTCGATCACCGAACCCGCCAGCCTTCGCACCAATCTTTCCCTGGCTACCCGATCAAGGCTCATGCCGCCACCCTCCAGCCATTCGCATCGAAAAACAGCGGTTTGTTGAGACGGAGCGACACGACATCTCCGGCACCGAAGCCTGCCTCGGGATCCGCCAAGGTCACAACCGGTCGGCCGGCAAGGTCGAGATGGAGATGGCTTTGGTCGCCGAGATGCTCGACCCGCTTGACCGTCGCCGAGACATCGCCGCTGCCGCGCGCGATCGTCAGATGCTCGGTCCGCGCGCCGACTGTTGCGGCGCCCACCGGTGCGCTGCCGAACAGGGCCGCCGGCAGCAGATTGATCACCGGCTGGCCCAGCCTTGCCGCGACATGCGCGTTGATCGGGTTCTCGTAGATCTCGCGCGGCGTGCCGATCTGCATCAACCGTCCGCCTTCGATCACGCCGATGCGCGAGGCCATGGTCATGGCTTCGGTCTGATCGTGGGTGACATAGAGGATTGTCGCGCCGAGCTCGACCTGAATCCGCTTCAGCTCGAGCCGCAGCTCGCCACGCAGCTTGGCATCGAGCGAGGACAGCGGCTCGTCCATCAGATAGATCGAGGGCGAACGCACCAGCGCCCGGCCGATCGCGACGCGCTGCATCTGCCCGCCCGACAGCTGCGTCGCCTTGTTGTCCAGCTTGGTTTCGATGTGCAGCAGACGCGCCACCTCCTGCACCTTGGTGCGGATATCGGCTTCGGCCACACGGCGGGTCGGCGCACGCAGCGCGAAGGCCATGTTCTCGAACACGGTAAGGTGCGGATACAGCGAATATTGCTGGAAGACAAAGGCAACGTCGCGGTCCGCCGGCGCCGCAGCAGTCATATCGCGCCCGTCGATACGGATCGAGCCCGAATCCAGCTGCTCCAATCCGGCAATCAAACGAAGCGCAGTGGTCTTGCCGGCACCGGTCGGCCCGAGCAATGCCACAAACTCGCCGTCACCGACGGTCAGCGACAACCCGCTCACGGCCTGCGTCTTGCCGAAGGCCTTGGAAACGGAGACGATCTCAACCTCAGCCATGCGCGGCTCCCTCATGCAGCGCCGTGCGAATGGCCCGCCCCGACGCCTTGTCGAAGATCGACAGCGTATCGGGCCGGAAGTCGAGCCCGACCGTCTCGCCGGTCCGAAACGATCTGCTGCTGGGTGAGCGGGCCTTGAGCGCGCCGTAGCTTGTCGTCACGGTCACGATCTGCGTCGTGCCCAGATACTCCGTGCCATAGACCTCGCCGCGCACCATGCCGCGATCCGTGAAGCGCACATGCTCGGGCCGTACGCCGAGCACAAGCTCGCTCTCCGCCATAGCCTCGCGCGCAGGGGGAATCGCAACGTCCCGTTCGCCGAGCCGGATCGCCTCTGCACCGGTCTGCAACCCGCCGCGGAACGGCAGGAAATTCATCGGCGGTGATCCGATGAAATCCGCAACGAACAGCGAAGCCGGCCGGTCATAGATGTCGCGCGGGCTTGCGACCTGCTCGACCACGCCGTTGTTCATCACCGCAATCCTGTCGGCCATCGCCATGGCTTCGAGCTGGTCATGCGTGACATAGACGGTGGTCGCGCCGAGTCGGTCGTGCAAGGCACGCAGCTCATGGATCATGGCCTCGCGCATCTCGGTGTCGAGCGCGCCGAGCGGCTCGTCCATCAGGAAGCATTTCGGCTTGCGTACGATCGCTCGTCCAAGCGCAACCCGCTGCCGATCGCCGCCGGCAAGCCCCGACACCGATCGATCGAGCAGATGGGAGATCCGCAGGATGCGCGCGGCCTCGACGACCCGTCGGTCGCGCTCGGCCGCGCCCATGCCCTCGCATTTCAGGGGGAAGCCGATGTTTTGCCGGACATTCATATGCGGATAGAGCGCGAACAGCTGGAATACGAACGCGATGTCGCGTGCAGACGCGCGATTCATGGTCACGTCTTCGCCATCCAGCCGGATAGTGCCTGCCGTCGGCAGCTCAAGGCCGGCGATCATGCGAAGCGTCGTGGTTTTGCCGCAGCCGGAAGGGCCCAGCAGGCACAGGAACTGTCCATCCTCCACCGTGAAGCTGGCGGACTTGACCGCATGAAAATCACCGAAGGATTTGTCGAGCGCCTCGACCTTGATCTGTGCCATCGCGCCTTACTCCCGCACCTTGGACACGATGGTGAACATCACCGTGCCGAACAGGGTCGTCGCAAACGACCAGGAATACAGCGTCAGCAAGAATGGTTGCATCAGCATCACGACGCCGGCGGCGATGATCGTGGTCGCCACGGCTTCGAGCGGGCCGCGGCGCAGCAGACGGTCGACAAGACCGCCTCGCGCGATGGATGGGGTGACATCGACGCTCATTTGCGCACGGCTCCAAAGGTGATGCCGCGCAGCAGATGCTTGCGCAGAAGCACCGTGAACACCACGATCGGGATCAGGAACAGCGTCGTGCCGGCGGCCACCGCGGGCCAGTCCTGCCCGCCCTCGCCGATAATGATCGGAATGAACGGCGGCGCCGTCTGCGCGTTGCCCGAGGTGAGAAGCACCGCGAAGGCGTATTCGTTCCAGGCGAAGATCAGGCAGAAGATCGCGGTTGCCGCGATCCCCGTCGTGGCCTGCGGCAGCACCACCTTCACGAACGCCTGGAAGCGGGTGTAGCCGTCGATCATCGCGGCCTCCTCGTATTCGCGCGGGATTTCGTCGATGAAGCCCTTGAGCAGCCAGACCGCGAGCGAGACGTTGACCGAGGTGTAGAGCAGGATCATCCCGAGCCGCGTGTCCGACAATCCGATGGTGCGGTACATCAGATAGATCGGGATCGCGACCGCGATCGGCGGCATCATCCGGGTCGACAGAATGAAGAACAGCAGATCATCCTTCAGCGGCACGCGGAACCGCGAGAAGCCGTAGGCCGACAGAGTGCCGAGCGCGACCGCGAGCACGGTCGAGCCGAACGCGATGATCAGCGAATTGACGAAGCGCGGCACATAGTTCGAGGGACCGGCGACCACCATATTGCGGCTGCGTGCGATCTCGTCGCACATCCCCTGCGGCGGCCCCAGCGAGCGGATGAACTCGGGTGTCTGACGCGAGCGCGTCGTGAACAGGTTGCAGAAGCCCTCGAGCGACGGTTTGAACAACACCTTGGGCGGATAGGAGATCGCATCGTCGGGCGACTTGAACGCGGTCAGCATGATCCAGACCAGCGGGATCATGGTGATGATGGCGTAGAGCACGACCAGCGAGCCGGCAAAGCGCCGCGTCGTGGCCGTGGGCTCAACGACCGAATGGGCTGAGGTGGCTGAGGTCATCGGCTTTTCACCTTGTTCAGCGCTTTCACGTAGATGTTGGCGAGCCCGAACACCGTCACGAACAGGATGATCGCGAAGGCCGAGGAATAGCCGGTGCGCCAGCTCTCGAACGCCGCCCGCTTGAGCGTGATCGAGGCAACTTCCGTGGTCGATCCCGGGCCGCCGCCGGTAAGCAGATTGACCATGTCGAACATCTTGAAATTCTCGATGCCACGGAACAGCACCGCGAGCATGATGAAGGGCAGCGCCATCGGCAGCGTGATCGACCAGAACTGCCGCCATTTCGATGCGCGATCGACCTCCGCCGCTTCATAGATGTAGTCGGGGATCGAACGCAGGCCGGCGAGACAAATCAGCATCACGTAAGGCGTCCACATCCAGGCATCGACGATGACGATGGCCCAGGGGCTCAGCGTGACGTCGCCCAGCATCTGGAAGGACGAAGCCGCGCGTCCCGTGAAGAAGGCGACGACGTAATTGAACAATCCGATCTGCGGCTGATACAGGAACGTCCAGAAGTTGCCGACGACGGCGGGCGACAGCATCATCGGCAGCAGGATGATCGTGGTCCACATGCCGTGGCCGCGGAATTTCTTGTCGATGAGATAGGCGAGGCCGAATCCGAGAACGGTCTCGATCACCACCGTCCAGATCACGAAATGCGCGGTGACCTGCATCGCCGCCCAGATGTCGGGATCGGTCAGGATCGACTGGTACCAGTCCGCGCCGAGCCAGATCGTCGGCACGTTGGATCGGTTGGCGCGGTAATTCGTGAACGACAGATAGATCGTCCAGAGCAGCGGGAAGATATTGATCGCAAGCAGCAGCACGATCGTCGGCGTGATGAAGAGCCAGGCGAGCGCCCGGTCCGACAGGCCCCGAATACGACGCGTCACACCGGGCCGGACCATGACGGCCCGATATGTGATCCGCGAAGAGGCACTCAATTCGTTCATTGCAGCGACCGATCCTGGCACTCGGGGTGTCGACGTCGCGACATCGCCGGTCATCTCGAAGGAAACCCGGAGCGCGAGCGTACGCGCTCCGGGCAGCTGACTTCAGAACTTCTTGCCTTCTTCCTTGAAGATCGCCTTCCAGTCCTTCACCAGACCGTCGAGCGCTTCCTGCGCGGTGCCCTTGTCGGCCACCACATAATCATGCACGCGCTTCTGCTCGGCTTGCAGCAACTGGGCGTAGGACGGCTCGGCCCAGAAGTCGACGACCATGCCCATCGACTGCAGGAACTCCTTGGCGAAGGGCGCGCTACCAGGGAAGCTCGGATCGTTCAGCACGGACTTGGCGCAGGAATAGCCGCCGAGCGCCCACCACTTCTTCTGGACGTCGCCGCCGGAGAACCACTTGATGTATTGCAGCGCCTCGGCCTGGTTCTTGGAGTAGGAGACCACCGAGATGCCTTGTCCGCCGAGCTGCGTAGCCTGCGCTGCGGGACCGGCCGGATTGACGAAGAAGCCGATCTTGTCGCCGCCGACATTCGGATCCTTGTAGAGGCCCGGGAAGAACGCGAAGAAGTTCATCTGCAGCGCGACCTGGCCGGACTTGAAGGCATCAAGCCCTTCCGACATGTAGGAGTTGGAGGCACCGGGCGGCGTGCAGCACTTGTAGAGCTCCTTGTAGGCTTCGAGCCCCTTCACGGCGCTTGCCGAGTTCACGAACCCGTCCATCGCATAGGGCTTCTTCGGATCGTCGTATTTGAAGCCGTAATCGTAGAGGTAGTTCGAGACGCCCATGGTGATGCCTTCCGAGCCGCGCTCGGTGTAGATCGAGGCGCCATAGACCTTCTTGCCGTCGATCTCGCGGCCCTGGAAGAACTGCGCGATGTCCTTGAGCTCATCGAGCGTCTTCGGCACGCCGATGTCGCGGCCGTACTTGGCCTTGAAGTCCTTCTGCACGTCCGGCCGCGCGAACCAGTCCTTGCGATAGGTCCAGCCCACCGCATCGCCCATCGCCGGCAGCGCCCAGTAGTTCGGCGTGTTCTTCGGCCACTCGGAATAACCGACCACCGTGGCCGGCATGTAGTCGTCCATGCTGATTCCTTCCTTCTTGAAGAAATCGTTGAGCTTGACGTACTGGCCGTTCTCCGCAGCGCCGCCGATCCACTGTGAATCGCCGATGATGAGGTCGCACAGCGAGCCGTGCGAATTGAGTTCGTTCAGGAAGCGATCGGCGTAATTGGTCCACGGCACGAATTCGAACTTCATACCGATACCCGATTTGGCGGTGAAGTCCTTCGACAATTCGACCAATGCGTTGGCCGGGTCCCATGCGGCCCAGCACAACGTGATGGTCTTGCCCTGCGCCTGCGCGGGCGTGGTGCCCGCTCCGACACCGAGCGCGGCGGCAACAGCCCCGCATGCCACTACAAACGTCTTCATCGTTCGTTTCATTACACGTTCCCTCCGAGTGGACCGGCCATCGACATGGCGCGGCTTTCCTACCCGCTCGAATGCTTCGAGCAGAGCGACACAGTCCATGACGAGCTGAGTAACTAAACTGGTGTTTCCTCGCGCCACCCGGATTCTACAGGCCCGGTAGGCTCGATTTGTTTAGTAGTGCACGATTTACTAAACATTGCAAGCGCAGTTCTTCGGCCGCCGACATGCCAGCCCGCGGAGATTGTAATCCGCGTACAACACACGAAGCATCGATGCGCTTACAGCGCCTGAAGCCCGATTGATTTGATCACTGGCGCAAGGCTTGCCGAAGTGGCATCGACCACCCGCTGGAATTTCTCCGGACTCGAATCGCCGTCGGGCTCCATACCCTGCGCGCGATAATTCGCCTGCAGTGCTGGATCCGCCATCGCCACCCGTGTCGCCCGCGCGATGCGATCGATGATCGCATCTTCGGTGTTTTTCGGCGCGAACAGGCCGAACCATCCCTCGTAGCTGAGATCGGGCATGCCTGACTCAATCGCGGTCGGGATCTCAGGCGCGCCGCTCAGGCGCCTGTCAGTCGTGACGGCAAGCAACCTGACCTTGCCGGCCCGGCTCAGTTGCTGCAATTGAACCGACATGACGGCAACGATGAGAGATATCTGACCGCTCACGAGGTCGTTGGTGGCCTGCGCTATGCCCCGATAGGGAACGTGGACGATATCCAGGGCGCCGGCCTGCTGCTTGAACAGCTCGCCCACGAGGTGATTGCCGGTGCCGATTCCAGGGGTTCCATAGGACAGCGTACCCGGCTTGCTCCTGGCATAGGCGATCAGGCCTTGCAGGTCCGTGGCCGGCAGCGACGGATGGACGGCGAAAACCAGCGCACTGCTGATCAGGCGATAGATCGCCCGGAAATCCCCGATGGAATACGAAGGATTTGGCGTCGTCAGCGGGATGATGACCTGCGTGCTGCCGTTTCCCAGCAGCAGCGAATAACCATCGGGCTTCTCGCGCGCCACCGCGCTCGTGCCGATCGCGCCGCCCGCACCGCCAACATTGTCCACAAACGTCGGACCGAGTTGAGATGACATCTTCTCGACCCAGGGGCGTCCGATCTGATCACCCGAGCCGCCGGCCGCATAGGGAATCACGAGCCGAATGGGCCGCGATGGATAATCAGCGGCTTTCCCGCTGCGCGAAAGTGCGGGGAGTGCAACGGCCAACGTAGCCGCATTGACGAAATCTCGTCGCGAAAGGGAAGGCATGTCCTATTCCGAACGTCGTAAGCTTTGATCAGAGGCGGGACCGGCTCCCAAAGCTCCATTCGCAGCAGGAGGCAGCCATCGTCAATGGCGCATTCGATGCGTGGGCCAATCGCGGGTTGTGCGCAAAATGGGAAGGTCCATCCGTTTTTCGACTACGCTCCCTGCGTAAGACAGGCAGCTCAGCGGATGAGCCAACTTCGTCCACAAGCCTAAACCATTCATCCGACAGCAATATTCCAAGCGCGCCGAACTCGCTCGCGTGCACCTGAAGCGGCCCCCTCTGCTTTCGTCCAGTTTACTGGACGCTTCGTTCTGATAGGACAAGGTCAAACAATTTTGACTCCCCGCTGTGGGGGCGATGGCACGTGTCAGATAACAACCAAGACTCGGCCATTTCTTTTGGGCCATTTCGACTGTTTCCGAAGTCGAGACTCCTGGAGAAGGACGGCGCGCATCTTCACGTTGGCGGCCGCGCGCTCGACATCCTCATCTTCCTGGCGGAGCGGCCCGGCGAAGTCGTCGACAAGCGCGAGCTCGTCAAGCGCGTCTGGGCAGACGTCAACGTGGACGATGGCAGCCTCCGCTTCCACATCGCAGCGCTGCGCAAGGCACTCGGCGACACCGGCAAGTCGGCCCGCTATGTCGTCAACGTCCCGGGGCGCGGCTATTGCTTCGTCGCATCTCTCACCCAGGTTGCTGCCGCGCCTCCTGCTCCCTCGACCGATATCCCGTTGCCCCGCTCCCTTCCCTCTCCGCTCGCGCGGGTGATCGGACGAGACGACGTCATCGAGAAGATTTCGACCGGGCTTACGATGCATCGCTTCGTGACGGTGGTCGGCCCCGGCGGCATCGGCAAGACCGCAGTCGCCGTGACCGTCGGCCACCGCCGGCTTGCCCATTTCGACGGGCATGTGTTCTTTGTCGACTTCGGACCGGTGAGGAAGCCCGAACTGGCGGCAATCACCATCGCATCGACGCTCGGACTATCGATCAATGCGGAGGATCCGGTCCCGGCGCTGCTGACGCACCTGCAGGCGAAATCGACGCTGCTGATCTTCGACAGCTGCGAGCACGTGCTGGAGACCCTCGCGCCGCTGGTCGAGCGCATGGTCCGCGAAGTACCGCGATTGCACGTGCTGGCCACCAGCCGGGAATCCTTTCGCAGCGAAGGCGAAAGGATCTTCCGACTGTTTCCGCTGGATTGCCCGCCCCAGCGCGACGACCTCGCCGTGAGCGACGTGCTCGCCTATCCAGCGGCCCAGCTCTTCGTCGAACGTATCGCGCAGAGCTCCGGACCGTTTCAGCTCAGCGCAGAAGAGGCGCCGCTGGTGGCGGACATCTGCCGCCGCCTCGACGGCATCGCGCTTGCGATCGAGCTCGCTGCGGGCCGCGTCAACGCCTACGGCATCGCCGGCACGGCATCCCTGCTCGACAGCCGCTTTTCGCTGCAATGGCGTGGCCGACGCACCGCCATTCCGCGACACCAGACGCTCAGCGCCGCACTCGACTGGAGCTACGACCTGCTTCCAGCATCCGAGAGCGCGATCTTGCGGAGATTGTCCGTGTTCGCCGGGCCGTTCACGCCGGAGGCGGCTGCCGCCGTCGCCTCGGGCGACGGGCTCAGCGCCGCCGCGACCATGGAGGCGATCGACAATCTCGTCACGAAGTCGCTGATCGCAACGTCAGGCGCCCGCACGCTGCGCTATCGCCTGCTGGATACCACGCGCACCTATGCGGTCGGCAAGCTGAACGAGGCCGGTGAAGCGAAGCGGATCGCACAGCGGCATGCCGAATATTTTTACGGCCTGTTCGACCGCGCTGAAGCCGAAACCTCCTCTCCTTTGTCGGACTGGCTTGGCACCTACGGCACCGAACTGGACAATCTGCGCGCAGCGCTGGATTGGGCCTTTTCGCCAGAAGGCGATGCACGGCTCGGTATCGCGCTGACGGCTGTGGCAGTCACGCTCTGGATCCGGCTTTCGTTGTTCGCCGAGTGTCGCGAGCGCGCCAGGACGGCGCTGGCCGCGCTTGGAGATCATGACGACGAGCGCGTGCGCATGCAGCTCCTGGCAGCGCTCGGCTGGTCGCTGATGTACGGAGAAGGACGCGCACGCGAGGCCCGCCCGATCCTCGAGGCCACGCTTGAACTGGCCGAGAAGCTCGACGACAAGGACTTCCGGTTGCGGGCACTCTGGGGCTTGTGCATCGACCAGTTCAACAACGGGGCATTTGGCAAGGCGCGCGCGCTCGCCGACCGTTTCACTGAAGCTGCCGCGAACTCGTCTGACAAGACCGATCTCATGCTGGCGGACCGGCTGATGGCCGTCGCGCTGCATTATCTCGGAGACCAGAGCGAGGCACGGATCCGTATCGACCGCGTCAATGCCTCCCTGCATGTGTTGGCTGAGAAGCCAAAGATCTTCCCGCTCGATCTGCGGATCTCGACGCAGTATTTTCGCGCCCGCATCCTTTGGCTCCAGGGTCATGCCGATCAGGCCCTGGCACTTGCCGAGCAGAACATTCACGAAGGCCGCGCCAACGGCCACGCGCTGACCTTCTGTAGCGCGCTCGGACAGGCCGCCTGCCCGATCGCCTATCTGGCCGGGGACTATGATGCTGCCGAGCGCTACGGGACCGAGCTGCTCGCACATGCCGATCGCCACGCCATCCGGCTATGGGGGCTATGGGCCCGCGCGTTCAACGCGCTGGTCCTCGCAAAGCGCACAGATGTCGAGACCGGCTTGCCCTTGCTGCGAGACGAACTCAATCGCGCCGGCGATGCGCGCTTCCTGCCGCGTTTCCTGCCCCTGCTGGGCGAGCTCGCGGCGTGTTTCGGACGGGCCGGCCAGGTCCATCACGGCTTCGACGCGATCGAGAACGCGCTGGCGCGCTGCAACGACAGGCAGGAACGCTGGTATCTGCCGGAGCTGCTGCGCATCAAGGGTGAGCTGAGCTTGAGGGAATCCCCGCAAGCGGAAGCCGCCGACGCCTGCTTTCATGAAGCCATGGACCTGGCAGCACGGCAAGGCGCTCACTTCTGGCAGCTGCGCTGCGCGATCAGCATCGCGCAGCTCAGGATTCGACAAGGTCAGGGCGCAGAGGCACTCCCTGTTCTGGAGACAGCATGGAACGCGCTGACCGAGGAACCCGATATCGCTGACATGCGGATCGCGCGCGACTTGATCGCGCAATTGCGGGCGTGATTGTTCAAGTCATACGGCTCGCGGAATAAAGCCGGGGACGCCGGTCTCGACCACCGAGTTGAACCTGATATTGGTCGTGATCCGCTCTCGCATCTCTTGCATGGCGTCCTCGGGCAGAGCCGAGATATCGAAGTTTTCCTGAATACGCCTCGGGTTCGTCGAGGTGGTCAGGAAGGCGGAGCCGCGCTGCACGGCCCATGCCAGCGCGATCTGAGCCGGCGTCTTGCGCAGGCGCTCCGCGATGGCCGTGATCACCGGGTCGGCCAGCAGGTTCGGCTTCATGGCGTGTCCTAACGCGGCAAACGCTTGCAGGACAATTCCATGCTCGCGGCAGAAGTCGAGCAGCTCCCATTCCGGCAAGTACGGATGAGATTCGACCTGCACCATGGCTGGCCTGATCCGCGCGACCGCAACGATTTCGCGCAGCTTCTCCAGGGTGATGTCCGACAGGCCGATCGATCTGCAATGCCCCTCGTCGACGAGCCGCTCGAGCGCCTGCCATGTCTCTGCCAACGTCACTCCAGAATCGTAGATGACCTGCCCGCGCTCGTCCCTCGGGTCCTGCTCGTCGCCAGGCCGGAAAGCGAACGGCGTATGAATGATATAGCAGTCGATATCATCGAGCCGTAGCCGCCTGCGGCTCGCGTCGAAGGCTGGTTTGACCCGCTCCGGCCGATGATTGGTGTTCCACAGCTTGGTCGTAACGAACAGGTCCCGTCGCCGAAGCCTTCCCGCTTCGAACGCTTCCTGCAGCGCATCGCCGACCGCCTCTTCGTTGCGGTAGCGCTCGGCGCAATCGAGATGCCGAAATCCTGCCTCCAGGGCTCCCTTTGTGGCCTGCCTGGTCACAACCGGATCCGGAATCAGCGTGCCAAACCCGACAGCGGGAATTGTCACGGAAGCATGTGTAGGAATCGCCGTGTAGCGAAGGGAATCGGATGTGGTCATGTTGAACTCCTTTGCTGGTCCTCCGCTTCCGCACCAGCGCGGAAGGAGGCGATCGAAATTGAACGCGTGATGCGTTTCCCCTCTCAAGTTAACCGGAGGGTCGAGGCTTGCGGAGAAAGAAGGCGAGCGGCATCACGACGAGCATGGCGAACATCAGGATCTCGAACTGATCAATCACTGCAATGGTGGCCGCTTGGTGCGTGACCATGCCATTGAGGGCGGCAAGGCCCGGCTTCCCGATTGAACCCGCCGTGTTCGCCGCCACACGGAACGGCGTGAGGTGCTTGGCGAGCGCGATGTGCATGGCTTGCGTGTTGGCATAGAAGAACAACTGGACAACGGCGATGCCGATGGTGCTGCCATAGAGCCGCGACAGGTTGATCAGCGCGCCGCCTTCCGGGCGAAGCTTCGGGTCGAGAGTTCCGAATGCGACCTTGGCGAGCGCCGGCAACGACATGCCGAGACCTGCACCCTGAAGGAAGCCGGCTTCAACAACCGGCCGCCAATCCATCGCCGGCGAATAGCCGAGCATCAGCCAATTGGCATAGACCACCAGCGTCATCCCACCCACGAGGAACGTCCGGTAGTCGGCCTGCCCCGGGGCGAGGCTCGTCAGCACCAGCGCTCCCACCAGCGCCACGCCGCGCGGGATGGTCATGTAGCCGGTGGTGTCGACGGGGTAATTGAGCAACTCCTCCAGCATCGGGGACGTCAGCGCCAATGTCGGCAGCAGGACGAAACCGAGCGCAAAGGAGATCACCGTCGACAGGACGAGGTTGCGATCGCTGAACAAGACCGTGCGCAGGAAATGCTGCCTCGTCGTCATGACGTGCACGATGAAGAGGTAGAAGCCCAGTACCGAGGTGCCCGCTTCGATCCAGATCTCCGTCGAGGCAAACCACTCGAGGCGCTCGCCGCGATCCAGCAACATCTGCAGCCCGATCATGCCGACGGAGAATGTCGCCAGGCCGAAGAAGTCGAAGGGCTTGCTCCGCTCCGCGCGCTTCTCGCTGAGCAGCGGCGCCATCGTCAGGAAGATGAATGCCACCATCGGCAGGCTGAAATGGAAGATCGATTGCCAGCCGTAATATTCGCTGAGCCAGCCGCCAATGGCGGGACCGGTGCTGATGCCGAGCAAGGAGCAAGCGGTCCACGCCAAGCTCATACGCGCATGCCGCGGCGCCGGCGTCACCTCGAGCAGAATCGCCAGCGACAGCGGCGCCAGTGGTCCGCTCGCCGCGCCCTGGACGATCCTGGCCAGCACGAACTGGGTGGACGTCGTTGTCAGCGTATTCAGCACGAGACCAAGCGCGAAGATGGCAAGAGCGGATTGATAGATCGTCTTCCGGCCATAGCGCGCCGCGAGCCATTGCGTGATCGACATGGTGACGGCGCTTGCCGCGATATACGAAGAGAACACCCAGCCAACCTCGTCGTTGGCCATCGAGAGCGTCGCCTGGATGTGCGGCAGCGCGGCGTTCGGCACGGAAATGTTGACCGCTTGCATATATGTCGCCAGGAGCGTCGCCGCGGCAATCGTGTGATGACCGCGGCTCGCGGCGGTCGATGGGAGGGGGGTACTCATTTGACCTCCGTCGCGAGCGCGGGTTGGGGCAGATGCATCCAGTTTCGGCGATGACCCGTGTCGATGCGCGCCGTCACGCTGATGCCCGAGAACAGCGGCCGGCTCGGATCGGGATCGTCGAGTTCGAGGCGCACCGGCAGCCTCTGAACGACCTTGACCCAGTTGCCGGTCGCGTTCTCCGGCGGCAGGACCGAGAAGTCCGACCCGGTGCCCGGACTCATACTGACGATATGCGCTTTGAATTTTCGGTCCGGGTAAGCGTCGACATCGATCTCGGCGTCCTGGCCCGGACGCATGTGAGTGAGGCCAGTTTCACGGAAATTCGCTTCGACCCAGACATCCCGGCTCGACATCAGCGCGAATGTCGGCGCCCCCGCGGCGACGAACCCGCCGACCTGAAGGTCGTCGACCTTTGTCACGACACCGTCGTCTGGCGCCCTCACGGTGGCGTAAGAGAGATCCAGCCGTGCGCGGTCGAGTTGTGCCTTGGCCGCACGGACTGTCGGATGGCGATCGATGTCAGTCTCGGGGTCGCCGTTGAGCGCAACGACCGTATTGGCAATTTGCTGTTCGATCGATGCCGTGCGCTGACGCGCGACCTTGAGATCGGTTTCGGCCCGCTCATAGACCGCACGCGGCGTGAAATCGGAAGCCACCAGCATCTTCTTGCGGTCGAACTCGCGCTCGTCGAAAGCAGCCGTATCCACCGCCGATTGCAGTTCGGCCTGCTGCTGACGGTAGGTCGCCTTGAGGGATTCGATCTGGAGCCGCGCGCTCCCGAGCCGGGCCTCGGCCTGATCGACGGCAATCTGATAAGGCTCCGGATCTATCCGGAAAAGGACCTGGCCCTGTCGAACGCGCTCGTTGTCGCGCACGGCGATCTCGACCGCCTGGCCGGACACCCGTGCGTTGATGGTCACTTTTGCGGCCCGCACGAACGCGTCGTCGGTCGAAACATAGCCTTCCTGGGCCACATACATGAGGACGCCGAGCACGGCGGCCACGGCCGGCAGCGCCACCATGAGGGGCCGGCGCAGCCGCTTGACACGATCCGCCCCGAACAGCGGTGCGGCGGCTTCGCTCCCGCGGAAGCTCCTGCGATCGCCCAGCCAGCCGGCGATTGGCGCAAAGTTCAGACCCATCGTGTTCGTCCTTATATCTTTTAATAACGTACGTTACAAATATCTTGCCCTTATGCAGCGATCAAGGCACTGGCCTATTGATTTTTATAACGATCCATACAAATATACGTGTAGAACATCGCAATCGGGATCCTGGCGATATGGCACGGAAGAAGACTGGCACGGCGCGCCGCGGACGCCCCCCCGCCTATGACGCGGAGACGGCGCTCAAACGGGCCTTAGAAACATTCTGGAGAACCGGCTATTCCGGCACATCACTGGACAAGGTCGCGGCGGCGACCGGCATGAGTCCACCAAGCCTCTATGCGGTATTCGGCAACAAGCACGCGCTCTATCTCGAAGCGCTCGCGCGCTATTGGGAGACAAGTCTGGCCGCCACCCGCGAGGCCCTCGCAGGGGACCATCCCTTGGACGAAGCCTTGATGCTGGCCTATGAGGCAGCTCTATCGATCTATTTTTCCGGCAAAGGAACCACACGCGGCTGCTTCGTAGTCGGAACCGCGGTGACCGAAACTGCGGAAGACGCCGAGATCCGCAGCAGCGTTGCAGCCGGTCTGCGCGCGATCGACGCCGATTTCGAAGCCCGCTTCCGTCGCGCGCAGATCGAAGGCGAATTGAAACCGGACGCCGATCCAGTTGCGCTTGCCATCCTTGCGGCCGCGACGATGCAGACGATCGCCATTCGCGCGCGCGCCGGCGGCCGCCGCAATGAGTTGCGAGAACTTGCCCGGAAGGCCGTGGACGTGATCTGCGGATGTCGGCCGAAAGCGCGCGAGAGTGCGATGCCCGCCTGAGATCGGGGGTCTTACCTGCCCGGTCGATCGACACCAATCGCAGCCCGCGATGCGATGAGGATGGCCCGCACATTTGCGCCCGCTCTCTCGTTGGAGTTCAGCGATCGTCTTCAATCCAAGCTCCGGCGCGCTTCTGCTCAGGCTCGCGACGCCGGCCGTCAGTCGAGTCCTTCCACGATCCGAACGTCGCGCTCGCACGCATTGCCGAGCGCCTTCAGCGCCTCCGCATAGGCGGGGCTGTCGTGAGCGGCGACCGCAAGCGCGAGGCTATCGAATTCGGTCACCGTCGTGCGCTGGGCGATGCCCTGCTCGTAGGCCTTGGCGGCAGTGCCACGTGCGAGGAAGCGACCACCATGAGCGATGATCGCGGGCCCCGCCAGCTTGGCGTAGGCCGCCAGCGCCTCTGGATCGGAAATCGAGCGATAGAAGGTGATCCAGTATCCCCTCGCCATCGCTAGCCCCCCGCTACGGCTGCACGTCGCGGCAGCTTCCAGTTGGCCCGGATGAAATGGCAGGTGTAGCCGTCGGGATAGCGCTCGAGATAATCCTGATGCTCGGGCTCGGCCTCCCAGAATTCGCCAGCGGGCGCCACTTCCGTTACCACCTTGCCGGGCCACAGGCCCGACGCTTCGACATCGGCGATGGTGTCTTCGGCGACACGCTTCTGTTCGTCTGACGTGTAGAAGATCGCCGAGCGGTAGCTCGTCCCCAGATCATTGCCCTGGCGGTCGAGCGTGGTGGGATCGTGGATCTGGAAGAAGAACTCCAGCATGGTCCGAAAGCTGGTCTTGGCGGGATCGAAGACGATCTCGATCGCCTCGGCATGGCCTTCATGATTGCGATAGGTGGCGTGTTTGACCCGGCCGCCGGTGTAGCCGACGCGCGTAGTCACTACGCCGGGTTGCTTGCGAATGAGATCCTGCATGCCCCAGAAGCAGCCTCCGGCCAAAACTGCGCGCTCTGTCGTCATTTGATGCTCCATCTGGTCAGTGGGGATGATCCCGCGCTACTGCGAGGCCGCATGCAAACGCGGATCGTCGTGATCGTCGTGATACTCTAGGCCAAGTGGTCCGATCGCCGACACCTGCGTAATATATTCGCCTGATTTGGCCCAATGGAAGTGCCAGGTCTCTCCGGGCAGCACAATCACGCTACCCGGAGGATAGGCCTTCATCTGATCGTCATCGAAGGTCTCGCCGAGGCCAATGTAGAAGACGCCCGACATGACCGTGTAGATGCGATCCTCCGGATGCTTGTGCGGCATCAGTTTGGTGCCGCCGGGCACCCTCACCCGGACCACATAGGGACCGGGCTCGTTGGGATGGCCGACCATGACCGCAAGCCGCGCCGCAGGCGGAAAAGCCGGAAAAGACTTCCAGTCGATATCCTCGGGCAGGATCGCCCGGAACCTGTCTTCATCTGGCTGATGCTGGCGCGCCATGGGAGCATCTCCTCGGTTGGGCTAGACCAATTTGGCGTCGAGCGTGACCGTCGCGTTGAGGACTTTCGATACAGGGCAATTCTTCTCGGCCTCGCCGGCGATGCGCGCGAAGCCGGCGTCGTCGAGGTTCGGCACCTTGGCGCGCAAGGTCAGTGCCGATTTGCCGATCTTGAATCCCTTGCCTTCGGGATCGAGCGTCACGGCGGCCTCGGTCGAGAGCTCGGTCGGCGTAAAACCCGCGAGTTGAAGGCCGAAGGCCAGTGCCATCGTAAAGCAACCGGCATGCGCCGCTGCGATCAATTCCTCGGGATTGGTGCCCTTCTCGTTCTCGAAGCGGGTCTTGAACGAATAAGGCGTATTGGCGAGCACCCCTGACTCGCTCGACAGATGCCCGGTGCCATCGCGGCCAGTGCCCTGCCATACTGCTCTTGCCTTGCGGATCATCCTGTTTCTCCTTGCTTGTTTTGAGGACATCCAGCGGCGCTCCGCACCGGTGGAAGGTCATCGCGGCTAGCGCCGTGCCGCCTTCCAACCGGTCGAGCGCCGCAGCGGTTCCATCAACTGCCGATCTGCCCGACGTGGAAGCCCAGCCGATTCTCGACGTCACCTGCGCGATGGAAACCACGCGCGAACAGCGCCTTGAGCCTGGCCTGGCTGGCGGGACGACCGAGGGCGCCGATGAACGCGTCCCACTCCGGCTTGATTTCCTCGTCAGGCGGCAGGCTCGCGACATCGACGAGACGTTTGGTCTTCGCAATCGCATCCTTGTCGAAGGTCGCAATACGCATGGCGAGCGCGTCGACGAAGCCGTCGAGCTCAGCATCCGGCAACGACCGGTTCACATAACCGTAGCGCTCGGCGAGATCGCCATGGATGTCGTCGGCGCTCAGCAGGACCTCGAGCGCACGGCCGCGCCCCATCAGGCGCGGCAGCCGTGCCATTGGCCCGCCGCCGGGCACGAGGCCCGCGCCGACCTCCCATTGCGACAGGACCGCCTTCTCGCGGCTGGCAAAGCGCATGTCACTTGCAAGCGCGAGCTCACTGCCGACGCCGGTCGCGCGGCCCCGGATCGCGGCAATCGACACCACCGGCGCCCGGCTAAGGCGCACCAGCATATCTGGCAATGCCTGGAGACCGGTCGGTCCCGGCGGGACGCTCAGGGAATCCTCGAGCGGCGCAAGAAAATCATAGTGCGTGATGAAGAAACCCTCGACAGCGCTGTCAAACACAACGACCTTGACCTGCGGATCGGTCTCGATCGCGGTGATGATGTCGCCCAGCAGCGGAAGGTGCTTGGGGCCAAAGATGTTCACCGGCGGCATGTTGAAGGTGACGCGCCAATATGTCGGCAGGCGCCGCTCCAGCCGGATCTCTCCTGTCGTGAAGCTCCGTTCGGGACGATTCATGGTCTGCACTCCTGATGCGTTGCTGACGGACCGGGACGCACGCGGGTTTACGCGCGTCCCGCCCGCCTCAAATCGATTGCCGCAGCGAGCGGAACGCGGTGCGCACTTCCGCGCAGAACAGCACGGGCTGCTCCCAGGCCGCGAAGTGGCCGCCCCTGTCGAGCCGGTTGTAATGGATCAGCTTGGGATAGGCCTTCTCGGCCCAGCTGCGCGGTGCGGCATAGATCTCGTCCGGGAACACGCTGACAGCGACCGGGATCTTCACGTGCTTGGGCGCAAAGAACGCCAGCTTGTTCTCCCAATACAGGCGAGCCGAGGACACCGCCGTGTTGGTGAGCCAGTAGAGCGTGATGTTGTCGATGACATCATCCGGCGACAATCCTTCGGTCTTGCCGTCGAAGGCCCGCGCGATCATCGCGGTGCTCTGCTTGTCGTGGTCGAGCATCCAGGACGCCAAACCTGCCGGCGAATCGACGAGGCCATAGAGCGTCTGCGGCCGGTTCGACATTTCGATCGCATAGCCGAGGCCATGCTTGTAGAAATCGTCCAGCTGATCGTAGGCAATGTTCTCGTCGGCCGTGAGGCCCGATGGCTTTGTCCCGCCGGGCTGGAGTGCCTTGGCGATGTCGTCTGGAACGGTGGCGGGCATATTGGTGTGAATGCCGAGCAATCCCGGAGGCGCCAGCAGCGCCATTTGCTCCGTGATCGCGTTGCCCCAATCGCCGCCCTGGGCAACGTAACGGCTGTAGCCGAGCCGCTTCATGAGCACGACCCAGGCCCGTGCAACACGCTGCGGATCCCAGCCAAGCGCCGCAGGCTTGCCGGAGAAGCCGTATCCCGGGAGCGAAGGGATCACGAGGTGGAAGGCATCTGCGGCTGCTGCGCCGTGCGCGGCGGGATCGGTCAGCGGACCGACGATCTTCATCTGCTCGATGATCGAGCCGGGCCAGCCATGTGTGACGATCATCGGCAGCGCGTTGTCGTGCTTCGAACGCACGTGGATGAAATGAATGTCGACGCCGTCGATCTCGGTGACGAATTGCGGCAGCGCGTTCAGGCGCGCCTCCACCTTGCGCCAGTCGTGCTCAGCCTGCCAGTGACGAACGAGCTGCTGGATCGTCGAGAGCTGCACCCCCTGCGACTGATCGGCGACAATCTCGCGATCCGGCCACCGCGTCGCGGCGAGACGGCGGCGCAGATCAAGTAGATCTTCCTCAGGCACGCTGACGTGGAAGGGGCGGATCTCGCCGCTCGCGGCGGCCTTTGCCGGACCTGGCGGCAACAGGCTCGCCGTGCCTGCGGCAACAGCCATCATCGCGGCCTGGCCCAGCAATTGACGGCGATCGGGGTTCATGATGTCGGCTCGAGCCTGCGTTGTCATTTCGCAACTCCCTGGTTCTGGTCTGTGACGTTGACCGAAATTCGAGATCGACAGATCGGTTCGTCCTGACCGCACATTGGCCCAGGGACCGGCCATTGGCTCGTTATGGATTGTTAGGGCGCGTTAGCCGTTGCGAGTTGTCGTGACGCAGCATCGGAGGGTGACGAAGGATGAGAATCGCAAGATGCGCCGTGCAAAGACATCACGGCGCGCGATACGCAATCGCGCGCCGTGAATAGCGATCCAACAAGCGACGGCCGAGAGTCAGGTCGGCAGCGGCTGGCCGGCCTGTTCCCGGACGATGTAATCGGCGTACCAGTCCTGCCAATTCTCGTCGTGCGCGCCGGTCCGCTTCTCGTGCTCGCCATGTGCCGCTGCCGCGCGACGCAGCGCGCCTGCAAGCTCGCTTGACGAGGTGAAGGTGGTGTCCGTCGCCTCGATGCGACCCGGCAGCCGTGTCGTGATTTCCTGAAACAGCCAGCCGTTGCCGTCTGGATCTCTGAAGGAGGCAAACGAGCTGTAGCTGCCGCGTTTTGGATCGGCGCCGTTGAGCCTGATGCTGCCGAACAGATACGGCTCGTCCGCGCCGGCGTGAGCATCGCCGGCGCCATGAAAGGGTTCGCTGATCTTGACGCCACGCGCGAGCAGATCCTGCCGTGCGGCTTCGAGGTCGGAGACGATCAGGTACAGGCCTTGCGCCGAGCCGGGCGCTGCTGATGTGACGTTCTTGCCGAAGATCACCGAACAGGCCGAGCCCGACGGCGTGAACTGAATGACGCGCCAGCCATCGGCAGAAGCGAAATCGGCATCCAGTCTCCAGCCGAGAGCCGCATAAAATGCCTTGGCGCGATCCGGATCCGAGACGGGAATCACGACAACCTCGAGCTTGAGGTCGACGGCACGCGATTTGGCCGGCTTGGCAGAGGCAGGAGGATTGATCTCGGCGGTGGTCATGTCGAACTCCCGGGATTGAGATACGGGCTCGGCACCGAACCCGTTTGTGACACCACGACTTTCGCGCAGACGATGGGAATAATGCTCGTTACCGCTTGTTATGCTTCGTGGTGGATTGCGAGCGCCGCCATGTCTTCAGACTGCGGTGAGCGGCATCGCGATGGTGACACGCGTGCCGCCCTGCCCGGCCTCGCCATGCATCCGGGCCGAGATGCTGCGTGCCAGACCTTGCAGGATCCGGCTGCCGGCGCCTTGAAGCGGCCCGGTCGCACCGACGCCGTTGTCGGCCACCGCGCAGAGCCAGCTGCCCTCACGGTTCACGACTTCGACGCGGATCAGCGCGCCATTCTTGTTCGGGAAGGCATGCTTTGCGGCATTCGTAACCAGCTCCGTCAACATCAGCGCGAGCCGGTGGCACTGCCAGGCCGGCAGCACGCCGTTCTCGATCGAAGCCTCGCAGCGGATGCCGGCCGGTTCCAGCACCGCTTCGGAAAGGGCGCCGCAGAGATTTTCGAAGAAGCCCTCAACGGAGATCTCCGAGAGATCGTCATTGTCGGACAAGAGCTGATAAAGCCTGCCGAAAGCGACGATCCGCCGCTCCAGCCGGTCCACCGCAACCGACATGTCCCGGCCTCCGGCCCGCGCGAATTCGCGACGGACTGACGCACCCAGCAGCGTCAGCGTGTTTTTCATCCGATGGTGAGACTCGCGCATCACCAGTTCCCAGTCACGCGAGACATCATCCGGATTGCCGACGAAATGTGATCGAACGCGCCTGTCGTTGGTCCGAGCGCTGATATCGGGCATCATAGCCTCCCCCATTGGAAATAGGCCTAACTCGAACGCTATAGTGATCCAGACGAGCGGCTCACGCTCGTTAGACGTTGCAAGAATGTGTTATGATTGCTGGCGCGTGACACATCCGGTCATGGCAACAGCATCAGCCTGGAGCACTTTGCTGAATCTTCCCGCTTCCCGCATAAGCCGTTCGCGTTTAAACAAAATTCGCAGCGTTTGATCCCGATGCTTTCTACCCGATCCCCTGCCTGTTGCTCGATTTCTCCGCTTTCGGCCGGTTTACTCACGGTCTCGTTCAGGTAGATCAACAGACAGCAGCCCTTTCCTTATTGGAACCACGGCGCGTGCCAGATAATAACGACCAGGACTCAGCCATTTCCTTCGGGGCCTTCCGGCTGTTTCCCCGGTCTCGGCTGCTCGAGAAGGATGGCGTGCCGCTGCATCTCGGCGGCCGCGCCCTCGACATCCTGATCTTTCTCGCCGAGCGTGCCGGCGAGGTCGTCGACAAGCGGGAATTGGTCAAGCGGATCTGGGCCGACGTGAACGTCGATGAGGGCAGCCTGCGCTTTCACATCACCTCGCTGCGCAAGGCGCTGGGCGATGGCGGCGAAGGCGCCCGCTATGTCGTCAATGTGCCTGGCCGGGGCTATTGCTTCACGGCACCGCTGCTCCGCGCGGCACCTGCAGAGATCAGGACAGGCGCGGTTGCTTCTTCGCTTCGCTCCCTGCCCGCCCCCCTTGCGAACATGATCGGCCGCGACGACGCGGTCGAGAAGATCGCAACCGAACTTTCCCTGCATCGGTTCGTCACCGTCGTCGGTCCCGGCGGCATCGGCAAGACCTCCGTCGCGCTCGCCGTGGCGCATGGCCAGCATGCTGGTTTCGAGGGTCAGGTCTGCTTCGTCGATTTTGGTGCGCTGACGGACCCACGACTCGTTGCTGGCACGATCGCCGCGGCCCTCGGCCTGACCGTCAGTTCCGGCGACCCGATCCCGGGGCTGCTGCAGTCGCTGCGCAATCGCCGGATGCTGCTGGTCTTCGACAGCTGCGAACACATCATCGACGAACTTGCTCCCCTGGCCGAGCGCATCGTGCGGGAAGCCCCTGAGCTGCATATTCTCGCCACCAGCCGGGAATCCTTCCGCACCGAGGGCGAACGGGTCTACCGGCTGTTTCCACTGGATTGTCCGCCGCAACGCGACGGCCTGAGCATGGCTGAAATCCTTGCCTATCCGGCGAGCCAGCTTTTTGTCGAGCGGATCGCCGAGAGCCTGAGCGAATTCGAACTCAGTGAGGAGGATGCGCCTCTCGTCGCTGATATCTGCCGGCGGCTGGACGGCATTGCGCTCGCCATCGAGCTTGCCGCCGGACGGGTCAACGCCTACGGCATCGCCGGCACGGCCTCGCTGCTCGACAGCCGCTTCTCGCTGCTGTGGCGGGGACGCCGCACTGCTATCCCCCGGCACCAGACGCTGAGCGCGGCGCTGAGCTGGAGCTACGATCTTCTGCCCGCCGCCGAAAGCGCGACCTTGCGCGGATTGTCTGTCTTCGTCGGACCATTCACGCTGGAAGCTGCACTCGCTGTCGCTGCAAGTCAGGGCATCGACGAGGCCGAGGCGATCGAAGCCATCTCCAATCTGTTGTCCAAATCTCTGATCACGACGTCGCCTGCGGAACGCCGGCTGCGATACCGCCTTCTCGACACGACCCGCGCGTTCGTCGGCGACAAGCTCTCCGAGAGTGGCGAAGCGGCGCGCGTCTTGCGTGCCCACGCCGTCTATTTCCGCGATTTCCTGCACGACATTTCGGTGAAATCGACGGGCATGCAGAGCGCCGGCGGCTTCCTGCCCTATGCCGACCATCTGCCGAATGTGCGAGCCGCGCTGACATGGAGCTTCTCGGAAAGCGGCGACTGCACGATCGGCGTGGACCTGGCGGCGTCAGCCGCACAGTTCTTCCTCGAGCTGACATTGCTGACGGAATGCCATAGCTGGACCCAGCAGGCGCTGGCATCTGCAGATGCCAGCGACCCCCGCCAGGAAATGGCCTTGCAGGCAGCCCTCGGCGTGTCCGTGATGTTCACCCAGGGCAATACGGAAGGGGTTCGCTCCGCATTCACGCGCAGCCTGCAATTGGCGCAAGAGCTCGATGATCTGCACTGGCAGCTCTGGCTGTTGCGCGGATTACACATCTATCTCACCCGGGTCGGCGATTTTCACGGCGCGCTCGGCACCGGCGAACAGGGCCAGGCCGTCGCCAGGAAGCTGAACGACCCGACCAGCACGCTGAACGTCGAGTGGATGCTCGGGGTGGCCCATCATCTCATCGGCAACCAGGACAAGGCCGTCCAGTTCTGCGAGAGCGCGATGGTGGACAATCCGGGCTCGCAGCGGCTGAATATCGGCCATCTCGGCTATGACGACCGCATTGTCGCGCTGGTCGCTTTGGCGCGGGGGCTCTGGCTCAGCGGCCGGCCCGACCGTGCCATCGAGGCAGCGCGATACACCGTCAAGGAGGCCGAGCAGCTCGAGCAGCCGCTGACACTCGGCATTGCCTTGATCTGGACAATCTACGTGTTTCTGTGGGTCGGTGACTGGACCAGCGCCGAGAGCTTGATCGAGCGGCTGATCGACCACGCCGCGCGCCACTTTCTCGGCCCCTATCACGCGGTCGGCATCGGCCAGAAGGGAGAGCTTCTGCTCCGCCGCGGTGATATCGCTGGCGGCATCGAACATCTTCGCCGCAGTCAGGCGACCCTGTACGCCACGCGGCACAGGATCATGACGACCGTGTTCGCAACGGCGCTCGCAGAGGGGCTTGCGGCCCAGAACCAGGCGGATGAGGCGTTGCACACGATCGATGAGGCCATCGCCCAGATCGGCGATCACGGCGAATCCTTCGATATGCCGGAAATGCTCCGGGTCAAGGCGGACATTCTGGTGCAATCCGCCAGGGCGACGGAAGCCGAATCATGGCTCCAGCAGTCGCTGGCTTTGTCGCGCCGGCAATGTGCGCGCGGCTGGGAGTTGCGGGGGGCAATGAGTCTTGCTCGCCTCTGGCTGCAGGCTGGTCGAAAGGGCGATGCAAAGGCCCTGCTGGCGCCGCTCGTCGCGCACTATCAGGAAGGCCTGTCGGGCCGCGACCTTGTCGCCGCCAAGGGGTTGCTGAGCGCGCTGAATTAGAAGCGTCTTCAACGGGATACCGAAAAATCTCGCTCTTGCAACTCCTAACAACTTCTAACACGCCAAGCCGCCCGCGCCCCGCCATGGTGATCCCATTCATGGTGGATGCAGTGAGACATGGCCCTTCTTGACGATGCGATCGACGCCTGCGGGGGAATGGCCCGCTGGAACGGCCTGAGCCGATTCACCCTGCATCTGTCGGTCGGCGGTAGCCTGTTTTCCGACGCCGGCCATGCCCGCGAATTCAAGGATGTGACCGCGGAGGGATCGACGCGCACACAATCGGTCCGCTTCACCGGAATCACCGGGGGCGAGCAGTGCGGCGCCTTTCAGGCGGACGCGATCACGATCGAGAGCCTGGATGGCGAGGTGCTGCGGACCTGGCGAAGCCCGAGCCTTGCTTTCCCGACCAATGGCACACATGCGCTCGCGGACGAACTGCATCTGGTCTTCTTCTGCGGCGTCCAGATCTGGAATTATCTCACGACCCCGTTCCTCCTCGCCCGTCCCGACGTCGTGGTGGAGGAATTGCCGCCATGGCAGGAGAACAGCGAGACGTGGCGATGCCTTCGCGCGCAATTGCCGTCGAGCCTGATCAACCTTGCATCCGAACAGGTCTTCTATTTCGACGAGAACGCTTTGCAGCGACGAACCGACCACGATCTCCTGGGCGCCCATGTCGCGCACTATTCGTGGGCCCACGAGAATTTCGGCGGCATCGTGGTGCCGACCCTCCGGCGTACGTTGACGCGACAGCCGGATGCAGCGGTGATCGCCAAACCCGTTCTGATCGACGTCGAGATCTTCGATGCCGTCTTCGAGTAACCGACAAGCCCTTGATACATTGATTCAAGTTGAAGCCGCTGCGGCCTGTCGCGGCATCCGATCCACCCCACACAATCTAACAGATCCTAATCACCCCTAACGAGCGTCCGAGCCTGCCCAAGCTTATTCTTTCAGCATACCGAGGATGCGTGTCCACCGGTCCTGGTGAACGACCGCGAAGCTGAGAAGGAACAGGCGATGCTCATCGAATTGCACAGGGCTCATGCCCGGATCAATCTTCCGGCCGGTCCGGGAACTCACGAAGCGCCTCGTGCGGTTGAGGCGATCGACCGGGAACTCGTGATCCATCTGACCCGGCCCGAATTGCCGCGCGCCAAGGTCAATGCTCTGCCGAAATGGCGGCTGCGGCGCGTCGAACAACATATCGCCGCTCATTTCGAGCGCGGAATCAGCCTGTCCGAGCTCGCCGGCGTCGCAGGCCTTTCCAGGATGCATTTCGCCGCGCAGTTCCGTGCAGCGACCGGATATCGTCCGCGCGAATATCTGCTTCATCATCGCATCGAGCAGGCGAAGTCGCTGTTGACGACATCAGAGAGAGCCTTGGCCGATATCGCTCTTGCAGTCGGCTTCAGCACTCAGGCGCACTTTTCGACCGTCTTCAAGCGCATCAGCGGCGAGACGCCGGCGCGCTGGCGTGCGGCCAGCAAGAACCGCCGGCTTGACGTTGAAGCACTGCCACGACGACGTCCATCATGGGATCAGGACCACATCGCGAGCACTGCTGCATGACATCGACAAGCCTTTTCGCGTAGGTGCCCTGCCTGCGCCGGCTCGCGCCTCCTCCTCCCGGGCTGACGAGCGTCTTGGGGCCGCCCTTCCCCCACAGGGCGGCCCCTTTTTCATGCGCGTTTCAGCATCACGAAGCCGTTCTATGCTGCCGGCAGCGCATCCAGATGGCAGGCCACCCATTGCTCGCCTTCCGAACGAAGCTGCGGCTCTTCGGTCCGGCAACGGTCGAAGACGTAGGGGCAGCGGGTATGGAAGCGGCAGCCTTTCGGAGGATTGATCGGACTTGGCACGTCACCGCCGAGGATGATTGGATCGCGCTTGGCCCCGGGCTCCGGCAGCGGCACGGCGGAGAGCAACGCTTTGGTATAGGGGTGTCTCGGCGCGGCAAAGATCTGTCGACGCGGCGCCACTTCGACGATCTTGCCGAGATACATCACCGCGACGCGGTGGGTCATGTGCTCGACGATGGCGAGATCGTGGCTGATGAACAGCAGTGCCAGCCCGAACTCGCGCTGCAGATCCTGCAGCAGGTTGACGATCTGCGCCTTGACCGAAACGTCGAGCGCCGAGACCGCCTCGTCACAGACGATCAGCTCAGGCTCGGCCGCGAGCGCCCTGGCGATGCCGATACGCTGACGCTGGCCACCGGAGAATTCGTGCGGCCGGCGGTTGAGCGCTTCGCGCGGCAAACGCACAATGTCCATCAGGGCAGTCACGCGCGTCTCGAGATCGATGGCCGATTTGGCGAGGCCGAAATTGCGGATTGGCTCGGCCAGGATGTCGCGCACCCGCATGCGCGGATTGAGGCTCGAGAACGGGTCCTGGAACACCACCTGAATGCGCTGACGCAGCTGACGCATCGTGCTCGGATGCGCGTCGTCGATACGCTGGCCATCGAGCACGACCTGGCCTGAGGTCACGTCGAACAGCCGCAGGATCGCGCGGCCAACCGTCGACTTGCCGCAGCCGGATTCGCCGACCAGCGACAGCGTCTCGCCCTTCGCGATCTCGAACGACACGCCGTCGACGGCGTAGACCCATTCGGTTTGCCGCCCGAACAGCCCCTTGTTCACCGGGAAGTGCTTCTTGAGGTCGTTGACCTGGAGGAGCGGGACACTCATGCCGCGACGGCTCCCTTGGCAGCGTAGTGGCAGGCCGCGATATGGCGCGGCCCCTTCTCTTCGAGGCCGGGTGCGTACTGACGGCAGAGATCAGTCGCGAGTGCGCAACGGCCTGCGAAGACGCAGCCGGTGATCGACTTGCGCAAATCAGGCACCTGCCCTGGAATTTCGGCGAGCCGCGTCGCCGTGCCCGCGATCGAGGAGCCCAGCTTCGGCACCGCGCCCAGCAATCCCTGCGTATAGGGATGGCGCGGCGAACGAAACAACTCGGCGACCGGCCCCTCCTCGACCTTGCGGCCGGCATACATCACCATGACACGCTCGGCGATCTCGGCGACGACGCCCAGATCGTGGGTGATCAGGATGATTGCGGCACCGACACGTCGTTTCAGATCGAGCATCAGCTTGAGGATCTGCGCCTGGATGGTGACGTCGAGCGCCGTGGTCGGCTCGTCCGCGATCAGGAGCTTGGGATTGCAGGCGAGCGCAATCGCGATCATCACGCGCTGGCGCATGCCGCCGGAGAGCTGGTGCGGATATTCACGCACGCGCCGCTTCGGCTCGGGAATGCCGACCAGCGTCAGCATCTCGATGGCGTGCGCCTCGGCGGCCTGCTTGTCCAGCCCCTGATGAATCATCAGCGTCTCGCGGATCTGGCGGCCGACGGTCAGCACCGGATTGAGACTCGTCATCGGCTCCTGGAAGATCATCGCGATGTCGTTGCCGCGGATGGCGCGCATCTCGCGATCGGACATTTTCAGGAGATCTCGCCCTGCGAAGCGGATGGCGCCCGCGATCCTGCCCGGCGGCTCCGGGATCAGCCGCATCATAGACATCGAGGTGACCGACTTGCCGCAGCCGGACTCGCCGACGATGGCAAGCGTCTCGCCCTCATTGACATGGAAGGACACCCCGTCCACCGCACGGTTGATGCCACTGGGGGTGCGGAAGTGGGTCTGGAGATTTTCGACTTCGAGCAACGCCATCGCGATCAGCCCCGGTCCATCAAAGACGCTTGGCCATGCGCGGATCGAGCGCATCGCGAAGGCCATCGCCGAGCAGGTTCACGGCGAGCACGGTGATCGAAAGAAAGGCCGCCGGGAAGAACACGATGTAGGGCTTGACCTGCCACAGTGCGCGGCCCTCAGCCATGATGTTGCCCCAGGACGGAATGGTCGGCGGCGTGCCGGCACCAATGAAGGACAGGATCGCCTCTGTGATCATGGCGCTGGCGCAGATATAGGTTGCCTGGACCAGCATCGGCGCGACCGTGTTGGGCAGGATGTGGCGCAGGATGATCATCGGCGTGCGCGTGCCGCATGCGACCGCGGCGTCCACATAAGGCTGCTCCCGCAGCGACAGCACCACGCTGCGGACCAGGCGCGAGACGCGCGGAATCTCGGCGATGGTGATGGCCAGGATGACGTTGCCTACGCTGCCGCGCGTCAGTGCCATCAGCGCAATCGCGAGCAGGATCGGCGGGATCGACATCAAGCCATCCATGAAGCGCATCAGGATGCCGTCGGCCCAGCGGACGAAGCCCGAGACCATGCCGATGGCGAGGCCGGCCGCGGAGGCGAAGGTCGCGACCGACAGACCGACCGTCAGCGAGACCCGTGCGCCGAACAGAACGCGTGAATAGACATCGCGGCCCAGCGCGTCGGTGCCGAACCAGAAGGCCGCCGAGGGCGCCCTCGTGCGCTTGGCGGGCGCAAGCGCCGTCGGGTCGACAGTCCAGAGATAAGGCGCAAGAATCGCGATCAGGACCAGCATCAGCAGCAACACGCCGCCGATCGCGACGGTCGGATGGCTGCGCAAGAACCCGATGAAGCCACGGCGGATCGTGACCGGCCGAAGGATTTCAGGCAGAAGCGGTGCGACGACCAGGCCGGCCGGCAGGGCTTGAGGACTGACGGTCGTGTCGGTCAATAGCGGATCCTCGGGTCAACGAGCGTGTAGGTGACGTCGATCATCAGATTGACGAGGACGTAGACGAAGCTGAACAGCAGCACGATGCCCTGGATCACGGGATAGTCGCGGCGCAGGATCGCATCAATGGTGAGACGGCCGAGGCCGGGAATCGCGAACACGCTCTCGGTGACGACCGCGCCGCCGACCAAAAGCGCGATGCCGATGCCGATCACGGTGACGATCGGCACCGCCGCGTTCTTCAGCGCGTGAATGAACAGGATGCCGCCCTGCCCGAGGCCCTTTGCCTTGGCGGTGCGGATATAGTCCTGCTGCAGGACTTCGAGCATGGCGACACGGGTGATGCGCGCGACCAGTGCGATATAGACGCAGCCGAGCGCGATCGACGGCAGGATCAAATTCTGCAGCCACGGCCAGAAGCCCTGGTTGAGCGGCGTATAGCCCTGCACCGGAAGCCATTCGAGCTGCAGCGCGAAGACATAGGCGAGGACGTAGCCGACCACGAAGACAGGCAGCGAGAAGCCGAATACGGCAAAGCCCATGATAGCCCGATCGATGAAGCTGCCGGCCTTCCAGGCCGCGACGACGCCGAGCGGCACCGCGACGACGATCGTGAGCAGCAGCGCGATCGCCATCAGCGACAGCGTCGGCCCGAGACGCTGCCCGATCAGCGTCGACACCGGCAGATTGGTGAAGATCGAGGTGCCGAGATCCCCATGCATGAGACGCCAGACCCAGCTTCCGAACTGGATCAGGAACGGCCGATCGAGGCCGAGGCCTTGGCGGATCCGCTCCACATCCTCCGGGCTCGCCTGGTCGCCCGCGATCACCACGGCCGGATCACCCGGCGCGATGTAGAGCAGGCTGAACACGAACAATGCGACAATCGCCATCACCGGCAAGGTGGCGACGATGCGCCGGAGGATGTAGGAGAGCATCTGGCCTCAGCGCAGAATCATGCGGTCTTCGACACGCCCCAGAAGAACGGCAGCGGGCCCTTGGTGACACCGGAGACGTTCTTGCGCCACGCGGTGTAGCTCAGGAAGAAGCCGGTCGGCGCGTAGACGACGTCGTCCATCGCCGCCTTGTTGAGACGGCCGATCGCGGCCTTCTCTTCGTCGAGGTTCTTGGCGTCGAACCAGGAGGTGACCTCCTTTTCCGTGCCGGCGCTGGTCGGCCAGCCGAACCAGGCCTTGTCGCCGTTGGCACGAATGGCGGTGTAGGGCGCGGGGTTGATGCAGTCCGCGCCGGCATGCCAGGTGTGGAACATGTTCCAGCCGCCCTGGCCCGGCGGCGTCTTCAGTGCGCGGCGCGCGCCGACCGTGCCCCAATCCGTCGCCACGAAGTCGACATTCATGCCGAGCTTCTTCAAGAGATCGGCGGTCACGTCGCCCATTGCCTTGGTGATCGGCTGGTCCTGCGCGACGAGACACGTCACCGGCTGACCGGAATATCCGCTCTCCGCAAGCAGCTTCTTGGCGGCATCAAGATCACGCTTGCCCTTCAGGATCTCGCCACCCATCTCGGTGTAGAGCGGCGTATCAGGCGTGAAGAAGCTGGGCAGCGGCTTCCACAGCGAATCGTCGTCGCCAACGAGCGCGCGCATGTAGTCTTCCTGGCTCATCGCCATCAGCACTGCGCGCCGCGCGCGCACGTCATTGAAGGGCGGATACAGGAAGTTCATGCGGAAGGAGCCGATATTGCCGAGGGGATCGCCGATATCGACATTGATGTTCTTGTTCTTCTTCAGCACCGGAACGAGATCGGCGATCGGGTTCTCCCACCAGTCGATCTCGCCATTCTGCAACGCCGCCGCCGCGGTCGCCGGATCCGGCATGATCACCCACTCGATGCGATCGATCAGGATCTGCTTGCCGCCCGCCAGCCAGGACGCCTTCTCCTGCCGCGGCGCATAGTCGGCGAATTTTTCGAACACCGCCTTCGCGCCCGGCACCCACTCGCCCGTCACGAATTTCATCGGGCCGGAGCCGACATAATCCGAGATCTGCTTGAACGGATCGGTTTGCGCGATGCGCTCCGGCATGATGAAGGCGCAAGGCGAATTGTTCTTGGCGAGCGCATAGAGCATCTTCGGAAAGGGTTGCTTCAAGACCCATTTGAAGGTGCGGTCGTCGACGGCCGTGAGCTCCTGCTGGATCGCCTTGAGCATCAGGCCCATGGGATCGCGCGCCGCCCAGCGATTGAGGCTCGCGACGACGTCCTTGCTCAGCACGGGCTCGCCGTCATGGAATTTCAGGCCCGAACGCAGCTTGAACGTCCAGGTCATGCCGTCGTCGGTCACTTCCTCGGACTCGACCATCTGGCGTTGCGGCGTGAGTGATGAATCGACGCCGTAGAGCGTATCCCAGACCAGGGCCGCCGCATTGCGCACGACGTATTGGGTGCCCCAGATGGGGTCGAAATTGGCGAGATTGGCCTGCGGCACGAAACGCAGGGTGCGGGCTGCCGAGCCTTGCGCGATCGCCGGGGCCGAGAGGCCACCGGTCAACGCCAGACCGCTCGCGCCGGCCAGTCCCTTCAATACGGTCCTGCGATCCATAAAGTCCTCTCCAGTCATGCCGTGATGCCGGCCATTCATTGGCCAAAGGCAGGTGAAACAGAGCTCATTGGCTTGCAAATGGTATGCCAGCAACTGCCCCTTCGCCGGCGAGAGTTTATTGGCCACGGACGGGGATCTTCATCTCGCGCCCGGCCGCGATCACAGCAGTTTTGCGCCGAAATTCTGTTCTGGGTCCATATCCGCGACGAGCCGGCCGGTCGGCTTCGCGGCAGCGCCGCCGCTGCGCGCGAGAAACTTGCCGCTGCCCGCGGACGCAAGGCACTTGTCGCCGTCGATGATCAGCCGGCCGCGCGACAGCACCGACACCGGCCAGCCCTTCAGCTTACGTCCTGCAAACGGCGTGTAGCCGGCGAGATCGTGCATCATCTCGTCGGCTATGACCGTCTCGCGATCGGGATCCCAGATCGCGATATCGGCATCGGCACCGACAGCGATCGAGCCCTTGCGCGGATGCAGATTGTAGATCCTTGCCGGCGCCGTCGCGGTCAGCTCGACGAACTTTTCGAGACCGAGCCTCCCCTTCGAGACCATCGCGTCGAACAGAAGTGGCAACCGCAGCTCGAGTCCCGGAAGGCCGTTGGCGACCTGCTTGAAGTTCGGGCTCGGGCCGGCACGCAGCTTGCCGGTCTCATCAAAGCGATATGGCGCATGGTCCGAGGAAATGGTCTGGAGATCGCCGAGCGACAGCGACTGCCACAGCGCTTCCTGATCCGCATGCGTGCGCGGCGGCGGGCTGCACATCCACTTCGCGCCTTCCGCGCCGGGCTTGTCGAGATCGTTGGCGGTGAGGAACAGATATTGCGGGCACGTTTCCGCAAACACTTTCAGCCCCTGCCCGCGCGCGTCGCGGATCACCTTGGCCCCTTCGGCGGTCGAGACATGAAAGATCATGATCGGCTGGTCGATCAGCGCCGCCATGCCGATCAGCCGGGTGAAGGCTTCCGCCTCTGACACGCGGGCGTGGCTGACGGCATGGTATTTCGGCATCGTGTAGCCGCGCGCGAGCAGGCGCTTCACCATCCAGGCAATGATGCCGTGGTTCTCCGCGTGCGCACACAGCATCGCGCCGGACTGGCGCGCGGCCAGGAGAATGTCGAGCAGTGGCTCGTCATCGACCTTGAGCCGGTCATAGGTCATGAAGATCTTGATCGAGGCATGGCCCTGCTTCACCAGTGCCGGAATGTGCTCCTCGACCGTCTCTCTGGTCGCGTCCGCGATGATCATGTGAAAGGCGTAGTCGATCACGGCGCCCTTCCTGGCGAGCGCGTGATAGTCCTCCACCACTTGCGGCAGTTTCATCCCGACGTGCTGGGCCGCGAACGGGATGACCGTGGTGGTGCCGCCAAAAGCCGCCGACACGGTCGCGCTCTCGAACGTGTCGGCATTCATGATGCCGGCCGCGGACAGCTGCTCGATATGGGCGTGGCTGTCGACGCCGCCCGGGCAGCACCAGCTTGCCACGCGCGTCGATCTCGCGCTTGGCAGGCGGAAGTCCGCGGCCGATGGCGGCGATGGTCTCGCCGGAGATGGCAATGTCGGCCTCGAACACGTCTGTCGTGGTGGCGACGCGACCGCCGCGGATGATGAGGTCGTAGGTCGGTTCTGTCATGAGGCACTCCATGATATGCCTGAGTTGAGTGATCGCCAGCTTGCGGGAAGAGCGTCGGCGTCACTTCGCCGGCGGCGGCACCGCGCCGGTGCGGCTGGTGATCAGTCCGTAATGCTCGATGCGGCGGTGCTGCGCGAAATTGAAGATCGTGGTCTTGCCGAAGACGGTCGCATCGAGATCGCAGGCATGAACCAGAAGCTCGTCCTCTTCCGTTTTGGCTTCCGCGACGATCTCGCCATTGGGATCGACGATCAGGCTGCCGCCAAACAGCGCGTGCCCGTCCTCAATGCCGGCCTTGGCGACCGCGACCACCCAGGTCGCATTCTGGTAGGCGCCCGCCTGCACCGAGAGGCGGTTGTGGAATAGGCGCTTCTCGAGCCCCTCCTCGCTTCGCTCCGCATTCACCGAAGGCGTGTTGTAGCCGATCAGCACCATCTCGACGCCCTGCAGGCCCATGACGCGATAGGTCTCGGGCCAGCGGCGATCGTTGCAGATGGCCATGCCGATGACGCCGCCGAGTTCGCGCCAGACGTTGAAGCCGAGATCGCCCGGCTCGAAATAGCGCTTCTCCAGATGCTGGTGCGAGCGATGGGATTCGAATTCCACATGGCCGGGCAAATGGACCTTGCGATATTTGCCGACGATCCTGCCGGATTTGTCGGTAAGAACAGCCGTATTGAAGTGATGGCCGTCGGGCGTCAGCTCGGCATAGCCGAAATTCATCGCGATTCTGTGCTGCGCTGCGCGCTCGAACAGCGGCCTGGTCGCCGTACCAGGCATCTCGCGTTCGAACCAGTTGTCGAACTCGGCGCGGTCCTCGACGTACCAGCGCGGGAAGAACGTCGTGAGCGCCAGTTCCGGATAGACGATGAGATCAGCGCCCTTTGCTTTTGCCTCGTCCATCAAGGCGATCATGCGCCTGACCACGTCTTCGCGGCTGTCGGCCTTTTGAATCGGGCCCATCTGGGCGGCGGCGACGGTGACGATACGCATCAGCGATGTCCTGATTTCTTGACGACTTTTCTTGGCGAGGCTGGCGATCGCAGCTTCAACGGCGGGCCGGCGCGCAGCATAACGTGGCCGCGGCGTTTTTTCAGCCAAGCAGCTTTCATGCCGTTCTGTCACATCGTCCCTCCAGCCCGGCGGTCATATTGCCCGCGAAGTGGGCACGCGAATGCGGATCACACACGCCAAAAACGTGCGGCGCACCACGGCTTTGCCCGCGCAAATCGTGTGACATCCGCTGCACTGCAATCGGAGTCCTTGACATCTTCTGTCTAATTTGCAGGCGTCAAGCGGCCGTGCGAGGCGATCGGATGCCTACCAGCTATGCACAACGGTCAGCTCGGCTCTCCCGTTCTACGCCCCATCGCCAAAATGCTTCGCAGAGTTACGACCACTGATCTTTGGATGGATCGGGATGGGCGACATAAACGGCAAATCCGAATTTCGGTAAATTGGAATATTTTGAGCGCGCGATGCGGCCTGACGCTCGCAGCGACAGGGCGCGGAACGACATCAAAATGATACAATTCGTCAACTCGCTGCGACGGCGGAACTCTAGTACTCGCTCCCGGTTGATGATCTAAGCACCCCCCTCCCCCGCGACCGCGCGAGTCCCTCCCCGGAGTTTTCATCGATGACCTCAGCCGACCGGCCGGCGACGCGGCTCGCCACGCGCCTCTCGTTCCTGGTCGCCGGATTTGGGCTTGCGTGCTGGGCGCCGCTGGTTCCGTTCGCGAAGGAGCGGCTAGCGGTCGGCGACGCCGTCCTCGGCCTGCTGTTGCTCAGCCTCGGCATCGGTTCAGTGGTCGCGATGCTCGCAACCGGCATCTTGAGCGCTCGTTACGGCACCAAGCCGATCATCATCGCGGGCGGGGTCGGCCTTGCGCTGATCCTGCCGCTGCTGGTCGTCGCCGGCACGTCCGTGGCATTGGCGCTGACGCTGCTCGCATTCGGAGCTGCGCTCGGCTCGATCGATGTCGCCATGAACATCCACGCCGTCGAGGTCGAACGCGCGGCGGGACAACCGTTGATGTCGGGCTTTCATGCGCTCTTCAGCATTGGCGGGTTCGCTGGCGCCGCGGTGATGACGGCGCTGCTGTCGCTTCATCTGGGGCCGCTCGGAAGCGCCCTGATCTGCTCCGTGCTGATGCTGATCGCGATGGCGCTTGCCGCACCGCGCCTGCTGCGAAGGGCACAGGCGCAGGAGGGACCGCTGTTCGTGCTGCCGCACGGCATCGTGCTGCTGCTGGCGCTGCTGGCGGCCGTCACCTTCCTGATCGAAGGCGCGATGCTCGACTGGGGCGCGCTCCTCGTCATCGGCGCAGGCCTCGTCAGCGAGGCACGCGGCGGGATCGGCTACATCGTGTTCTCGATCGCGATGACCACGGGCCGGCTTGGCGGCGATGCCGTCGTTGCACGGATCGGCGATCGGGCAACACTGATCGGGGGCAGCCTGCTTGCGATCGGAGGGTTTGCTGTGCTGCTGCTCGCGCCCAGCGCGGCCATTGCCATCGCCGGCTTCCTGCTGATCGGCCTCGGCGCGTCCAACCTCGTGCCGGTGCTGTTCCGCGGCGCCGCGAAGCAGACTGCCATGCCCACCGGGCTTGCGGTGGCATCGATCACCACCGCCGGCTATGCCGGTGTTCTGGTTGGCCCCGCCGGCGTCGGGTTCGTCGCCCATGCCGTCGGATTGCCGGCGGCATTCTGGATGCTCGCCGCGCTGATGTGCGTCGTCACGCTGTCGGCGCGCGCCGTGACCAGAAAAATATAAAGGCGCGCCACGGCCAGCCGTGACGCGCCTTGCGGGGAACGTGATGCCGGGCGCTACGCGCTCGCCTGGGTCACGAACTTGGTGTTGAGATAGCCCTCGATCGCCTCGAGGCCGCCTTCGGAGCCGTAGCCGGAATCCTTGATGCCGCCGAACGGCACTTCCGGCAGGGCGAGACCGTGATGGTTGATCGAAACCATGCCGCTCTCGACGTCGGCGCCGATCGCCTGCATCGTCTTGGTCGAGGTGGTGTAGGCATAGGCCGCAAGGCCGTAAGGCAGACGATTGGCTTCGGCCACGACTTCATCATAGCTGCGGAAGGAGGTAATCGGAGCAAGAGGTCCGAACGGCTCCTCGTTCATGATGCGCGCATCGCGCGGCACGTCGGTGATGACGGTGGGCTCGAAGAAGAAGCCTTCGTTGCCGATACGCTTGCCGCCGGCCTGAATCTTGGCGCCGCGCTGCACCGCGTCGGAGACCAGACCTTCCATGGCGTCGACACGGCGCGGATTGGCGAGCGGGCCCATGCGGGTGTCCTTGTCCAGGCCATTGCCGACCTTGAGGCTCTTGGCGGCCGCGACGAACTTGTCGACGAACGGCTGATAGACGCTTTCATGCACCAGGAAACGCGTCGGCGAGACGCAGACCTGGCCGGCGTTGCGGAACTTGTTGGCCGAGAGAATCTTCGCGGCGTTGTCGAGATCGGCGTCCGCGAACACGATCGCCGGCGCATGGCCGCCGAGCTCCATGGTGACGCGCTTCATGTGCAGGCCGGCGAGCGCGGCCAGATGCTTGCCGACTGCCGTCGAGCCGGTGAAGCTGATCTTGCGGATGATCGGATGCGGGATGAGATATTCCGACACTTCCGACGGCACGCCGAACACCAGTTGAACCACGCCGGGCGGAATGCCGGCATCGGCATACGCGCGCACCAGTTCCATGCAGCTCGCCGGCGTCTCTTCCGGGCCCTTGACGATGATCGAGCAGCCGGCGGCGAGCGCGGCCGAGATCTTGCGCACCGCCTGGTTGATCGGGAAATTCCAGGGCGTGAATGCCGCGACCGGGCCGACCGGCTCCTTGGTCACGAGCTGGGAGACGTTGCCGAGCCGCGGCGGCACGATGCGGCCATAGGCGCGGCGGGCTTCTTCCGAGAACCAGTCGATGAGGTCGCCGGCCAGCATGGTCTCGCCCTGCGCTTCCACCACAGGCTTGCCCTGCTCCATGGTCATGACAGGCGCGATCTCGGCCGCGCGCGAGCGGATGATGTCGGCGGCCTTTCGCATCAGCTTGTAGCGGTCGAACGGCGAGGTCTTGCGCCAGACCTCGAAGCCGGCCTTGGCTGCCTCCAGCGCGCGGTCGAGGTCCGCCTTCGAGGCATGCGGGGTCTTGCCGATTGGCTGGCCGGTGGCGGGATTGAGGATGTCCTCCGACTTGCCGGAGCTGCCGTCGGTCCACTCGCCGGCGATGAACATCTGAACTTTCGGGTACATCCTTGTTGTCTCCTGCATGATTTTCGGCGTCGACGGGCGCGCGCCCGCGCCCAAGAAGTGGGCGCACAGCTACACTGAAAGGCAGCCCTCGGAAAGGGATCAATGCTGCCGCAGCCGCGCGCGGAAGGTATGCGCAGGCGACGACACGGCGTCGCCGCTTGCATCATCGTCCCGTCACACCAGGCTGGATTTGCCGCGGCTCAGCACCTCGCCGGCGCCCTTGTCGCCGACGATCCTGCCTTGCTCGTACACCACCCGTCCCCGCGCTATGGTCTTGACAGGCCAGCCGGTGACATCAAAACCTTCCCAGGGTGTATAGTCCGAGCCGTGATGCAGATCGGCCTGCCGGATCGGCTTTCTCAGCTTTGGGTCCCACAGCACGATATCCGCATCGAAGCTGATGCCGATCGAGCCCTTGCGCGGATAGAGGCCGTAGATCCGGGCATGATTGGTCGCGGTCAGTTCGACGAACTTCTGCAGGCTGATGCGCCCCTTCGAGACGCCCTCGGAGAACAGGATGGGCAGCCGCGTCTCCACGCCAGGAATGCCATTCGGCACCCAGCGGAACGAGGTCCGGGCGTTCGGTGTCAGCTTGCCCTTGGGATCGTCGTACCGAAACGGGCAATGATCGGACGAAAAGGTCTGGAACACGCCCGAGGTGATGCCTTCCCAGATCGCCTGCTGGCTTTCGACGTCGCGCGGCGGCGGCGAGCAGACATATTTGGCGCCCGTGATGTCCATGTTGAGGCCCTTCATGTCATCGGCTGTCAGCGTGATGTATTGCGGACACGTCTCAGCATGAACAGGCAGGCCACGTTGCTGCGCCCACCGGATCTGCTCCATCGCCTCGCGACCGGAGACGTGGACGATCATGATGGGAACGCCGATCACCTCGGCATGACTGATGGCGCGATGCGTCGCCTCACGCTCGACGGCCTGCGGCCGCGACGTGCCATGATAATAGGGCGCGATATGGCCTTCGCGTTCGAGCTTGCTGGTAAGGAAGCGGATGGCGTCATAGCCCTCGCAATGGACCATGACCAGCGCCTCCTCGCGGCGCGCGACCTCGAACACCTCGAGCAACTGCTTGTCATTGAGCACGAGGTCGTCATAGGTCATGAACACTTTGAACGAGGTGTAGCCGTCCTTGACCAGCGCCGGCAGCTCCTGCCCGAGCACGATTGCGGTCGGATCGGAGATGATGAGATGGAACGCCGTGTCGACGTAGCATTCACCCTCGGCAAGCTTGCGATAGTTCTCGACGCAGGTGCGGAGCGACGTTCCCTTCTCCTGAAGCGCGAAGGGCAGCACCATGGTGTTGCCGCCGGCGGCCGCCGCGCGCGTCGCCGAGGCAAAATCGTCGGCCATCACGACGTCGGGACCCTGAGCCTGTGAGATGTGAACGTGGCTGTCGATGCCGCCAGGCAGCGCCAGCAGCCCGGTCGCGTCGATCTCGCGCGCCGCGCCCGCGATGCTGTCAGCGATGCTGACGATGCGGCCATCGCGAATGCCAATATCGGCGCGAAACTCGTCGCTGGCCGTCACGATGGTGCCGCCGCGGATGGCGAGATCGAGCTGCGTCACGAACATCTCCGTCACTTGATCATTGGATTTGTCTGGAATATCCGTCCCCACGACGCAAGCGCCGTGATCTCGGCGCCCGCAAGAGCGAGCGTTCGCCACAGCGTCACCGCAACGGAGTCGAGCACGGCAATATCGAGCTCGCGTTCGAGCGACCCGGCAAGCGCCGCAGCCTCGAGATTGGTGCAGAGGATGACGACAGCGTCGGCTCCCTCCGCCGCGACCGCCCGGATCATGTCGGCGATCGTCGTTGGCGCGACCTCGCCAAAGGAGAAATTGTCGCGCAGGCCGAGGTGCCGTTCCGCCTGCGCAGGAATCCCCGCCTCGGCCCAGACATCGCCGATACGCCGCTGCACGTCGTCGGTATAGGGCGAGACAAGGCCGACGCGCCTGGCGCCAAGCGCGCGGGCGGCATCTATGCAGGCGAGCGTCGATGTCGTCGCCGGCACGCCGGTGCGCGACGTGATCACATCGCACAGGCTCTCGTCCCTGCTGATGCCGAGCCAACTCGCGGAGGTGCCGTTCCAGGCGATGGCGTCGACCTTCGCATCAGCCAGCAAATCCGCCGCCGGCAACATGACCGAAGCGTCGAACTGGCTCAGCGCTGAAGCCTCGAGCGCGATCTCGGTGACGCGAAAACGCGAGAAATGCGCGGTGACGTCGACCATGCCATGCAGCATGGCGCTCGTGACCGGCTCCAGCACCGAGTTGGAGGATGGCGTGATCATGCCGAGGCGCTTGCGCTGGATTGACATGGATCACGAACGCTCCACTGCGAGGACGCACAAAGGCGCCTTTCGAAGGATCATCTTCGCCTGCCCGCACCGGCGCAACCCGCAATCTGCAGATTGCTTGCAATTTGTTCGAGGGACGTTTCAGGCCGCGAAGGTCGCCCGCAAACACCGCCAGCCGATCACGATGCCGGTGACGGAGAACACGAGGCCCAGCGCGCAAATTCCGACGATCAGGCCATCGCGCAGGCGCGGATGCGCCATCAGGATCGGGAAATCGAGCGTGTGCAGCGCGCTATAGGCCCAGCGATATGCCCGCCGCGAGGCATCGAGCCGCTGCACGATGCTGCCGTCGGCGCCGTCGATGTCGAACCAGAGGTCGCTGCATCTGACACGATAGACGGGCGCGCCGGGAACGATGGACCGGGCGGGATAGGCGTCGTTGTCGGCAAGAACCGATGCCGCGCCGCAACCCGGGGCCAGGCGCCTCGTCAAGCCGATGACCTCCTGCCCGTCCAGGAACGACGTCACGCGATCGCGGGCCGGCTCGCCGGCCTTGATCAAGGTCTGGCGGCGAAGGTCAGTGCGGTCACGCCGAAAGACATGCGCATCGAAAGCGAACCATTCGACTTCACGGGCTGACGTCGATCGCCGCTGCCGATCGAGAGGCGGAGCCGCGTGCCAGTCCGGGACAGCATTCGTCACGCTTGCCTCAGCCGTAGTCAATTGCCCGCGGGAGAACAGCCGGCCATGATCCATCGAGAGCCAGCCGCTGAAGATCCAGGTCAGCACGAAAACCGTCGACACCAGACCGATGACGTGATGCAGGGCGTGCCAGCCGCGATAAGGCGACGACACCTTGCGTCCGCGAATCCTGAGCCTGACAATTCCGAGCACCGCTCCGAGTACCGCCACGATCAAGGCCACCAGCGACAAATTCGAGACGACCTGGTCCCAGAGCCACCAGTTGCTTCTGAGAACCGTCGGATAGATCCAGTGCAGCACGCTGCCGACCCAATTCCATCCGCGCTCCCAGCGGGTCGTATCCAGCACGACCTCGCCAGTGCGCGATGAAACATAGATCTCAGTCCCCGCCGCATCGTGAAGAGCGATGCGGTACAGCGGCCGATGGCGATCGAACCCGTTAGGGACGCTCCATTGATCGTAATCCGCGCACGCAATCAGCGTGGCGTGCGTGGGATCGAGTCCGCGTCGGCGGGCATGGTCTTGCGCAATGCCGAGCGCCGCATCGGAAACGTCCACCGATGCGTCGGCGCCGTCGGATGCATGGATGGCGCCCACACGCGACGGTCCCGACACGACATAGACAGGCCCGTCCCCACGCTGGATCAGACGCACGCGCGTGACATCAGTGATTCCGCTCGCCGCCACCGCCTTAGAAACCGGAATGATCGACGCTCCCCCCTCCACCGGCGCGAGCCCGGCAAAGCGTTCCGCCTCCGTCAGCGACGGAAACGGAACGAAGTGCATGACGATTCCGGTCGCGAACCACATCGCGAACAAGAGACAGAACGCGATCCCGAGCCAGCGGTGCGTGAGGACGATCGCGCCCATCATGTCGTCATCGCCCTACCATTTGAACGCGGCGGAAATCTCGTAGGTCCGCGGCGCGCCCAAGAGGATCTGATCGGGATAGAACGGGTCGCCCCAGATCGCGTAGCGCTTGTCGGTGAAGTTGCGCACCCGGAACGTCACGCGCGCCTGGTCGACCGCGTTGAACACCGTTTTGGGGATATCGACGAAGGTATAAACGTCGCCAACGGTGTAAGCATTCATCGTCACCGTGTTGGCATCGGTGTTGGTGCGGTCGCCGACATGGCGGCCGGTGATACCGACCTCCACCGGCCATGGCGTGAAGAAACGCCAGGACGCGCCGGCATTGGCGACAATGCGCGGCACGTTCGGCGGCGTATTGCCCGAGAACGAGCCGCCGGCGAAATCATAATCAGCGTAGCGCGCATCGACATAGGCGATGTTGCCCCAGAGCCGCAAAGGCTCGATCGGACGGATCGAGCCGGCGAGCTCGACGCCCTTGGACTCCTGTCGTCCCGCAATGTTGAGGGTCTGGCCGCCGGCAGCCGCATAGACGTTCTTGCGCAGGATGTCGTAGGCCGAGAACGACCACTCCGCCCGGTTGTCCCACAAGACGTGCTTGACGCCTGTCTCGTAGGTGCGTGCGGTCGTCAGGTCCAGGTTCTGTGTGGGGCCAAGCAGGAAGATGTTGTTGGCCGAGATGTCGGCGCCGGTGGCGTATTGGCTGAAGAAGGTCAAACCCGGAACGGCTTCCCAGGTGTAGCCGATGCGCCCCGTCACCGGCGCCCATGACTTCGCGAACGGGAATCCTGCGTTCTCAAGGCCGGCGACGTCGGTCGAGTTGCGGTCAAGCCCGATATGCTCGACGCGCAGGCCGCCGATCAGCGCAAACGTCCGCGTCAGCTTCAGCCGATCCTCGAACGACAGCGCCTCGTTGTCGATCCGCGCGGTCTGCTGCTTGGTCGTGAGCAGCCCGTAGAAGCCGCGGTCGGGGTTGACGAGATCGACGGAATCGCCCGGAAAATTGGCGGCGCCTGGCCTGACGAAATCGAGATAGCTCGACGAAAGTGTCGTGACCAGGCGATTGTCAAAGCCGGCGATGTTCGCATCCCAAGTCAGGTCGGTGATGTTGCCGACCAGGCGCTGGCTATGCGCCACATAGAAGCGGCTGCGGTCTATGGTGTTCGTCGCCATATTGAACGCCTCCACCTCGTTATTGAGCCACGATCGCTCTGCGCCGTAAGCATAGGCCTGGCTCTTCAGCGTCAAGTCCGGCGCCAGCTTCAACTCAAAACCGCCTCTTAGCCAGACTTCCTGCGCGACGTTCCTGTTATCGAGGACGTTGTAGTTGGTGTTGAAGGTGCGGTTATCGATCGTAACGGGCCCGAGGTTGGCTCCGTTGAAGTTCGACACATATGTGCCTGAAACGATCCCGGCCGTCGCATGCGAGCCGCTGAAAGCGACCGGCACGAGCGGCGCGCCCCAATAGGCCTTGCCGCGATCCTCGCGATATTCGATCGCCCCCCAGACCTTGAGGCTGTCGGAGACGCGATAATTGAGCTGACCGGACACGTCGAGCGTCCTGGTGTTGGTGTCGTCGGCAAAGCCGTTGAGCGCGGAACGACTGATGTCGAAGCGGTAGTCCAGCCCCTGCACGTTGGTGCTGCCGCCCGAGCCGTAATGGGCGCGGAACGAGTTCAGCGAGTCATACGAGAAGTCCGCTTCGTTCCGGATGGCACCTGTATGCGGCTGCTTGGTCACGAAGTTGATCGCGCCGCCGGCGGCGCCCTCACCCGAGATCAGCGAAGCCGGGCCTTTCAAAAATTCGACGGCTTCGAGATTGGCGGTATCCATGACCCGCGAGGTCATGTTCTGCGGCCCGATCTTGATGCCGTTGTAGAGCGTGTTGATCTGGCTGTTGGTGAAGCCGCGCATCGAGAAGGCCGAGGGCTCGGCGGGATTATCGCCGGCGGTGACGCCGACCGCGCCCTGCGCGACATCGGAGACGGTGCGGTAGCCCTGCTCGCGCATGGTCTCGGCCGAGATCACCTCGACAGTTGCGGGTGTCTGCCGCACCGTCAGGCCGAGGCGCGAGGCGCTCTCGGCGACGGCGTTGCTGTTAAGCGGCGTCGGCGCCGCAGTGGCCGGCACGACCGGCTTCGACACGGCCGCGGCTGCAGCTTGCCTGCGCGCAGCTGTGCGGCGCGCGCTTGCCGCGTCCCGCCCGGTCGGCTTGGCCTGCTTGCGGGATTGCGGCGGCGACACCTCCACGGCCGGCAGGGGCTCGCGGGCCTGCTGCGCCAGGGCAACAGGCATGTCGATCGCAGCAAGAGATGTCAAAGCGGCGGACGCCAGCAGAAAGCGGCGCAGTCGTACGATACGGATGGAAGACACGGTCTTTGGACCTCGGTGTGACGTCAGTGGCACGTCACCGCGAACCAAGGTCCCATCATCAGGCTACGAGCCCTCCGATGAAGCCGAATGTCTGTACTCCCCGACCGACATCTTCGCGTGTGACCACGGCTGACGGCAGGTCTCCTGGCTCGCGGGTCGTGACCGCTTCGTCGCCTTCCCGGGACCGAGGACCCAGTGGCTTGTGACGAAGGATTCACCGCTTACAGTTGCGGGGGCAGCTACGGCATTGGGGACAATGTCCCCGCACCGCATTCCCTTTTCATCCCCTTTCGGGGAAACCGTCACCGCCATCTAGGATTTCGGCGAAGACAGAGTCAATGTGCCAGATGCGGCGATATTGCCGCACTGGCCAACTTTCCCGGGAGATTCTGCATGGAAGGCGCGACCTTCCTCTGGATGATACGGCATGCCCCCGTCGCCGGCGTCGCGGGGACCATCCATGCCGATAGCGCGCCCGCCGATCTCGGCGATCGCGCGCGGCTGGAGGCGCTGCGCCAGCGCCTGCCGCACGATGCGGCGAGCTATGCCAGTCCGGCGCGACGCACGGTCGAGACGGCGCACGCGCTGGGGCTCGCGCCCGAACTGATGGCTGAATTCAGCGAGCAGGATTTTGGTGACTGGACCGGCCGGCGGCATGACGACCTCGCCAGCAGCGGTGGCGAGGCCTATGCGCAGTTCTGGCGCGATCCGGCGCGCGGACGGCCGCCTGGAGGCGAGAGCTTTGAGGATCAGATCGCGCGCGTCCGGCTGGGTCTCGCACGGATCGGCCCCGGCTCGGCAACCCTCGTCGTGCATTCCGGCACGATTCGAGCCGCACTCTGCATCGCCCTCGACCTGACGCCGGAAGGCGCCTTGCGCTTCGTCATCGATCCGCTGTCACTGACCCGGATCGATCGGCTGGCGACCGGCTGGCGTGTCGCATCGGTCAATCAGCGGATCAGTTAGGCCTGTCAGGCACGTTGGCCTGCGCGAATGTCGCCATGTCATTGTGGAGCGCGCAGGCGAAGCGCACCAGCGGCAGCGCGATCGCAGCTCCCGATCCTTCGCCGAGCCTGAGATCGAGGCTGATCAAGGGCTGCACGTTCAATGCGCGCAGCACCAGCCGATGCCCCTGCTCCGCCGATTGATGCGACGGCAGCAGGAACGGCTGGCACGATGGATTGAGACGCACCGCCGCGAGCGCCGCCACCGAGACGATGAAACCGTCGATCAGCACCGGAATGCGGGCCTGCGCGGCCGCGATGATTGCGCCCGATATCGCGGCGATCTCGAGACCGCCGACGGCACACAGGATGTCTTCGGGCGAGCCGCCCGCCATGCCATGGCGCGCGATCGCGGCCTCGATCACGCGCACCTTGTGGGCGCGGCCCGCCGCATCGACGCCGGTGCCATGGCCCGCGATCTCCTCGGCGCTGATGCCGAGCAGGCTCGCAGCGATCGCCGCCGAGGTCGTGGTGTTGCCGATGCCCATTTCGCCGAAGATCAGCAGGTCAGGCTGATTGGCGTTCGCCCGCGCGACGGCGCGCTGGCCGGCCTCGAACGCAAACGCCAACTCCGCCGGTGTGAGCGCCGGCACAATCCTGAAATCGCGCGTGCCGTGGCGCGGCTTGTCCGTGACGATGCCTGGCATCGCCACTTCCGCCAGTGTGCCGGCGTCGACAACCTCGAGGGTCGAACCGAGCTCACGCGCCAGCACCGAAATCGCGGCACCTCCAGAGGCAAAATTCGCCATCATCGCGATGGTGACGGCTTGCGGATAGGCCGACACGCCCTGCGCGACGACGCCGTGATCGCCGGCGAAAATAATGATCGGCACGTGCGCCGCGCGGGGGCGTTCGGTTGCCTGCAGGCCGGCAAGCTCGATCGCGAGCTGCTCGAGCCGGCCGAGCGCGCCGGTCGGCTTTGTCAGTTGCGCCTGCCGCGCGATTGCTGCCGCGCGATGAACGGCGGAGATCTCGGGGCATTTCTGGGTGACCCATCCGGGGAGCATGCTGCCTCGCTTATCGCCTGCGCTTGAGAATGTAACTGTCCATGATCCAGCCGTGCCGCTCGCGCGCTTCCTGTCGCGCTGCGACGATGCGCGGGCCCACCTCGGCCAGCGCGCCTGACAAAATGATCTGATCGGCCATGCCGAGATAGGCGCCCCACCAGATGTGGAGACGATCAGGATCGAGCGACTGGAACGCCGTGCCGCCGTCGAGCATCACGACGACGGTATCGACGACTTCAGGCCAGCCGCCTTCGCGCAGGCGGCGCCCGGTCGTCACCAGAAATGGCTCGCCGATGTCGTTGAGCGGCAGCGCATGCGCCGCGCACAGCGTCTGGATCGAGGTGATGCCGGGCACGACCTCGATCTCAGGCAACGGATTGAGCCGGCGCGCGATCCGTAGCGAGGAATCATAGAGCGAGGGATCGCCCCAGATCAGCAGCGCGACCTTGCCATCGGCGCCAAGATGATCAGCGATCGTCTGCGACCATATCGCGGCGACTGCATCGTGCCAATCGTCCACGCCCTTGCGGTAATCGGCCTCGGCCGCATTGCGGACGGGAAGGTCAAACTCGGCGATTTGCGTCGTGGAGTTGGTGAGAACTTCAGCGCAGATCGTTCGCCTGAGATCGGCGAGATCGGATTTGGCGGTGCCCTTGCGCGGGATCAGGATCAGGTCTGCGGCGTTGATCGCGCCTACAGCCGCGCGCGTGAGCTGCGCGGGATCGCCGCAACCGATGCCGACCAAGGCGAGCGTCATCATGACGATCCGCCCTCCGCCAGCGCGCCGAACATGATGACAGCGGCCGTGGAGGCTGCGCCGGCCCGCGCCAGCTGATCGGCCAGCTCGACAACAGTGGTGCGGACCAGATGCTCGTCGGCGCGACCGAGCGATTCCGCGAACAGTGCCGGGGTGGCTGGCGAAAGACCGTGCTCGATCAATTTCGCCACCAGCGCCGGAAAGGTTCGACGGCCCATATAGACCACCGTCGTCGCATCGGGATCGACCAGCGCCGCCCAGTTCAGGTTTGGCGGCAGCTCGCCAGTGATATCGGCGCCGGTCACGAACTGCACCCGGCGCGAGGTATGGCGGCGCGTCAGGGGAATGCCGGCTTGGGCTGCAGCCACGCAGGCCGAGGTGACGCCGGGAATGATCTCGTAGCCGATGCCGGCCTCGCGCAGCGTCTCGAGCTCCTCCTCGAGCCGGCCGAAGATGCCGGCATCGCCCGATTTCAGCCGCACGACGCGCACGCCCGTGGCCGCATAGTCGACCAGCAAGCGATTGACGTGGTGCTGCTTGGTCGAAGGACGCCCTGCCCGCTTTCCCACCGCGACGAGGTTGGCGCCGGGCCGCGCCAGATCGAGGATCGCACCGGAGGCGAGATCGTCATAAAGCACGACATCAGCCTCGCGCAGCCGTGCCGCGCCCTTGATCGTGAGCAGCTCGGGGTCTCCGGGTCCAGCGGAGATGAAGGAGACAAAGCCGCTCACCGGTCCTCCGCGATCAGATGGAAGAACGTGCCGGTGGCCTGGCCCCGCCGCGAGCCGGTCTCGGCGATAACAGCACCGGTCGCATCGTGCACGACCGCCAGCGGCGTATCGGGCTGGGCCAGGATCGTCGAATAGTGGAATTCGTGGCCGCGCAGGCGCGCGCCGACCTGGTGGCCCGGCATAGGGGCTGCAAGCGCGGCGAGACGATAGCCGAGATGCATGCGGCGCTTGGCAAAGCTGGTCTCCAGTCCAAGCAGGCCCGTCATCTCATGCCTGATACCGTCAGCGTCGGTCAAAGCGGTACCCAGCACCATATACCCCCCGCATTCGCCGTGCACGGGCCGCGTCTCGGCGAAGGCACGCAGGCCGGTGTGGAAGCGCGTGTTCGCTGCGATCTTGCCGGCGTGAAGCTCGGGGTAGCCGCCCGGCAGCCAGCAGACATCGGCGCTCTTGTCGGGGCTTTCATCGGCGAGCGGCGAGAATGTCGAGATCTCCGCGCCGGCAGCGCGCCAAGCCTCCAGCATGTGCGGATAAACGAAGGAGAACGCGGCATCGCGCGCCAGCGCGATGCGTTGGCCAGGCGGCGTCACGTTCAGTCCGTCAGCTACAGCTTGCGGCGACCAGGACGCCGCCGACCGCAGCACCCCATCGAGATCGACGTGGTCGCTGACGAAGCGCGCGGCCTCATCGATCAGCTTGCCGATCTCGGCCTGCTCTTCAGCCTGCACAAGGCCAAGATGCCGCTTCGGCAGGCTGATCTCGGCATGGCGCGGCAGCGCGCCGAACACGGCGATGCCGCAATCATTCATTGCGCGCCGCACGAGGTCTTCATGGCGCGGGCTCGCGACGCGGTTGAGCACCACTCCGGCAAGGCGCACGCCGGCGCGATAGTCGCGCAGACCAGCCGCGATCGCCGCGGCGGTCTGAGCTTGTCCGGAGGGGTCGATCACCAGCACCACCGGCCAGCCCAGCATCTCCGCGATGTCGGCCGTGGCGCCGGTGCCGGCGACACCGCGTGCGGCGACGCCATCGAACAGACCCATCGAGCCCTCGGCGAGCACGATGTCGGCATCGCCGCCGCGGCTGACCAGATGTTCGATCGTGGCGCGGTCCATCGCCCAGCTATCGACATTGACGGAAGCGCGGCCCGTGGCGGCGGCATGGAAGGCGGGATCGATATAGTCGGGGCCGCTCTTGAAGCACTGCACGTTCAAGCCGCGATGGCGCCAGGCGCGCGCGAGCGCGAGCGTCAGCGTGGTCTTGCCGACACCGGAGGCTGGCGCGGAAATGACAAGACCGGCCGGCATCACGACGCCTCCGGAAAGCGAGGCTCGGCGCCGACAGGCCGATAGCGGCGGTCGTAATCCACAGCATAAAGTCGGCTCTCGTCAAAATCCGCCGCGCCCAGCGTCCTGCCGACCAGGATCAGCGCGGTGCGCTCCATCTCGGCACCCACCGCCGCATCGAGCGTTGCCAGCGTCGCGCGCACGATGCGCTGATCCGGCCAGCTCGCGCGCCAGACGATGGCAACAGGGCAATCCACGCCATAATGCGGGATGAGTTCGGCAAGCACCTTGTCGAGCAGATGGATCGACAGATGAATGGCGAGCACGGCGCCTGTCGTAGCGAAGGCCGCGAGATTTTCGCCCTCGGGCATCGCGCTGGCGCGGCCGGGCGTGCGAGTCAGCACGACTGATTGGACAAGACCGGGCAGCGTCAGCTCCGCTTCCAGTGCGGCTGCAGCGGCGGCGAAGGACGGCACGCCCGGCGTGACTGTGACGGGAATGCCGAGCGCACGCAGCCGGCGCAGCTGCTCACCCATCGCCGACCAGATCGAGAGATCGCCGGAATGCAGCCGCGCGACGTCCTTGCCCTCCGCATGCGCGGCGGCGATTTCGCCGATGATCTCGTCGAGCGACAGCGGCGCGGTGTTGACGATACGCGCGCCCGGAGGGCAATGCGCCAGCACGCCCTCGGGCACCAGCGAGCCCGCATAAAGGCAGACCGGACAGGACGCGATCAGATCGCGTCCGCGCAGCGTCAAAAGATCGGCAGCGCCCGGACCGGCGCCGATGAAGTGCACCGTCATGGGCCGTCTCCTTCCGCGATCGCCGCCGTCGCGGTGCGGTCCTGCGAGACTGCGCGCATTGCGATGAGCCGCGCACCCGGACCGGCCGCTGCGAGCGCCGCGGCTTCGGCGATGGACCCGGTGCCAAACTTTTCCGACACACGCCGCGACTGCGTTGGCGTCGGGATGCCAGCCAGCACGTTGGCCGGCACACCCTTGATCGGAACGCCGCACTCGCGCGCGAGCTGCTTCAGCGCCTCTGCGTCAGCCTTGTCGCTGATCGTCGCCACAGCCGCGAGGCCTTCAGCTCCGCCCGCGGCCGCAAGCGCGTCGCGCAACGAGTCCAGCGTCGCATCCTGCTTGAATCCGAGCCCGGCGACTTTCATCGGACCGCACTCCACTGCACCACCGGCCGCGCCGCCTCCCACGACCTGTAACGGCCGAGGGGAGCCGCATGCGCGATCTCGACCCGCATCAATTCACCGCCATACTGCTGATGCAACTCGGCCAGCAGCGCCTGCGTCTCCAGCGTGACCGAATGCGCGACGAGCCGTGTGCGCGGAGCGAGCCGCGACCACACGGCGTCGAACATCGCGCGGTCGAGACCGCCACCGATGAACACGGCATCGGGCGCCCCCAATGCAGCGAGAGCTTCCGGCGCCTGTCCCGTGACCACGGTGATCCGATGCGCCAGTCCGAACGCCGCCGCGTTGGCACGAATATTCGCGACACGATCCTCGCGCGCCTCGACAGCAGTGGCTGTTCCCCCGTACAGCGCCCACTCCACCGCGATCGAGCCTGAGCCTGCGCCGATGTCCCACAGGCGTTCACCGACGCGGGGCGCGAGCGCCGAAAGCGCAAGCGCACGGATTGGCCGCTTGGTGATCTGGCCGTCATGGGTAAAGAGATCGTCCGCAAGGCCAGAGCTGCGCGGAATACCCTGCCCACCCCTCGTCTCGATGGCGACCGCAATTAGGTTTCCAGTGACATCACCTGCAAAGCTGTTTGCGCGATACTCCGCGATGGCTTCGCGCGGCCCACCCAGTGCCGCGAGCGTCCAGAATGTCGAGGCGCCCCACCCACGCTCGCACAGCCATTTCGCGAGGTCACCGGCAGCCTTGCCGTCGCGTACGAGACAGACGATCCGTGCGCCATCCGCGAGATGAGGCACAAGGCGTTCGAACGGCGCGGCATGAAGGCCGAGGCAGGCGACGGATTCGAGCCGCCAGCCGAGCCGCGCGGCGGCGAGCGAGAAGGTCGACGGCGCGGGATGCGCGATCCACTCGCGCGCCTCGAGTTTCTGGGCAAGGCTTGCACCGGCGCCGTACCAGAAGGGATCGCCGGAGGCCAGCACCGCCGTCGGCCGGCCACGACAGGTGAGCACGATGTCAGCGTCGAACGGCACCGGCCAGGCGCGGCCGCGGCTTCCCACATTGGCGAGCGCAAGATGGCGCTCGCCGCCGAACACGGTTTCCGCCGCGGACAACGCCTTTCGACTTGCTTCGGATAGGCCGGCAAGGCCATCTTCGCCGATACCGATGATAGTCAGCCAGGGATCAGCCAAGGAATCAGCCATGATGCGCGCCCTCATTCTGGGCGGAACTGCCGATGCGAGCCTGCTCGCCGCGGAGATCGCGCGCGCAGGCATCGACGCCGTGTATTCCTATGGCGGCCGCACGCGGGCCCCGGCCGATCAACCACTGCCGACCCGCATCGGCGGCTTTAGCGGCGTGAGCGGTCTCGCCGATTACATCAGACGCGAAGGCATCACGCATGTGGTCGACGCGACGCATCCCTTTGCCGCCGAGATGAGCCGTCATGCCATCGCCGCGTGTGCGGAGACCGGCACGGCGCTGATCGCACTGGAGCGCGCGCCCTGGCGCAAGGCGCCCGGCGACATCTGGATCGAGGTCGGCGATGTCAACGCAGCGGCCGCCGCGCTGCCGGAGGCGCCGGCCAACGTGTTCCTTGCCATCGGCCGCCAGCACATCGCGGCATTCGCTGGCAAACCGCAGCATGCCTACACGCTGCGGTTCGTCGATCCGCCGCAAGAGCCGCTGCCCTTCGCCGCCGACGTGATCGTGTCGCGCGGACCATTCACGCTCGACGGCGAGCTGGGGATGATGCGCACACGCGGGATCGCCTGGATCGTCGCCCGCAATTCCGGCGGCGACGGCGCGCGCGCCAAGATCGACGCGGCCCGCACGCTCGGCCTGCCCGTGATCATGATCTCGCGGCCGGCGCTGCCGGAGCGGCCGCGGGTCGAGAGCGTTGCCGAGGTGATGCAGTGGCTCGGTCATCGGGCCTGCCTCGGCGCGTAGACCCAGCGGCCGACACGGCGCGTCTGCGAATTGCCGACGATGACGAGCGTGCGCATGTCGGCCATCTCAGGCGTCGCCTCGCTCAGCGCGACGATCTCGATCTTCTCATCCGCAGCGCTGACCGCGCGCGCGAAGATCACGAGACGCTCGCCGCAGCCCGCCTCTCTCAACACCGCGAGCGCGCGGCCAAAGCCCTCCGGCCGGCTCGCCGAGCGTGGATTGTACATTGCGATGGCAAAATCCGCTTCGGCCGCGAGCTGTAGCCGCTTCTCGATCACCGCCCAGGGCTTGAGATTGTCGGAGAGATTGATCGCACAGAAATCATGGCCGAGCGGCGCGCCGGCGCGCGCGGCGGCTGCCAGCATCGCGGTGATGCCAGGCAGCACGCGGATCGGCAGATCCTGATAGTCCGGCACCCGTTCCAGCGCCTCGAACACGGCCGAGGCCATGGCGAACACGCCGGGGTCGCCGGAGGAGACGACGACGACCTGCCCTCCTGCCGCGGCGAGACGCAACGCCTCGGCTGCCCGCTGGAGTTCCTCGCGATTGTCCGACGGACGTAGCGTAAGACCAGCACGCGGCGCCACGCGCGCGACATAGGGTGCATAGCCCAAAATGTCGGTCGCAGTGGCGAGCGCGGCAGAGACCTCCGGCGTCACCAGTGCCTCGCTGCCCGGGCCGAGGCCCGCGATGGTCAGCGTGCCCGTCATTCGGCGGCGTCCGGAAGCCGGCCCTTGCCGTGCACCAGCACGATCGCGAAGTAGGGACAGTCGGCCGCATCGATGTCCGCAAGCCGCGCCACGCGCTCGCCAGGCATGGTGCCACGCTCGACCAGCCAGGCATCGTCGAGCCGGCCGGCAGACGCGAGCGCGCGCCGCACCTTTGCAAGATTGCGGCCGGTCTTCATGATCACAAGCGCATCGGAATCCCGCATGCGGCGTTCGAGCTCGGCTTCAGGGAGCGTGCCCATCAGCACCGTCGTCACGTCATCGCCGAGCGCGATCGGCTGACCGACGCCATTCCAGCAACCGACCATGCCCGGGATGCCGGCGATCACCTCGATCTCGACGCGGCCTTGCAGCCGCGTGTGCAGATGCATGAAGGAGCCGTAGAAGTAGGGATCACCCTCGCAGAGCACGACGACGTCGACGGCACGCGCCAGCCGCGCCAGGCGCTCCGCCCATTCGTCGTAAAAGCTGGCCAAAAGCTGCACGTACTCCGCACTGTCGAAGGCGATCTCGGTGGTGACAGGATATTCCATCGGATATTCGGCGACGTCGGCGGCCAGCATGCCGTCGACGATCCGCCGCGCCTGACCCGGCCTTCCCTTCTTGCGGAAATAGGCGACGTGCCTGGCGCCGCGCACCGTGCGATCGGCGCGCACGCTCATCATGTCAGGGTTGCCGGGGCCGAGACCGCAGCAGATGATGCGTCCCATGATTTATTCGCTCCGGCTCGCCAGCGCGTTCACGGCAGCGACCGTGATCGCGGAGCCGCCGAGGCGGCCTTCGACCGTCAGCGCCGGCACCGGCGGATCAGCCATCAGCGCGGCCTTGGATTCGGCCGCACCGACGAAGCCGACGGGACAGCCGATGATCGCCGTAGGCCGCGGGCAGTCGCGATCCTCCAGCATGTTGAGCAGATGAAACAGCGCCGTCGGCGCATTGCCGATCGCGACGATCGCGCCATCGAGATGCGGCCGCCACAGTTCCAGCGCCGCGGCCGAGCGCGTGTTGTTCATGGACTTGGCGAGCGCCGGAACGGTCTCATCGCCAAGCGTGCAGATCACGGCATTGGCCGCAGGCAATCGCGCACGGGTAATGCCCTCCGACACCATGCGCGCATCGCACAGGATCGGCGCGCCCTTCTGCAGGGCGGCGCGCGCGGCCGTCGCCATGCCTGATGTGAAGCGGACATGCGCCTCGAGGCCCACCATGCCGGCGGCATGGATCATCCGCACCACGACCTGTTCTTCGTCCGGCGTGAAGCGCGAAAGATCAGCTTCGGCCCGGATGGTCGCGAAGGATTGCCGATAGATCGCCGCACCATCAGTCTCGTAAATGTGCGGCATCAGTGCCCTCCCATCAGGATGGAGGGGTCACGAACGATGTCGTCACGATCGAGCCCACGCAGGATCGGCGCGTCGCGGGTCGAGCCGCCACGCACGAGATCGAATCCTTTAGCTGTTGCGATCAGCGTGATCGCGGCCGCGCCGGAATGGGCGCAGCCCTTGGCGCAGCCGGAGACGTGGAGCTGCGCGGCCCCGCCGATGCTCTGCGCAAGCGCCGCCGCCAGCCCCCGCGTATCGGCATGGGCCTCACGGCAGCGCGGCGCGCCGCTGCAGGCGACGACACGCAGGGCCGGATCGAAGGCCTCGGTGATCAGGCCGGACGCAGACGGCATCGTCCGTTTGCCTTCGCTCAAGACCATGCGCCACGGCGTCATCCGCAGCGCATGCCCGCAACCAGCGAGCTGGTTGAGCGTCGTGTGCGCCATCTGCCCGAAGGCGATGCCGACCATGGCCCCTTGCGGATAGAGACCCGGCCTCGCCGCCGCCATGATCGGCGCCGGCTCCGCCTCGCCGCACAGCGCCTCCGGCAATTGTGCGCCGGCCGCAAGATGCGTTGCCATGCGCCCTCGCCCATCCCTGATGCCTGATGCGACGAACCAGCGTGCGACAGCAAGTACGCCAGCCACGGCTTCGCCACGCGCAACGCTGCGGCCGAACCTCGCGCCATCCGCGCGCACGAGGAGACCGCCGGCTGCGTCACGCTCGATCCGCACGTCGGCGGAATTGCCCGCGAGCACGCGCGAGTTGCCATCATCGATGGCAAAGCCGAATTTCGTCGGCAGCTCGAGCGCGGAGTCCGCGAGCGCCTCTTCGAGCTCGGCGGCAAGCGCCTGGGTCTCGTCGCCATCGCGCCAGAACGGTGTGACCAGGATGTTCCGCCGGGACTCGGTGTCGGCATCGGGGTCGAGCAGCGCCAATTGCGCAAGCCCGTCGAGCAGCGGCCGATGGCTGGCCTCGCTGACACCCCTGATCTGGAGATTGGCGCGGCTGGTCACGTCGATCAGACCGTTGCCGTGGCGCTCGGCGAGATGCGCGAGCCCCGACATCTGCGCGGCATCGAGCCGGCCGCCGAACGGACGCACGCGGACCACGAGCCCGTCACCCGATTGCATCGGCCGCAGCGCGCCCGGACACCAGCCCTTGATCGCGGCCGCACTCATGACGCCTCCTTCAGCGCAGCCGCAATCGAATTGCGGCGCGTCCGCCAGAGCGAGGCTTCGTGAAGGCGCGTGAAACAAATCTCCATCGCGGCGAGCGCTGCCGGATTCTCGCGCGCCATGAAGGCGCGGACATCGGCATCGCCGATGGTCGCATCATAATAGAGGTCGAACAGATGCGGCGGCACGGCACCGGCGAGATGCGCAAACGCGGCCATGTGCTCGAGCGTCGCGGATATCTCGGCCGCCCCACGAAAGCCGTGGCGCATCATGCCGGCGATCCAGGCCGGATTGGCCGCGCGAGCCCGGACGACGCGGGAAATCTCTTCCGTCAGCGTACGCGCGTGCGGCTCATCCGGGCGCGTCGTGTCGAGATGATAGAGCGATGGCTCCGACGCACCGAGATGCGCTGCCGCCGCGGCGATGCCGGCTTCATGCGCCGCATAATCGGCGGCAAGCAAAAGATCGGTCTCGGGCAGATCCTGGGCGTGGACGAAAGCGTCGGCAGAGGCGAGCCGCTGCTCGATGCCGGCACGAGCGGGCTTGATCTCGCCATCGGCGGAGAACGCCCAGGACGAAGCGGAGAGCCAGGCCTCGCCGGCGGCCTCGCGTGTCTCCGGCGTGAAGGCATCTGGGATGGCCGAGAGGCCGACGCCGTATTGTCCGGGACGCGGCGCAAACACGCGCGAGGCGCGAAAGCGGTAGGGATTTTCGTCGCCCTCGTCTTCGCGCGAGGCAAGTGCCTCGGAAGCCGCTTCGAACAATTGCGCAAGGCCTGCGAAGACGTCGCGAAATAGGCCCGAGACCCGTAGCGTCACGTCGATGCGGGGACGGCCGAGCTCGGCCGGCACGATGATGTCATAGCCGGTGACGCGGCCGGAGGCGTGATCCCAGCGCGGCGCGAGGCCGGCCAGATGCAGCGCCATCGCAAACTCCTCGCCTGCGGTGCGCATCGTCGCCGAGCCCCAGAGATCGACAACGAGACCCTTTGGCCAGTCGCCATGATCCTGCAAATGGCGGCGCAGCAGCTCCTCAGCGAGCTTGATGCCCTGCGCATGCGCCGATGGCGTCGGCACCGCGCGCGGATCGACGGCGAAGAGATTGCGTCCCGTCGGCAGCACGTCCTGCCGCCCGCGATAGGGCGAGCCTGATGGCCCCGGCGCAACACGTTGTCCCGCGAGCGCAACACGCAACGCGTCCCGCTCGGCATCGCCGCAGGCACCGCGGCCGAACACGTGCAGGCCGTCGCCGAACTGGCTTTCCTTGAGATCGCAGACAAAGCGATCGATCCGCGGGATCGCCTCGGCCGGCGCCGCGGAGGCATCGAGGCCGAGATCGTCTTCGAGGCCCGCCGCGCGCGCCTCGTCGCGGATCGCCGTAATGAGGCGCTGGCGGCGGGCGGGGTCGAGACCATCGGCGGTCGAGTATTCGTCGAGCAGGCGTTCGAGCCGGCGCAGGCCTTCCGGTATCGCGGATTGTTCGAGCTGCGGGGGCAGATGGCCGATGGTGACGGCGCCGATGCGCCGCTTGGCCTGCGCGGCCTCGCCGGGATCGTTGACGATGAAGGGATAGATCACCGGGAGATCGCCGGTCAGCGCTTCGGGCCAGCACGCAGACGACAGGGCCACGGATTTCCCCGGTAGCCATTCCAGCGTGCCATGCGCACCGATGTGCACGACGGCATCAATTCCCTGCCTGCAGAGCCAGAGATAGAAAGCGACATAGGCATGGCGCGGCGTACGGGCGAGGTCGTGATAGTCGGAATCGCGTGTCGTCGCATCGCCGCGCTCGGGCTGGACCGCGATGATCGATCGGCCTGACGGGATCGCAGCGAAGTGGAATGCGCCGTCGCGGCAGCTCGGATCGCTCTCCGGCGCGCCCCAGGCTTGCGCAAGATCGTCTTGCAAGCCTTGCGGAAGCTGTAAGAGCGCGGCGCGGTAATCGCCGACGCTCCACGTCAAGGTCTGATCGAGCAACGTCTCGCCGAGCGCATGGACCGGCGTAACGTCAAAGCCGGCCTCGGAAAGATCGGATACCAACGCCTCGACCGAAGCCAGTGCATCGAGCCCGACCGCATGCGCGATCTGGTGCGGCCTGCCCGGGTAGTTGGAGAGCACGATGGCTAGCCGCTTCTCGGCGACCGGCTTCTCGGCAAGACGATGCCAAGCCGCGACGCGGGCGGCGATGGCCTTGACGCGTTCTTCATCCGGCCGATGGGCCAGATGCGAGAACTGAAGGTCGGGATCGCGCATCCCGGCCGATTTGAAACTAACCACGCCGGCGAACAGGCGGCCGTCGACCTCGGGCAGCACCACATGCATCGCGAGATCGCCCGGCGACAGGCCGCGCAACGATTCCGCCCAATCCTCTCGTCGCGCCGAGGAGAGTGCAACCTGGAAGACGGGGCACAGCGCAGCATCGAACGGCGTCGTGCCGTCGTCGCCGACGGCCGAGAACGCCGTGGCATTGACGATCGCGGCGGGCGGATGTTGCGCAAGATGCGCGCGCAACCAAGCTCCGACGCCCGCCGCCTTCAGCGATGCGACGAAGGCCCCATACGCATCAAACCCCTTCTCGCGCAACGCTGCGATCAGCGCATCAACGGGACCAGTGTCGGCGGCCGTGAGATAGGAACGATAGAACGTCACGAGCGCGAAGGGCTTCCCCTCGCCCGGCACCGGCGCAGCAATGACACCGCGGGCGGGGTGGTAAAAGCCCATGTCGGGCACGGTCATCTCGCCGACAACAGGCCCGGCATAGAGACCCGAGGCCAACGCGAGCTGCGCGATGGCGGCTTGCGCCGCGACGGGGCCGCCGGTGTCGCAGAGCACCTTGAGGCGGCGCAGTGTCGAAGCCGGCAAGGTGGAATACGCGTCCAGCCTGATGTCGTCGCGGCCATCGGCCGGCAGCACTGCGAGCACGATGCCCCGATCTTTGGCCAGTTGCTGGAGCGCTGCGAGCCCGTACGGCCAGTAGGACTCTCCGCCGATCAGGCGCACCAGAATGCCGCGCGCCTGCGACAGCGTGCGCTCGATGTAAGTGTCGACCGAGAGCGGATGACGTAATTCCGCGAGATTGGCGAGCCGCAGCGACGGCAGGCCGTCGCGACCGCGGCGCCAGCCCGCCGCGAACGCAGCAAGGTCGGAATCCGAGTACGAGAGCACCACGAGATCGGCCGGGTCCTGGCCGATGTCCCTTGGCGTCGCGGTCTCCTCCAGACCGCGGCTCTCGCGGAAGACGACGTGCATCAGACTCCCAATCCCGCCCTTATTGCGGTTTCATCGATATCGCCGTGCTCGCCGATCACGACGAGCTTCGATCGCCTGGCGCTTGCGCCCCAGGGCTTGTCGAACTGGTGGCGCACGCGCTCGCCGACCGCTTGCAAGAGCAGCCGCATCGGCTTGCCCGCGACCGCGATATAGCCCTTGGCACGCAGCACGTTCTGCTCACGCGCCAGCTTCTGCACTGACGCAACCAGCGCATCGACGTCGGTCACTTCGGGGAGGTCGATCACGACAGAATTGAAATCATCATGCTCGTGTTCTTCCTCGCCGTCGTGATGCGAGGGACGCGCGGCAAGATCGTCCTCGGCGGCAGCGTTGAGGCCGAGGATGACGCGCGCATCGATCGCGCCGTCGGTGATCGGCAGCATCGGCACGCGGCGCGGCATCTCGGCGGTGATCACAGCCTTGGCGGCCTCGATGCCGGCGGCTCCAGCGAGATCGGCCTTGGTCAGCAGCACGATATCGGCGCAGGCGATCTGATCCTCGAACACTTCGGACAGCGGCGTCTCGTGATCGAGATTTTCGTCCGCAGCGCGTTGCGCTTCGATCGCATCCGGATCCGGCGCGAAACGGCCGGCGGCGACAGCCTCGGCATCGGCGAGCGCAATCACGCCATCAACCGTGATGCGCGAGCGGATCTCCGGCCAGTCGAACGCCTTCAGCAGCGGCTTTGGCAGCGCGAGGCCCGAGGTCTCGATCAGGATATGATCGGGCCGCACCGGCCGCGCCAAAAGCTGCTCCATGGTCGGAATGAAATCGTCGGCAACGGTGCAGCAGATGCAGCCATTGGCGAGCTCGACGATATTCTCTTCCGGGCAGTTGGCGTCGGCGCAGGATTTCAGGATCTCGCCGTCGACGCCCTCGCTGCCGAACTCGTTGACGAGCACCGCGAGCTTCTTGCCATTGGGATTGCTCAGCAGATGCTGGATCAGCGTCGTCTTGCCGGAGCCGAGAAAGCCGGTGACGACAGTCACAGGGACCTTTGCGAGCGAGTTCATTCGGCAGCCTCCGGCAACGCAGCGATGGGGGGAATGCGCGCAAGCGACTGCTTGCGGAAGATTTCGGGACGGCTGCGCCAGGGGACGAGGCCATCGGGTGCGGCGGCATAGGCGGCAGCGCCCGCGACCACGTCCTGCGCGTTGGCATCCGAGAGGCGGCCATAGACATAGGACCAGCGGCCTGGCGCACTGAGCGCAACCGAGCAGCCCTGGCTGCATGCCGACAGGCATTCGACGGGAATCACGGTTACGCCCTCGGGCACGCCGGCTTCGAGGATTGCGCCATGCAGGCGCTTGCCGGGCGTGACCTCGCCCTCGCCGAGCGTCTGCCCGGCTTTGCAGGTGATGCAGACATGCAGTGTGACAGTCATCGCCTCTTCCAGAAGTAACAGCGGGAGGCGAAGAGGCTCACGAACCTCCCTTGCGAAGGCCCGTTTCCCCGTCGCGGAACACCCCGTCCGCCGGTCCAAAAATCGTCCGCGCTGGCAGGTCTCCCGGCTTGCGGAGCAGGGTTTCCCCTTCGATCCCCGCCTTCCCGATCCCTGGGGATCAGTGGCTTTGGGCATCTCTCCGGTCACGGTCGCGGGGGCGGCTGCATTTTGGACCCAAATCTTGCCGATTCGGACCCTATCGCATTCCCTCTTCGCCTGTCATAGGACAGGAACCAACGCCGGGCCACCATTTGCCCCCGGCCGCCTCTTGTCAAGCCGAAGGACCGGAACCAATGACGCCTGAACCGGAGACCCAAACGGCCGACGAAACCGACGCCAAGACTGACGCGAAGACTGACGCGAAGCACGCTGCCAAAATGGCGAAGATCAAGGTCGCTCGCGACAAGATCATGGCGACCAAGAGCGGCGAAAAAGGCCTCATCATCGTCCACACCGGCGCCGGCAAGGGCAAGTCGTCATCGGCCTTCGGCATGATCGTGCGCTGCGTCGCCCATGGCTTCCCATGTGCGGTGGTGCAGTTCATCAAGGGCGCCTGGGATACCGGCGAGCGACGCCTCCTCACCGGCCATTTCGGCGAGCTCTGCCAGTTCCACGCCATGGGCGAAGGCTTTACCTGGGAAACGCAAGACCGCGCCCGCGACATCGCGGCGGCGCGCGCCGGCTGGGAGAAGGCGAAGGAGCTGATCTCGGATGAACGGCTGCGCATGGTCGTGCTCGACGAGATCAACATCGCGCTGCGTTACGACTATCTCGACATCGCCGAGGTGGTCGATTTCCTGAAGACCTCGAAGCCGCCAATGACGCATGTCGTGCTCACCGGTCGCAACGCCAAGGACGAGCTGATCGAGATCGCCGATCTCGTCACCGAGATGACGCTAGTGAAGCATCCGTTCCGCTCCGGCATCAAGGCGCAGGCCGGCGTCGAGTTCTGACATCCATGGCACGCGCGCTGATGATCCAGGGGGCCGGCTCGGACGTGGGCAAGTCGCTCATCGTCGCCGGCTTCGCGCGCGCGTTCACGCGCCGCGGCTTGCGCGTGCTTCCGTTCAAGCCGCAGAACATGTCGAACAATGCCGCAGTCACCGTCGATGGCGGCGAGATCGGCCGCGCGCAGGCGCTGCAGGCGCTCGCCGCCCGCGTCGAGCCGCACACCGACATGAATCCGGTCCTGCTCAAGCCCGAGACCGATGTCGGCGCGCAGATCATCGTGCAGGGCAAGCGCATCGCGACCGCGCGAGCGCGTGAATACGCGGCGATGAAGCCCTCGCTGATGGGCGCGGTGCTGGAAAGCTTTGAGCGGCTGAAGGCACGCGCGGATCTGGTGCTGGTCGAAGGCGCCGGCAGCCCGGCCGAAGTGAATCTGCGCAAGGCCGACATCGCCAATATGGGCTTTGCTCGTAAGGCCGATGTGCCTGTCGTGCTGGTCGGCGACATCGACCGCGGCGGCGTCATCGCACAACTCGTCGGCATCAAGACCGTGATCGATCCTGACGATGCCGCGATGATCAAGGGTTTCGTCATCAACAAATTCCGCGGCGATCCCACGCTGTTCGACGACGGCTACAGGCTGATCGAAGCGAAGACGGAATGGCGCGGCCTCGGCGTGCTGCCATGGTTTTCGCGCGCCGGCGAACTGCCGGCCGAGGATGCACTGGGTCTGCGCGATGCACGCAAGCCGGGTCAGACCAAGATCGCCTGCCTCGCGCTGTCCCGAATCGCCAATTTCGACGATCTCGATCCGCTCAAGCTCGAGCCTTCAGTCGATCTCGTGATGGTGCGTCCGGGCGAAGCGATCCCCGGCGATGTCAGGCTTGTCATCATTCCCGGCTCGAAATCCACCCGCGGCGACCTCGCCTTTTTGCGCGCGCAGGGTTGGGACATCGACCTGCTCGCGCATCACCGCCGGGGCGGCCATGTGCTCGGCCTCTGTGGTGGATATCAGATGCTCGGACGCAGCGTGACCGATCCTGACGGTATCGAGGGACCCGCCGGTGATACGCCGGGCCTCGGATTACTGGACGTTGAAACGGTGATGAGTCCGCAGAAGACGCTGACGCGTGTTGCAGCCGTTCACGCGGCGACCAATCAGCCGATTCAGGCCTACGAAATCCATATCGGCCGCACCGATGGGCCAGACCGCGCGCGGCCGTTCGCGACACTGAACGGCGAGCCCGAAGGCGCGATCTCGCACGATGGACGCGTGCAGGGCAGCTATCTGCACGGCCTGTTCACGTCGGACGAATTTCGCAGGGCGTATCTGGCGAGGCTCGACATTCCCGCAGGCGAAGAGCCCTATCACGCCAGGGTCGAAAGCGCGCTTGATGCGCTGGCCGACCACATCGAGAAGCATCTCGACGTCGAAGGCCTGCTCGCGCTAGCGCGCTAGCACCTCGGCAAGGCGTTCCCATTCAGCCTCAGCGCCGGGAAGCCCGAGCCGCAGCCATGTCGGATTTTGCGCGAAGACGCGCGACCAGATTTGGCCACGCGCGAGTTTTTCCTGCGTGGCAAGCCCATCAGGCGTCTCGTAAAGACGAAACAGCGGCCCGCCGCCGATCAGCTGCCAGCCTTGCGCCTGCACCATCGCGTCAAGACGAACGCAGTCGCGTGCGAGCCGCGCTAACGTCGCCTTGGCCCAAGCCTCATCCCGCAAGGCGCGGCAACCGATCGCGATCGCGGCGCCCGATACCGGCCACGGGCCTGACGCTACCGCAAGCTGACCGATGTTATCAGCATGGCCGAGTGCGAAGCCGAGCCGCAGACCGGCAAGGCCATAGAACTTCCCGAACGAGCGCAGGATCAGCAGCCCCGGCCGCCCGGCTTCCGAGGCGAGCGAGAGTTCGGGAGTAGCATCTGCAAAGCTCTCGTCGATGACGAGGTAGCCGACGCGCGGCAATAGCGCGAGCAGATCCTTCGGCGCATGACGGCGGCCGTCGGGATTGTTGGGATTGACGACGATGGCGAGGTTTGCTCCCGCCAGCGCGTCAAGCTCCCTCACCTCCTCGATCTCCCATCCGGAGACTGCCAGAACGGGGGCATATTCGTTGTAGGTCGGCGCGAGAATGCGGGCCCGGCCGCGCGGGGCAAGCTGCGGCAGCAGCTGAATGGCGGCTTGTGCGCCGCCGATCGCGACAATAGGTGCGGTTGTCCTGTAAGCCTGTCGCGCGGCCTGATGCAGGGTATCGATCTCGGATCGCGACGGCAGCGCCTGCCAATGATGCGCGGCGATCTCGCCGACGGGATAAGGCAGCCGGTTGATCCCGGTCGACAAATCGATCCAGTCTTCCGCGCGCCCACCAAAACGCTGCTGGGCCAGATCGAGATTTCCACCGTGCTCGCGCATGCCCTGTTCTTTCACGCGAAGGCCAGGATCGCAAGCAGACCCGCGAGCAGCAACATGGCGCGACGGTAAACCGCCAATCCCTCGCTGATATCGGCCGCAAGCGGATCGCGCGCGCCCTCGTTGAGCCAGGGCTCTTTTGTGACGGCGCCATGATAGATACGGGGACCAGAAAGCCGCACACCGAGCGCGCCGGCCATCGCCGCTTCCGGCCAACCGGCATTGGGCGAACGGTGGCGGTGCGCATCGCGCGTCATGCACGACAGTGCCTCCGATCGCCGCGGCGCCAGCAGCACGAACAGAAAGCCGGTCAGGCGCGCCGGAATGAAATTGGCGACATCGTCGATGCGCGCCGCAGCCCAGCCGAACGCTTCGTGGCGTTCACTGCGATGGCCGATCATGGAGTCCAGCGTGTTGATCGCCTTGTAGCCGAAAATGCCGGGCAAGCCGAACAGTGCGCCCCAGAATATTGGCGCGACGATGCCGTCGGAGGTGTTCTCCGCGAGGCTCTCGATCGCGGCACGCGCGATGCCGGCTTCATCGAGCGCTGCAGGATCGCGGCCGACGATACGCGAGACCGCCTCGCGTGCGCCGGCGATATCGCCGCCCAGTAGAGGCTTGCCGACGGCAGCGACATGATCATGCAGCGAACGCAGCGCGACCAGCGGCCAGGCGAGGACACCGACCAGCACGAGCTGGATCCAGCCTGAAGGTAACAAGGACTGGAGCACCCAACCAAGACCAATAGAGATCGCAATGACCAGAAGCGCGCCAGCAATGCCCGCGGCGCGCCGGAGCGCGGGCAAGTCGGAATCCCGATTCCAGCTGGCGTCGATGACCGCAATCAGCCGGCCGAGCCACGTCACGAGGTGACCGATCCGCGCGAACAGCCACGACGGCCAGCCCATGAGGGCATCCACCGCCATCGCCACCACCATCGCGCCCGCAAAGCCCACGCCTGCCTCCTGTCCCGCCCCTGTTGCGCAAAGCGGGGGGCGAGCGCAAGCCCCTGTCGGGCTGATTTCGGCTTTGTCTTTGGCCGCGTTTGGTGATTAGTCAGGCCCACAGGAGATTTTTGTGGCCGTCATCTTGATCACGGGTGGAGCGCGATCGGGCAAGAGCAAGCGTGCGGAAATGCGTACGCGCGCTTTTCCCGGGCAGCCCGTCTATGTCGCGACGGCCGAGGCGCTCGATGCGGAGATGGACGCGCGCATCGCAAAGCATCGCGCGCGGCGTGGAACCGGCTGGATCGAGCGCGAGGTCCCGCTCGATCTCGTGGGTGCGCTGGTCGCAACCGACGGCGGCGGCGCACGGCTTGTCGACTGCCTGACGCTGTGGCTCTCCAATCTGATGCATGCGGAGCGCGACTGGGAGCACGAGGTGAGCGAACTTGCCGCCGCCCTGCCCCGCCTCGAGAGCCCCGCCGTCTTCGTTACCAACGAGGTTGGCCTTGGCATCGTGCCCGACAACGCGCTGGCCCGCAGCTTTCGCGACGCCGCGGGGATCATGAATCAGACGATCGCTGGTGTTGCCGACGAGGTCGAGTTCATCGTCGCCGGCCTGCCGATGAAACTGAAATGATCGCGCGCGTCGACATTCTGAAGGACCTCATCGCCGATCTCAGGATCGCGGCGTCCTTCGTCACGATCGTTCCAATGGCCTCGTCGAAGCCGGCGGGCGAAGGCGTCCTCGCGCGCGCGACCTGGGCGCTGCCGGTCGCGGGATTGCTGGTGGGGCTCGCGGGCGCTTTCGTCTACAAGGTCGCCATTCGCGTCGGACTGGCGCCGGACCTCGCCGCCCTGCTGTCACTCGCGACGACCACCCTCATCACCGGCGCGCTGCACGAGGATGGGCTTGCCGATACCGCCGACGGGCTCGGCGGCGGCCGGACGCGCGAACGCAAGCTCGAGATCATGCGCGACAGCCGGATCGGCAGCTATGGTGTCTGCGCGCTCATCCTCTCATTCGGCCTGCGCTGGAGCGCGCTGGCCGCGATCGCAAGTCCCTGGGCCGTGATGCTGGCTCTCTGCGCAGCTCATGCCGCGGCCCGCGCGGGCGTGCCGGCTTTCATGTCGCTGGTGCCCCCGGCGCGCCGCGACGGACTTGCGGCGGGTGCGGGAGCGCCGCCGGGCCGCAGTGTGGCCATCGCTTTCGCAATTGGGACGCTCATGCTTGCGCTGGCGCTCGGGCCGGCCAAGGCGCTGGTCGGCCTGGTGCTGCTGTCGCTCGCCGGATTGATCCTGGCGCGATCAGCCATCCGTCAGATCGGCGGACAGACCGGCGACATCCTGGGCGCGTTCGAGCAAACAGGCGAAATCCTGATCCTGCTGGTCGCGGCAGCTTTCCTCCACGGGGGAGGATGAGCGATGGTCGCGTTCGACAATGCTTTCCGCCGGCAATTGCGCGAGCTGTTCGTGTGGCGCCGCGACGTGCGCCGCTTTCGTAACGATGCGCTGCCTGACGGCGCCGTGGAGCGGCTGATCGAGACTGCCTGCCTGTCGCCATCAGTCGGCCTGAGCCAGCCGTGGCGCTTCGTCATCGTCGACGATCCCGCGCGGCGACGCGCCGTGATCGACGACTTCAAGGCGTGCAACGCCGATGCACTCAACTGCTATTCCGGCGAGCGCGCCGCGCGCTATGCCACGCTGAAACTGTCAGGCCTCGAACAGGCGCCGAGCCACCTCGCCGTGTTCGCCGACAAGGCCAGCGACACCGGCCACGGCCTCGGCCGCGCCACCATGCCGGAGACGACGGAATATTCCGTGGTCGCCGCCATCACCGCGATGTGGCTCGCCGCGCGCGCGGAGGGCATCGGGCTCGGCTGGGTCTCCATCCTCAATCCGGATCGCATCCACGGCGTGCTCGACGTGCCCGCCTCCTGGAAGTTCATCGCCTATCTCTGCATCGGCTACCCCGAGGCGGAGTGCGACCAGCCCGAGCTGGAGCGGGCGAAGTGGGAACACCGGCGCAGCCCCGAAGAATTCACGCTGCGGCGATAGTTGGATCGCACGCACCATCTTCCGTCATTGCGAGAGAGCGACGCCCACGAAGAGATCAGCTACGACTTGCTCTTGTCGGCAACGGCCGCCACCGGTGTCGCCGTCTGCTGCTTCTCGAACATCAGCAGCGGGCGGAAGATGACACGGCCATAGGCTTCGTAATGGCGCTGGGTCGAGACCGCCAGCTTCATTGGCGTTGCGTAATTGGCCTCGAACGTCATGAACGGCGCGTAGGTCCAGGAGAAGCCGACGCCGACGGAGGTCATTTCGGTGATGCCGGGGGCCGTCGAATACACCGCGCCCCAGTCGGTGAAGATGTAGTGTCAAATCCCTTCAGCCATTGCGACCAGTTGTAATGCAGCTCGGCGTTGAAATAATAGCCGCTGTCGCCCGAGGCCCCGTTGGTCGGATAACCGCACCCCGCGGTGATCCTGATCCACGGCTTTGGCGACACCGGCGACATGTGGGCCAAGCTTGGAGCGGACCTTGCACGCGATCACACCGTGGTCCTTCCCGATTTGCGCGGCATGGGCCTGTCCGGCAAGCCCGACGGCGGTTTCGACAAATGGAATCAGGCCGCCGACATGCGCGGCGTTCTGCAGGCGCTCAATATCGACAAGGCTGTCGTCGTCGGACACGACATCGGCACCATGGTGGCCTATGCCTACGCGGCGCGCTATCGCGATCTGACCGAGAAGCTGGTGGTCATGGACGCTCCCGTGCCCGGCGTGCCGCCGTGGGACGAGATCGTCCGCAGCCCGCAGCTCTGGCACTTCGATTTCGAAGGCCCCGACATGGAACGGCTGGTCAAGGGCCGTGAGCGCATCTACCTCGATCGCTTCTGGAACGAATTTGCCGGCACGCCGTCAAAGGTCACGGAAGCGACGCGCCGTCACTACGCCGAGCTCTATGCGCGGCCGGGCGCGATGCACGCGGCATTCGCCCAGTTCAGGGCGATCCGCACCGACGCCGAGGACAACAAGAAGGCCATCGCGACCAAGCTGGCCATGCCCGTGCTTGCGGTGGGCGGCGAAAAATCCTTCGGCAAGATGGAAGCGGTCGTGATGCGCAACGCCGCGACCGACGTCACCGAAATCGTGATTCCCGGCGCCGGGCACTGGCTGATGGAGGAGGATCCGACCGCAACCATCAAGGCCGTGCGCGGGTTCTTCGACGGGAAGAAATAGGATGGCGAGCCGAGCTGAATTGCTTCAGCTCGGCTTCGCTTCGCTGACTTCACCAGGTGATCAACGGCGAGCGATGCAACCAGGCATCACCGCGCACTTGGTCGAGAACGAAGGTGGCGACGTCCTGTCGCGAGATGCTTCCGCCGTGAAAGGCGGAGAGATCCGTCAGCGCCTGCACCTGTCCGCGGCCGGGCTTGTCGTTCAGAACGGCGGGACGCACCAGCACCCAGTCGAGCCCGCTGTCCCTCACGATGGCTTCCTGCCTGTTCTTGTCGGCATACACCTTCTTCAGGAGCAGCGGGAAGATCAGGCGATCGAAGACGAAGCCGCCATGCCCGCGGCTGTCGCCGGCGCCCATCCCCGTGACAGCGACCAGGCGCGACACCAGCTCGGCTTTCATCGCCTTGACGAGTGCACGCGTCGCGGTCGAAAGCAGCGTCACCTCGCGAAAAGGGCTGGCCGGCGTGCCGAGCGCGCTCACGACGGCGTCCTGTCCCCTCAGGGCTTCGCGCAGCGTCGTCTCGTCACGCACGTCGCCGACGACGAGCCGGGCGCCGTTCAGATCGCCCGCCTTTTCCGGTGACCGCACCAATGCGGTGACTTGATGGCCGCGGGCCAGCGCCTGCCTGACGATCTGCCGTCCGGTGCCGCCAGTTGCGCCAAGAACCAGGATCTTCGCTGCGGACGTTGGTGCGCCGATCTCCGTGACAGCAGTCATTGTTGCCTCCATCATGTGATGCGTTGCTGTGTTCGGGGGATTGATCAGAGCGTGCCGTTGGCGAGCAGCTCGCGGGTGCGCTTGAGCGTCGACAGCAGTGCGGCCTTGTAGCCGCTGTCGCTGTCGAGCTGCGCCTGCTCGGCCTGCTCCTCGGGACCATCAGGCTGCTTTCCGCGCAGGCCGAGGTAGCCGTAGAATCTGAGCATCAGCTCGCCCGCGTCGTTCTCGACGATCTCGTTGATGATGGCGCCTTCACGCGGACCGGTGGCCTGGAAGAACGTCACCTTGCTCTGCGGCTCGAGCGCGATGATCTCGCGCAGATCCGAACCGGCGATGGTGACTTCGCGCACGAAATGCGTGGCGCTCTCCTCGACGATTTCGCAGCGCGTGCACAGGCCGGGCGGCAGAAAAAGCCGGGCATCGCGCGCCTTGAGCTCGAGCCCTTTCCAGACCTGCTCGCGGCTCAGCCTGGTTTCGCCTACCGGGTTCACCGGGACGGTGGCTGTCGAATAGATCATGACGATGGTCCTTGTCTCGTGGTTGGCGTTCGGCCGCGACAGCTGCGTCGACCGAGTTCGTAGCCAGGAAATTAGTGATCCAAATCAATCACGATAGCCGCTAATTTTGGACAGTTCGTCTCGCTGGTGGAACACTCGTCGAGAGCGTCCCCAGCGGGCTTCGCGGAAGCCGACACCAGGCTGGAGTTGAAGGACGGTTTCGCGGCGCTCGCGTCCGTGGTTGCGCCTGCGAGGAGCGACGTCGAGGTCGCGACCGAGACATTCTGGGCGGCGCTGCACGGATTGGCCGAGCTCGAACGCTCCGGCCGGATCAGAAAGTTGCGCGTGACCAGCGGATAGCGCTGGTGGTCCGCGGACTTCTTGGCTCCAGAGCGGGACGCCGACAAGCCGCGGCAAGTTACTGATCCGCCATCTGGCCAAAATACCCTATATTCGGCCAGACCGTCTCAAGGGTGGAACGTATGGATTTGCTTGCGCTTGCCGATTTCAATCTCGTCGCCCGGCATGGCGGCTTCGGGCGCGCGGCCCGTGCCTCGGGCCGCCCGAAGGCGACGCTCTCTCGCCGCGTCTCCGAACTCGAAAGCGGCCTCGACCTGCGACTGTTCGAACGCGGATCGCGCACATTGAAGCTCACCCAGGAAGGGCGCGCTCTGCACGAGCGGACAGGCGCGCTGCTCGCCGAGATCGAACAGAGCGCGGCGGCGATCGCCTCGGGCAGCGACAAGCCGCGCGGACGATTGCGGGTCAGCGCACCCCTGCTGTTTTCGCAGACCGCGATGGGAAAGCTCGCTGCCGGCTTCGCGCTGAAATATCCTGATATCAGGCTCGAGATCACCACTGAGGACCGCTCCGTCGACATGATCGAGGAAGGCTATGACCTCGTCATCAGGGTCAATCCGGATCCGGATGAAACGCTGGTCGGACGCATTCTGATGCGCGACCGGCTGGTGGTGGTGGCAAGCCCCGCGCTGAGGCGTCCGAAAGGCGATCGCGCCGTTCCGACCGTGGTCAGGGGCGCGGGCGATCTGAGCCCTGCCTGGGACATGACGGCGCGGGGCCGGAAAATCCGGATCAACACCGATCCAGTGCTTCGTCTGTCGTCGCTCGTCATGGTCCGCGACGCCGTCCGCGCCGGCGTCGGTGCCGCGCGCCTTCCGCTATCGCTCGTCAGTCACGACCTCGGCGCCGGCAGGCTGATCCATTGGGGCGATGTCGACGGGCTGCCCATCGCGCTCTGGGCGCTCTACCCGTCGCGCAGATTGCTGAGCGCCCGGGTGTCGGCATTCCTCGACTTCCTCAAGGCGGCCTTTCCCTCCGGTACGCCCGAGGAGCTCGCGGCCTTCATCGATTAGGGTTCGGCCTCGGCGAGGCGCTTCAGCGACCCTGTGACGTATGGCGCATCCCCGCGCCCGCCTCCTCCTCCCGCCCAAATCGCTCCACCAGAAAATCAATGAACAGTCTCACCTTCACCGACAAATGCCGTGTCGGCGGATAGACCGCATAAAGCGCCAGCGGCGGCGCCGAATAATCTGTTAGCACCGTCCGCAGATCGCCCTTCCGCAAAGCCTCCGCCGCAATGAACTCCGGCAGCAGCGCGAGCCCCCTGCCCTTGATCGCGGCGTCGCGAAGCACTTCGGCATTGTTGACGCAGAGCGACCAGGCCGGCTGGATCCAGTGGTCGCCGTCGGCGCCTGAAAGCTTCCATTGATTGCCCGTCAGCAGGAAGCCGTAGGTGAGCGATGCGTGCTCACGCAGATCCTGCGGATGCTTTGGCGTGCCGTGATGCGCGAGATAGCTAGGCGAGGCGCAGATCATGCGCGGCACCGGCATGATCTTTCGCGCGATCAAGCTCGAGGATTCCAGATCCGCGATGCGCAACGTCACGTCAAAGCCATCCTGCACGGGATCGAGCAAATCGTCGCTGAGCACGATCTGAAGCTGGAGCTCCGGATACGCCTCCATGAAGTCCGCGAGCACAGGCCCGAGCCGCATCGTGCCGAACGACATCGGTGCGTTGACCCGCAGCAAGCCGCGCGGCGCCGACTGGGCCTGCGTCACCGCCTGATCGGCCGCCTCGATCTCCGAGAGGATCACGACGGCGCGCTCGAAATACCGCTGACCGTTCTCGGTCGGGCTGGCGTGGCGGGTGGTCCGGTTCAGGAGCTGGACGCCGAGGCTCTCCTCGAGGTCGGCGATGTATTTGCTGATGGCCGAGCGCGACAGCCGCAGCTGCCGGCCCGCCTCGGCAAAGCTGCCGCTTTCGACCACCTTCACGAAGGCTCGGAGGCTGGCGACCTTATCCATAGGCTAGGTTCGGCGATTGTTTCCAAATCGTAGACATAGACGTCATCTTTGCATGGATTGTCTCCAATCCAAACCGGAACGATATTTCCGGCCAGAGCAAGACCGCTCCCCAGGATTTGGAGGACGACAATGTCTGGACTGCACCATGTCACCGCGATCGCCGGCGACCCCATCAGGAATTTCGGCTTTTACACGCGGGATCTGGGCCTGCGCTTCGTCAAGAAGACGGTCAATTTCGACGATCCCGGCACCTATCATTTCTACTACGGCGACGAGACCGGCCGTCCCGGCACCATCCTGACCTTCTTCCCCTGGGCCGGCGTCGCGCCGGGGCGCCGCGGCGTCGGCGAGACCCATCAGACCGCCTTCCGCGTGCCGCAGCGCTCGCTCGGCTACTGGACCCAGCGCTTCATCGAGAAGGGCATTGCCTATGAGGCGCTCGAGAAGCGCTTTGGCGAGTCCGTGCTGCCGTTCACCGATCCGGATGGCATGGCGCTCGCGCTCGTCGGCATTCCCGGCGCCGAGAACGAGCCCGGCTGGAGCAATGGCGACGTGCCATCAGAGCACGCGATCCGCGGCTTTCACGGCGTGACCCTGCTGCTCGACAGCGCGGCGAAGACCGCTGCCGTCCTCACCGACGTGTTCGGCTTCAAGGAGACGGGCCGTGAAGGCTCGGTGATCCGCTTCAAGGCATCTGGCGATGCCGAGGGCAGCGTCGTCGACATCTACGAGGCCAAGGGATTTCTGCGGGGACATCAGGGCGGCGGCTCGGTGCACCACATCGCGTTCCGCGCGGCTGACGATGCCGAGCAGGGCAAGATGGCGCAAAAGCTCGTGAGCAATCACGGCCTGCATCCGACCGAGCAGCGTGATCGCAACTACTTCCGCTCGATCTATTTCCGCGAGCCCGGCGGCGTGCTGTTCGAGATCGCGACCGATATCCCCGGCTTCGCCGTGGACGAACCCGTGGCGACGCTCGGACGCGATTTGAAGCTGCCCGGCTTCCTCGAGCAGCACCGCAAGCAGATCGAGGGCGTGTTGCCGAACCTCGAAGAGACCGCGTCATGACCGACTTCATCCATCGTTTCGAGCCCGCGACTGACGCGGGCTCCCCGCCTCTCCTGCTGCTGCACGGCACCGGCGGCGACGAGAACGACCTGCTCGGCCTCGGCAAGATGATCTCGCCGGGCTCGGCGCTGCTCTCGCCGCGCGGCCGCGTGCTCGAACACGGCATGCCGCGCTTCTTCCGTCGCCTTTCGGAAGGCGTGTTCGACGAGGAGGACGTGCGCCGCCGCGCGCTCGAGCTCGGCGACTTCGTCGCGGACGCACGCAAGCAATACGGCATCGTGGCGCCCGTTGCGGTCGGCTTCTCCAACGGCGCCAACATCGCAGCCGCGCTGTTGCTGCTGAAGCCGGACGTGCTGGCGGGCGCGGTGCTGCTGCGCGCGATGGTGCCGCTGTCGGATCCGCCCAAGGCCAATCTCGATGGCAAGCCGGTTCTGCTGTTGTCCGGGCAGGCTGATCCGATCGTCCCGGCGAGCAATTCAGCGCAGCTCGCTGCACTCCTGACGCAGGCTGGCGCGAGCGTAACGCACAAGGTTTTGCCGGCAGGTCATCAATTGTCGCAAGCCGACGTCACACTCGCCCGCAACTGGATCGGCAGCGTCGACGCGAAAGCCGCCTAAACAAACAAGCGGCGCATTGTCTTCAGACGGTGCGCCGCTTCTTTCAGTCAAACCAGCTGGAATTTGCGTGACCTGAGCGCGCGCCTCGTCCTTCGAGACGACCGCTTTGCCGTCTCCTCAGGATGAGGCTAAGCGGCACGGGAGTTCGTTGAAGCCGGCGCCGCACACTCCGTCATCATCCTGAGGGCCCGCCGACGGCGGGCGTCTCGAAGGATGGCCACGGGAGGATCTCTCCCATATGCTATTGCCCTGCACCTTGGCGGCGGTCTACGCCGCGACGTTCGACAGGAAGCGATCTACCGACGAGCGCAGCTGAGTGGCCTGGCTGGACAGGTCGTGGGCCGTCGCGAGCACGACGTCGGCGGTGCGGTTGGCATTGTCCGTCGCCTCGGCCGTCCCCGCAATGCTGCGCGCGACCAGCGCAGTTCCCGACGCCGCCTGTCCGATATTCCTGGAGATCTCGCCGGCCGCCGCATTTTGCTGGCCGACCGCGGCCGCGATTCGCCCGGTTAAACCGTCGATGTCGCCGATGATCGACGCGATGGCGCCGACGTTGTCGACCGCCTCGCGCGTCGCCGACTGCACCTCGGTGATCTGGCTCGAAATTTCCTCCGTCGCCTTGGCCGTCTGCGTCGCCAGTGCCTTCACTTCGGAGGCAACGACTGCAAAGCCCCTGCCCGCTTCGCCGGCCCGCGCCGCTTCGATCGTGGCGTTGAGCGCGAGCAGATTGGTCTGGCCGGCAATGGTCCTGATGAAGCCGACCACCTCGTCGATCTGCTGCGCGGCACTGGCAAGCCTGCCGATAGTCTGGTTGGCCGCCTCAGCCATGCCGGAGGCTCGCTGCACGATGGTGGTCGCATCCGCCAGCTGCGAGGTGATCGCCTGGACGGATTGGCCGAGCTGACTTGCGGCTGTCGCCACGGTCTGGACGTTCGCCGAGGTTTCCTTCGCCGTCGAAGCTGCCTCGTTCGATTGCGAGCCCGCATTGCGTGCGGCCGAGGCGAGGCCCTGCGCCGTATCCGTCAACTCGCCGGTCATGCGCGCCGTGTTGCTCATGACCTCGCTGAAGGCGGACCGGAAGGCATCGATCTCGGCTTCGAGACGCCGCCGGTGACCGGCCTGCTCCGCACTGCTCTGGTCCTTGGCGGTAATAAGCGCGAGATCGTCATCGGCGCGGGTCTTCAGGCTCGCCTGCATGACAGCAAGCGACTTCAGCAGTCGACCAAGCTCGTCGCGGCGACGCACCGCGATGTCATCGGCGAAATTGCCCGCCGCCACGCGCTCGGCAACACGCACGGCTGCGGAGATCGGCCGGCTCATCGAGTACGAGAACGCAAGCGCGATCAGAAGTCCGATCGCGACTGTTCCGACCGCGACCGACAGCATCGTGGTGCGGGCCGCCTCCACGTCCTTCTCTGCCGCCATGCGGTATTCATAGCCGTAGGCGGCCACGAGCTCGACGAGGTCGTCGATCGACGCCATCAGCCGATCGCCTTGCTGGGCAAGCAGGAAGCTGGTCGGGATTTCCGTCACGCCGCCGGGCGAAGGTTTCAATATCTTGAGCGCGGCGGTCGACCAGTCCTTGAGTTGCTGTTCGGCCTTCTCGCGCGCGGCCGAAACGCTCGGCGTGGCGGCGCGCTCGCGCACCACTTTCAGGTCCTCGACGCTATCGCGGATCAGCCCCTCGAATTTTGTGACCGTTTCACTGGAGCTGCCCGCGACCAGTGCCCGCTGGAGCACCAGCCGGGCCTCATGCAACGCCGCGTGGGCGGAACGCGCATGGTTGATTCCCATCAACGGGCCGTCATAGAGACGGACGACCATGTCGCCGGAGCTGCCGATGGCGCGGATACCATAGAAGGCGATGCCGCAGGCCAGGAGAAGCACGACACTGAAGGCACCGAAAATCTTGTAGCGTATCAACATCGTCAATCTCCGGCGCTTCGGTAGAGCGTTTTCGAGCGAAGTGGATTACCTGTTCGCGTGAAGAAAACGCGTCAGAAAAAAATCCTAGTCGGTCACCTTGACCATCATCTTCATGCGCGGATGAATGGCGCAGATCACCTGCACGTCGCCCGCCTCCTTGAAGGACACGTCGGTTGAGGTGCCCGGCGCCTGCGATCCCAGATTGAATTCGTTGCCCTTGCTGGCCGACATGATGTTGTGCGGCACCGTGTCGTCATTCAGGAAGGTGACGGCCTCACCCTTCTTGACCGTGATGCTCTCGGCAGAGAAAGCGCGGCCTTGCTGATGGATGATTTCGGTCGCCGCATAGGCGCCGACCGAAAAGCCGGTAACGATGACACAGGTGAAGAGAGCGATTGTGCGCATGTGAGGAAGCCTTCGTGGGTTAGCGTGGCAGGACCGGCACGGCCGTCGGACCGAGCTCACTGGTCAAAGTCTTGAGGAATGCGACGAGGTCGGCCTTGTCCTGCGCGGTGAGGTCGAGCGGACGCATCAGATCCGACCGGCTGGGCCGATCGACGCCGGCATGGTCATAATGGTCGATGACCGCTTCCAGCGTCGGGAGCGAACCGTCATGCATGTAAGGACCGCGGCGGGTGATCTCGCGCAAGCCCGGCGTCTTGAACGCGTGCTGCATCTTGATGACTGCAGGGAGGTATTCACCGCGACCGATGTCCTTGCTCGGCAGGCCGATGTCCTGGAAGCCCTCGTTGGTGAAGTTCCAGCCCTCGTGGCAGGCCGCGCATTGCGCCTTGCCGTTGAACAGCGCGAAGCCGCGCTTGGCCTGTTCGGAAATCGCCTTCTCGTTGCCTTCGATCCAGGCGTCGAACGGCGCTCGTTCCGAGACGACCGTACGCTCATAGGTCGCGATCGCCTGGGCCAGCGTCTTCGGCTTCATGCCTTCGCCCGGAAAGGCTGCGTCGAACATCGGCTTGTATTCGGGAATGCTTGCGAGTCGCGACATGAGCTGGTCGAGCTTCATGTTCATTTCGCCGGGCGACTGGATTGGACCGAGCGCCTGGTCTTCGAGCGTCGGCAGACGGCCATCCCACATGTAGATCGCGCTCCAGGCCGCGTTGACAACGGTCGGCGAACGGCGACCGAGCTTTGCCATGCCGTGACCTACCCCGACCGCAAGCCCGTCGCCCCAGCCGAAGCCCGGGCTATGGCAGCTCGCGCACGACTGCGCTGAGGTCACCGAGAGGCGCGTGTCGAAATAGAGCTTCTTGCCGAGAGCCGCCTTCTCGGGCGTGAACGGATTGTCCTTGGGGAACGGGATCGTCGCCGGCCTGCGATACTGCGCCTTGAGCGCATCCACACCGCTTGGCCCTTTCTGCGTGATCTCGACCTTTCGGCTTTCGCCGACCACGGCGGCGCCAAAACCGATCGTCGCTGACCCGAGAACGCCGAGTGCGGCTGATGCGACCGTCGCAACGAGCAGTCGCGAGCGATGGGAGCTCTGCGTCGGCATGCAAATGTCCTCAAGGAAAGAGGTGTCATTCGCGACACCGCAAAACGCCGTTCGATAAAATCGTGCTCAATTTACCGGCAAATCGTTAAACAGATCGTACCGGCGACATTGTTCCACTATCGTTTTTCGGCATTTCAGCAATCATAAAGTGCGGAAGGAATCAGCCGCCAACGACGAGTTGCGCAACAGGGTCGCGGAACAGAGTCGCGGAACAGCCCGTGACTAACAATTGTTAGTCGGCCGATCGTTTCTGAATTTCCGATCCTACCAATATGCCAGTGTTTTGCCCGACGGAGCAAGCAATTTCGTCAAATTCGAAAATCCACCAGACCTTTCAGGCCCATCCCTACGGTGCATGGGGTTGTTTTCGGATCATGTCCTGGCGAGCCAAAACGAATGGCCTCCTCCCGATGGGAAGAGGCCATTGCAGAGGCGATAATGTCGACTGACGGGGCGGTCCTGCTTACTCCCAGGACCAGGCCGACAAGTCGTTCTCGAACTGCGGGACTTCCTTCCAGACGCCCTTCAGCTTCTTGTTGATGACCGTGGGCCATTGCGGCTGGAACAGGAAGCCGGCCACGGCGTCGGTCGCCAGCATCTTCTGGGCATCGCCGAGCAGCTTGGCGCGGCCGGCCTCGTCGGGCGTCGACACGATCTGCTTGTAGAGCGCGTTGAAGGCCTCGCTGTTGTAGCCGAGATAGAAGTCGGGCTCGGTCAGCTTGACGAGATCGAACGGCTCGACATGGGAGACGATAGTGAGGTCGTAATTGTGCGGCCCGTTCGGCGCGAACGCCTGCGACAGCCACTGCGCCCACTCGACGTTCTCGATCTTGGCGTTGATGCCGACCTTGGCAAGTTGCGCCGCGAGGATCTCGCCGCCCTGCCGCGCGTAGGGCGGCGGCGGCAGCTTCAGGCTGAGCTCGAGCGGCGTGGTGACGCCGGCCTCAGCGAGCAGCTTCTTCGCCTTCTCGGGATCGTGGGGGTTGATGGCGGTGGTGTCGACATAGCCGAGCGAGCCCGGCGTGTAGAAGCTGCCGATCGGCGTGCCGAAGCCTTCAGCCGCACCTTCGATCATCGCCTTGCGGTCGATGGCGGCGAGGATGGCGCGGCGCACCCTGACATCGTCAAGCGGCTTCTTCTTTTCGTTGATGGCCACGATGGTCTTGGCCTTCGAACCGCCGATCAGAACGGTAAAGCGCGGGTCGGCCTTGAATTGGGCAACAACGCGGGTTGCGATACGCGGAAATGCGTCCACGTCACCCGAGAGCAGCGCCGCAGCCTGGGCGGCGGGATCGGAGATGAAACGGATCGTCACCTTCGAGAGCTTGATCGCGGAGGGGTTGCGATAGTCGGCCCACTTGTTCAGCGTGATCGACGAGCCCTTGGCCCAGGCGCCTAGCTGATAGGGGCCGGTGCCGACCGGCTGCGTGATGTTGGTCGCCGCGCTCTTCGGCTCGACGATCGAGGCGCTCGCCTGCCCCAGCAGGAACGGCAGGTTCGGCTCGGAATTCTTCAGGGTGATCACGATCGTGCCCGCGTCGGGCGCATCGACCTTCTCGAAGGCCTGAAACAGGCTCTTGTCCTTGTTGGTGCTGTTCGCGGCCGCGTTGCGCTCGAACGAGAATTTCACCGCGGCGGAATCGAAGGCCTCGCCGTTCTGGAATTTGACGCCCTTGTGCAGCTTGAACGTATAGGTCTTCAGGTCCGGTGACGCCGTCCAGCTGTCGGCGAGCAGCGGCGAGACCGAGCCGTCCTCGTTGATCTTGGTCAGCGTCTCGTAGATGTTGTAGAGCGTGACCTCGGCGATCGCGGCGGCGGCCGCGTTGGTCGGATCGAGCCCCGGCGGCTCCAGCGTCATGCCCATGACGACGCTGTCCTTCTTGCTTTGCGCCAGCACCGGCAGCGGCGCCGCGGCCAATGCCGCGGCAATAGCGACGATCGATAGTTTCTTCAACATGCCCAACTCCCCGGCCTTCTCTTGTGCTCTTGCGGTGACGCCAATCTTGTAGCCGACATTAACCTTCCATGGCCGCCTGCGGCAATGCCATCACGGCCTCCGCCTTGTGGCAGGCGGCGAGATGTCCCTCGCCCACCCTGCGTAGCAAGGGCGGAACCTCGCGGCAATGCTGGTCAGCAAGGGGGCAGCGCGCCACATAGGGGCACCCGGTCGCGGCCGCCGATTGCGAAGCGATCGCCTGGGCCCCGCGCCGGCGCCGGCCACCCCCGGCCTGCGCCCGCGGCACGGCGTCGAGCAGCGCCCGCGTATAGGGATGGGCGCAATGCTCGAACAGATCCTCCGGCCGCCCCTGCTCGACGACCCGGCCGAGATACATCACCGCGACCTCGTCGCAGAGATAATCGACCACGGCGAGGTCGTGGCTGATCAGGATGTAGCTGAGGCCGAACTGCTCCTGGAGATCCTGCATCAGGTTGAGGACCTGTGCCTGAACGGACACGTCGAGCGCGGAGACCGGCTCGTCCGCGACAATCAGCTTTGGTTGGGTGATCAGCGCGCGCGCGATCGCGATGCGCTGGCGCTGGCCGCCGGAGAATTCGTGCGGATATTTGTCCATGTCCGCATCGCGCAAGCCGACCTGCTTCAGCACCGCAGCAACGCGGACACGGAACGTGGTGCGGTCGGCGTCATCGAGCACGGTGAGCGGCTCGGCGACGATGCGCGCAATGGTCTGGCGCGGGTCGAGCGATCCGTAGGGATCCTGGAACACCATCTGGAAATCGCGCCGGGCACGGCGCAGCTCATCGGGAGAAATGCCATTGAGATCGCGGCCGAGCAGCGCGACCTGTCCTCCCGTCGGTCGCTCGAGGGCCATCACCACCCGTGCGAAGGTCGACTTGCCCGAGCCGGATTCGCCGACGATGCCGAGGCTCTTGCCGGACTGGACCTGCACGCTGACGCCGTTGAGCGCGCGGACCTGTCCGGGCGGACGGAACAGGCTTTCGCGTGGCAGCGTGTAGCACTGCTCGAGATTCTTGACGTCGAGGAGCGGTGCGGCGGTCATTCGGACAGCGCTCCGACATTCGCGGCCATGGAGACATCAGTCCGGATGCAGCGCACGACATGCGTGGAGCCGACCTCGACCATCGGCGGCAGCGCTACGCGGCATTTGTCCACGACCAGCGGGCAGCGATCAGCAAAGGCGCAGCCCGCCGGCAGATCGGCGAGCTCCGGCACCGTGCCCGAGATCGTCGTCAGCCGCGTCCCCTTGCGCGCACCGAGCTTTGGGCGGGCGCGGAACAGGCCCTGCGTATAGGGATGTCCCATCCGGCGGAACACCTCGTCGGTCGGCCCGCTCTCGACGACCGTGCCGCCATACATCACCATCATGCGCTGCACGTTCTCGGCGATGACGCCGAGATCATGCGAGATCAGGATCATCGACATGCCCCGTTCTTCGATGAGATCGGCGATGAGGTCGAGGATCTGACCCTGGATGGTGACGTCGAGCGCCGTGGTCGGCTCGTCCGCGATCAACAGATCGGGCTCGCAGGCGAGTGCCATGGCGATGGTGACGCGCTGACGCTGGCCGCCGGAGAACTGGTGCGGATAGGCATCGATGCGTTTTGCCGGATCGGGCAGCCCGACGCGGTCGAGCAACGCGATCGCTTCTTTCCGCGCCTGCGCGGCGGAATATTTCTTGTGACGCCGCAAAGGTTCTGCGACCTGATGGCCGATGGTGTGCATCGGGTTGAGCGCCGTCATCGGCTCCTGGAAGATCATGCTGATGCGGTTGCCGCGCAGCTTGCAGTAATCGGCATCAGCCAACCGCGCAAGTTCCTCGCCGTCAAGCTTGATACTGCCGGTCAGGACGGCGCTGTCAGGCAGCAATCCCATCAGCGACAGCGCTGTGACCGACTTGCCGCAGCCGGATTCACCGACAAGCCCGAGCGTCTCGCCGCGTTTCAACGAAAAACTGACGCCGCGCACGGCCTGTGCCGGGCCGCGGCTGGTACTGAGGCGGACGCCGAGATTGTCGACCTCGATCAGGGGTGCGGGATCAGCCATCGTTACCGCTCCCGCGCCAGTCGGGGATCGAGCAGATCGCGCAAGCCATCGCCGAGCAGATTGAGTCCGAGCACCGCGATAGCGATCGCCGCGCCCGGATAGACCGCGAGCATCGGCGACTGGAACAGCATGGTCTGCGCATCGTTCAGCATGCGACCCCACGACGGCTGTGGCGGCTGCGTGCCGAGGCCGAGATAGGACAGCGCCGCTTCAGCGAGGATTGCCAGCGCAAACTGGATGGTCGCCTGCACGATCAGGATTGAGAGAATGTTCGGCAGCACGTGCTCGATGGTGATGCGGAAGGCGCCCTTGCCCGAGGCGCGCGCCGCCAGCACGAATTCGCGGGCCCAGATCGCATTCGCGGAGCCCCGCGTCAGCCGGGTCAGGGTCGGGATCTGGAAGATGCCGATCGCAATGATCGAGGTCACCATGCCAGGCCCCGCGACCGCGGCAAGCATGATCGCCGAGAGCACCGCCGGGAAGGCGAAGGTGAAATCGGAGAAGCGCATGATGATCTCTTCGGTCCAGCCGCGCTTGGCCGACGCGATCAGGCCGAGGCAGACGCCGAAGGAAAGACCGATGCTGACCGCGATGATGCCGACCAGGATGGTCGAGCGGGCGCCCGCGAGAAGCAGCGAGACGATGTCGCGACCGAAGGAATCGGTGCCGAGCCAATGCGCCGCCGACGGCGGCCGAAGCTTCGAGGCGATATCGATCTCGTAAGGCGACCACGGAGTCCACACCAGCGAGAGCAAGGCCGAGGCGACCACCAGCAGGCTGAGCGCACCGCCCAGCACAAAGCTGCGATGGCGCAGCGCGCGGCCCCAGAAGGTCCTGGGCGGCAAGGGGCGCATTGCGACCGGCGCGTCAACCGGGGTGGAAAGCTGCGCGCTCACAGGTCGTGCACCTTGATGCGGGGATCGATGAAGGCATAGAGCACGTCGACCACGAAATTGACGATGACGACCATAGTCGCGAGCAGCATCACGCAATTGCGCACCACGATCAGGTCGCGGTTGGCGATCGACTGGAAGATCAGCCGTCCGAGGCCTGGCAAGTAGAACACGTTCTCGATCACGATCGTGCCGGCGAGCAGATTGGCGAATTGCAGGCCCATCACCGTCATCACGGGGATCATGGCGTTGCGCAGCACATGGCTCCACAGCACCTCGCGCTTGCCGAGCCCCTTTGCACGCGCCGTGCGGACGAAGTCCTCGCGCAGCACTTCGAGCACCGCCGAGCGGGTGACGCGGGCGAGGATCGCGGCCTGCACCACGGCCAGCGAGATCGACGGCAACAGCAGCGATTTGACGCCTAGCCAGATGCCGTCATCCCAACCGGCAAATCCGCCTGCGGAAAGCCATTGCAGCCGCACCGCGAACAGCAGCACCAAAAGGATGGCGAACCAGAAGTTTGGGAGCGCTATACCCACTTGCGTCAGCGACATCACGCCGACGTCGCCAAGCTTGTTGTGGTTGGCCGCGGTGTAGATCCCGGCCGAGAGCGCCAGCACCACGGTGATCAGCATCGACATGATCGCGAGCGGAACGGTCAGCACCAACCGCTCTGCGATCAGGCTGGCGACCGGCGTGCCATAGACATAGGAATTGCCGAGATCGCCGACGACGAGCCCCTTGATCCATTGCAGGTAGCGAACCGCCAGCGGCTGATCGAGCCCGAGCTTGACGGTGAGCGCGCGGACCGCGTCGGCCGAGGCATCTGCGCCCATCAGCATCTGCGCAGCGTTGCCCGGAAGCGCATCCAGCACCAGGAAAATGATCACGGATGCGCCGACCAGCGTCGCGAGCAGTGTCAGGACACGTCGGAGGACAAATACGCTCATGCGCGGTCGGGCTCAGGGCTCATCAGCGGCACGATCAACATGTCCGGACGCCGGACGCAAGCCCTTTGCGGCGCGTGCATGTTGTCATTCCGGCCGGCGGGCGAGAAAGTCGTGAGAAGCTTCGAACAGCGCGCTGACCCGCAGCAATTCCGCATCATGCCGGAAGCGGCCGACAAGCTGGAGCCCGATCGGCAGCCCGTCGCGGCCAAAGCCGCAGGGCAGACTGATCGCGGGATGGCCGGTCATGTTGAACGGCATGGTCCAGGGGAACCAGTGCGGGCGGACGCTATCAAACTGCACCCCATCGATCTCGATCTTGCCGAACAGATCCTGATCGATCGGCAGCGCGGTGCGGGTGATGGTCGGCATCGCCAAGAGGTGCCCGCGCGCAAGCAGGGATTGCACGCGACGGAACAACGCCGTCCGCGCGAACATCGCCTCCTGATAGTCAACGCCGCTGACATTGGTGGCGAGCGCAATCTGCTTGACGAAGGCCTCGCTCAGAACATCGCGCCGCTCGGCTACGAGCTTCGAAAACCGCGAGCGCCAGACGGTGTGATTGATGGCGCGCCAGATCGGCTCGACGTCGTAGCCCTCGCCGGAGAATTCTTCGAGCTCGGCACCGAGATCGGCGAGCCGATCGAGACTCGTCGTGAAAGCTGTAGTGACATCGGCGGAGACAGGCCGCCCCGGCGGCGACGCGCAAAACAGCACTTTCTGTCCGCGCAAATCGCCGCGGGGGGCGGCGGTGCCAATGAAATCCGGCACGGGCATGCCGATCGACCAGGGATCGCAGGCGTCCTCGCCGGCCATTGCCTGCATCATCAGGGCGGTGTCGGCGACGGTACGCGTGGTCGGCGTGACATAGGTCTGGTTGCCGAAGGCGTCGAGCGCCTGGCTGTGCGCGATCACGCCGTTGCTTTGCTTCAAGCCGACCACACCGTTGCAGGCGGCCGGAATCCGCGTCGAACCACCCCCGTCGGTTGCGATCGCCAGCGGCGCGATGCCGCTCGCAACGGCGACCGCCGCACCGCCGCTGGACCCGCCGGAGGAGCGCTCGGCGCTCCAGGCGTTGCGCGTGCGGCCGAATAGCGGCGAGTCGGTCAGGCACTTGCTGCCGAATTCCGGCGTCGTTGTCTTGCCGATCAGGATCGCGCCTTCGTTGCGCAGTCTCGCGACCGCGACGGCGTCCTCGGTGGGGACGTTATCCTTGTAGGGAACGGCACCAAACGTGGTCCTGACGCCCCTGGTATTGACGATGTCCTTGACCGTGACGGGGAGCCCATGCAGCAGGCCAAGCGGCTCGCCGGCCATCACCTTGCGCTCGGCCTCGCGGGCCGCTGCCATCGCCTCGTCGCCGCAGATCGTGATGAAACAGTTCAGCCTGGGCTGGAGCGCCTCGGCGCGCGCGAGCACTGCGCGCGTGACTTCAACGGGGGAGATCTGCTTGTCCGCAATCAGGCGACGCAATTCGGTTGCGGACAGCAGGCAGGGATCGCCGTTCATCGTATGATCATGCTCCGAAGCAGGCCGCCGTTGGCCTCCTGCATTGACATTGAGAATGACAGTTTTGTTAACTGCCCGTCCAATACGATTTTAGCGATCAACCCATACGTTTTCGGTATGCCAATGGATCTTCGCCGGCTCCGCTATTTCGTCGCCGTGGCCGAGGCACGCAGCGTCGGCAAGGCTGCCGAGCAGCTGCGGATGGCGCAGCCGCCGCTGTCGGTCCAAATCCGCAAGCTCGAGGCCGAGGTCGGCGCGCCGCTGTTCCACCGCGGCACGCGCGGCATGGACCTGACGGAGGCGGGCCAGGCGCTGCTGGCGCGCGCCGGCGAGGCGCTGGCGCTTTCGGCCGACGGCATCGAGGCCGCACGCGCGGTCGCAGCCGGCAGGCGCGGGCGACTCTCGGTCGGCTACATGTTTGTACTCGCAAACGCGGTGCTGCCGCGACTGATCCCGGAGCTGCGGCGATCCATTCCCGGCGTCGATCTTGACTTCGTCGACCTCAGCGCATCGACGCGCGAGGCGCGGCTGCTCGACCGCAGCGTCACGGTGGCGCTGTGCATGCCAGCGATCCACCACCCTGAAATCCAGGTGGCGCGGATCGGTACGCAGCGCTTCATGCTGGCACTGCCGAACCGCTCGCCGCTCGCACGTCTCGGTGTCGTACCGATGGCCCGCTTGCAGGGCCGCCCGCTGATTGCGCTGCCCCCGCCGGAGCGCGATCCCGCCTCCTCCGCGGTCGCAGCCTTGCTGCGACGGCATCAGATCGTGATGCCGATCGCGAGCCGGGTGGAGACGGCGCATTCGGCGATGAGCCTCGTCCTTGCCGGTGAGGGTCTTGCGATCCTGCCCGCCTGCGCCAAGCTCGGCGCGCCGCGCGGCATTGTGTTCCGGCCGCTGCAGGATGTCACCGATTCCATCGACATTGCGGTGTGCTGGCGGCGGGATTCGCAGAGCCCGCTCATTCCTAAATTTCTGAAATGCGCCGAAAAGATCGTCGCGCGGCTGTGACGCGGATTACCAGCTCCAGCTGATCTCGTGGCTCCAGGGCGGATCTGCGCCCGGCCGGGTGCAGGTCAGGCCGGCGCAGTTGGCGGCAAAGGACAACGCGCGACGAAGCTCGTCGGCGCTGATGTCCTTGAGTTGCGGCCTGGCGAGACGGCCCTGCTTTTGCAGGGCGAACAGCAATGCGGCCTGAAAGCTGTCGCCGGCGCCGATGGTATCTGCGACCACGACCTTCGGCGCCTCGACCTCGATCTGGCCCGCCTTCGCATGCCAGGCGATGGCGCCGTTGTTGCCGCGGGTGATGACGACAAGGCTCGGCCCCTGCCCCAACATCGCGCCCGCACGCTGCTGATACGGCTCCTCGCCGAAGAGATATGCGAAGTCGACATCCGACATTTTGATGAGATCGGCTTGGGTCGCGAATTCGGCCATGCGAGCGAGATAGGCCAGCTTGTCCTTGACCAGATTGGGGCGGCAGTTCGGATCGAAGGAGACCGTCGACATCGCCCTCGCGTCTGCGATCAAAGCCTTGGTCTCGGCGGCGCCCTGATCGTTGACCAGCGTGGTCGAGCCGACATGAACGGCTTCGACCGTATCGAACGGAATGGTCCCACGCCGAAACGTCCAGTTCCGGGTCGCCGTCTCCGCGTCATAGAAAGCATAATGCGATTCGCCGGCGACGATGCGGACGAAGGCAAGTGTCGTCTGGTGGTCGCTGCGCGTGGCGAAACCAAGCTCGACATTCGACGCAGCCGCGTGCTCGGCGATCATGCTCCCGAACAGGTCGTTCGAGATGCCGCCGACAAAACCGGTCGGGGCGCCAAGCCGCGCGATGCCGATCGCGACGTTGAGACAGGAGCCGCCGACCGCCGGCATCACGGCTTCGCGGCCGTCGGCGTTCTTCGTCGGCACGAAATCGATCAGCGCATCGCCGCAGGAAATCAGCATGTCTCTCAACCTGTCTATCAACCTTTGGCGACGTCGCGCATCGCCGCCCTGCTGCCACGATCGACCTCGCGCAGCAGCTTGTACACCTCACGCTTCCTGGTGTGAAATGCGGCCATGTCGGGCGCGGTCGGTTCGCTCTTGCGCCCGAGCGCCGACATCTTGGCCATGGTCTCGCCGATCGAGGCATAAGCGCCGCCGGCGACTGCGCCAAGCATCGCGGCCCCCAGGAGCACAGGCTCCCGGGTTTGCGGCAACGCGACGGTGAGGCCGGTGGTATCAGCCATGATCTGGCGCACCAACGGGCTGCGACTGGCGCCGCCGCCCATGATCATGATGCCGGCATGAACGCCATGCGCGGCAAAGGCTTCGATCACCTCGGCGAGTCCATAAGCGAGCCCGCACAGGCCTGCAACGAACAATCGCTCCATTGAACCGATATCGGTGTCGAGACCGAGACCGGCGATCACCGCGCGCGTGTCGGGATCGGCGTAAGGCGAGCGGTTGCCGATAAATTCGGGGAGCACATGGACGTCGCGGGCGAGCAGTGCCGCGCGGCTGGCATCGCCGGCGCGCGAGATGATGCGGCGCTCGAGGAATTCGATGAGGTCGATGCCCTCGCTACGCGCCGCCGCGCTCGCCTCGGCCTGGCCCGGATGCGATTTGAGCAGATGGTCGATGGCCGCGCCCGCGGCCGATTGGCCGCCCTCGTTGAGCCAAAAGTTGGGCACCATGCCGGAATAATAGGGACCCCAGACGCCCGGCACGAAGCACGGATCCTTCGTCGTCGCCATGATGCAGGCCGACGTTCCCATGATGTAGGCCAAGCGATCGGTGACGTCAGTCATTCCGCCCGGTCCATCGCGGCCCCCAATCGCACCGATCCCGCCGGCATGGGCATCGATCAGGGAAGCGCCGACCGGAATGCCCGCTGCCAGGCCCAGATCGGCGGCAGCCGCGCCGGTGAGGCCGTCGCCGACCGGCGTGCCGGGGGCGACGATCTCGGTGCCGATGCGGGCGTATTTCTCGCTGACGAAATCGGAGAGGCCGATGCGCTTGAAGAACGGCGCGCTCCAGCCGCCGCCGTCATGGGCGAGATAGTTCCATTTGCAGGTGACGGTGCAGGTCGAGCGTTGGAGCGATCCGGTCGCGCGCCAGGTCAGATAGTCTGCCAGATCGAAGAAATGCCCGGCGGCATCAAAGCTCGCGCGCAGATGACGCTTGAGCCACAACAGCTTCGGCATCTCCATCTCGGGCGAGATCGAACCGCCCACATAGCGCAGCACATCGTCGGCCGTCTCATTGATCAGCCGGGCCTCGGCGATGGCGCGATGGTCCATCCAGACGATGACGTTGCGCTGCCTGTCGCCGGAGGCGCTGACCGTGACCGGCTCCCCCGCGCGATCAAGCACCACCAGGGAACAGGTCGCGTCGAAACCGATGCCGCCGACACTGTCGGGCGCGATCGCCGCCTCCGCCATCGCCGCCCGCACAGATTTGACACAGGCCTCCCAGATGTCCTGAGAGGACTGCTCGACGATGTCGCCGGCATCATGCCAGATCCGAATCGGATGCTTGGCGGTCGCAAGGAGCGTTCCTGCCTCGTCAAATACCCCTGCCCGCGTGCTAGTGGTCCCTACATCGACGCCGATATACGCTCGCGGCATTGTCACTCCCGGTCGCTTCCGTCAGTTTTGACGGCAAGCCTACCAGCAAGTGTAGCCGCCATCCACCAGCACGATGCTGCCAGTCATCAGGCTCGCGGCCTCGGATGCCAGAAACAGGACAACCGAGGCGATTTCCTCGACCTGTCCCATCCGCGCCATCGGAGTTCCACCGATCCAGGCGTCGTACATCTTCGGGGTGCTTTTCACGAAAGCGTTGAGCGGCGTGTCAATGTAGGTCGGCGCCACCGCGTTGACGCGGATGCCGCGCGCGCCCCATTCGGCGGCCAGCGACTTGGTCAGATGGTGCACACCGGCCTTGGAGGCATTGTAGAAGCACTGCTCCTGCGGCTTGTTGACTATGAAGCCGGACATCGAGCCGACATTGACGATCGCGCCGCTCTTGGCCTTGAGCATGTGCTTGCCGAACTCACGGCAGCACCAGAAAGTGCCGTTGAGGTTGACGTCAATGACGTTGAGCCAGTGCTCGTCGGTCACCGTCTCAGCCGGCGTTTCGCTACGCGCAATGCCGGCATTGTTAACGAGGATGTCGACCTTGCCGTGCCGGGCGACGAGATCGTTCGCCACCTCCGCCACCCGCTTGGTATCGGTGACGTCCATGATCGCGGTCTCGATATCATAACCCTTCGCCTTCAGGCTGGCCTTGGCGTCTCCGGCGACCTTGTTGTCGCGGTCGCCGATGATCACCTTGGCGCCGGCCTCGGCCAGCGCTTCCGCGCAGGCGAGTCCGATGCCCTGCCCGCCGCCGGTGATGAACGCGGTCTTGCCGCTCAGCTTGAATTTCTCCAGGTACATGGTCGTCTTCCCGTTTCTTGTTAGTTCCTGATCGCGTTGCCGCTCGCGTCGAAGCGGTGGATGCGGGCGGGGTCCGGGACCAGCGACACCCGGTCGCCGGCGTGCAGGCTCAATTCGCCGATGTAGCGCGCGGTCAACATCCCCAGCGGCCCCGCATCGACATAAAGAAAGGTATCGCTGCCGAGGTGCTCGGCCACCGCGATCGTGCCCTGCCAGCCGCCACCACCCTCGCGCTCGATCTTGAGATGCTCCGGACGCACGCCGATGGTGGCTGCGCCCTGCTGCGCGGCGATGTCGCCGGCGACGAAATTCATCTTGGGCGAGCCGATGAAGCCGGCGACGAAGAGATTAGCGGGCCGCTCATAGAGCTCCAGCGGCGAGCCATATTGCTCGATCTTGCCGGCGTTGAGCACGACGATCTTGTCGGCCATGGTCATCGCCTCGACTTGGTCGTGCGTCACGTAGATCGCGGTGGTGCCGAGCTGCTTCTGGAGCCGCGTCACCTCGATGCGCATCTGCACGCGCAGCGCGGCATCAAGATTGGACAGCGGCTCGTCGAACAGGAACCCCTTGGGCTCTCGGACGATGGCACGGCCGATCGCGACGCGCTGGCGCTGGCCGCCGGAGAGCTCGCGCGGCTTGCGGTCGAGATAGGGCGTCAGGTTCAGCGTCGCGGCGGCCGCCTCGACCTTGCGGTTGATCTCGTCCTTCGGCAGGCCTGCCATCTTCAGGCCGAAGCCGATATTGCCGCGCACGCTCATATGCGGATAGAGCGCGTATGACTGGAACACCATCGAAAGCCCGCGCTTGGCAGGCGGCGTGTCGACGACGTTTTTTCCGTCGATCAAAATGCTGCCGCCGGTGACATCTTCGAGGCCCGCAATCAGCCGCAGCAGCGTGGTCTTGCCGCAGCCGGAGGGGCCGACGAAGACAACGAAAGAGCCGTCGGCGATGTCGAGATCGGCACCCTTGATGATGTGCACGGGGCCGAAGGATTTCTGCACGCCCTGAAGTGTGATCTGACCCATGATCCGGCAGCCCCTTTATTTCACCGCGCCGAAGGTGAGCCCGCGCACGAGCTGCTTCTGGCTGAACCAACCGAGGACGAGAATGGGCGCGATCGCCAGCGTCGAGGCCGCCGACAGCTTTGCCCAGAACAGTCCTTCCGGACTGGAATAGGATGCGATGAATGTGGTGAGCGGCGCAGCGTTCGAGGTCGAGAGATTGAGCGTCCAGAACGCCTCGTTCCAGGCCAGGATCAGATTGAGCAGCATGGTCGACGCAAGACCCGGGATCGCCATCGGCGTCAGGACATAGACGAGCTCGCGGCCGATCGTAGCGCCGTCCATGCGCGCGGCTTCCAGGATGTCGCGCGGAATCTCCTTGAAATAGGTGAATAGCATCCAGATCACGATCGGCAGATTGCCAAGGCAGAGGATGAAGATGAGGCCGATGCGGGAATCGAGCAGACCAAAAGTCTTGTAGATCAGGTAGATCGGCACCAGCACGCCGACCGGCGGCATCATCTTGGTCGACAGCATCCAGAGCAGGATGTCCTTGGTGCGCTTGGTCGGCGAGAATGCCATCGACCAGGCTGCGGGGATCGCGATCAGGAGCGCAATCAGCGTCGAGCCGCCGGCGATGATGATCGAGTTCAACGCGTGATGGAAATAATCGCTGCGCTCCTGCACCGTCGCGTAGTTCTCGGTGGTCCAGTGGAAGAACAGGAAGGACGGCGGAATCGCAAAAGCCTCGAGCTCGGTCTTGAAGCTCGCCAGCACCATCCACAGGATCGGGAAGAAGATCAGGAAGCCGAAGAACCAAGCCCCGATCGTCGAGACCACCACCCGCTGCGTTGTTGACTTGCGCGCCATGATTTCAGGCTTCCAGGTTGCGGCCGACGATGCGGACCAGGAAGAACGCGACGATATTGGCGATGACCACCGCGACGAGGCCGCCCGCCGACGCACTGCCGACGTCGAACTGGATCAGCGCCTGCGAATAGATCAGGAAGGCGATATTGGTGGTTTGCAGGCCCGGTCCGCCGCCGGTGGTCACGAAGATTTCGGCGAAGACCGTCAGCAGGAAAATGGTCTCGATCAGGATCACCACGGTGATCGGGCGAGCCAGATGCGGCAGCGTAATGTAGATGAAAGCCGAGATGGCGCTGGCACCATCCATCTCTGCCGCTTCCTTCTGCTCTTCGTCGAGCGATTGCAGGGCGGTCAGTAGGATCAGCGTCGCGAACGGCAGCCATTGCCAGGCCACGATCAGGATCACCGAGAACAGCGGCACGTCGTTGAACCAGTCGATTGGCGTCATCCCGACCAGCTTGGCGAGCCAGGCAAACAGGCCCGATACCGGGTGCATCAGCAGGTTCTTCCAGACCAGCGCGCTCACCGTCGGCATCACGAAGAACGGTGCGATCACCATCAGGCGCACGAAGTTGCGGCCGACCACGGGCTGGTCGAGCAACAGCGCCAGGGGGATGCCGAGCACGATCGTCAGCGCCAGCACCGAGCCGACCAGCACCAGCGTATTCTGCAACGAGGCGAGAAAGGCGGGATCGGTCAGGAAGTAGCGGAAATTCTCGAGGCCGACGAACGCTTCCGAACCCGGATCGAGCAGGCTGTAATGCAGCGTCGAGAAATAGAGTGTCAGCGCGAGCGGGACGATCATCCAGATGAAGAGCAGCCCGACCGCTGGCGTCAGGAGTGCGCGCGCAAGAAACTGCGTCTGCCGGGTTGCCATCCTCGGACTCTCCTTCAAAGCGTTTTCAAGCGAAGTGGGGACCGGTTCGCGGAAAGAAAACGCGTCAAAACGAAACCTCGGGAAGAAGGCGGCCATCCATCGCGCAAGGAGTGGATGGCCGCAAGTTTGAGCTCAGGGAGAGCTCGGGTTCACTTGATGTAGCCGGCGCGCTTCATCTCGCGCTCGGTGGCGGATTGCGCCGCAGCCAGCGCCGCATCGACCGTCATCGATCCCGCAAGCGCGGCCGAGAACTGCTGCCCGACTTGCGTGCCGATGCCCTGGAATTCGGGAATCGCGGCATATTGCACGCCGACATAAGGCACCGGCTTCACGGTCGGCTTGTTCGGGTCGGCTGCGTCGATCGAGGCCAGCGTCATCTTGGCGAAGGGCGCCGCCTTCAGATAGTCAGGGTTCTGGTAGAGCGAGGTGCGCGTACCCGGCGGCACGTTGGCCCAGCCCTCTTTCGAGGCCACGAGCTTGGTGTAGTCCTTGCTCGTCGCCCAGGCGATGAACTTCTCGGCAGCATCGGACTTCTTTGAGCCTGCGGGAATCGCGAGACTCCAGGCCCACAGCCAGTTGGCGTTCTTGCCAAGGCCAGTGTTGGGCGCGAGCGCAAAGCCGACCTTGTCCGCAACCTTCGAGTCCTTCGGGTTGGTGACGAAGGACGCCGCCACCGTCGCGTCGATCCACATCGCGCATTTGCCGGCGTTGAACAGCGCAAGGTTCTCATTGAAGCCGTTCGAGCTCGCACCGGGAGGGCCGGCCTCCTTCATCAGATTGACGTAGTTCGTAAGCGTGGTCTTCCATTCCGGCGTATTGAACTGCGGCTCCCACTTCTCGTCGAACCAGCGCGCGCCGTATGAATTGGCCATCGCCGAGAGGAACGCCATGTTCTCGCCCCAGCCGGCCTTGCCGCGCAGGCAGATGCCGTAGACGCCGCCGTTCTTGTCGGTGAGCTTCTTGGCGGCATCGATGACGAAATCCCAGGTCGGCTTTTCCGGCATCTTCAGGCCGGCCTTGTCGAACAGATCGGTGCGGTACATCACCATCGAACTCTCGCCGTAGAATGGCGCGGCATAGAGCTTGCCGTCCACGGAGACCGCGTCCCTGATCTTCGGCAGGAGGTCGGCGACGTCGTAATCGGCGCCGAGATTGGTGAGGGGCACCAGCCAGCCCTTCTTGGCCCAGATCGGAACCTCGTAGGTACCGATGGTCAGCACGTCGAACTGGCCGCCCTTGGTGGCGATATCGGTGGTGACGCGCTGGCGCAGCACGTTCTCTTCCAGCGTCACCCATTTCACTGTGATGTCGGGGTTGGCCTTGGTGAATTCGCCGGTCAGCCCTTGCATGCGGATCATGTCGCCATTGTTGACGGTGGCGATCGTCAGGGTCGTTTCAGCCATCGCGGGGACGGCAAGCAGTACGGCCGCGCCGCAGGCGGCGCCCAGAAATCGTTTCACGGTGTCCTCCCTCAACTCGCGTTTTGAGCATATGCCCACGCGTTGAGCGTATGTTCGGATGCGATGCCGCTGTTGTCAAGCAGGCGCACGGGCGTTTCAGCAACTTATGAGTGCTGCGGTGCGGGAGGTGGCGCCCCTCCCCCTACGTGGTCATGCCCCGCGAAGGCGGGGCATCCAGTACGCCGTGTCGTGAATTGGTTTGCCCAAGAGAGGTCGCGGCGTACTTGATCGCCCGCGCCAGCGCAGGCAGTGGCGTCAGGAAACCCTACCGCTCCAGAATCGCCCTTGCGGTGGCCTCGTCCGTGATCAGGCCGTTGATCAGGCGCCCGTTCAGCGCCGCTGCGATCGCGGACACCTTGGCCGCACCGACCGCCGCTCCGATGGTCGTGGTCTTCGCCGGCACCTCCGGCGGAATGCTGGTGAGGCGCTTGTTGGTGCCGGCCTTGAGCAGACGGCCCTTGGAATCATAGGCCCAGCCGGTGATCTCGCCGATCGCGCCCTGCCGCATCATCTCGAACAATTCGTCACGCGTGACGAAGCCATCGACATGGACCTGGGCCCTCTGGTCCATCTGGCCGATGCCGACGAGACGCAGGTCCGCCTTGGCGGCGACCGCCTTCACCTTCGCGATCGGCTCGATCCGAACCATCTTGTTGCGCTCGTCCTCCGAGGACATCAGGAACGGCAGCGGCATCGGATAGTGCCGTGCGCCGGTGCGGTCGGCGAGCCGGCCGACGGTGTCGTAGAAGCTCGCCGAGCCGTCGGCGGAGATGTTGCCGACCAGCGAAACGATCTGGTGGTTGGGCCGGTCGATCGGGGTGACGCGCTCGACCGCGGCGCGCACCGCCCGCCCCGTGCCGAGCGCGACGATCACGGGCGTCTCCGAGCGCAGCGTCGCATCGAGCAGATTCGCGCACCGCTCGGCAATGCCGGCGTTGGACTGTGGCACGGCCGAATCGGTGGGCACGACCTCGCAATGGCCGAGATCAAAGCGCTCCTTCAGCCGCGCCGCCAGCTCCATGCAGGCTGCGATCGGATGTTCGAGCCGGAACGTAATCAGCCGCTCGGCGAGACACAGCGACACCAGCCGCTGCGCCGAGGCGCGCGACACCTGGAGCATCTTTGCGATCTCGTCCTGGGTGTGGCCGGCAATGAAATAGAGCCAGCCGGCGCGCGCGGCGTCGTCGAGCCTGGATTTTTCGTTCTCGGCGGCCATGCGGCCTCACGCCCCCCAGAAATCGCTCATCTGCGCAAAGACCCGATCGGCCCCTGCGGCGGACAATATAGCGCGACCATCGCGCGCGCGATAATGGCTACCGCCGACAAATCCCCAGACCATCATCCCGGCCGCCTTGGCGGCCTGCACACCGCTGACACTGTCCTCGATCACCAGCGTGCGCGATGGGCTGACCTGCATCCTCCCGGCGGCATGGAGAAACAGATCCGGCGCCGGCTTGCCAAGCTTGACCATCTGCGCGGTGTAGAGCCGATCTCCAAAATGCGGCGCAAGCCCGGTGACATCAAGCGACAGCGAGACGCGATCGAGGTCGCTCGACGATGCGACGCAGCATGGCGCTTTCAATCCGGACAGCACGGTGCCGACACCGGCGATCGGCTGCAGTGCCCCGGCAAACGCCTCGAGCACGCGGGCCTTCAGACGCGGAAGAAAGTCGTCCGGTAAAGCCTGCCCGAGATCGCGGTAATGCTGCTCGATCGCCTTGGTGCTGCGTCCGAGGAAGAGCTCGAGCGCCTGCTCCGCACTGAGCTGAACGCCGAATTCCGCCAACACCTCGGACAGGCAGCGACAGCTGAGCAGCTCGCTGTCGACGAGCACGCCGTCGCAATCGAAGATGATCAGATCGGGTTTCGGCCGGTCCAGGTCCATCCGGTCATTCGATCATATACCCAGGTTATGGGCAATAGTTCACCGGGGGGAACGCGATACTGCCGGGTTCCTGCTGGTTCAATGGGCCACCTGCCGGTAGATCGCCGGCAGCGCGGCGGGCAGCCGGCGGATGTTGCCGACGATGGCATAGCCGCCGCGGCCGAACAGCGTCGGGAAATAGGATTGGGCGGTGGCGTCGACCGTCACGCCGAACACGGCGATACCGAGCCGCCGCGCCTCCTGCACGGATTTGCGCGTGTCTTCCACCGCGAAACGCCCCTCATAGTGATCGACATCGTTCGGCTTGCCGTCGGTGAGAACGAGCAGCAGCTTCTTGCGCTGCGGCTGGCGGGCGAGCTCGGCCGAGGCATGGCGGACCGCGGCACCGATCCTGGTGTAGTAGCCAGGCTTGAGCGCGCCGATCCGTCGCTCCACCTCCCCGCTCATCGGCTCGCCGAAAGCCTTGACGGTTTCGAGCCGCACCCAGGCGCGGCGGCGCGAGGTGAAAGTCTGGATGCTGTGATGATCGCCGCAGGCCGACAGCCCGTGGGCGAGCGCGAGCAGCGCGTCCTTCTCGACGTCGAGCACGCGATAACCGTCAACCCACGCATCCGTCGAGAGCGAGACGTCAACGAGTAGTGTGACGGCAAGATCGTGTCCTTGCGGCCGCATCATCACGTGGACGCGTTCAAGCGCGCCGCTGCCGGCGCGGAGATCGCACCGAGCCCGGACCAGCGCATCGAGGTCGAGGTCGTGACCATCGGCCTGGGCACGCATCAGTTCATGGCGCGGCCGCAAGACTTCGAAGCGGCGCCGGACCTGGCGGATGTGCCGGCGCATGCTCTCGTCCGGCACCCAGGTCTCACCAAGCTCGGACGCAGCGCCGGCGAGCACGCGGCAATGATCCGGCAGATAGGACCGGCTGCGATAATCCCATTCGGGATAAGTCACGTCCGCGTTCAAACGCGAGGCATCGAGGGCTTCCGGCGGCAGGTCGAGGTCGAATTTCAGCCGGGTTGCCGGCTTGCCGCTGCGACGTCCGAGCCTGATCTCCTCGAGATCATCGGCCGCCTTCTGCGCGTCCTCGTCCTCGTTGTCGTCGGCCGGACGGTCGACATTGACCATCTCAGCCATGGCGAGGATCTTTTCGAAGCGGTTCAGCACGAAGGGATCGCGGCTGATAGCAGGATCGTCGCGTTCGCGGACGGCAAAACGCTTGCGTTCGTCCGGCTGGGTCGCTGCGTTGCTGCCGACAGCCTCATCATCGTGGGTTCTGCCCGGCGCAAGTTCGCGCGTCCAGCAATCACCCCACAACGGGCACGGCAGGATGGCGCGATATCCCGGCGGCGCCTTTTCCGGCAGCGGAACCGTGCCCATCATGGCCGGCCAAAGCTTTCCTGCCGGCGGCACGTCGGCGCCAAGCAGAGCGAGCACGATCTGCTCCATGTCCTGTTCGATGCGCGACAACGGGCGGTGCGGCCGCGCCATCGCGGTGGCCGCCGCCAGCCGGGCATAATCTTCGGCGAGGCCCGGACACTCCGTCAGCACCAGGACCGCGGTCTCGCTGGTCCGGCGCAGCATCAACAGATCGCGCCGCAGCGGATCGACTTCCACGATCGCATCAGTGGGCACAAACGCGAACCACGCCGCGAGCCAGCGATACAGCGCAGCGTTCAGCGCGCGGTCGGCAAAGATCGCAATGCTGTCGGGCAGGAAGATCGTCGCGGCATCGCGGCCCGGTTGCTCCAGCCGCTCGTCGCCGAGCCCGATGCGCTGGCGCCAGCCCAGCCGATGCCCCGCCCGGCGGGCGCTGGCGCTCGCGATCTGAACGCACGTCTCACCGCCGAACGCGCGGAACATGATCGCGATCCGGCTGCGCACCTCCGCCAGCGACACCGCATGATCGGGATAAACCGGATAGCTCGCGGTGCCGCCAACCAGGCGATGCCAGGCGCGGCCAACGGTTTCTTCAAGCTCGAGGAAATCGAGCATCACATCACCTTCATGAGATCACGGCGCGCGCGACGTCGAGCAGCGCCGCCTTGACGTCGGCGTCATCGGTCAGCGGCTCGATCATGCCGGCCAGCACGGCCTCGGCGATCGACACTCCGGCCGCAATCAGTGTCGCGCAGTAGACGAGGAGGCGGGTCGAGACGCCCTCCTCCAGATCATGGCCCTTGAGGGCGCGCAGACGACCGGCCAGCACGACCAATGGCCGCACATAGTCCGGGGCGAGCCCGCTCTCGGCTGCCACCACAGCGATCTCCTGCTCTGGCGGGAGGAAGCCGAACTCTATCGCGACGAAGCGTTGCCGCGTCGACGGCTTCAGCGCCTTCAACAGCGTCTGGTAGCCGGGATTGTAGGAAACCACGAGCATGAAACTGCCGGGAGCAGCGAGCTCCTCGCCGGTGCGTTCCAGCGGCAGGATACGGCGATCATCGGTGAGCGGATGCAGCACCACGGTGACGTCCTTGCGCGCCTCCACGACCTCGTCGAGATAGCAGAGGCCACCTTCCCGCACCGCGCGCGTCAGTGGACCGTCAGTCCACACCGTGTCTCCTCCCCTGAGCAGATAGCGGCCGGTGAGATCGGCGGCGGTGAGATCGTCGTGGCAGGCGACGGTGTGGAGCGGCAGCCCCAGCTTCGCCGCCATATGGGCGACGAAGCGCGTCTTGCCGCAGCCGGTCGGCCCTTTCAGCAGGACCGGCAAACGGTGCCGCCACGCATGCTCGAACAGCGCGCATTCGTTGCCGCTAGGGACGTAGGCCGGTAGCGCGGGCGCGGAGGCCGGCACGGCGTGAAGTGCTGCTATCATGGTCCTTCTCCGAAAATCGTTCTGAACGGGCGGCCGCGATCTTCGCGGCCGCCATTTTCGCCTATTCGGCGGGTTGCAGTGCGCCCGGAATGGTCGCCGTCCTTGCGCGGCCGGGCACCAGCACCGCCCAGACGAACATCAGCGCGGAGATCGCGACGAACGCGCCGGAGCCGAGCCGGATCCAGTAGAAGAATGCGAGCTGGTCCTGCACGTCCATGTAGCTCTGGCCGAGCACACGCTGGAGATGGACCTGGACCACGCCGGCAAAGGTCAGCGCGAAGGTCATCACCATCATGGCGGTGCACATGATCCAGAAGCTGGTCATGGACAGCCACTGGTTATAGGGCGCACGTCCCTTGATCTGCGGGATTGCGTAGGCCATCACCGAGAGGTTCAGCATGACATAGGCGCCGAAGAAGGCGAGATGCCCATGCGCAGCCGTCACCTGCGTACCGTGCGTATAGTAGTTCACCGATGACAAAGTGTGCAGGAAGCCCCACACGCCGGCGCCAAGAAACGCCATGACGGAGCAGCCGACCGACCACAACAGCGCAGCGCGGTTCGGATGCTTGCGGCCGGCCTTCCAGGTCATCTGCACCGTGAAGATCACCATGGTGAAGAATGGCGCGACTTCGAGCGTCGAGAACAGCGAGCCGATCCACTGCCAATAGCCAGGCGCGCCGATCCAGTAAAAATGATGGCCGGTGCCGAGGATGCCTGAGAACAGCGCAAGGCCGATGATGACGTAGAGCCACTTCTCCACGACCTCACGATCGATGCCGTTGAGCTTGATCATCAGATAGGCGAGCACGGAGGCCATGATCAGCTCCCACACGCCCTCGACCCAGAGATGGACGACGTACCACCAGTACATCTTGTCGACGGCGAGATTGGCCGGGTTGTAGAAGGCGAACAGGAAGAAGATCGCAACGCCCCACAGGCCGAACAGCAGGATGTTGGTCACCGTGGTCTTGCGGCCCCTGAGCGCCGTCATGGTGACGTTGAACAGGAACATCAGGCAGACCACGACGATGCCGACCTTGATGATGAAGGGCTGCTCGAGGAATTCGCGGCCCTCATGGTAATGAAAGAGATAGCCGACGACGGCGACGCCTGCGGCGCCAAAGAACATCCAGAACTGGATTTTTGCCAGCAGTGGGCTGAACAGCTCGTTCTCGGTTTCCTCGGGTAGCAGATAATAGGTCGCGCCCATGAAACCGATCAGCGACCATACGATCAGCGCATTGGTGTGGATCATCCTGACGATGTTGAACGGCAGCAGCACCGACAGCGTGTTGGGCAGGACGTAAATGGTTCCGGCGAGCAGGCCGAAAGCGACCTGGGCCAGAAACAGGGTCAGCGCGCCGTAGAAATACAGCATCGCGACTTTCTGGGTTTGATATTTCATCTCGGGTTCTCTCTGTCTGGAACGGAGGAATGGGAGGGCCGCTCAGCCGGCCTTGTTCGGCGGCCAGTCCTGGCGCTTGATCGTGCTGACCCATTGCAGGAAGTCGGCGAGATCGTTGAGTTCCTGGTCGGTCAGGTTGAATTGCGGCATCTGCCGCCGGCCCTCGGCGCCCGAGGGCTGCGATTGCATCCAGGCCTTCAGCGTTTCGCGCGCACCGTCCGGATCCTCCTTGCCGCCCCAGCGATCCCAGACATTGCCGACTTCAGGGGCGAAATAGGCGCCTTCGCCCAGCAACGTGTGGCAGTTGATGCAGGAGTTTCGCTCCCAGACATGCTTGCCGCGCGCGACCGAGGCGGTGAGCGTGGGTGCATCGGTCGATTTGGTGACCATGTAGTAATGGCTGTGCGCGGTCAGCCCGATGAAGATTGCGAAGAAGAAGGCCGAGCCGCCGTAGAAGACGTTTCGAGCCGCCGACTTGGTCAGGCGTTCAGCCATTGCCAGTCCTTTCCGTGTGGATTTTGTCGTGAGGAAGCAGTGATGATGTATCTTGCCTGATGGCGCGGACCGGTCTTTGTCGGGGCGCAATGAGCGCTTGCGTTGACCGCGTCAGATCAATGTGACGATCGCCGAGGCGAGCCAGGCGAACAGCACGAGGGTGGCGATCCAGGCGCCGACGAGCCCACGCCAGAGCGCTGGCGCGGCGCGCAGATCGAGGAAATCGAGCGCGATTCGGCGGCCCTTGATGGCGGCAAGGATCAGGACCAACGCATTGGCGAGCAGCGGCCGCGGCAAGAGCGGTGGCAACAGCAGGGTCGCGAGCGCGAGGCCGATCAGCACGATCCACGCGGTGTCGATGCGATCTGGCATCGTCATCGCACCAGATAAAGGATTGGGAACATGACGATCCAGACCAGATCGACCATGTGCCAGAACGCGGCTCCGGTCTCGACACCTAGCGTCTCGGCGCGGCGGCAGACGACGGCGAGAATGACGATGCCGAGGCCGACATGCAGGAGATGGAAGCCGGTCAGGAGGAAGTAGAGCGTGAAGAAGGTGCTGGTCTCAAGGCCAATGCCGCGACCGATCTCTCCGGCATACTCCGCGAGCTTGATCGCGATGAAGCAGCCGCCGAGCGCGATGGCGACCAGGAGCCAGCGCCGCGTCGTCCGCTCGTCACAGGTGCGCGCCGATTTCGTCGCCCGCGCCGCGGCCCAGCCGCTGGTCACCAGCACGATCGTGTTGAGGCCGGCGAGTTTCGAGTTGAGCGCCGGCTGCCCCGCCGCGAATATTGCCGGATGAATCGCGCGCGCGACCACGAAGGCGCCGAGAAACAGGCCGAAGGCAGCAAGCTCACTGAAAATCAGCACCCAGATCATGGGATCGCCGGGGAGATCTTCGAGGATTCCCCAGCCGCTTCCCGGTTGTTCGCACTCCGCCGCCGACATCTGCTGTTCCGGATCAGGACACCGGCAAGGCTTAGCTTACCGATCCAGCTCGGAATTTGTCGCAGGACAAACTGGGAGACGCCGGAGCGCAGTAGCGAATACTTCAGCGTTCCACGGAGTGGCGAGCAAGAATGAGCGAAGCACAATTAGGGCTGATGACCGCGACCCCGATCATCATCATCTTCGCGATCGCGCTGAGGAAGATGGGCGTGCTCTCGACCGTGGCCACGATCTCGGCCGTAAGCCTCTCGGTTGCCATCGCGACAGTGCTGTTCACGACGCAGTAGCGCTGCCGTGGGGTAGGCAAAGCAGACCGTGCCCGCCGTCTCTCTCGATCATGCAAAGATGTTGCGCACGAAGCGATGCGCGCCTTTTGCCCACTTAGAACAGAACAAAGGCGCCGATCAGCAATCCCGCTGCGAAAGGACATGAGGCCCAGAGTGCAGACGGAAACGATGCGTACGAGGATGCGAAGTCGCACCTCATACTCGTCGTCGGTCATCTCGTGGATATGAGCCGCCACTGGTGCTGCCCTGCCCGTGCGCTGTCCGGCACCTCTGGAACTATAGCGCAAATCATGGTCAAGGCGAGGCATCGGCCTCGGTCGTGAGCCGATGCCAATGCCGTGATCGCAATTGAAGAAAATCGTGCCGCAGGAAGGCGGCGGCCGAGCCGCCCTCCGCGGGTGATTTATTTCCTATCGACGCTGGTTATAGACGTCGATGCAGACGGCTCCGAGCAGCACCAGGCCCTTGATAACCTGCTGGTAATCGATGCCGATGCCGAGGATGGACATGCCGTTGTTCATCACGCCCATGATCATGGCGCCAACCACGGCACCGCCGACGCGGCCGACGCCGCCATAGGCCGAAGCGCCGCCAATGAAGCAAGCGGCGATCACGTCGAGCTCGAAGCCGAGGCCGGCTTTCGGGGTCGCAGTATTGAGGCGCGCCGCGAACACGAGACCGGCAAGCGCGGCGAGCACGCCCATATTGACGAAGGTAAAGAAAGTCAGCCGCTCGGTCTTGATGCCCGACAGGCCTGCCGCCTTGGCGTTGCCGCCGACGGCATAGATCTGGCGGCCAATCACGGTGCGGCGGGTGACGAAGCCATAGAGTGCGATCAGGACGCTCATGATCACAAGCACGTTGGGCAGGCCGCGATAGGTCGCGATCAGGTAGGTGAAGTACAACACGGCGCAGGCAAGCACGACGCTCTTGCCGAGGAAGAATGCGTAGGGTTCAACCTCGATGCCATGCGACACCTCGCGCGCGCGGCTCTTGGCGCTGGCGTAGACCAACCCCAGCGCCAGCAACGCGCCGATCAGCATCGATGTCGGATGCAGCGTACCCGCTTCAGGCAGTAATTCCGGAATGAAACCTGACGACAGCTTCTGGAAGGTCGACGGGAACGGCCCGAGCGACTGGCCCTGCAGCACGGCAAGCGCAAGGCCCTTGAACACCAGCATGCCCGCCAGGGTCACAATGAAGGACGGGATCTTGAAATAGGCGACCCAATAGCCCTGCGCCGCACCGATCGCCGCGCCGACAACAAGACAGACAAGGAAGGCCAGCGTGTAGTCGACCTTGTAGGTCACCATCAGAAGCGCGGCGACCGCACCGACGAAGCCCGCGACCGAACCGACCGACAAGTCGATGTGCCCGGTGACGATCACCAGCAGCATGCCCAGCGCCATGATGACGATGTAGCTGTTCTGCAGCACGAGGTTGGTCAGGTTGAGCGGCTGCAGCAGCGTGCCGCTGGTCATGACCTGGAAGAACAGCATGATCGCGACCAGCGACATCAGCATGCCGTAGTTCCGCAAATTGTTCTTGATGAAGCTGCCGTGCCGGCGCTCCTCGGGCAGCGACACCGTCTTGTCGGTCATGGCTGCAATCCTCCCATCTCCGCGACCTTGGCCGCGCCGTTTCCGTTGCTTCGTTCGTTGCGCATGATAGCGCGCATGATGTTTTCTTGTGTCGCCTCGGCGCCCGGGAACTCACCGACGAAGGCGCCGTCGTTCATGACGCAGATGCGGTCGCAGATGCCGAGCAGCTCGGGCATTTCCGAGGAGATTACCACGACGCCGCGGCCGGCCTCCGCCAGTTCGTTAATAATACAGTAAATCTCGTATTTGGCACCGACGTCGATGCCCCTTGTCGGCTCGTCCAGGATCAGGACCTTGGGGTCAGTCATGAGCCATTTCGACAATACGACTTTCTGCTGATTCCCGCCGGAAAGCTGGCCGGTCTCCTGGTAGACGTCGGAGCAACGGATCCGCATCCGGTTGCGGTAGTCGCTGGCGACCTTCAGCTCGGCGATGTCGTCGATCACCCGCCCCGGCGCGACCTGGTCAAGGCTTGCCAATGTAATGTTCTTGCGGACGTCGTCGGCCAGGATCAGGCCAAGCTGCTTGCGGTCCTCGGTGACATAGGCAAGGCCGGCGTCGATCGCGGCGGCGACGCTCGGCAGCACGATCTCATGGCCCTCGAGGGCAATGCGGCCGCTGATATTGGTACCCCAGGAGCGGCCGAACAGGCTCATGGCGAACTCGGTCCGGCCGGCCCCCATCAGCCCGGCGATGCCGACGACCTCACCGCGCTTGACGCCGAAATTGACGTTCTTGATCACCTGCCGGTCGGGATGAATGGGGTGATAGACCGACCAGTTCGAGACCTCGAGCACGGGCTCGCCGATCTTCGCGTTGCGCTCGGGAAAACGATGGGCGAGATCACGGTTGACCATGCTCCGGATGATGCGGTCTTCCTGAATCGGCTCTGCGCGACAGTCGATACTGTCGACGGTACGTCCGTCGCGCAGCACGGTGATGTGGTCGGCGACGCGGGCGACCTCATTGAGCTTGTGCGAGATCAGGATTGAGCCAATGCCCTGCTCGCGGAACTTCATCAGGCGTTCGAGCAGTGCGGCGCTATCGGCCTCGTTCAGGCTCGCGGTCGGCTCGTCCAGGATCAGCATCCTGACGCGCTTGGACAGCGCCTTGGCAATCTCGACCAGCTGCTGCTTGCCGACGCCGAGATCGGTGATCAGGGTGTCAGGCGATTCCTTCAGGCCGACCTGGGCGAGCAGCTCGCGCGTGCGCCGGTACACCTCATCGCGATCGATCACGCCGAATTTCGACGGTGGATGCGAGAGAAAAATATTCTCCGCGATCGACATCAGCGGAATCAGCGCCAATTCCTGATGGATGATGATGATGCCGAGCGCCTCGGAATCGTTGATGTCACGGAACCGGCGCTCCTCGCCCTCGAAGACAATGGTGCCTTCGTAGCTGCCCGCCGGGTACACCCCGCTCAGCACCTTCATCAGGGTCGATTTGCCGGCGCCATTCTCGCCGACGAGGGCGTGGATCTGCCCGGCCTCGACCGAGAAATTGACGTCGCGCAGCGCCTGCACACCGGCAAAGCTCTTGCTGACGTTGCGCATCTCAAGCATTGCGGTCATCGCGTTGCGTCCCATTCGTTAGGTCCCTCTCCCCGCGAACGGGGAGAGGGAAACTCGAGTGTCTTACTGGAACTGCGACTTCTTGTAGTAGCCGCTGTCAATCAGGGTCTTCTCCCAATTGTCCTTATACACCACGACCGGCTTCAGCAGATAGGACGGCACGGTCTTGGCGCCGTTCTCGTAGGTCTTGGTGTCGTTCACCGTGACCTGCTTGCCGGCGAGCGCGGAGTCAACCATGTCGGCGGTCACCTTGGCGAGGTCGCGGGTGTCCTTGAAGATGGTCGAATACTGATCGCCGCGCAGCATCGCCTTGATCGAGGGAACCTCGGCGTCCTGGCCCGAGATGATCGGCATCGGCTGGTCGGCGCTGCCGTAGCCGACGCCCTTCAGCGATGAGATGATGCCGATCGAGAGGCCGTCATAGGGCGACAGCACGGCGTTCACCTTCTTGTTGCCGTAGTAGGCGCTGAGCAGGTTGTCCATGCGGGCCTGCGCCGTGGCGCCGTCCCAGCGCAACGTTGCGACCTTGTCCATGCCCATCTGGCCGGACTGGACGACGAGCTTCTTGCTGTCGATGAGGGGCTGAAGCACCGACATCGCGCCGTTGTAGAAGAAGAAGGCGTTGTTGTCGTCGGGCGAGCCGCCGAACAGTTCGATGTTGAACGGACCTGTCTTGCCGTCCTTCAGGCCGAGGCCCTTCACGATCGATTCCGCCTGGAGCACGCCGACTTGGAAGTTGTCGAAGGTCGCGTAGTAATCGACGTTCGGCGTACCGCGGATCAGGCGGTCATAGGCGATGACCGTAATGCCCTTGGCCTTGGCCTGCTTGAGCACGTCCGAGAGCGTGGTGCCGTCGATGGCGGCGATCACCAGCGCCTTGGCGCCCTTGGTCACCATGTTCTCGACCTGCGAGAGCTGGTTCGGAATGTCGTCCTCGGCGTATTGCAGGTCGGTGTTGTAGCCGCGCTCCTTCAGCACCTTCACCATGTTGTCGCCGTCTGCGATCCAGCGCGCGGAGGATTTCGTCGGCATGGCGATGCCGACGGTCGCCTTGTCCTGCGCGGAGGCGGTGAGGCCTGAGGCCAGAGTTGCGGCGCCGGCCAGCGCCATCGCCAGAAATGTCGTCTTCAACTTCAACATACTTCACTCCCTTTGGGTGTCAGACTGTTTGTTAGTGTCGTCCAGTACATCGGTAAAGGTCGGTTTCGGGTCTCCTATGCGAGCTTGACGTCGGGCTCCGCGCGACCGCGCACGGAGGCTTGTAACACAAAAGTGCAGCCGGCCTGTGGGTCGCCGGCGCGCGCCTCTGCATCCATGTCCTGCCAGGCCGAAGTGACGAGCAGGCGCGATAGATCAGGACCGACGAAAGCAGGGCAACTCGCCTGCTTGGCCGGCACATGCAGCGAGCGCAGGCGCTCGCCTTGCGGAGAATAGACATCGACCCGGCTGGCGCCCCAGCAGGCGTTCCAGATCTGCCCGTCGGCATCGCACACCGAGCCGTCGAGCCCGCCGACACCGGTGTGGCGCAGCAGCACTTCCGGCTCGCCACGCGGCAGGCCCGTGTCGGGATTGAGCGGCACAGCATAGAGCACGCCCCGCGCGGTGTCCGTGAAGTATCCCGTAGCGCCGTCCGGCGAGAAACAGATCGAGTTCGGGATGCTGATGCCCGGAAACAGCGTCGATATCTTGCCGCGGTGGAGTGCGTAGATCGCTCCCAGACCTCGCTCGGCCTTGCGTCCCATCGTCCCGATCCAGAACGTGCCGGATTGATGCACCCGGCAATCATTGGAGCGTGTCGCGGGATTGTCCGCCTCGAGCGGGCAGAACAATGTCATTGCGCCGTCGGCGCGTGTGCGGATGTAGCAGCCATCCTCCGCGACAACGAGCTGACGCTCGGCATCGATCCGCCCGAGCGCACTCGCCATCCGGCCCAGTGCATGGATTCGGATCGCGCCGCTGCCGAGATGCGCCTCGAAGAGCTTCCCCTCGCGAATGTCGAACCACCATGCGGTGTCGGTGGCCACGTCATAGGTCGGGCCTTCACCGAGATGACAGTGCTCCGTGGAGAGAACGGTCGTCGGCACCTCTTCCATCATGGCGCTCTCGCTGCGAAGCGATAAACGGTGTGATGTCTATAGACGCCGCCGGGATCGAGGCGCGGGCTCGGAAAATCCGGCCGGTTCGGCGAGTCGGGCCACATATGCGGTTCCAGACACAACGCGTCCGATTGCCGGATCAGCTTGCCGCCCTTGCCCGAGATCGTGCCGTCGAGATAGTTGCCGGAATAGACTTGCAGGCCGGGCTGGTTGGTGAACAGCTCCATGATCCGTCCCGAAAGCGGGGCTTCCAGCCGGGCCGCAAGCGCGAGCTTGCCGTCGCGCGCGAGGCAATAGGTGTGGTCGTAGCCCCTGCCGTTGCGCAATTGCAGATCGCCCTCGCGGATACGCGCGCCGACGGCGTGAGCCTCGCGGAAGTCGAACGGCGTGTCGGATACGCTGCGCGGCGGCCCCGGCAGCGGAATGGCGGAGGGGTCGATAGCGAGGAAGTGGTCGGCCTTGACCGTCAGCCTGTGATCGAGGGTGGACGCGCCCGAAGTCGCACCTTCCAGATTGAAGAAGCTGTGGTTCGTGAGGTTCACGATGGTCGACCGGTCGGTCCGTGCCTCCATGGTCAGCGACAGTTCGGTCGGGCCTGTGACGCGATAGGTCAGGCGCACATCGAGCTTGCCGGGGTAATTCTCCTCGCCATGCGGGCTCGTATAGGTCAGCGTGACCGCAGGGCTGGCGCCGTCGTCGATCTCGGCAATGCCCCAGAGCTTGCGGTCGAACCCGTCGAGGCCGCCATGCAGCGCGTTGGGGCCGTTGTTGACGGCAAGCTGGAAGGTCTCGCCGTCCAGCGAAAACCGGCCGTTGGCGATGCGGTTGGCGTAGCGGCCGACGGTGGCGCCGAAGAACTTCCGTTCGGCGAGATAGCCGGCAAAGCTGTCATGGCCGAGCACGACGTCGTCGGTGCCGCCTCTGGCATCCGGCGCGAACAGCGCCTGGATCACGGCGCCATGGGTGATGATGCGGACCTCAAACCCGCCCTCCCCGCGCAGCACGATACGCTCGACACTGCGTCCATCCGGCAGTGTTCCAAACACGTCCTTGGCTATTTTCGCAGCAGCCATGTCTAGTCCACAAACGGTTCGACGATACTACGCTTGCCGAGCAGGAAAGAGTCGGCGACGAGGCGAAGCGGTGCCAGATCGACATCGCTCGCGCCTGATGCCGCGAGCTTGACGAAGTGACGGTAGAGTTCTCGATATTCCTCATCGGGCGCGTCGGCAACAACCTTGCCGTCGACCGCCATGATCCTTCCACCACGGGACAAGGTCATCTCGCCCTGATCGGTTTCGGCGACGATATCCCAGCTCTGCGGTCCGGTCTGACGAAAGTCGAACTCGGCCGTGATAGGCAGGCCGCTGATGTCAGTCAGCGTCAGGTTGGCGGCAATCGGCGACTGGCAATTGGCCGGAAAGGCAAGCTCGGCCGCGGTGACGAACACCGGCTTTGGCAGGATGCGGGTCAGGATCGAGAGCGCGTTGATGCCGGGATCGAACACGCCGAGCCCGCCTGGCTCCCAGATCCAGGTCTGGCCGGGATGCCAGACGCGAACGTCTTCCTTCCAGATGATGCGAACGGACTTGATCCGGCACCTCGCCAGCCATTCGCGGGCCGGCTCGACCGCCGGGGCGTGACGCGAATGCCAGGTCGCAAACAGGGTCCGCTTTGCGTCGGCCGCCATTGCGATCAACGGATCGAGTTCGGCAACGCCGATGCCGGGCGGCTTCTCCAGCATGACATGCTTGCCGGCGGCGAGCGCAGCGGCCGCCTGGGCGCGGCGCACCTGCGGCGGTGTGCAGAGCGACACTGCATCGATCTCCGGGCCTTTCTCCAGAAGTTCCTCGATCGTCGCAAAATGCGGCAGGCCCGGCAGCGACGCATTACGACTGGCGACGGCGGCAAGCACGGCGCCCTGCGTCGCGGCGATCGCGCCGACATGCTGGTCGCGCGCGATCTTGCCGAAGCCGACGATGGCAATACGAAGAGCTGTCACGGATGTTCTCCAGATTCTGCGGGCGCCGCCGGCGCCGTCTCGGCCGCCATCCCCTTATGCCGGCGCATGCCGTTATGAATGACGAAGGCCATGGCTTCCGCCGCCGCGTCTGCATCACCGGCTGCGATCGAATCCGCGATCTTCTGGTGCCAGAGCAGGGCAATTTCGCGATCTTCCGACCCGGCAGGCGCACTGAGCATGAAGGCCGTACGCAAGGCAGCCTCGATCACGTGACCGATGGAGCGCATGAACGGATTGCCGGACGCGCGCGCCACCGCAAGGTGCAAAGCCAGGTCGGCTTCGGCGAAGCCAACGGATTCGGAGGTCTCCTGCCGCATGCGGTCCATGCTGCGCTGAAGCTCGGCGATGTCCTCCTCCGAACGGCGCCTGGCCGCGAGCGCCGCCGCGCGCGGCTCGACCGCAAGACGTATCTCGGCGAGATCGTTGAGAAAGCGCCTGTCGATGCCGGCGTCGAGATGCCAAGCGAGCACATCGGCATCGAACATGTTCCAGGCGGCGCGCCCGCGCACGACGGTGCCAACCCGTGCCTTGGTGGTGAGCAGCCCCTTGGCGACCAGCGTCTTCACGCTCTCGCGCAACACCGGCCGCGACACGCCGAACATCGCCGTCAGCTCGGCATCGCCCGGAAGCCGCACCCCTTCGGCATACCGTCCGGCGATGATGTCGACGCCGATCGAGCGGGATACTTCCGCGTGGTTGGAATGGGCCCGTCGCGTCGGGATGACGACGATGCGCGAGGTCATGAGATTGCTCCCGCGCGCTTTGCCGCCGGCCGGCGCGCCAGCGCGACCAAGCCCTGTTGAAGTGCGATGAAGGCGAACAGCAGAATGCCGGTCGCGATCTTGGTCCACCAGCTCGACAGCGTGCCGTCGAAATTGATGTAGGTCTGGATCATGCCCTGGATCAGCACACCGAGGAACGTGCCGATCACCGAGCCCTGACCGCCCGTGAGCAGCGTGCCGCCGATTACCACGGCAGCGATGCTGTCGAGCTCGACACCGACAGCGGAAAGCGAATAGCCGGCGCTGGTGTAGAACGAGAATACGATGCCGGCAGTCCCTGCGAGCAGGCTCGATAGCATGTAGATCTTGATCGTCATCCTGCCGACCGCAACGCCCATCAGGCTCGCGGTCGCCCGGCCGCCCCCGAGTGCATAGACATTGGCACCGAACCGGGTGAGACGCAGCAACAGGATGCCGCCGATCAAAATCACGAGCATGATGATCGCAATCGCGCTCAGCCGCCCGCCCCCGGGCATCCGCAACGCAAAGTCGGACACCGTCGAATAAACAGGTGCGGTGATCGGCACCGATTCCGTCGAGAGCAGGAAGCTCGCACCGCGTGCCAGGAACATGCCGGCCAGCGTCACGATGAAGGGCGGCAGGTCGAAAACGTGGATGACCGCGCCCATCGCCGCACCGAAGGCCGCCGAGAGCACGAGGATGGCGACGAAGGCGACCAGCGGCGGCATGCCCCAGCGTTCGATCGCCAGCGCAACGAACACAGTGGTGAAGCCGATCACGGAGCCGACCGAGAGATCGATCCCGCCTGAGATAATGACGAAGGTCATCCCGGTCGCGACTATGCCGAGGAAGGCATTGTCGGTGAGGAGATTGCCGACGACGCGGGTGGAGGCAATGTTGGGAAACTGCACCGCGCAGAGCGCGAAGCCCACGACGAGCACGATGGCCGTGATCAGGACGGGCGGTAGGCCTTTCATGGTTTCGCCCTCCGCAGCCGCGCCATGATGCCGGCAAAGCCGGACAGTTTTGGCGATTGCAGCAGCAGCACCGCGAGCACCACCACGGCCTTGACCAGCAAATTGAATTCCGGCGGATAGCCGGACAGCAAGATGCCGGTGTTCATGGTCTGGATGATCAGCGCACCCAACACGGCCAGAACGAGGCTGAAGCGGCCGCCGAACAGCGAGGTGCCGCCGATCACGACCGCAAGGATCGCATCGAGCTCGAGCCAGAGGCCGGCATTATTCGCATCTGCCCCCATGATGTCGGCCGCGGCGATCACGCCGGCAAGCGCGGCACAGACGCCGCACCAGACATAGACCGCCAAAATCATCGCGCGGGTACCGACGCCGGCAAGCTCGCTCGCCCGTGCATTGCCGCCCGTCGCCTCGATCAGCAGTCCGAGTGCCGAGCCGCGGACCACCGCGCCAGTGAGGATCAGCATGCCGAGCGCAATCACAATCGGGACGGGGACGCCGAGAATGGCGCCGGTGCCGAGCCAGACCAGGTCCGGCGAGGTAAAGGTCACGATGCGCCCCTCGGTGATGAGCTGGGCAATGCCGCGCCCTGCCACCATCAGGATCAGCGTCGCCACGATCGGCTGCATGCCGAGCACGGCGACAAGGAAACCATTCCACAATCCGCAGACGAGGCCGGCGCCGAGCGCGGCCGCCAGCACGACCGGCAGACTGTGAGTGTCGGCGAGACTCGCGGCGATCGCGCCGCAGATTGCCATCACCGCGCCGACAGATAGATCGATGCCGCGCGTTGCGATCACAAGCACCATGCCGAGGGAGAGCAACGCCACCGGCGTACCGCGATTGAGCACGTCGATCAGGCTGCCGAACAGGCGGCCGTCCTGAAGGCGCAGGTCGAAGAATTGCGGCGACACCACGCGGTCGGCCGCGAGGATGACGATCAGCGCAAGGATCTGGGCAAGGCCGCGGCGCGGCAACAGCATTGTCATGCCCGAGCCTCTTGCATCGCTGCGCCGTCGGCGGCGATGGCCGCGAGAATATTGGTGACGTCGATAGTCTCGCCCGCAAGCTCCTCGACATGAGCGCGATCGCGCAGCACGATCACGCGATCGGAATAGGTCACGATCTCGTCGAGCTCGGAGGAGATCACGAGCAGCGCGAGCCCGTCGTCGCAGAGCTCGCGGATCAGTCGGATGATCTCGGCATGGGCGCCGACGTCGATGCCGCGCGTAGGTTCATCCAGCACGAGGAGCCGGGGCGACGTCGCGAGCCAGCGCGCCAGCAGCGCCTTTTGCTGATTGCCGCCGGAGAGCAGGCCGACGGGCCGCTCGGGATCGGGCGGACGGATGTCGAGCATCTTGACGTAGCGTTTTGCGATCTCGTCCTGCTCGCGGCGCGACAGCGGCCGATGCAGTCCGCGCTTGGCTTGCAGCGCGAGCACGATGTTCTCCCGCACGGTGAGTTCGGCGACGATGCCGTCGGTCTTGCGCTCCTCCGGGCAATAGCCAAAGCCGTGGCGTACGCCGTCGCGCGGCGACTGCAGTCGCACGGGGGCACCCTCCACCCTTGCCTGTCCGTCATCGGAGCGCTCGGCGCCGAACACCAGCCGCGCCGTCTCGGTGCGGCCCGAGCCGAGCAGACCGGCGAGGCCGACGACCTCGCCATGGCGCAGCTCGAGATTGAATGGCGCGACATAGCCGGCCTTGCCGTAATTCTCGAAACTCGCACAGACCTCGCGCGGCGGACGGTCGCTTGCCGCCGCCCGCGCGCTGGTGGTCTCGGCGAGCTCGCGCCCCAGCATCATCCGGATCAGCTCGAGCCGCTGCAGCGAGGCCGTCTCGCGCTCGCCGACCAGGCGTCCGTTGCGCAGCACCGTGATCCGATCGGAGATCTCGTAGACCTGATCGAGGAAATGGCTGACGAAGACAATGCCGATGCCGCGCTTGGCAAGCTGGCGCATGATGCCGAAGAGGATCTCGACCTCGTGACGATCGAGGCTCGCGGTCGGCTCATCCAGAATCAGCACGCGTGCGGAAAGATCGACGGCGCGCGCGATCGCGGTGACATGCTGGATGGCGACTGAATAATTGCCGAGCGGCGCGGCGACATCGATGTCGAGACCGAACCCGGTCAGCAACGCTTTGGCACGGCGGCGCATCTCGCCTTCGCGCACGATGCCGAAGCGCATCGGCTGGCGGTCGAGAAACAGGTTTTGTGCCACCGACAGGTTCGGCAGCAGATTGACTTCCTGGTAGACGGTGGCAATGCCGGCATCGAGCGCCGCCTTGGCCGAACGCGGCGCGACCTCGTCGCCGCCCAGCCTGACAACTCCGGCATCGCGCGGGAACACGCCGGTGACGACCTTGATGAGCGTGGATTTGCCGGCGCCGTTCTCACCGAGCAGCGCATGGATCTCGCCGGCGCGAAGCGTGAAGTCGACCTCCTGCAACGCGCGCACCGCACCAAAGCTCTTGCTGATCCCGCGCACCTCCAGGAGGGGCGGAGCAGGATCAAGGCTGTTCTCCATAACGACGTCACTCCCACCGGCGCCCGCTTATGCTGCGGATACCCAGCCTATTCGTTCGCGCAACGATTGCGAAGGGGGTGCCGGACCACAAGGCGTGGTCCGGCGAGAAGCCCGCCTCAGTAACCGAGGCCCTTCTTGCTGTCGTATTCATTCTGCGGATTGTCGGTGGCCGTGAGCAGCCTGGACTCGGTCTGGATCCACTTCGGCGGAACGGTGCCCTTCTCCTTGAAGGCCGCAACGGCGTCGAAGGCCGGACCAGCCATGTTCGGCGTCAGCTCGACCGTGGCATTGGCCTCACCGGCAACCATCGCCTTGAAGATGTCAGGAACCGCGTCGATCGAGACCGTGAGGATGTCCTTGCCCGGCTTGAGGCCGGCTTCCTTCATGGCCTGGATCGCGCCGACCATCATGTCGTCGTTGTGAGCGTAGACCGCGCAGATGTTCTTGCCGCCGCCTTCGGCCTTGATGAAGCTCTCCATGACTTCCTTGCCCTTGGCGCGGGTGAAGTCACCGGTCTGGCTGCGCACAATCTTCAGGTTGGCGTGCTTGGCGATGGCGGTGTCGAAGCCTTTCTTGCGGTTGGCAGCGACGCTGGCGCCGACCGTGCCCTGCAATTCGACAATGTTGCAGGCCTTTTCCCCGACAGTCTTGGCCAGCCAGTCGCCGGCGACCTCGCCTTCGTGGACGCTGTCCGAGGTGACGGCGGTGAGATAGAGGTCTTTGCCCGAGGGATCGATGTCGCGGTCGAGCAGCACGACCGGAATCTTGGCTTCCTTGGCTTCCTTCAGCACCGCGTCCCAGCCGGTCGAGACGACGGGGGCGAGGAAGATCGCATCGACGTTCTGCGCGATGAAGGACCGGATCGCCTTGATCTGGTTCTCCTGCTTCTGCTGCGCGTCGGCGATCTTGAGATTGACCTTGCGCTTGGTGGCCTCCTGCTTGGAGACCGAGGTCTCGGCCGCGCGCCAGCCGGATTCAGATCCGATCTGCGAGAAGCCGACGGTGAGCTCTGCGGCATTCGCCGGCAGCGCGAGCAACAACGCGGCCGTGGCGCTGGCCGCAAAGAGGGCTTTGAAGGTCATGAGGCGTGTGTCTCCCAAGTGTTATCAGGGGCGTCCACGGTATTATGACACCCTCAGGCCGGCCTTCAGGACGGCGAGAGGGACTATTTCACGGAAGCTTGCGTCCGTATAGTCATATTATTTGACTATTCGGACGAATGACGTGGATGCGCAGAAACCGCTCGCGAAGAGAGATTTTTAGTTTATCTACAATCTAAAATTGCTTTTGGTTGAGCGCGCGACGCAACCTCGCCGAAGCGGCTTCGGCGGCGCGGGCGGGACAAGCCCGGCCATGACTGAAGAGAGGTGAAAGAGCCGGCGGCTAGATCAACTTCCGCTGCGCGAGGTTCTTCATCAGCGCGCCGATACCGAAGGTCCACGGCTCGCACTCGTCGCTGGTCCGCATGCGGTTGACGAGCTTGCCGAGCTGAGGCGCGGCGATGGTGACGATGTCATCGCGCTTGTGCGTAAAACCCTGCCCCGGGGCGTCGCGATCCTTCACGGGCGCGAACATCGTGCCGAGGAACAGCACGAAACCATCGGGATATTGATGCACCTTGCCGATGGTTTGCGCGACGAGATCAGTGGGGTCACGGCTGATCTTGCTGATCGATGAATGGCCGTCGAGGACAAAGCCGTCCGTCCCCGTCACGTTCAGGCTGATGTCCAGCTTGCGTGCATCATCGAGCGTAAACGTGTCGTCGAACAGGCGCAGCAACGGACCGATCGAACAGGACGCATTGTTGTCCTTGGCCTTCGACAGCAGCAGCGCCGAGCGGCCCTCGAAGTCGCGCAGGTTCACGTCGTTACCGAGCGCGCCGCCAACGATCTTGCCGCGGCTGGAGACGAACAGCACCAGCTCCGGCTCGGGATTGTTCCAGGTCGACTTCGGATGCAGACCGGCATCCATGCCGGTCCCGACCGAGGACATGGTCGGCGCCTTGGTGAAGACTTCGGCATCGGGGCCGATGCCGACCTCGAGATATTGGCTCCAGGCGTTCTGATCGATCAGCACCTGTTTCAAGTGCATGGCCTGGTCGGAGCCCGGCTTGAGCTTCGAGAGATCGTCGCCGATCAGCCGCGTCACCTCTTTCCGGATTGCTTCGGCCGAGGCTGGATTGCCCTTGGCGCGCTCCTCGATCACGCGTTCCAGCATCGAGATCGCGAAGGTGACACCTGCGGCCTTGAGCGTCTGGAGGTCGACGGGCGCGAGCAGCCAGGGCTTCTTCGGATCGCGCCCATCAGGCGCCGTGTTGGCGACGATGGCTCCGAGATCGCCAATGCGCTCGCCCTTGGTCGCGCCGAGCGCCTTGACCGGATTATCCTCCTCGCAGAGGGCGCTGACGGTCGGGAATTTCGCGGTGACGTCGAAGACGCCGTCTGCGCGCACCGCGACCACGGCCGGACCGTTCGCCTGCGGCAGCCAGACACGGCCGACCAGCGTTCCCTTCGTTCCATCCTCGGGGAGAAGGTCTTTAACCGTCAAATTCGTCATGGCCGGCGTCCTCGCTGTTTTTCGGATCGGCCGCTTTCACAGGCAGCGATCCCATTGGCGAAGACCAATAAACGTCTGGCAGGGGAAGTCCAGAGCGGCAGGATGCCCTGCTGCAATGCCCCTGCCCACGCCTCCTTATGCGCCTGCGCGCGCCTTGCGGGCCGCGATCTGCTGCAGCGCCCAGCGTGCGTTCTTGCGGACATCAGGATCCGCATCGTCGGCGATGACGGCCAAGAAGGCCTCACCGTCGGGATGCGCGATCTCGCCAAGCGCAGCGGCCGCCTCTTTCCGCAAATTCGCCTGGTCATGATTGACGCAATTGCCGATTGGACGCACGGCGCGCTCGATCTTCATCCTGCCCAGGCTGCGGATCGCCTTCAACCGCACCTGCCAGAATTCGTCGCCGAGCGCGCCAACGAGCTGGTCGGCGGCGATGGATCCGTTGACATTGAGTCCGAGCGTCTCCGCGGCCATCTCGCGCACCATCCAGTCCGTGTCTCTCAGCGCGCGCGTGATCGTCTCTGCCGCCGGCTTCATCTGCGAGAACGCCAGCGCGCTCACGGCGGCACGCCGGACATGCGCATCGGGATCGTTGATCAGCGCAGTCAATGCAGGAATCGATTCTTCCAGCTTGAGGAATCCGATCACACCGATCGCCTGCACGCGTACGGCAGCATCGGAGTCCTGCAGCGCTTCGAGTGCCGGCTTGAGCGTATCCTTGCGACGCAATTCCTTGAGCGCACGCAGCGCGCCTATGCGGACGAAAGCGTGGCCATGCTTGACGAGCGGCAGGATCACATCGGCGCAGGCGGGATCCTTGAACTCTGCCATGCTGTCGGCGGCGGCGGCCGCGACGATCCTTTCCGGATCGACCAGCAGCTTCACCAGCGCGCTCGCCGCCTCCGGCCCGTCGAACTCGCCAAGCGCCATCGCCACCTGCTGACGCACGCCGGCGTCGGGATCGGCCACCATGTTGGCGAGATGCGCCACGGCGGCGGGATCGCCGGAATGCCCGAGCGCGATGATGGCAACGCGGCGTTCGGCAGGATCTGCGGCCTGGAGCCGCTCGTCGGCGTCTTCCAGATCGTCGTAGGATTCGAAGGGGCTCGACATTGTCACCTCAACAGATACGGAATGTTGACGGTGACGGCACCGGTCGGGCAATCGGCTTCGCAGGGCATGCAGTACCAGCATTCGTCATAGGCCATGTAGGCCTTGCCGGTCATGTCGCTGATGCGCAGCACGTCGAGCGGGCAGACGTCGACGCAGACGGTGCAGCCCTTGTCGGCGATGCATTTGGCGTCGTCGACGACCACCGGAACCGATGTCTGATAGGACGCGAGAGGCATGTGATGTCTCCTGTTGTTCTGTTGCGGCGGATCAGGCGGTGGCGCGGATGCGCTGCTTGTCGTAGAGGTCCTTCTCGTCGTCGGCGATCGGAACGACGTAAGGTTCGACGGCGCGCTTCTCGCTGGTCATCTTGCCGTTCTGCTTGCTCAGCAGCGTGTGGCAGAACCAGTTCTCGTTGTCCTTCTCCGGGAAGTCCGTGCGCCAGTGGTAGAGACCCCAGCGGCTCTCCTCCCGATAGAGCGAGGCGTGCACCGCCATGTCCGCACAGTCCATGATCGACTGTACTTCGAGCGCGCGCAGCAGCTCGTGCGCGTTGCGCGCAATCATGTGCTCCTGCATGTCCTGGCGCGTCTCGGCGAGGCGGCGCATGCCGAGCTCGTATTTGCGCGTCACCTTCGGCGGCTGGAGATAGTCGTTGACGAGGCGGCGAGTCTTGTATTCGACCTGGTTCGGCGGAATGCCGTCCTCGCGCCTGGTCGGCGCCATCACGCGATCGCGCTCCTTTGCGACATCGGCCGCATCGAATTCTGCGAAGTCGTGGCTGTCGGCGAACTCCATCGCGTCGGTGCCGGCAACCGCTCCGTTGGTGAAGGCGCCGAGCATGTAATTGTGCGGCACGCTTGCCATGTCGCCGGCGGCGTAGAGCCCCGGCACGGTGGTGCGGGCATTATCGTCAACGAACACGCCGGAGGCGCTGTGGCCGGAGCAAAAGCCGATCTCCGAAATGTGCATCTCGATCGAGTCGTTACGGTAATCGACCCCGCGTCCCTGCTGGAACAGGCCGCGCGTCGGCCGCTCGACCTTGTGCAGCGTGGACTCGATCTCCGAGATGGTGTCCGGATGGAGGTGCTTGAGCTGGAGGAACACGGGACCTTTGCCTGACAGGAGCTCATTGTAGAACTCCAGCATCATCTGGCCGGACCAGTAGTCGCATTCGATGAAGCGTGAGCCTTCGTTGTTCGCTGTAAACGCGCCGAAGGGACCGGCGACGTAGGCGCAGGCCGGACCGTTGTAGTCCTTGATCAGCGGGTTGATCTGGTAGCATTCGAGGTTCGCGAGCGCCGCGCCGGCGTGATAGGCCATGGAATAGCCGTCACCGGAATTGGCGGCGTTCTCGTAGGTGCCGAACATGTAGCCGGAGGTCGGCAGACCAAGTCGGCCGGCGGCGCCCATGCAGAGGATCACGGCCTTGGCCTTGATCACCAGGATCTCGGCGGTGCGGGTGTTGACGGAGATCGCGCCGGCGATGCGGCCGTCGGACGATTTCAGCAGCCGCGTCGCCATGTAGCGGTTGGAGATCAGGATGCGAGCGCGGCGGAGCTGGCGGTACAGCGCCTTCTTCACGGTCTCGCCGTTCGGCATCGGCAGCACGTAGGTGCCGATGTGGTGCACCTTCTTGACGGCGTAGTCGCCGTTCTCGTTCTTCAGGAAGCGGATGCCGAAGCTGTCGAGCTCTTCGATGATCTTGTAGCAGTTCTGCGCGTATTTATAGACCGCCTTCTGGTCGACGATGCCGTCATTGGCGATGGTGATTTCCTTGGTGTACTGCTCCGGCGTCGCGTAGCCGGGAATGACGGCGTTGTTCAACCCATCCATGCCCATCGAGATCGCGCCTGAGCGCTTGACGTTGGCCTTCTCGAGCAGGACGACGTTCGCCTTCGGGTTCTTCAGCTTCGCCTTCAGCGCCGCCATCGGGCCGGCCGTGCCGCCGCCGATGACGAGCACGTCGCAGGAAACCTCCGAAAGTCCGTCGACGATCTGATCTAGTGCCATCTCTTGCTCCTGGTTCGCCGCGTGTCCGGCGCCTTTGCATCAGATTTGTTCAGGTGACTGCCCGGCGATAGCAATTAGTTGTCGCCGGGACGCGATTTGCGCCTCAGCGCTCGACGAAAGCCTTTTCGATGACGAAATGGCCGGGCCGGCTGTGATTGCCCTCGGCAAAGCCACGAGCGGAGAACATCGCGTGCAGCTCATCGAGCATGCCAGGGCTCCCGCACAGCATGATGCGATCCGTCTCGATATCGAGGCCGGATTGCCCGATATCGTCGAACAGCTGGTTGGAGGCGATCAGGTCGGTGATGCGACCGCGATTGCGGAACGGCTCGCGGGTCACCGTCGGGTAATAGACCAGCTTGTCGCGGATCAGCGGCCCGAAGAATTCGTGCTCGCGCAGACCTTCGACGAGATGTTCACCATATGACAGTTCGGAGACCTGGCGGCAGCCATGGGCGAGCACGATGGTCTCGTAGTTCTCGTAGACGTCAGGGTCCTTGATCAGGCTCGCGAACGGCGCAAGGCCCGTGCCGGTCGAGAGCAGCAGCAGGCGCTTGCCGGGAATGAGATTGCCGGTGATCAGCGTACCCGTCGCCTTGCGGCCGACCAGGATGATGTCGCCTTCCCGGATCTTCTGCAGCCGCGAGGTCAGCGGTCCGTCCTTCACCTTGATCGAGAAGAATTCGAGCGCTTCCTCGTGATTGGCGCTGGCCATGCTGTAGGCGCGCATCAACGGCTTGCCGTTGACCTCGAGGCCGATCATCGCGAACTGACCGTTCTGGAAACGGAAGCCGGGATCACGCGTCGCGGTGAAGCTGAACAGGCTATCGGTCCAGTGCCTGACCGACAAAACCGTTTCCTTTTGAAATGCGCTCATGGTCTCTCCTTGGCCATCGATGGCGCACAAGGTTTCGGAGAGAGCGGAGTCCGGCAATTCGTAAGTGAAATTCCCAGTCGATTAGTTTCACATTTCGCGAGTGGCGATCGAACAGCAGGCAACAAGCCCGTGCGAGCACGCGCGCGCCGGCAATTAGTTGCTATCCGCGCGCGCCAACACCGACATAGAGAATATCAGGAGGTCCGTCATGACCATGACCCTGGTAGCCCCAACCGTGGCCGACTACGAAGCTAGCGCCGATCTTGCGACGCTCCTCGTCCGCACCGCGGAGGGTGATGCTTTCGGCGTTCCCGCCGAAAAACTCCGCCTGTCCTGCAAATGCGCCCATTGCACTCGCGCCCGCTTCGATGACCGCTTCCCTGCACGTTTTACGGGTATCGCCATTACCGAGATCGGCGATCTCGGCTATGGGCTGAACATCTCGTTTTCGGACGGGCACAACAGGGGGATTTACCCAAAACCCTATTTGCTGAGCCTGGCCGGGCGGTAAGCGCCCGTTTGCTCCCATCTGGCACGGACATTGCTCCTCTTTCGAACGATTTGAAACGTTCCGGAGGCAGACAATGTTACAAGCGGCGAGTGCAGTGCGCGGGACTGTTCCCCCGGCAGTCCGGCCTGCGGGTAGTTCCTCGCTGCTGCTGACCGAGAATCAGCAATGGATAGGCGGCCCGCCGCCGCTGATGGACAAGCTCAGCCCACGAGAACGGGATCTGGTGCTGAAGCAGGGCCGACGAAAGGTGCTCAATCGCGGCCAGACGCTGTTCAGCCAAGGCGGCAAGCATGACGGCATCTGGCTGATCGAGAGCGGCCGCATCCGCGTGTTCTACACCTCACCACTCGGGCGCGAGATCACGCTCGCCTATTGGCATGTCGGCAACTTCGTCGGCGGACCTGAGGTGTTCGAGGGCACAGTGCATCAATGGTCCGGCGTCGCATCCAGCAATTGCAGCGTCGTGCACCTGCCCGGCAAGGAACTGCGGTCCCTCGCCGCAGAGATCCCGAGCCTTGCGATTGGTTTGATTGAGGGGCTCACCTTCAAAGGCAAATGCTATTCGGCGCTGGCGCAGATGCTGGGAACGCGCTCGATCACGCAGCGCCTTGCGCATCTGCTTCTGCATCTCGTCGACCTCTACGGCGTCGAGGACGCCGATGGCCGAGTGATTGCGGCAGCCTTCACCCATGCCGACATCGCCCACATGGTCGGCGCTACCAGACAATGGGTCACGATCAGCCTGAAGCGGATGCAGGAGAAGGGAATCGTCCTGACCAAGCGCTCGCAGATCGTGGTCTGCCGGACCGACGTGCTGGAGGAAATGCGCGGCCAGGCCTCCGACTGAAAAGGCGGCGACCAGGGCCGATGCACAGGCAAGCGGCTTTATAGTGCAGGACTGCCCAAGGAGTATGCAATCAGCTTTTCCCGGCAACTAATCGACTACCGCACTCATTCCGGATTTGCCCTGTCCACGCCCTCACCCAATCATGGCAACCACAGCACATCCAACCTGATGAGGATGAGAATGGTCCGCCATCTTCCCACGCTCTCGATCGCGATGTCGGTGACGTCGCTGGCGCTTCTAACCGCGCAGCCGGTCTCGGCGGAAACCGTCACGCTCGGCATCGGAACGCAGGACACCACCACCAACACGGTGACCGCCGGCGTCGTCATCCGGCAGCTCCATCTCCTCGAAAAATACCTGCCGAAGGATGGCAAATACGCCAACATCAAGTTCGAGCTGGAGTGGCAGAATTTCACGTCCGGTCCGCCCGTCACCAATGCGATGATGGCGAACAAGCTGCAGATCGGCATGATGGGCGACTATCCGCTGATCGTGAACGGCTTCACTTTCGACAGCAATCCCGAAAGCAAGAGCCGTCTGATCGGCGTCGCCGCCTACAGCCTGTCCGGCTCCGGCAACGGTATCGTCGTGCATAAGGACTCGCCCTATTACGAGCTTGCCGATCTCAAGGGCAAGCTCGTCAGCGTGCCCTTCGGCTCCGCCGCGCACGGCATGGTGCTGAAGGCGATGCAGGACCGCGGCTATTCCGCAGACTTTTTCCAGCTCGTCAGCCAAAGCCCGGAGGTCGGCTCGACCAACCTCCAGGAGAAGAAGATCGACGCGCATGCCGACTTCGTCCCCTTCGCCGAGCTCTTGCCGTTCCGCGGTTTTGCGCGAAAGATCTTCGACGGCGTCGAGACCAATCTGCCGACCTGGCATGGCATCGTGGTCCGCACCGATTTCGCGGAAAAATATCCCGAGGTCGTCGTCGCCTACATGAAGGCGCTGATCGCCGCCAACCAGTGGCTGCGCGACGACCCAAAGCTTGCCGCTGAGAAGATCCAGGAGTGGACCGGCATCAACAAGGAAGTCGTCTACATCTTCCTCGGCCCCGGCGGCAACATGACCACCGACCCCACGATCAAGCCGGCGCTGATCGATGCCGCCGCGACCGACGTGAAGGTGCTGCAGAATCTCGGCCGCATGAAGGAGTTCGATCCGAAGAAATGGGTCGATGACAGCTACATCCGCAAGGCCTATGCCGAGATGAAGCTCGACTATGATGCGCAGCTCGTAAGCACCAAGAACTACGAAATCTCCGGCGAAGACGTTTTCTGCAAGAAGCCTATCGCCGATCCGCGCAAGGCCGGCGAGGTCTGGGTCGACGAGGCGGGCATCGTGCCATTCTCGTCTGCGGCTTGCACGCTCGGCGCCTACGCCGACTTCAAGGCCAAGGGCAAAAAGATCAACGTTGCCTATGTCTTCGACACCACGCGCGGCATCAAGCTGTTCGCCGACCAGGCCTTCTTCGCGGTCGGCAATGGCGATGTCGCACCGTTCCTGCTGAAGAAGGACGCCGAAGCCTATGCCGCCAAGATCAGCGGCAAGGTGCTCGGCTTTGACGATGCGGTGAAGGCGTCGGTCAGCGGAGGCAAGACGTGAGCAGTCCGGCCATCCTCAGACATTCCGAGGACAGCATGTCAGCGACAACGGCAATCTCAGAGGCGGGCCCCGTGCCCGCCACCACTCCGTCCGCGACACCGCCCTCCATCGGCACGCTCGCGCTGCGCTGGTACCGGCTGAACCAAAGCCGGTTGCGCGCGATCGCGATCGGCATCATCTCGCTGCTTGCCTTCCTGCTGGTCTGGCACCTGCTCACGACCTACCGCGTCGTGTTCTTCGTGCGTTTCACCAACGTGCCCTCGCCGGTCGCAGTCTATGCGAGCTTCACCAAGGCGATGCACGATCCCAAATTCCTGCTCCACGTCGTGTTGAGCTGCCGGCGCATCTTCATCGGCTTCTCGCTGGCGGCGATCGTCGGCGTGCCGCTCGGCCTGATCATGGGCCGCTTCAGGCTTGTCCATGAGATCGTCTTTCCGGTCGCTGAGGTGTTGCGGCCGATCCCCGCCATCGCCTGGGTGCCGATGGCAATCATGCTGTGGCCGACCAACGAGCAAAGCATCGTCTTCATCACCTTCATCGGCGCGTTCTTCCCGATCCTCCTCAACACGCTGCACGGCATGTCGCTGGTCGATCCGGTACTGGTGCGTGCCGCGCAATGCCTCGGCGCGCGCGAGCGCTCGATCTTCCGCGAGGTGTATTTTCCGGCGTCGCTACCGCACATCTTTACCGGCCTCACCGTCGGCATGGGCGTGGCATGGGTGTCGCTGATCGCGGCCGAGATGATCTCGGGGCAATACGGCATCGGCTATTTCACCTGGGAGGCCTATTCGCTGGTCCAATATGCCGACATCGCGCTCGGCATGATCGCGATCGGCGTGCTTGGACTGGGATCGAGCTTGCTGATCAGAGGCGCGGGGCAATTGGTGATGCCGTGGAGGCTGAAATGAACGAGATCCAGACCAGGCCACCGCAGGGCCATATCGAGGTCAGGAATTTTTCCCTCAGCTATGACAGCATCGAGGGCCCCGTTCAGGCCGTCACCGATACGCAGATCCATGTGAAGCCCGGCGAGTTCGTGTCCATCGTCGGGCCCTCCGGCTGCGGAAAGTCGACGCTGCTGAATGCGGTCGCCGGCTTCCTCAAACCCACCACGGGAATCGTCACCGTCGATGGCGAGCGCGTGAACGGCCCCAGCGCCGAGCGCGGCATGGTGTTCCAGCAATATTCACTGTTTCCTTGGAAGACGGTGCGAGAGAATGTCGAGTTCGGCCTGAAGATGCGGGGCATGGCGCGCTCGCAGCGCGAGCGTGCGGCACGGACGCTGCTTGGGCTCGCCGGACTCGAGGCCTTCGAGAAGCATTATCCGGAAAAGCTGTCCGGCGGCATGAAGCAGCGCGTCGGCATTGTGCGCGCGCTCGCCACGGGACCGAAGGTGTTGCTGTTGGATGAGCCCTTCGGGGCGCTCGACGCGCAGACGCGCGTCATCATGCAGCAGATTCTCACCAACATGTGGCAGCGGCTGAAGATCTCCGTGCTGTTCGTCACCCACGACATCGATGAAGCGATCTTCCTGTCCGACCGCGTCTATTGCATGACCGCACGCCCCGGCTCCATCAAGGCAGAAATCCCTATCCCGCTGGAGCGGCCGCGGCAGCAATCGATGATGATGTCATCGGAATTCCTGGCGCTGCGCCGCGGGCTGATGTCGCTGATCCGCGAGGAGAGTCTGAAGGCGATGGGCGGCGAGATCAACGACATGGGCATGCAGGGGCTCAACATCGAGCTGCACGGGCATTCGCTGGCGGATGTGATTTGATCTACTTCCGCTAGCGGGGATGGCGGTCTTGTAGGGTAGGCAAAGCGAAGCGTGCCCACCATTATCACGATCGTTCGAAAATGGTGGACACAGCGCAAGTGCGCCTTTGCCCATCCTACGGCAGTTCTTCCTTGATCACTTGAACCAGTGCACCAGTGCGATGCTGATGCCGAGCAGCAGCATCAGCGACAGCGTCACCGCCGCCGTCACACGTCCCCCGACATTCGCTAGTACCCGGACGTCGACACCCAAGCCCAGCGCCGCCATCGAGACCACGGTGAGAAATGTGGTGATCTTCGTCACCGGCGCGACCACTGTGCCTGGCACGATCTCGAGGGAGCGCAGCGTCGCCAGCGCGAGGAAGCCGAGGATGAACCAGGGGACCAGGCGGAAGAAGCTGACATTGGTCTTCTTGGCGTCGGCCTGCCAGCGCGAGGCGACCAGCGAGAGGCCGACGACCACGGGACCTAGCATCAGGACACGCATCAGCTTGACCAGTGTGCCGATCTGCGTGGAGATCAGCCCCGCCGGAACCGTTGCCGCCAGCACCTGCGGCACGGCATAGACCGTTAGCCCCGCAAGGATGCCGTATTGCGTGGCGGTGAGCTGTAACAGCGGAATCAGCAGCGGCAGGCCCAACACCATCATCACGCCGAGGATGGCGGTGAAGGAGATCGAGGACGCGATCTCGTCGCTGTTGGCGCCGATGATCGGCGCGACCGCAGCGATCGCGGAATTGCCGCAGATGGAATTGCCGCAAGCGATCAGGATCGACAGCCGGGTTGACAGGCCAAGCAGGCGGCTGAGGGCGAAAGAAACGCAGAGTGCGATCACGACCACGGCCGCAATCGAGGCCAGCAGTGCGATGCCCGAGGCCGCGATGGCGGCAAAGCTGATGGAGGCACCGAGCAGCATGACGGCAACTTCCAGGAGCTGCTTGGCGCTGAAGGCGATACCGGCCTGCCAGCGAGGCGCCGGCTTCCAGAAGCTGCGCAGGGCCATCCCCAGCAGGATCGCCATCACCAGCGCCTCGACATAGGGATGCTCGAACACGCCAAGTTCGGCCCGCTCCAGCAGGGCCGAGACTCCGGCGACGGCGATGCACAGGAGGATGCCGGGAATCAGCCCGACGATGCGGTTAGCGGTCGTGGTCGGCTTGGCGTCGGTCGGGCTGGATGCTTGATTCTGCGACACAAATCTCTCCCAGAGGAGAATGATTTATACGCACGGCGATCCGGTTGGGGAATAAGTTTTCGACATATCAGGGCCGAGGCAAAATCTATCCTCAGCCCGGAATAATCAGGCTCGGAAGAGCAGGTCGGGCTTAGAACAACAGGTTCTTGGCCAGCGACGCCACGTGGCTGAAGGTGTCATAGACGCCCGGCTCGAAGAAGGCCGCGCGGGCGAACACGATGCCCGCCACCAGCACCCAGAACACGCCGGTGCCAGCCCGCAGCAGCAGCTTAGAGGCACGCGACTGCGGCTGCGCGTCCGTTGCGGACACCAGCTGCTCGCCAAAGGGCTCAAATCCAGTGCGTTCCATGGCCGTCAATCCATCAAATCCTGACAGGAATGTCGTCGTTTCGGGCCCAAACGGCAATGGAAGCGATTGGCGTTTTTGCCCTCCCGAGGGGAAACTCCTTCCGCCTGATGGTCCCGCGGCAATAGTTTTCTTCTTTTGTCCTATTTGGGCACCGGAGTGCCACCGGCTCCGGCCTCATGGACGACCTCATCCGTGTTGATTACCGTGCCCTCACCCGAAAGGTCCGTTGCCGGATCGCCGGAGATCAGAAGAAGACAATGAATATCGAATCTCCCCGCAAGCCCCTCGACCTCGCCTCGGCAATCGCGGAAGCCGATATCCGCGGCCTCCTCATGGTGCTGGTGCACATGACCGGCGACGAACGCTGGCTCGAGCCGCCCTATTTGCCCAAACGCGACATCCGCCTGATTCCCGATCCCGAGGCCGGCGTGCCCCGTGAGGTCCAGGAGGAGATCCGCGCCGCCGTGGTCAAGCTCTTTGCCAAGGGCGCACCGAAGCCGGTGATCAATGATCCCGGCGAAGAGCTGCTCTTAAGGATGATGCGGGCCTGCCTCGGCGAGAACGTCGCACCGGAATATGCGCCGCTGATGCGCGAGGAAATGGGATTCGTGTCGCGCGAGGCGCGCTGGACCAAACGTCCCTCCGACGCGAAACTTGCCGAGCAGCGTGTGCTGATCGTCGGCGCCGGTGTCTGCGCCATCGCACTCGGCGTGGCGCTTGGCCATCTCGGCATCCCCTACACTATCGTCGAAAAGAACGCCGAGCTCGGCGGCACCTGGTGGATCAACCGCTATCCCGGCTGCGGCGTCGATACGCCGAACCACTCCTATTCGTATTCGTTCGGCTCGGGTAACGCCTGGACGCGCTACTTCTGCCAGCGCGAGGAACTGCTCGGCTATCTCCTGAAAGTTGCCGACGAATACGGCATCCGCAAGCATCTGCGCGTCAACACCGAGCTGACCGCTTCGCGGTGGGATGAAGACAAGCGGCGTTGGATCTCGACGCTGAAGACGACGAGCGGCGAAGAAACCTTCGAATCCACTGCGCTGGTCTCAGCAATCGGCCAGCTCAACGATCCCTCACGCGCGCATTTCAGGGGCGAAGAGAATTTCAAAGGCACAATCCTGCACTCGGCGCTGTGGCACGATGACATCAAGCTTGATGACAAGAATGTCGCCGTGATCGGTACCGGCGCGACGTCGATGCAGCTGGTGCCGACGATTGCCGGACGCGTCGCCTCCGTCACGGTCTATCAGCGCAGCGCGCAATGGGCACGGCCGGTGAAGGGCTATGCCGATCCGATCAGCGAAGGCGCGCGCTGGCTGCTCGCGCATCTGCCGTTCTATGTGCAGTGGTATCGCTTCAACATGTTCTGGCGCTATGGCGACGGCCTGCTGCCGTTCCTGCGCAAGGATCCGGCCTGGCCGCATCCGGAACGCGCTGTCAACAAAGGCAACGACCGGCATCGCCAGGAGCTCACCGACTTCATCCTGTCAGAGTTGAAGGAGCGGCCCGACCTGATCGCAAAATGCGTGCCGACCTACCCGCCCTACGGCAAGCGCATCCTGCTCGACAACAACTGGTTCAGGACGTTGACCCGCGACAACGTCGAGCTCGTCACCGATGCGATTGATCGTTTCGATGAAACCGGCATCGTCACCGCCGACGGGACACACCGCCCCGCCGATATCATCGTGGTCGCCACAGGCTTCAAGGTCACCGAGATGGCCGCGCGCCTCAACATCAGCGGCCGCAATGGCAAGGCTTTGCGCGAGGCTTGGGCCCACGACAATCCGACCGCGTTCCTCGGCCTCACCGTGCCTGATTTTCCCAACTTCTTCTGCATGCTCGGCCCGAACTCTGGTCCCGCGCATGGTGGCAGCGTTATCTTCCAGTCGGAATGCCAGAGCCGCTACATCTCGGCCTGTCTCGTCGATATGATCGAGAACGACTTCGCCGCCATCGATGTCCGCCGGGAGGTGCTCGACGATTACGTCCGCAAGGTCGATGCCGAACACGAGGCAATGATCTGGACCCATCCGGGCATGAGCACCTACTATCGCAACGCAAGCGGCCGCGTCTTCTCGGCAATGCCGTGGCGGTTCGTAGACTATTGGCGCATGACGCACGATCCCGACATGCGCCAGTACAGGCTCACGAAGGCGTAGGTCCGGCTACGCCGCCAGCCCGCTCCCGACTGGCGCGAACTCCAGCCCGAGGCTTTCTGCCACCGCCTTGTTGGTGATACGGCCGCGATGAACGTTCAGCCCGTTGCGTAAGTGAGGGTTTTCCAGCACCGCGGCAAAGCCCTTGTTCGCTAGCATCAGGCCGAACGGCAGTGTCGCATTGTTCAGCGCCTGGCTCGACGTCACCGGCACGGCGCCCGGCATGTTGGCCACGCAATAATGTACGACGCCATCGACTTCATAGGTCGGCTCGGCATGCGTCGTCGCATGCGAGGTCTCGAAACAGCCGCCCTGGTCGATCGCGACGTCGACCAGCACCGCGCCCGGCCTCATCGATTTGAGCATCGCGCGCGTGACGAGCTTTGGCGCGCTCGCGCCCGGCACCAGCACCGCGCCGATGACGACATCGGCGCTGAACACTTCCTCCTCGACGGACTCGATCGTGGAGACGCGCGTGCGCACACGTCCGGTGAAGAGATCATCGAGCTCGCGCAGGCGCGGGATCGAACGGTCGATCACCGTGACTTCGGCGCCGAGGCCTGCCGCCATCCGCGCCGCCTGCGTTCCCACCACGCCGCCGCCCAGCACGACCACCCGCGCCGGCTGCACGCCCGGCACGCCGCCGAGCAGCAGGCCACGACCGCCAGCCGACCGCTTGAGCGCGGCGCCGGCGGCCTCGATCGCGAGGCGGCCGGCGACTTCGCTCATCGGCGCGAGCAGGGGGAGGTGGCCGGCCGCGTCGGTGACCGTTTCATAGGCGATCGCAGTGCAGCCGGAGGCGAGCAAGCCCTTGGCTTGTTCCGGATCCGGCGCAAGATGAAGATAAGTGAACAGGATCTGTCCTTCGCGGAGCTGAGCCCATTCACCCTTCTGCGGCTCCTTCACCTTCACGATCATCTCGGACTTGCCGAAAATGTCGCTTGCGCTCGCTGCAATGGAGGCCCCTGCCCGCTGGTATACCTCATC
>NZ_CAKZHY010000171.1 GCF_936928535.1 uncultured Bradyrhizobium sp. | reverse complement strand
GATGGCCGGGACAAGCCCGGCCATGACGATACGGAGAGGTCGGCGTGAAAGGCGGCAGCCTACCTCGCCGGCGGCTTGAGCGCCGAGGCCTGCGCGTCGAGGTAGCAGGGCTTGTACATCGCCTGGAGCTGCCTGCCCTTGAGGAACAGCATGTGCGGCGTGAGGCCGCCCCGCTGCGTGATCCAGCGCTTCACCTGCGAGGGGTACATCGCATAGAGCATCTGGGTCGCTTCGGGATTGGTGACGGCGCGGCCGTTGCTGCCGAAGTCCCAGGCGGCGTGGAAGCCGAGCGTCGCGTGCGAGGTGACGCAGATGCGGTCGTGCGGGATGGCGCCGAGGACGATGGTGCAGGCAGAGGCGCAGAGACCATCGATGATGACAGTGTCACCTGACTGCCGGAGGTCCTGGTATTTGTCGACGTAGGTTCCGATCCGGCCACCGCGGTCATCCGCGATCCGAACCACCGCGTGAGACGCCCCCATGCAGGCGATCAGGCAAACCGCCGCAAGCAACCCCGTCAGAAACTTCATTGGCCCCCGCCCCAGTCGTTTTCGAATCTGCGTGTCAGGTGGTGATGCGCCCCTAGCGTCCGTCGTAACCGTGTTTTTGTCTAGGCGGGCCGGCTCGCTCAAAACAAATTCAAATCCAGTGTTGCGTCCGCGCTGCACCCGGCCTGCCTCAATCCCAAAGTGGAACAAGTTAACGAGGTCTTACGCGACACGCCCTTGATCTCAGTTACGGCAACGGGCTTCAATTCCGGGCAACTACAGGGGGGAACTCATGGCCGGGCATTCGACCGAGCAGGCCGACGTGATTGTCGTCGGCGGAGGACTATCGGGACTCGTCGCCGCGACCGAGATTGCCGACGCCGGCAAGCGCGTGATCGTGGTCGACCAGGAAGGCGAGCAGTCGCTCGGCGGCCAGGCGTTCTGGTCGTTCGGCGGATTGTTCCTGGTTGATTCGCCGGAGCAGCGCCGGCTAGGCATCAAGGACTCCTTCGACCTCGCGATGCAGGACTGGCTCGGCACCGCCGGCTTCGATCGCGACGAGGATTTCTGGCCGCGCAAATGGGCCGAGGCCTATGTCGCGTTCGCCGCCGGCGAGAAGCGCGACTGGCTGCGTGCGATGGGCCATCGCATCTTCCCGGTGGTCGGCTGGGCCGAGCGCGGCGGCTATGATGCGATGGGCCACGGCAATTCGGTGCCGCGCTTTCACGTCACCTGGGGCACCGGCCCCGGTATCGTCGAGCCGTTCGAGCGCCGCGCGCGCGAGGCCGCAAAGAGCGGGCGCCTGATCTTCAAGTTTCGCCACCGCGTCGACGCGCTGTCGATAATAAACGGCACGGTTGATGGCGTGAGCGGCGCGATCCTTGCCCCCGACAATGTCGAGCGCGGCAAGAGCTCGTCGCGCAAGGTGGTCGGCGAGTTCGCGCTGAAGGCGCAGGCGGTGATCGTGGCGTCGGGCGGTATCGGCGGCAACCACGATCTGGTGCGCGCGAACTGGCCGAAGCGGCTCGGTGATCCCCCGAAGTTCATGATTTCAGGCGTGCCCGAGCATGTCGACGGCCGCATGATCGGCATCACCGAGACATCTGGCGCGCGGCTGATCAACCGCGACCGCATGTGGCACTATGTCGAGGGCATCCAGAACTGGAATCCGATCTGGCCGCGTCACGGCATCCGCATCCTGCCGGGCCCCTCCTCGATGTGGTTCGACGCAACAGGCACGCGGCTGCCGGCACCGCTGTTCCCGGGCTCCGACACGCTCGGCCAGCTCAAATACATCATGTCGACAGGCTACGATTATTCCTGGTTCATCCTGACGCAGGCCATCATCAAGAAGGAATTTGCGCTGTCGGGCTCGGAGCAGAATCCCGACCTCACCGGAAAAAGCTGGCGCATGACGATCAAGCGCGCCACCAACAAGGGCGCGCCCGCGCCGGTGGAGGCGTTCAAGAGCCATGGTGTCGACTTCATCGTGCGCGACAAGATCGAGGATCTCGTCGCGGCCATGAACAAGCTCGCCGGCAACGACCTGCTGAGGCTCGACGAGATCAAGATGCAGATCGAGGCGCGCGACCGCGAGATCGCCAACCCCTATGTCAAGGATGCGCAGGTGATGAACATCCACAATGCCAGGCGCTATATCGGCGACAAACTGATCCGCACGGCGCCCCCGCACAGAATTCTCGATCCGGAGAAGGGCCCGCTGATCGCGGTCAAGCTCAACATCCTCACCCGCAAGACCCTGGGCGGCTTCGAGACCGATCTCGACTCGCGCGTGTTCGGCGCGGAGGGCAGCGTCATTCCCGGATTGTATGCGGTCGGCGAGGCCGCGGGCTTTGGCGGCGGCGGCGTGCACGGATATCGCTCGCTGGAGGGCACCTTCCTCGGCGGCTGCCTGTTCTCCGGCCGCAATGCCGGCCGGGCGGCAGCGAAAGCGGTGGGCTGAACCATGCGGTGGCGGATGCGCATCGGCGTGCTGATCGCGGCGCTCGCCGCAGCACAGGCCGCATCCGCCGACACGATCGACGTGGGCGGCACGATGCGCTCCTACACGGTGCAATTGCCGGCGAAGCGGCCGGCGCCGCTGGTGGTCGTGCTGCATGGCAAGACCCAGCGCGGCGCCGACATGATCACGCGAACGGCGTGGCCACAGGTCGCCAAGCGCGAGGGTTTTGCCGTGGCTTTTCCCGACGGCCTCAACCACGCCTGGGCCGATGCGCGGACCAGGGCCGGACCCGAGCTGCGCGGTCCGCCTCCGGGCACCGATGACGTCGCCTTCATCGCAAAGCTGGTCGACAAGCTTGTGGCCGACGGCACGGCCGATGCCAAACGCGTCTATGTCGCCGGCATTTCCAACGGCGGCGCCATGGCGATGACGCTGGTCTGCGCGCGCGCCGACCTGTTTATCGCCGGCGCCAGCGTGATCATGAACCTCACCGAAGAGACCGCCGTCACCTGCCATCCCTCGCGACCGCTGCCGATACTGATCATGAACGGCACGGCGGATCCGCTGATCCCCTACGAGGGCGGACGCGGATCGAGCTATTTTGCCACAGACGGATTCTGGTCGACGGAGGAGACGCTGGCTTTCTGGCGCAAGCTCAATGGCTGCGAGGCCGGCGATGCCGATGCGACCGATCTGCCGGACAAGTCGCCCGACGACCGATCCACGGTGACGCGGATCACCTCGCGCTGCCCCGACGGGCACGACGTCGTGCTCTATCGTGTCAACGGTGGCGGACACCGCATGCCCGGGTTTGCGCCGGATGCCCGCTTCCCGAGGGTTGCGACCGGCCTGCTCGGGCCGCAGAACGGCGATATCGACGGCGCCGAGACGATTTGGGCTTTCTTCAGCCGGTTTCATTGAACGGGCGCATGCATGGCCGGGCATTCATGCATGCCAGGCAACGCTATGCGTGCCAAGGGTGGCACAGCCTGGGGTGCTGCGCTAGACAGGGCCGCCATTCCCTGAAGGAGATCCCGCAAATGAGCATTCAGCGTTTTGAAACCGGCCCGCGCATGAGCCAGGTCGTCGTGCACGGCGACACCGTCTATCTCGCCGGCGTCGTCGCCAGCAATGCGGCCGGCGAAAGCGTGACCAAGCAGACCCAGGACATCCTGAAGACCATCGACGGTCACCTCGCCAAGGCGGGCACCGACAAGTCGAAGCTGCTGTCGGCCACGATCTACATCACCGACATGAAGACATTCCAGGAAATGAACGCGGTGTGGGACGGCTGGGTCTCGCCCGGCAACACCCCGGCCCGCGCCACCGTCGAAGCCAAGCTGGCCGCGCCGCAGTACACCGTCGAGATCATGGTGACCGCAGCGAAGTAATTCGCGCAAGCCGACATGCGACCGGAGCGCGATGAGACCCTCATCGCGCTCTTTTTTTGCGACCACATGATCTCCGAGGTAATCGATTGGCGCATGTGAACCTTCGATAGTCGGGACAGCCGAACAAGACGGCGCCATCGAAGGAGAGCACCATGACCGATCACGTCACCATCGCCCGTCGCTACATCGATCTCTGGAACGAGCGCGCACAAAATCGTCGCCACGCATTGCTCAGCGAGTTCTGGACCGCGGATGCGAGCTATGTCGATCCGCTGATGAAAGGCGACGGCCTCGATGGCATCGACGCGCTGATATCAGGCGTGCAGCAGCGCTTTCCGGACTTCAAGTTCAGCCTGATCGGCGAGCCCAACGGCTACGGCGACCATCTCCGCTTTTCCTGGGGTCTCGGCCCTGACGGGGTCGACAGTCCGGTCAAGGGGACCGACTTTGCCGTGCTGAAGGACGGGCGGATCAAGAGCATCACGGGCTTTCTGGATCAGGTGCCCGCGGGCGCGTGAGGGAGCTGGACGTTGCATTCTTCCTTCTCCCCTTGTGGGAGAGGGAAGAGCGCACCTCAACTGCGATCAACCCAACCGATACGCTTTCTTCGCGTTCACCTCGAACGCCTTCTCGCGCACGCGCGGCCCCAGCTTCGCCAGGCACGCCTCCAGCGCGGTCTTAATTTCGCTATAGCTGCCGGCGAGCAGGCACACCGGCCAGTCGGAGCCGAAGATCAGGCGGTCTTCGCCAAAGCACTTTGCGACGTGCTGGACGAACGGAAACAGCCGCTCGGCGTCCCAATCGTTCCACTTCGCTTCCGTCGCGAGACCCGAAACCTTGCACCAGACATTGTCGCAAGCAGCGAGCGACGCGATGCGCTCGGACCAATCGGCGCTGCCGCCCTCAGTGATCGGTGGCTTTGCGGCGTGATCGAGCACGAAGCGGGCTTGCGGAAAGGCCTTTGCGGTCGCGATCGCGGCGGGCAGCTCGCGGGTGCGGACGAGGAAATCGTAGGTGAGATCACGGGCAAACAGCGCGGCCAGCCCGCGCTGGACGTCGGTGCGCAGAAGCCAGTCGGGATCAGCCTCGTCGTGAACCTGGTGGCGGATGCCGACCAGCTTTGCGCCGCCCGGCAAGGTGCGCAGGCGGTCGAGGGTGTCGCCGAGCGCGCTATCCGTCAGGTCGACCCAGCCGACGACGCCGATGACGGAGGGCGTGGCATGCGCAACCTCAAGGAATTCCTCGGTTTCCGCGAGCGAAGAACGGCACTGCACCACGATGCTTGCATCGATGCGGTTCGCCTTCATCAGCGGCGCAAGATCGGCAGGGCCGAAGGCGCGGCGGATCGGCGCGAGCTCGGGTGCCATCATCCAGGGATAGTCGGCGCGTGCGGGATCCCAGAAATGCTGGTGGGCGTCGATGGCCATGGCTCACGTCCCGCCCGGCAGCGGCGCCCGCGCGTCGACGAGGTTCTTGGCGCGCAGCTCCTGCCAGAAGGCTTGCGGGACCGCGCGCTCCGACATCGCAATGTTGTCGGCGACTTCCGCCGCATTACGCGCACCCATCACGGCCACGGTCACGGCCGGATGCGCGATGCAGAACTGGAGCGCTGCGGCTTTCAGCTCGGTGCCGTGCTTGCGGCAGAGCGCATCGAGCTCGATCGCACGCGCCACCAGCGCCGCGCCGGCGTCCTCATAGTTGAACTTCGCGCCCGTGTGCGGATTGGCCAGAATGCCGCTGTTGTAGATGCCGCCGAGCAGGATGCCGATGTTTTTCGCCGCGCAGATCGGGAACAGCGCGTCCAGCGCGCCCTGGTCGAGCAGCGTGTAGCGGCCGGCGAGCAGGAAGCAATCGACCGGGACGGCTTCCGCGAAACGCGTGAGCATCTCGCACTGGTTCATGCCGGAACCGATGGCCTTGACCGTGCCGTCGTCGCGCAGCCGTATCAGCGCGCGGAAGGCACCGCTGACGGCGTCGTCATAGTGATCGTCAGGGTCATGCACGAGCAGAACGTCGACGCGATCGAGCCCGAGGCGGTCGAGGCTTTCCTCCACCGAGCGCATCACGCCGTCATAGCTGAAGTCGAATCGCGGCCGCAGCGCGGGCACGCCCTTGAAATGATCGTCCTCGACCGTCGTAGCATCAGGCGCGCGCAGCAGGCGGCCGACCTTGGTCGAGATCGCATAGGACTCGCGCTTCTGTTGCCGCAGGAAAGCACCCAGCCGCTGTTCCGCGAGGCCAAAGCCGTAGAGCGGCGCGGTATCGTAGAGGCGGATGCCGGCCGACCAGCCGGCCGCGAGTGTCGCTTCCGCGTCCGCATCGCTGACCGGCGAGAACAGGCCGCCGAGCGGCGCCGAGCCGAGGCCGATTGAAGTGACGTCGAGATTATGAGCTAGCCGCGTTTTTTTCATCTTGTTCACCTTGCGGGCTCTCTTTCCTTCTCCCCTTGTGGAGAAGGTGCCTTGCCGAAGGCAAGGCGGATGAGGGGGTTCTCTTCGCGCAGATCATACGAAGCTGAATTCGCGGAGAGAACCCCTCACCCGGTTTCGCTGCGCGAAGCCACCCTCTCCCACAAGGGGAGAGGGTGGTCGGCGCAGGAACGTTGGGCTGGTAACGTTCCTACTTCAACAGTTTGGCGACGTTATCTTTCGTCACGAGGTCGAGGCCGGTGTAGATCACTTCCGGAACCTTCTGGCCCTTCTTGATCGCGAGCAACGTGTCCATCGACTTCTCGCCCATTTCGAACGGGCGCTGGCCGGTGAGCGCGTTGGAGTAGCCGTCGCGCAGCAATTCGAGCTGCATCTTCAGCGTATCGGCGACGACGAGCGTCAGCTTGCCGCTGTCGATCTCCTTCTTGTTCTTGTTGACGAAGGCCTTGAAGCCCTCGGGCGCGAACATCGGCCAGCCACCGACCGGAACGATCGCAGCGAGATCCGGCGTTGCGGTCCGCAGGTCCGTCATCTGCTGGATAGCAAGCGTGGAATCGTCGTTGCAGAAGGTCGGCGAACCCTGGACTTCAACCCACTTCGAGCCCTTGAGCGCTTCGCGGACGCCATCGACGCGTTCGGCGAGGTTCTTCGCACCCGGACCACCGGAGACCATGGCGTACTTGCCGCCATCCGGCCGGAGCTGCAGCAATTGCTTGCCGAGCGCGAGGCCGAAGTCCTTGTTGTTGGTACCGATATAGGCGATCCGCTTGGAGCCCGGCGCGTCCGCATCGAAGGTGATGACGGGAATGCCGGCCGCAGTCGCAGCCTCAATCGACTTGGTCATGGATGCGACGTCGGCAACCGAGATCGCGAGCCCATCCACCTTCTGGGTGATGAAGTCCTGGATGATCTGCGCCTGCGTCGCCGGCTCATGCTCGATCGGCCCCTTGTAGATGCACTCGACGTTGCCGAGTTCCTTGGCGCGCTTCAAGCAACCGTCGCGCGCCACGTCGAAGAACGGATTGTTCATCGCCTTGGGGACGACGGCGAACTTGTAGGTCTGGGCAAATGCCGGGGTCGCCATCATCGCGATGGTCACGCCGGCCAACAGAAGCTTCTTCATGCTTTCCCTCCACACTTTGATGCCTATCCATTTGTGATGTGATGCTCCGGCAGGCGGATAGACGATCTTTCGTTATCCTGCCGGAGTAACTCTCTGAAGCGCGATGAGATTATCATTTCGCTCCAGGTCTTTGTTTGAGCATGATCTTTCCGGAAAACCGCTTCACACTTTTCCGGATCATGCTCTAAGTCATGCGCGAGCGGATGCGGTCGACCAGCACGGCAAGGATGATGATCACGCCGACCAGCGTCTGCTGCCAGTAGGAGTTGACCTGCGCGAGCACGAGGCCGTTGCGGATCACCTCCAGCAGCACGCAGCCGACGATGGCGCCGAGCGGCCCGCCGAGGCCGCCGGCGAGGTTGGCGCCGCCGATGACCGCGGCGGCGATGACGTTGAGCTCGTAGGACGTTGCCATGTTCGCCGGCGCGGATCCCAGCCAGCCCGAGATGATGATGCCTTGCAGGCCCGCGGCGAGCGCGCAGATCACATAGACCTCGATCTTCACGCGTACGACCGGGATGCCGGTCAATTCCGCAGCCTTCTCGTTGCCGCCGAGCGCGAAGACGTGGCGGCCGAAACTCGTGTGATGCAGCACGACCGCCATGATCACGGCGAGGATCATGAGGTAGATGAAGGGCGCGGGCAGGCCGTACACGTCACCCGAAGTCAGCGCGTAGAAAAGATCGGCATCGGGTCCGCCCGGAAAGCTGCCACGGCCGTTCGAGACGACATAGGCAAGCCCGCGCACGATCGAGAGCATGCCGAGCGTGGTGACGAAGGGCGAAAGCCCGAGTATCGCAATGCAGAAGCCGTTGATGATCCCGACGAGGAACGCGACGAACAGCCCCGCAAGCACCGAGATCAGCAGGATCAAGCCGGGCATGTTGGCGACGACGGTCTTGCCGTCGGCGGCCATATGCACGAAGTACGACCCCGGCGCCGACAGCTCCACCATCACCATGGATGTGATCATGGCGGAAAAACACATCATCGAACCGACCGAGAGATCTATGCCGCCGGTGATGATGACGAAGGTGATCCCGAGCGTGGCGATGGCGATGAAGGAAAAGTTCTTCGCCACGTTCTGCATATTGCCTTCGGTGAAGAAATAGGGACTGGCAAAACGCATCACGATCATCAGCACGATGAGCGCCAGCAGGACGTAACCGGTCTGCGAGGCAAAGATGCCGCGGTGCCACCATTTGCTGCGGCCGACATTGGTGAAGGAGATCGGGTTTTCCATGGGTACGGACATCACGCCGCCTCCTTCGCGCCGGTGATGAGAGCGGTAACTTCCTCAGGGGATGTGTCGTGGATCGGCTTGTCGGCCCGCTTCTCGCCGCGGCGCATGACGATGACGCGGTCGCAAACCGCGAACACGTCGGGCATACGATGGGAGATCAGCATGACGGCGACGCCCTGCTCCTTCAGACGGTGGATCAGGCTCAACACCTGTTCGACCTGGCGCACGGAAATCGCGGCCGTCGGCTCGTCCATCATCACGAGCTTGGCGTTGGACAGCCGCGTGCGGGCGATCGCCACCGCCTGGCGCTGGCCGCCGGACATCTGCTTGACCAGGTCATGCGGCCGGGTTTCCGAGCGCAGCTCGCCGAACAGGTCCAGCGCGCGCGACGCCATCGCCTTGTGGTCGAGCAGCGCGATCGGTCCGAATTTGCGCTTGAGCTCGCGGCCAAGAAAGACGTTCGCCGCGGCCGTCAGATTGTCGGCGAGCGCGAGGTCCTGATAGACGACCTCGATCCCGACAGCGCGGGCATCGATCGGGCGACTGAAGTGGACGGGATTGCCGTCGAAGCGGATCTCGCCATGGGTGGGGCGGAAATTCCCGGCGATGATCTTGACCAGTGTCGACTTGCCGGCGCCGTTGTCGCCCATCAGGCCGACCACCTCGCCCGGATGGACGTGCATGTCGACGCCATGCAGCGCGCGGATCGCGCCGAACTCCTTGCCGATCCCGGTCAATTCCAGCACCGGCTGGCCGTTTGTGGAAGAGGTTGTCATGCTCGGCCTCGCTCAGACGTACCGGTTCACGAGAGATTCGAGATATTCCTGACGGCCCGACCGCGGTTGCGGATCGAAGCCGGAGACAAGCGCGCGATCGGAGAGCTCGGCGAGCGATCGCTTGCCCGCCATGATCGCCTGCCCTTCGCCATCGGTCCATCCGGCATAGCGCTCGGCGAGCGGCCCGGTCAGCGCCTCGGTGTCGAGCATGTCTGCCGCGGCGAGCAGCGCCCGCGCGCAGGCATCCATCGAGCCGACATGGGCGTGGATGAGATCGTCAGGGTCGATCGATTGACGCCTGATCTTGGCGTCGAAATTGAGACCGCCTGACGTGAAGCCGCCTCCCTTGATCATATCATGGAACACCAGTGCCAGTTCCGGCACGTTCATGGCGAACTGGTCGGTGTCCCAGCCGAGCAGATCGTCGCCTCTGTTGATGTCGAGCGAGCCGAACACGCCGAGCGCCTGGGCCAGGGCCACCTCGTGCTGGAAGGAATGGCCGGCGAGGATGGCGTGGTTCTGCTCGATGTTGAGCTTGACGTCCTCGAGCAGGTCATAGCGCTGCAGGAAGCCGTAGCAGGTGGCGACGTCGAAATCGTACTGATGCTTGGTCGGCTCCTTCGGCTTCGGCTCGATCAGCAGCGGGCCCTTGAAGCCGATCTTGTGCTTGTGCTCGACGACGAGCGAGACGAAGCGGCCGAGCTGGTCGAGCTCGCGCTTGAGATCGGTGTTGAGCAGGGTCTCGTAGCCTTCGCGGCCGCCCCACAGCACGTAGTTCTGCCCGCCGAGCCGATGCGTCACCTCCAGCGCAGCGCGGACCTGGCCGGCGGCATAGGTGAAGATATCAGGATCGGGATTGGTCGCCGCTCCCGCCATGTAGCGACGATGCGTGAACAGGTTCGCGGTGCCCCACAGCAGCCGAACTTTTGCCGACGCCATCTTCTTCTCGAAGATATCGCCGATCGCATTGAGGTTGGCGACGGATTCGGCAAGCGTCGCGCCTTCCGGCGCGGCATCGACGTCGTGGAACGTGAAAAAGGGCACGTCAAGCAGACGGAACATCTCGAAGGCGATGTCGGCCTTGGCGCGCGCCATCGCCATGGCGTCGGAGCCGTGATGCCATGGACGCAGGAACGTCTCGCCACCGAAGGGGTCGCCGCCGGGCCAGCAGAACGAATGCCAGTAGCAGACTGCAAAACGCAGATGATCCTCGAGCCGCTTGCCGCGCACAACGCGGTCCTTGTCATACCAGCGGAAGGCGAGCGGGTTTTTGCTGTCCTTGCCGCCATAGGCGACCGGGTCGGCTGCGCCGAAGAATTTTGGTAACGCGTTCACAGTGAAAACTCCTTCAGCGCGGGGTAGAGCTTGCGCCACTGCTGATAGGCCTCGTCATAGGCCGCAGTGCGCGACGGGTTGGGTGTGAATGTCGCGAGGCGCCGCGGACGCGTGCAGACCTGCGCGGGATCTTCAGCCGTGGCGGCGAGCCGGCCGAGCCGGGCAGCGCCGAGCGAGGCGCCGACCTCGCCTTCCTCGACGCGATGCACGGGAATGCCGAGCACGTCGGCGCAGATCTGCGCCCACAGCGCCGAGCGCGAGCCGCCGCCGACGAGATCGACCTCCGAGATGGCCGAGCTGGCGCTGGCGAGCGCGGCAAGATTGTCGCGCGCGGCAAAGGCAACGCCTTCGAGCACGGCCTGCACGATTGCGTCGCGCCCGGTGGCGCCGCGCAAACCGATGAAGGCGCCGGCCGCTGCGGCATCATTGTGCGGGGTGCGCTCGCCATCGAGGTAAGGCAGAAACTTCACCGGGCCGGGTCCGGCCACGGTGTCGCCGAGCGGCGCCAGCAGCGACGCCGTCGGTGTCGCCATCACGCTGGAGAGCCACGCGAGCGAAGCGGCGGCCGAGAGCATCACGCCCATCTGATGCCAGAGGCCGGGCAGCGCATGACAGAAGGCGTGCACGGCGAAGGCCGGCGCCGGCGCAAATTTGTCGGTAACGCGGAAGATGACGCCCGAGGTGCCGAGCGACAGGAAGGCATCGCCAGGCGCAATCGCCCCGAGCCCGATCGCGCTCGCCGCGTTATCGCCGGCGCCGCCGGCAACGACGACGTTGTTCGACATGCCCCAGCGCTGCGCGAACTCGCCCGCGAGCGTTGCGCTCACCTCGCTGCCCTCGACCAGGCGCGGCATGTGATGCAGATCGAGCCCGGTGGCCTGCAGCAGCAGCGCCGACCAGCGGCGCTGTCCGACGTCGAGCCAAAGCGTGCCGGCAGCATCCGACATGTCCTCGACCATCTCGCCGGTCAGGCGGTAGCGGACATAGGCCTTCGGCAGCAGCACCTTGGCGACGCGCTCGAAAATTTGCGGCTCGTGCCGCGCGACCCACAGCAGCTTTGGCGCAGTGAAGCCCGGCATCGCCAGATTTCCGGCAATGGCGTGCAGCGAGGGGCAGCGGCGCTCGAGCTCGACGCATTCAGCATGCGAACGGCCGTCGTTCCACAGGATGGCGGGGCGCAGCGGGCGTCCATCATCGCCAAGCAGCGTCGCGCCATGCATCTGGCCCGACAAGCCGATGCCGCGCACGCCGGCAACTTCGCGCGGATGAGCAGCGGCAAGATCGTCGACGGCGCCGATGGCGGCCTCGACCCAGGCATCCGGATCCTGCTCGGACCACAGCGGCTGCGGATGCGACAGCGCAAGCTCGCGCGCGGCCGTCGCGACTACCGCGCCAGCCTCACTCACGAGCACCGCTTTCACACCGGACGTGCCGATGTCCAACCCGATAAACAAACGCATCCCTCCCACTTCGTTTTGAGCGTGCTCGGTTCGGAAGACATGCTCTTCCGGATCACGCTGCCACGGTGCACGATCTGACGTCGCGCTTTCCGCAATCACTTAGCTCAACACACACCGCACCGCGCCCTTCGGCTACGGCAGATTATCCCGCATCAGAATGTCGATGCGAATTTTCTCCTGTTCACTCAAGATCGGCTCGTTACGCGCAAGCGACAGCAGCACGCGCACGGCCGCGCGCGCCTCGTGCCCCGGATTCTGCGAGATCGCGACATCCAGCGTGCCCTGCAGCAACAATCTTCGCGTCATCGCCGTGAGATCGTGGGCGATGAATACGATCTGCTTGTCGCGGCCCGCCTCGGTCAGGGCCGTGGCCACGCCCTGCGTGCCGGCGCCGACATTATATAGGCCGATGATGTCAGGATGTTTGCCGAGCAGACGCGAGATCAGCTGCTGGGAGCGGTCGTCCTCGTCGCGCCCTTCGAGCAGCGGCAGGATGTCGAGGTGCGAAAACTCCGACGCCATCACCTGATTGAAGCCAAAAATGCGCTCGGCATGGTCGCGCAGGCCTTGCGACCCCGCGATGATGGCGATCTTGCCGGACCTTTGGCCGACCAGCCGTCCGACCAGCGCACCCGCTGTACGGCCCGCGGCGATATTGTCGATGCCGACATAATGGTGACGGCGCGAGGACGGCACGTCGGACACCAGCGTCACGACCTTAATGCCACGGTCGACGATATCGTTGATGGCGGCGCGCACGCTCGGATGGTCGAGCGCAACGACGGCAACGCCGTCATATTCGCTCCCGGCGAGCTCCTCCAGCGAGGCCGCCAGCACCGACGGATCGAACACGTCGGTGATGACCATCTCGACGGCGAGACGGCGGGCGGAGAGCCACGCCGACATCTCGCCGAGATAGGCCTGGATCTGCAGCATGAACGGGTTGGCCCCGGTCGGCATCACGAAGGCAAATCGGCGGGCACGGCCGCGGGCGAGCTCGGCCGCGGCCACATGCGGCTGAAAGGCGTTGCGCGCGATGGTCTCCTGGACGCGCCGGACCGTGTCCGGCCGCACGCCGGGACGATTGTGCAAGACGCGATCGACCGTAGCCAGGCTGACACCGGCCTCGCGGGCGATGTCCTTCAGCGTCAGCGCGGCGGAGGCAGTCTCTTCAACCATGGCTGAAGGCTAGCAGAGGCGTTTTGAGGTGCGCAACTCATTTTGAGGGACAGGACGGCATTTTCGTGCGCCGGTTGCGCCGGCGCCTGGCCTAGCTCTTTGTTTCGACGCGTTTATTTGCGCTCGGATCGATATCCACTTCTGTCGAATATGCTTTAGGCGCAGAGGTCGAGCGTCAGGAATAGACTGTTAGAATCCTCGACATAGCCCTCGAATGGGGCGCAAGGCACGAAGCCGTTGGCCTGGTAGAGCGCGTGCGCCGGCTTGAAATAGTCCCACGAGCCGGTCTCGAGGCTGAGCCGCGTCATCTCACGCTTGCGCGCTTCAGTGATGATGTGGCGGAGCATCTGGCCACCAAAGCCGCGCCGGCGCGTGGTCTGCAGCGTGTGCATCGACTTCACCTCGCCATGGCCGGCAGAGAGCGTCTTCAGCGCGCCGGTTGCGACCAGCGTCTCGCCGTCCCAGCCGGTCCAGAACGCGACGTCGCTGGCCCGAAGCCCGGCAAGATCGAGCGCATGGGCGCTGCCCGGAGCGGTCTGCGCCCGCGCCGCCGTGACGTGATGGTCGAGCAAGGCGACCACGCGCGGATCGAACGTATCGCCGGTGCGGATCTGCATCGTCATGGCCTCACATCACCTCAAGGGTTTACTTGGCTTGCGAGCGTCTTCTGCATGAAGACGAGATCGAGCCAGCGGCCGAACTTGCAGCCGACCTCCGGCATGCGGGCGACCTCAACAAAGCCGAGCGAGGCGTGCAGTCCGATCGAGCCGGCATTGAGGGCCTCGATCCCGGCGATCATGGCGTGCTTCTGCAGCGTGGTGGCACGCTCGATCAGCGCAGCCAGCAGGCTGCGGCCGACGCCTGCGCGATGATGCCGCTCGTCGACATAGACCGAATTCTCCACGGTGTGGCGATAGCCGGGGAAGGGACGGAAATCGCCGAACGAAGCGAAGCCGACGACATCCCTGCCCTTCATCGCGACCAGCACGGGATAGCCGGCCTGCTGCCGCGCGCGGATCCATTCGCGCCGCGAGTCGAGATCAGCCGGGCCGTCGGTCCACACCGCCGTGGTATTGATCGCAGCGAAATTGTAGATGGCGAGGATATCCCCGGCATCCTCGAGCGTGGCGTCCCGTACGATCAGCGGCATCAGATTTTCCCATAAGATGTGCCGCGCCTGGTGATGATGACGTAGCGGGCATCCTGTTTGGTTTCGTTCTCGAAGGTGACCGCGCGCATCACGTCGAAGTCGAGACAATCGCCTTCGCGCAAGCGTACCGTCTTGGCGTCGATATGCACGCAGACCGCACCCTCCAGCATCAGGAGTTGTTGGGTGAAGGCGTTGCGGCCCCAGGGGCTGTAGGGCACGCGCGCGCCGGCCGGCATGTCGACGACGATGATCTCGATGCCGCTCGCTGCATCCACCGGCGAGGCATGGCGCCGGCGATAGCCGCTGTCGGGGTCGCGCCATTGCGGCTGGTCGGCGAGCCGCGTCAGCCGCTCCGGCGGCTTTTCCGAGAGCGCGACGACGTCGCTGAGCGAGACATCGAGCGCCGCACAGAGCTTGTTCAGCAGCGCCGCCGTGGCGCTGCTCTGCGCCCGCTCGACGCGACCGATCATGGCCCGGCTGACACCGGAGCGGCTGGCGAGTTCGTTCAAGGTCATGCCGGCCTGCGTCCTCAGAATCTTCAAGCGGCGACCGATCGCGCGATCGAGTTTTTGCTGGTCCATGCTTGGAGGTCCTGGCCTCATTCCGAACATCGCCCGGTACATGGACCGCATCCGCCGGACGGGATGAGATTAGAGCGGCGGAGCGTCGCGTGCCGGGAGCGAGAGGCTAATATATTGGAATCTTTGTGCGCAAGCGAGCGCCGTCCCGAGGAGGCAAGAGCGGGCTGGCAGCGAGGAGTGCGTCCTAGCGGGATGCGAGCTTGTCGATGCGCTTTTGGTGGCGGCCGCCCTCGAACGCGGTGCTCAGGAAGGCTTCGACGCATTCCTTTGCGACCACGTCACCGGTCGTGCGTCCGCCCAGCGCCAGAACATTCGCATCGTTGTGCTGGCGGCACAGCCGTGCGCCCGTCACGTCGTGCACGAGCGCGCAACGGATATGGGCATGGCGGTTGGCGGCGATGGAAATGCCGATGCCCGATCCGCAGATCAGGATGCCGCGATCCGCCTTGCCGTCCCTGATGGCATCGGCCAGCTTGTGGGCGAAGTCGGGATAGTCGACGGACGCGGCGCTGTCGGTGCCGAGGTCCAGCCAGGCCACATCGGGCAACGCGACCTTCAGAGCTTCCTTGAGGGCAAAGCCCCCGTGATCACAGGCAATCGCGATCAAGCTCGCGCCGTCGTCCTTGTCGGCCATTTGCTGTCCCGGGGAGTTGGAGCGGGCGAAGGGAATCGAACCCTCGTATGCAGCTTGGGAAGCTGCCGTTCTACCATTGAACTACGCCCGCAAAGCGCGTGTCCTGCGCCCATCCTGATTAGCCGAGACGGTGTCTCCCGCCAAGCGGTTTGGCGCGTCAGGCCGGACGGATGTTAGCGTCCTGGCAAGATTCCAGGTGCGCCGAATTGTGGCAGTGTTATGATTACCCTGTCGGGGGAGCAACGTGCACTGAGTGGGGCGTGTGCATGGTGGGGCGTGGCTACACGATATTCGACACGGCGATAGGGCGCTGCGGCATCATCTGGAGCAGCACCGGTGTCGTGGCCGTGCAATTGCCCGAGGCGCGGGAGATCGACACCCGCCGCCGGATTTTCCAGGTCCATCCTGAAGCGCGCGAGCAGGCGGTGCCTGTTAACACCGAGCTCGCCATCGAGGGCATCGTCGGCTTGCTGCAGGGCAGCGATCCCGATTTTTCCGACGTCAGCCTGGACGCCGGCGAGGTACCGGCTTTCAACCGGCGGGTCTACGAATACACCTGCACCATCCCCCGCGGGGAAACCCGCACCTATCACGAGATCGCGAAGGCGCTGGGCGCCTCGGGTGCCGCGCATTCGGTGGCGCAGGCGATTGCGCGAAATCCCTACATGATCATCGTGCCCTGCCACCGGGTGCTGGAAGCCGGCGGCTATGCCGACCGGATCTCGCCTTATGGCGGAGTGATCTCCAAGCGGCGGCTGCTGGCGCTCGAAGGCGCCCACCCGATCGCCAGCAAGACGCTGTTCGAGGTGCTGCTGCCCGTTGCCCCGCCGCGCTCGCCTTCCTAAATATCTGGAATGGATGCGACCACGCTGCTGACGTCACAGGCGATGACGGTCTCCGAGTTTCGCTGCGACGCGGGGCCGGGCGATCAGCCCTTTGCCGAGTGCCGCAGCGGTCATTCCATCGCCTATGTCCGTTCAGGAAGCTTCGGCTGCCATTGCCGCGCCGGCTTCTTCGAGCTGGTGGCGGGCTCGCTGCTGGTCGGCGCGCCCGGCGACGAATACACCTGCACGCATGAGCATGTCTGCGGCGACGTCTGCCTGTCGTTCTTCTTCAGCGAGGATCTGGTCGATGCGCTGGGCGGACGACGCGAGACCTGGCAGGTCGGCGCGACGCCGCCGTTGCCCGAGCTGATGGTGCTGGGCGAACTCGCGCAGGCGGCGGCAGATGGCAACAGCGATCTCGGCCTCGACGAAGTCGGCCAGATCCTCGCCGGCCGCTTCGTCGAGATCGTCTCGGGCAAGCCGCGCAAGAAGGCCTCGCCGACGGCGCGCGATCGGCGCCGCGCGGTGGAAGCCGCGCTGTGGATCGACGACAATTCGCATGCCGAGATCGATCTCGAACAGGTCGCACAGCTGGCAGGCCTGAGCCCGTTCCACTTCCTGCGGCTGTTCTCGGGCGTGCTCGGTGTCACCCCGCATCAATATCTGGTGCGCTCGCGGCTGCGACACGCGGCGCGCCTGCTCGCGGACGACGACATCGCGGTCACCGACATCGCCTATGACGTCGGCTTCGGCGACCTCTCCAACTTCGTCCGCACCTTCCACCGCGCCGCGGGCCTGTCGCCGACAAAATTCCGGCAGGCCTCGAAGGGGAAGCGCAAGATTCTCCAAGAGCAGCTCACCCTCAACTGACTAGGGTCCTCTCCGACACGCGCCAGCGAGCGGCGCGCTTTGCAATGGAGATGATCATGTACGACCATATCGGACTGCGCGTTGCCGACCTCGACGTCGCCACGCGCTTCTACACCGCGGCATTGGCGCCACTCGGTTACGTGCTGTGCTCGAGCGGCGACGGCTATGCCGGCTTCGGTCCGAAGGGCGAGCCGGCGCTCTGGCTGCATCTGAACAAGGGCCGCAAGGCCGACGGCGCGCATATCGCGTTTCGCGCCGGGGATCATAATGCGGTGAAGGCGTTTCACCGCGAGGGCCTGAAGAGCGGCGGCCATGACAACGGCGGCGCCGGCCCGCGCAAGGATTACAGCCCGACCTATTACGCGGCGTTCCTGATCGATCCCGATGGCAACAATGTCGAGGCGGTTTGTACGTGAGCTGCGACGAGACGCGCCAGATGTGCCGTCATTCCGGGATGGTGCGTAGCACCAGACCCGGAATCTCGAGATTCCGGGTTCGCGCTACGCGCGCCCCGGAATGACTCCAACATAATGGGAATTCCATGGCCTCCATCCACAATGACGTTTCCCTCCCCGCGCCGGCCCGCGACGTCTGGGACGCGGTGCGCGATTTCGGCGCGCTGCCGCAGCGGCTGGTGCCGGGATTCGTCACGGCGTGCTCGCTCGATGGCGATGCGCGCATCGTCACCTTCGCCAATGGCGCGGTCGCGCGCGAGGTGCTGGTCGATTGCGACGACAACAGGCAGCGGCTGGTTTATGCGATCAACAATGAGCGGCTGACGCATTACAGCGCCTCGGTGCAGGTGATCGCCGACGGCGAAGCAAGCTGCCGCCTGGTCTGGATCATCGACATGCTGCCGAACGAGCTTGCGCCTTACGTGCAGGAGCAGACCAAGGCCGCAATGATCGCCATGCACAAGGCTTTCCCCGCTCCTGCAGCGTGATCTTTCTCACAGAGCCATCTCCTCATCGGCCGTAAACATGGCCGCGTGCGTCCTGACGGCCTCGCTGTCCCGGCGGCGCCACGCACGCGAGGAGCATGCCATGAGAGGTGCGGACAAGGTGATCTGCCAGGCAGCTGCCGTGCTGCTGCTGCTTTCAGTTTCGAGCGCGCCGGCCAAAGCGCAGTTCCTTGGCGGAGGTGCCGGCGGCGGGGACATGATGACCCAGATGGCGCCGATGCTGGAGATGATGAAAGCCAAGATGGGCAAGCGCCGCTTCGCCATGCTGATGCAGACCATGGGCCCGATGATGAGCCGCATGATGGAGAACGGCGGCGGCGGGTTCGGTGGCATCATGAGCGGCGGCATGGGCGGTTTAGGCGGCGGCAATCTCGGCGCGCCCAATTACGGCGCCGGCTACGCGCCGACGGGCGGCGGCATGCCGATGGGAATGGGCGGCATGGGCGGCAGCGATATCATGGGCATGCTCGGCGGCGCCGGCGGCGGCGACATGATGGCGATGATCCCGCAGATCATGCGGCTCGCCAATCTGGGCGGTGGCGGCGGCCATCGTCGCCACAAACATCGCTAGTCGACAACCGACAGCACAGGCCGGACGGCAGGTTTCGCCTCGCGCGGACCCCAGCGCGTCAGCACCACGCTGGAGCATGAGAGCACGCCGAGCACGACCATCGAGCTCGCGGCGAGCCAGAAGAAGCTTTGCGCGGTGGCATCGTGCGTCGAAAGCCACCAGCCGCAGGCTGAGATGTAGATCAGCCGCGCCGTCTGCGCCAGCACCGGGCCGATCACCTTGGCTGCGCCTTGCGACGAGAAATACATCGTCGAGGCGAGGCCGATGAAGGCGTAGAACGGCGCAACCGTCGACAGATATTGATGGCTGGTCTGGTGCACCGGGGCGCTGTCCGTAAAGATGTTGACCCACAGGTCGGGGAACAGCGCGATGAGGCAGGCCGGCGTGCCGACGGCAATGAAAGCGCTCGCGCCTGCGGTCCAGGCGATGCCCCGCGCGCGGGCGATCCGCCCGGCGCCGACCGCCATGCCGATCATCGGCACCGAAGCAATACCGAACGAGAATGCGATCGAGGTCAGCAGGAATTCGAGCCGCGCACCGATGCCGTAGCCGGCAAGGATCGCGGTGCCGAACCTGGCCAGCATGTGAGTGAAGATCGAGATCGTCAGCACCGATTGCAGCGGCGAGAAGCAGGCGATGGCACCGACCCTGAGGATGTCGAAGAACATCGCCCATTGGATGCGAAGCCCGCGCAGCTTTGGGACGACCCGCGCGCGGCCGGAGAACAGGTACCAGCCCATCACGCAGATGTTCATGGAGTAGGCGATCAGCGCGCCGGCGGCGACGCCGCGCATGCCGAGCTGCGGGAAAGGTCCGAGCCCAAGGCCCAGCGTGCCACCGAGCACGATTTGCCAGACCGCGGAGTTGAGGATGAGAAGCGAGGGCAGCCGCATATTGCCGGTGCCGCGCAGCACGCCGGCCATGGTGTTGAGCGTCCAGGGCAGCACCGCGCCGCCGAAAAACACCTGGGTGTAGGCAACCGCATGCGCCAGCACTTGACCGCGGCCGCCGAGCATCATGAGCACCTGAGATCCGTAGATCAGCATACCCAGCATGAAGACAAGGCCGAACGTGATGCCGATCAGCAGTGCATGCGCGGCGAGCGTCCCGGCGCGTTCGCGATCGCCGGCGCCGAGCGCGCGTGCGATGGCGGAGGCCACTGCGCCACCCATGGCACCGCCCGACATGGTCATGGTCAGGATCACTGTCGGAAACACCAGCGCCATCGCGGCCAGCGCTTCGACGCCGAGACGTCCGATATAGGAGGTCTCCGCGATCACCACGCAGGTGCCGGCCGAGAGCGCGACCACGTTCGGCCAGGCGAGCCCAAGCAACGTGCGCAGGATCGGCCCGTCCACCAGCGCGCTCCGCACGGGCCGCGCGGGCGGCGGCAGCGGGCGCTCTTCCTCATCGACCGGGATCTCGGCGACGTCAGTCATTTCCTCTCCCGGGCACATCTGCAATTTGCGGCGCGGCAATGCTTAGGTGTGTCAATCAATTTGCTCGCGCGAAAGGCGCGGTGGGCACTTGTTAGCACGGCGGCTGCCGTTTCCGCCTGCGTCAGGTGCAAGCGTGCCCTGCGGCAGCGCATTTCGATCAGCGAAATTAACCGACGGTCCAGACCAGCGGCGGGCGGCCGGCTGCAGCCGAGCGCAGCTGCACGCCGATGTGGCGGCCGCATCCTGCGGCCAACCCCTCGAACAGCCCCTCAAGCACCTTGGCGCAGGTGCGATGGTAATCAGCGACGTCGTCCATCAGCTTCCAGCTCTGCTGGCGGATTTCGAAGCTGCCTTCGGATTGCGTGGTCTCAGCCGCGTCATCCTGCGCGGCGAACAGCGCGGTGAGGAAGGACGCGAACTCGCGCGCACCGCCGCGGCGCATCGCCAGCGGCTCCGCAATCTCATCGAAAAACTGCATGCCGATCAGCTTGCCGGTGATGTGCAGGAGATAGCCCGCATCTTCAGGCCCGAATAGCTGCACCATCACCGGCGCGGCGGTGCGGACATATTCCATGGCGTAGTTGCGATAGGCCTTTTCCAATCGCGGCTTCGGCCAGCTTGCGACGGGCAATGCCGGCGCGGTCTTAGCATCGAACAACGGCGCCTCCAGGTGCCGCGCGTAAACGAGGCGCTGGTCGAGCTCGAGCGGGTGATCGTATTGATGATAGTAGCCCTCGAGGCCGTCCTGGCCGTCGACGCTCTGCTTGGTGCAGACGAAGCCGAGCCTGAGATCACCGAGCGCGACGCCGTTGTTGGCGTGCCAGCCGCGCAGCATCGCGCGACTGACTTCGCCGGGCACGCCGCAGATCGCCGGGCCTTTCCAGATCCAGCGCGGCGGCGGATAGCGGATCCAGGCCTTGGTGTCGCTCTCGTACATGTATTCGACATGCACGCCGCCGATCCAGTTGGAGAGGTAGTGATATTGCGCCGCCGCCACGGCCGGCGGCAGATGATCGATCCCGAGTTTCCTAAGCCCCGGCAGGAAACGCTCCTGCTGCTGGCGGCGAAACACGCGGAAGACGAATTCGGCGGCATCCGCCGTGCCGCGCCGGGTGACCACGGTGAGGATCAGGCCGGTGAAGTAAGCGTGGTAGAGTCCGGCGACCGCGCGCCAGCATTTCCATTGCGCTTCTTGCGCGGCGTCAGCTGTTGCGGTCATGTTCGCTCCCGATCGCTGTTTTGATCGAGTGTGTCACTGCGCCGGATGACAGGCAACATGATGCGCGCGCAGGACGCCCTGCACGACGGCGCGTCAATTCCGCATCACGAATTATGCGATGCCTTGTCTTGTGAAGCCTTGGCCGCGCGCTCGCGCTCGACGCGCTCGGTGACATCGCGCGCCATCGCGACCGATCCCTGCACGCTGCCGCCGGCGTCACGCACCAGCGCGAAAGTCATTTCGATATAGAGCTTGCGTCCGCTCTTGTGCAGCGCGCGGGTCAGCGTCGGCCGTCCCGCAAGCTTCATCGCGCCGCTGGCGAGCGCGGCCTCGAAACCTTTCCAGTGCGCGGCGCGCAGATGCTCGGGGATGATCAGATCGAGATTCTGGCCGAGCGCGTCCTCGGCGGTGAAGCCGAACAGCGCGGTGGATGCGCGATTCCAGCGCGTGATCGTGCCGTTGCGATCCGAATAGATCAATGCGTCGGCGACGTCGTTGAGGATGTTTGCGTCGAGTTGGGATTGGTCGGTCATGGCGAGACCTCGTAGCCCGGAATTTGCGATGCATCCTGCCACACGTTCGCTGTCATCGCCCGACTTGATCGGGCGATCCAGTACTCCGAGACGGCTGATAAACAGCCGACAGGCTGCGGCGTACTGGATGCCCCGCCTTCGCGGGGCATGACGGCGGAGAGTGGAGCTGGCACTACACCCGAAAATGCTTCGATAGTTTCAGGCCCTGGGCCTGGTAGTTGGAGCCGATGCGCTGGCCGTACATGGCGTCGGGGCGCGCCAGCATCTTTTCGTAGACCAAACGGCCAACGATCTGGCCGTGCTCGAGAATGAACGGCACTTCGCGCGAGCGCACCTCCAGAACGGCGCGCGCGCCTTGCCCGCCCGCACCGGCATAGCCGAAGCCGGGATCGAAGAATCCGGCGTAATGCACGCGGAATTCGCCGACCAGCGGATCGAACGGCACCATCTCCGCGGCGTAATCGGGCGGGACCTGCACCGCCTCTTTCGACGCCAGGATGTAGAACTCGCCGGGATCGAGGATCAGGCTGCCGTCGGGACGCGCCGAGATCGGCTCCCAGAAATCTTCCACCGCGTAACCGGAGCGACGATCGACATCGACCACGCCGGTGTGGCGCTTGGCGCGATAGCCGACGAAGCCCGTGCCCTTCGCGCCGGAGAGATCGACCGAGACGGCGACGCCGCCGGTGAGATCGGCATCGTCGATATCGACGAGACGTTCAGTGGCATGGAGCGCGTCGAGTTCGTCGGCATTGAGAATGGCATCGCCGGTGCGGAAGCGCACTTGGCTGAGGCGCGAGCCCTCGCGCACCAGCACCGGAAACGTCTTCGGGCTGATCTCGGCATAGAGCGGGCCATGATAGCCGGCGCCGATCATGTCGAAACGACGCGTGCCATCGGCGATGACGCGGGTGAACACATCGAGCCGGCCGGTCGAGCTTTTCGGATTGGCGGCCGCGACGATCTCCGGCGGGAGCGCCAGGCTCTCCAGCAGCGGCACGATGTAGACGCAATTGGTCTCCAGCACCGCGCCATCGGCGAGGCTGAACTCGTGCAGCTTCAACTGGTCGATACGCTCGGCAACGGTGGCGCCGGGACCCGGCAGGAAGCTCGCACGCACGCGATAGGCGATGTCGCCGAGGCGCAGATCGAGGCTCGCCGGCTGGATCTGGCTTTCAACGAAATCATAGGCGGGCAGGATGAGACCCTCTTCCGCCATCGCCGCGATCATGCGGTCGGGCAGGATACCGTTGGCATCGGGGGCAACCGTGAACGTCAACCGGGGGTCCTCATCGGGGCTCAAATACATCCGGACTTGCGGGAAATACGAGCCTTTTACGGCTATCCGATGGACGCCTTGACGGAAAGGGCATTGCGGAATATGAGCATCACTTATCCCGTGGTGATTTGAGCCGGCCGGCTTGCAGCCACGTTAAATAAGTCGCTAAACAGGCCGGGGACCTCTGTGATCCCGGCCCGTGGAGATATCCAGGCCGGTTTTTTTATGACCGTTTTTGCTTCAATGGTCATATCGGAGGGTCCTATGTCGAAGTCGCCTGCCTCTTACCGTCCCGAAACCCGCCTGGTCCATTCCGGCACCCTGCGCTCGCAATATGGCGAGACGTCGGAGGCGCTGTTCCTGACCCAGGGCTATGTCTACAACAGCGCCGAGGAGTGCGAGGCGCGGTTCAAGGGCGAGGACCCCGGCTTCATCTATTCGCGCTATTCGAACCCGACGATCGCGATGTTCGAGCGCCGCATGATCGAGCTCGAAGGCGCCGAAGCGGCGCGCTCGGCGGCAACAGGCATGGCTGCGGTGACGACGGCGATCCTCGCGCCGCTCAAAGCCGGCGATCACGTGGTGGCGTCGCGCGCGCTGTTCGGCTCGTGTCTCTACGTCATCCAGGATTTGTTGCCGCGCTACGGCATCGAGACCACGCTGGTCGACGGAGCCAATCTCGACGAATGGCAGCGCGCGGTGAAGCCAAGCACCAAGACGTTCTTCCTGGAGAGCCCGACCAACCCGACGCTCGACGTGCTCGACATTCCCGGCATTGCCGAGATCGCGCACAAGGGCGGCGCGCGGCTCGTCGTCGACAACGTGTTCGCGACGCCGATCTGGCAGAGCCCGCTCGCACTGGGCGCCGACGTCGTGGTCTACTCCGCGACCAAGCATATCGACGGCCAGGGCCGGTGCCTGGGCGGCATCATCCTGTCCTCCGAAGCCTTCATCGCCGAGCACATCCACAATTTCATGCGCCAGACCGGCCCTTCGATCTCGCCGTTCAACGCCTGGGTCCTGCTCAAGGGCCTGGAGACGTTGGGCGTGCGCGTGCGCGCGCAGACCGACACTGCGGCGCGTATCGCCGACGTGCTGGCGAGCCATCCCAAGATTTCACGGCTGGTTTATCCCGGCCGCGAGGATCATCCGCAGGCGGCCTTGGTGAAGAAGCAGATGCGCGGCGGCTCGACGCTGGTGGGCTTCGAGGTCAAGGGCGGCAAGCAGGCGGCTTTCCGCGTGCTCAACGAGCTGAAGCTCGCAAAGATCTCGAACAATCTCGGCGATGCCAAGAGCCTCGTCACGCATCCGGCGACGACGACGCATCAGCGGCTGAAGCCTGAGGACCGTGCTGCGCTCGGCATCAGCGAGGGATTCATCCGCTTCTCGGCCGGGCTCGAGCATGTGGATGATCTGATCGAGGATCTCACGGCGGCGCTGGAGAAGGCGTGAGGTTGAATTGTAGCCCACGCATTTTTTGCGACCGAGAGAGATGGCGGGCACGGCGCGCAAAAAGCGCGCCTTTGCCCACCCTACGGCACTACGGCACCTACATCGGCCGGTAGGTCCGCACGTCCGCCGGCACGTTGACACCGAGCTTGATCTGGCCGACCGAGTGAATGATGTCGTCGCCGAGCAGCTGGGCGAAGCAGGCATAGCCCCAATCGTTCATGTGCAGGCCATCGGCGATCACGAAGCTCTCGACCGGAAGCGCCTGCTTCTCGTGCCAATCGCGCATCACCTCGAAGCGCGGGAAGATGCCGACGTGACGAAGCTCGGCGACCTTGCCGAGCAGCCTCACCATCTTGCTCGCGCTTTCTGGACGCTCGGTGACACGCGGCGAATATTGCGGGTCGACCAGCACGACATCGGCATCGCCCGCCGCCTGGATCCGGGTGATGCCGTCCTCGACCATTTTGGCGGTGTCGCCGGGATCGAGATTGCGCAGCACGGCGTTGGTGCCGACCTGCCAGATCACGAGATCCGGATGCACGTCGATCACTTCCTTCTGGAGGCGCTTCATCATCTCGGGCGCATCCTCGCCGCCGACGCCGGCATTGACGACGGTGATGTCAGCCGTCGGATATTGCCGGCGCAGCTGCGCGGCGAGACGGTTTGGATAATTGAAATCGGGCGAGCTCGCACCATAGCCCGCCGTCGACGACGAACCGAACGCGACGATCACGACAGGCTTGCCCGCGACGAGCTTACCCGCGACATGCGGCAGCGAGCCCATCGTCTTCGCGCCGCCCTTCGGTGGCAGGCACGGCACGCGGCTGAAAATATCGCCGGCGGATTTCGCCACCTGCTTGACCGTGTCGATGGCGCGGGAGGCGAGGCCACGCTGCTCGGCGGCCGGCTGGCTGGTCGTAGCGACGGTGGTCTGGGAGGGTGAGGCCGGTTCGGGAGTAGCAGCCTGCTGAGGCGCGGGTGTTGCCTGGGCCGCTTGTGCGTGAGCGGGTACTTGCGCCGCAGGCGTCAGCATCAGCAACACCGCTGCTGCGGGCGCAGCCAGCCATGTCGACGGGCCAAAAGGGCGGAGAGAACTCATTAACGCTCAACCTCAATTCTGCTGCTGGGCCGGCCCAAGATGGGCAGCGTCGATCACAAACTGCGCCAACGCCCGGCCGATGCAATCATGGACCTGCTTCGCCAGCTCAGGGCCGCGCGAGGGGCTGAACAGGTCGAACTGTCCTTGATCATTCCACTGCCGCATGATCGCGAAACGGTCGAACAGCGGGATATCGTGCTCCTGCGCCACCACCCGCATATTGTCGAGATAGGGCGGCGCCGAGATCATGGATTCGGTACGCGGGCTGTACTGCAAATTCATCAAGACGACGTCAGCCCCTGCATCTTGCAGTGCAGCGACCCCATCGGTCACGGCACCGCGAAAATCGTCGGGATCGATCGATCGGATAGCATCGACCGTCCCGGTCTGCCAGATGACCAGAGTAGGTGATTTTGCTTCCATCAGCTTAACGAAGGTTCCGGCGGCTTCCTCCGCGGTCTTCTTGCTCTGTATTTCTACGGATACGTGCACGACCTCCGCAGGGGGCAGCTTCTCTTTGAGGATCGCCTCCATCCGAGCCGGATAGGAGCTGCTTTCCGAGGACGGGATCGTCGTCGACCGGCTTCCGATCACCAGGATCTCGAGCGGCTTGCCCGCCTTGACGGCGTCGGCGACCTTGTGGAGCTGGCTCTCGGTGGCAAGCAGATAAGGCGGCAATTCGCAGGCTGCAGGGACCGCGGGCGCGGCAGGCGCAGCGTCTTCCGCGCGCGCTGAAGGCGCGGTGAGGTACCCGCATAGCAGGATCAGGCTCAGGAGAACCTTCGCCTTCATCAGCCCCCTCCCGCCAGATCGGCGTTGCCGACGGCGTTTTTGATTTTCGTACCGCTCTTGTCGGCTACGCGCTTGTACCACGAAATCACCCAGGCCATCGCCCACATGATCAGAATTCCCGAGAGACTAATCAGCGCATGCATGGCCGGGCCGCTCGCGACTTCGGCCAGGATGAAATGGCCGGCAAAGGCCAGGAAGACGCCGAGACAGAAGATCTCCAGCGAGTGCTGGCCGCACACGATCAGCGGCCGCAACCACGGCGATTTCAGGCCCGGCCATTCCCGCGGCAGGAAACGCACGGTGAGCGCGGCCAGCGCCAGGAAGTGCGTGAAGCGCAGCACGTCGAGGTCCGTCTTGTCGATCGGATACATCCACTGCTCGATCCACTTCGGCATGAAGTGCGAGAGCTGCGGGACGTACCAGGTCAGCGTCACGTAGAACGCCGCGACGAGATAGGCGATCGAGATCCACATCGTCACGGGCGAGGCCAGAATGCGCGACATGCGTCGCGCACCTCCGAGCGCGCACCATGCGCCGAACACGAACAGCAACTGCCAGGCAAAGGGATTGAATGCCCAGAAGCCGTTCGGATAGGCGGAGAAGTAGAGGTCGAACTCCCAGGTCGCAGCATAAAGCAGCGCCGAGAGCGCGAGCGTGACATCGGGCCGCCACTTCATCGACCACAGGATCAGCGGCAGCGCGAGCATCAGGACAATATAGAGCGGCAGCACATCCATGTTGACGGGACGGAAGCGCAGCAGCAGGGCCTGCACGATGGTGACATCGGGCTGCTTGAGAAAATCCATGATGCCCATCTCTTCGGTATAGAGCGGGTTCTCGAAGCTGGTCGCGACGTAGGAGATTTCGGCGAGGAAGATCGTGAACAGGAAAACGTGGGCGACATAGATCTGCCAGACCCGCCGCAGCACCCGTGCGGTGGCGATGACGAAACCGTTCTCCAGCATCGCGCGGCCGTAGACGAAAGCTGCGGTGTAGCCGGAAATGAAGATGAAGATCTCGGTGGCGTCGCTGAAGCCGTAATTGCGGATGGTGAACCAGGTCAGGAGATTGGGCGGCAGATGGTCGATGAAGATCAGCCACAGCGCGAGGCCGCGGAACAGATCGAGCCTGAGCTCGCGCTCGCCGATGGCCGGCAGCGTGATGGCCGGCGCAGCAACGCGCGGCTTGGCCTCCGCAGGCTTGGCACCTGCGGTTCCCGCGATCGTCGATCCCGTGACTTGATCGGCAATGGTCATGGGGGCCCAAAAACCCTTCCGCAAATCGCGACGTTTCAGGAGTGTACCGGTCCGATCGCCGCCTCGCAAAGCGGCCGGATCACATCGGGGTCTACTTCTCCGTGAATTCGGGCGGGAGGATGTCGCCAGGGCCGGCTGCGGCGTTTGGTTCCTGGCAGGGTTTTCGTTTATGATGGCAACCATGTACCGCGCCGTGACCCGCCAGATCGAAGTGACCGTCGAGCCGAACTTTGTTCCGGAACAGTCCTCGGCCGACCGCTCGCGGTATTTCTGGTCCTATACCATCGTGATCACCAATTCGGGCGACGAGACCGTGCAGCTCAAGACGCGGCACTGGATCATCACCGATGCCTCGGGCCGCCAGCAGGAGGTCAAGGGCGAAGGCGTCGTCGGCGAGCAGCCGACCCTCGCCCCGGGCGAGCGCTTCGAATACACCTCGGGCGTGCCACTCTCCACCGCCTCCGGCTTCATGACGGGCCGCTATCTGATGGTCAGCGAAACCGGCGAGCGCTTCGAGATCGACGTGCCGACGTTCTCGCTGGATAGCCCTGATAATAAGCGGGTGTTGAATTAGGGGTGGGCGCAGGTGCCGTAGGGTGGGCAAAGCGAAGCGTGCCCACGTCTTTCCGCCATCGTCCAGAGATCGTGGGCACGGCGCAAGTGCGCCTTTGCCCACCCTACGATAGCTCGTTACGCGTCCTCGACGCCCGCTTCATCCGGCGTGAACTCGTACACCGACGAGCAGAACTCGCAGGTCACGACAACCTTGTCGTCCTTGACCATGGCGTTGCGGTCGTCGGGCGAGAAGCTCTTCAGCATGGAGGCAACTGCGTTGCGCGAGCAGGAGCATTGCGCTTTCAGGACCAGCGGATTGAACACGCGCACGCCGCGCTCGTGGAAGAGGCGATAGAGCAGGCGCTCGCCGGAGAGATCGGGATCGATCAGCTCGACGTCCTCGACCGTCTCGATCAGCGAGCGTGCCTCGACCCAGGCGTCGTCTTCGGCGACGCTGTGAACCTCGAGGCCCTCGGGCGCATCGCCGGGATGCAGGTCGGCCTGCCGCGCGCGCTCAGGCGCCTTCGGCAGGAATTGCATCAGCATGCCGCCGGCGCGCCAGCGGTGCTTGCCACCGTCGCTCGATCGCCACTCCTCGCCGACCGCGAGGCGCACGCGCGTCGGGATCTGCTCGGAGCGCAGGAAATATTCGTGGGCGGCGTCTTCCAGGCTGCCGCCATCGAGCGCGACCAGGCCCTGGTAGCGGCTCATGTCGGGCCCCTGGTCGATGGTCATGGCGAGATGGCCGCTGCCGAGCAGCGTGCCCGAATCCCTGGCGCCGCCGAGGCGCGCGGCATCGAAGCGCGCATAGGCGCGCAGGCGATCCGGCGCCTGATAGTCCACCACCAGGAACGACACCGGGCCGTCGGTCTGGGCCTGCAGGATGAAGCGTCCCTCGAATTTCAGCGCCGAGCCGAGCAGCGTCGTCAGCACGATGGCCTCGCCGAGCAGCTTGCCCACGGCAGCGGGATAATCGTGCTTGGTCAGGATCTCGTCGAGCGCCGGGCCAAGCCGCACCAGGCGGCCACGCACATCGAGCGCGTCGACCTCGTAAGGCAGCACAGCGTCATCGATCGGAACCGCGGATGGCGCGCGAACCGGGCCTTCAGACCCGGTTTTCATGTCAGGGGATTGGGAAACCATGGCGCTTTATCTGGGGTCGGAGGGGGCGGAATGGAAGGGGGCGGCCGGCAATCCGGGACGCAGTGATGATCGCTCGAACGCACCACAAACTCGGTGTCGTCCCGGGGCGCGCGAAGCGCGAGCCCGGGATCCATAACCACAGGACTACGTCAGCGCGCGAGATGACAACTCCGAGTCCTCGCCACAGAACGTCCTGTGGTTATGGATCCCGGATCGGCGCGCCGCTTGTCCGGGATGACGGTGGAGGGTGGCGCAGCTACCGCTCCATCACCCAATTATTTCACCGCGTCGAAGCACCAGGCCAGAATGCCCTTCTGCGCGTGCAGGCGGTTTTCGGCCTCGTCGAACACGACCGATTGCGGACCGTCGATCACCTCGTCGGTGACCTCCTCGCCGCGATGGGCGGGCAGGCAGTGCATGAACAACGCGTCGGGCTTGGCCAGCGACATCAGCTTGGCATTGACCTGGTAGGGCTTGAGCACGTTGTGACGGTGCTCGCCTTCCTTGTCGCCCATCGACACCCAGGTGTCGGTGACGACGCAATCGGCGCCCTTCACGGCGGCTTCGGGATCGGTGCCGAGCACGATCGGCGCATTGGTCGCCTTGATCCAGTCGCGCATCACCTTCTTCGGGGCGAGCTCCGGCGGCGTTGCGACGTTGAGCTTGAACTTGAAGCGCTCGGCGGCATGCGCCCAGGACGCCAGCACGTTGTTGTCGTCGCCGGTCCAGGCCACGGTCCGCCCCTCGATCGGGCCGCGATGCTCTTCATAGGTCATCAGGTCGGCCATGACCTGGCACGGATGCGAGCGCCGCGTCAGGCCGTTGATCACGGGCACCGTCGCATACTGCGCGAGCTCCAGCAGCGCCTCGTGGTTGAGGATGCGGATCATGATGGCGTCGACATAGCGCGACAGCACGCGCGCCGTGTCGGCGATGGTCTCGCCGCGGCCGAGCTGCATTTCGGCACCGGTGAGCATGATGGGCTCACCGCCGAGCTGCCGCATGGCAACATCGAACGAGACGCGCGTGCGGGTCGATGGGCGCTCGAAGATCATCGCCAGCGTCTTGCCTTCGAGCGGCTTCACCGGCTGATGCGCTTTCTGCTTCGCCTTCATGGCGGAGGAGGCCGCGAGCATGCTCTTGAGCTCCGACAGCGGCAGCTCGTTGATATCGAGGAAGTGTTTTGGCGTCTTGCTCATTAGCTTGCCGCCCGCTTGTTGCCCGACAGCGTGGTGCAGGCGCGTTCGAGCCGCCCGATGCTGTCTTCGATTTCTGCTTCGGTGACGATCAAGGGCGGCAGGAAACGCACGACATTGTCGCCAGCGCCGACCGTGAGCAGCTTCTCGTTGCGCAAGGCTGCGACCAGGTCACCTGATGGCACCACGGCCTTGATACCGATCAGAAGCCCCTCGCCGCGAATTTCGCTGACGATATCGGGGTGACGGTCGATCACGGAGGCGAGCTTCTGCTTGAGCAGCAGCGACATCTTCTGCACGTGGTCGAAGAAGCCGGGCTTGAGCATGACGTCGAGCACGGCGTTCGCCGCCGCGATCGCCAGCGGGTTGCCGCCGAAGGTCGAGCCATGCGAGCCGGGCCCCATGCCGGCGGCCGCATCCGCAGTCGCCAGGATCGCGCCGATCGGGAAACCGCCGCCGAGCGCCTTCGCCAGCGACATCACATCGGGTGTGACGCCGGTGCGGCGGTGGGCAAACAGATCGCCGGTGCGGCCCATGCCGGTCTGGACCTCGTCGAACGCAAGCAGCAGACCCTTCTCGTCGCAGAGCTGGCGAAGCGCCTTGAGGAAGCCTGGAGGCGCCGAACGCACGCCACCCTCGCCCTGGATCGGCTCGATCAAGATGCCGGCGGTGTGCGGGCCGATCGCCTTCTTCACGGCCTCGATGTCGCCATGTGGGATCTGGTCGAAGCCTTCCATCGGCGGACCATAGCCTTCGAGGTATTTTGCCGATCCGGTCGCCGCCAGCGTCGCCAGCGTGCGGCCGTGGAAGGCGCCTTCGAAGGTGATGATGCGGTAGCGCTCCGGATGCCCCTTGGAGAAGTGATGATGGCGGACCAGCTTGATCACGCCCTCGAGCGCTTCGGCGCCGGAATTGCAGAAGAACACGAAGTCGGCAAAGCTCTCGCTGCAGAGGCGCGCAGCGAGCTTCTCGCCATCAGGGCTCTGGAACAGGTTCGACATGTGCCAGAGCTTGGTGGCCTGCTCCTGCAGCGCCTTGACCAGCGCCGGATGGGCATGGCCGAGCGCATTCACCGCCACGCCCGAGGTGAAATCGAGATAGCGATCGCCATTGGTTGCGATCAACCAGACGCCTTCACCGCGCTCAAAACCGATGTCGGCCCTGGCGAAAACGGGGAGCAAATGCGGCGCTGCGCTGTTGGTCATGACGGTCTCTTTGATGGTCATCAAGATGTTTCGGACGGCCTGAACACGCATGGCGCAGCGCGTCATTTGGTCCGGAAAACGAAACGTGCCGCCTTTTAAGGGCGGCACGCACAACTATCTTATGCCTGGCAATACGGGTGTCAATGCCGCCCGGAAAGCCTCGCGAAATGCTGAATCCGTAGTCTTGCGGTGGCGATTTTGCGGGATTTTCGCCACGGAACATGTGGAAGCGAGTCGGCGGACTCTTGCGCGCGAGTCACGCCATATTGTAGCGTTTGGCTTGTCAGATACGACATCTCGTGCAGCGGTTCTGATTCCAAGAGTCCTCATGTACCGGCGTAAACGTTCGGGCGCACTACGCGCGCCCGGCGAGCCTTAAGGGATTCTGGCGGCACGGGTTTTTCGAGGCTTAGGCATTCGTCGTGAGGCCCCAGGATGGCAGGCGCCGGCGAAGGAAAGGGTGCAATGACGGTTTTGACCTGGTCAGATGATCGCGTCGAGCAGCTGAAAAAGCTCTGGGAGGCCGGACTTTCGGCCAGCCAGATCGCGGCTGAGCTTGGTAACGTGACCCGCAACGCCGTGATCGGCAAGGTGCACAGGCTCGGCCTGTCGGGCCGCGCCAAGAGCCCCTCATCAGCCGCTCCCCGGCCGCGCAAGGCGCGTCCCGCGCAGCACATGATGCGGGTGAGCCGCCCCATCGCGCGCGGCAACACCGCGCTGGCGCAGGCCTTCGAGGTCGAGGTCGAGGCTGAACCGGTCACGTACGACAACGTTGTGCCGATGAGCCAGCGGCTGTCGCTGCTGGAGCTGAACGAGGCGACCTGCCACTGGCCGGTCGGCGATCCCTCGAGCCCGGATTTCTTCTTCTGCGGCGGCAAGGCCCTGTCCGGCCTGCCCTACTGCGCCCAGCACTCGCGCGTCGCCTATCAGCCGGCGGCCGATCGCCGCCGCGCACCGGCCAAGCCAAGCACGCGCTGAATGCGGCTTTAGACGATATCGTTCCGGCGACAAGTCGGGACCAAAAGAAAAGCGCGCCACTAGGCGCGCTTTTTTTGTTTTGCCTGGCTTTCAGCTCAATCAACCCGATGTCTGCTCGGCCTTGGCAAAGCGATCGTCGAGCGCGTAGCCGGCGCCGCGGACGGTGCGGATCGGGTCCTGCTCGCGGCCGAGATTGAGCAGCTTGCGCAGGCGGCCGATATGCACGTCGACGGTGCGTTCGTCGATATAGATGTCGCGACCCCAGACGCTGTCGAGCAGCTGCTCGCGCGAGAACACCCGGCCGGGATGTTCCAGGAAGAACTCCAGCAGGCGATATTCGGTCGGGCCGAGATCGATCGGCCGGCCCGAGCGCGCCACGCGACGCTTCTCGCGATCGAGCTCGATGTCGCCGAAAGCAAGGACGGTCGCGAGCCGCTCCGGGCTGGCGCGCCGCAGCAGGCCTTTTACGCGCGCCAGGAGCTCGGGCACGGAGAACGGCTTGACGATGTAATCGTCGGCGCCGGTCGCAAGGCCCCTGACACGCTCGCTCTCCTCGCCGCGCGCGGTGAGCATAATGATCGGCAGCTGCTTGGTGTCGGAACGCGCGCGCAGCCGGCGGCACAGCTCGATACCGGACAGACCCGGCAGCATCCAGTCGAGCACGATCAGGTCGGGAATGTGCTCCTTGAGGCGGGTGTCGGCGTCGTCGCCGCGCATCACCGTCTCGACGTCATAGCCGTCGCCTTCGAGGTTGTAGCGAAGCAGCTCGGTGAGAGCTTCCTCGTCTTCAACCACCATAATGCGTGCGCCCATGGGGTCGTCGCTCCTTGAGGATTCAGGTATTGGGGATCGTCGTGGCGAAGGTCGTCATGTCGCCCTTCGGCCGCTTGTCGGTGATGGCCTGGCCTTCGATCATGTAGAACACGGTCTCGGCGATGTTGGTGGCGTGGTCGCCGATCCGCTCGATGTTCTTGGCACAGAACATCAGATGGATGCAGAACGAGATGTTGCGCGGATCCTCCATCATGTAGGTGAGGAGCTCGCGGAACAGCGAGGTGCAGATGGCGTCGACTTCCTCATCGCCCTTCCACACCGCCATCGCCGCCGGCAGATCGTGCGCGGCATAGGCGTCCAGCACCGACTTGACCTGCTGCTGCACGAGGTCGGTCATGTGTTCGAGACCGCGGAACAGCTTGAGCGGATGGAAATCCGTCTCCAGCGCCGCGACGCGCTTGCCCATGTTCTTGGCGAGATCACCGATCCGCTCGAGATCGGTCGCGACGCGCATCGCGCCGACGATTTCGCGCAAGTCCACCGCCATCGGCTGGCGGCGGGCGATGGTGAGCACGGCGTGCTCCTCGATCCTCTTCTGCAGCGCGTCGATCTCGACGTCGGTGGCGACGACGCGCTGGCCGAGCGCGACGTCGCGACGGATCAGTGCGTCGACGGAATCGACGATCATGCGCTCGGCGAGGCCGCCCATTTCCGCAACTGATCTGGTCAGTTCCTGGAGGTCGGTGTCGAAGGCCTTTGCGGTATGTTCAGAACCCATGTCCGTCTCCTCAGCCGAACCGGCCGGTAATGTAATCCTGCGTGCGCCGGTCCGACGGCGACGTGAAGATCTTGCTGGTGTCGTCGAACTCGATCAGCTCGCCGAGATACATGAAGGCGGTCTTGTCCGAGACGCGCGCCGCCTGCTGCATGTTGTGGGTGACGATCGCGATCGTGTAATTCTCGGACAGTTCCTGGATCAGCTCCTCGACCTTGGCGGTCGAGATCGGGTCGAGCGCCGAGCAGGGCTCGTCGAACAAAATCACTTCAGGCCGCACCGCGACGGTGCGGGCGATGCAGAGGCGCTGCTGCTGTCCGCCGGAGAGCGAAAGGCCGGAGGCGTTGAGCTTGTCCTTGACCTCGTTCCAGAGCGCGCCGCCGCGCAGCGCCTTCTCGACGCGGTCGTCCATCTCGGACTTCGAGATCTTTTCATAGAGGCGGATGCCGAAGGCGATGTTCTCGTAGATCGTCATCGGGAACGGCGTCGGCTTCTGGAACACCATGCCGACGCGGGCGCGCAGCAAATTGAGGTCCAGCTTGGGGTCGAGGATGTTGGTCTGGTCGAGCATCAGCTGACCGGTGACGCGCTGGCCCGGATAGAGGTCGTACATCCGGTTGAAGATGCGCAGCAGGGTCGACTTGCCGCAACCGGACGGGCCGATGAAGGCCGTGACGCGGTTGGTGCCGAGCGCCAGGTTGATGTTCTTCAGCGCGTGGTGCTCGCCGTAATAGAAGTTGAGGTTGCGCACCGTCACCTTGGCCGGGGCTTCGGGCAGCGGGTGCGAGCCGGGATGAACAGCGGGCGTACTGACGGATACAGACATATCGCTCATTTTGCGGTCCTCTCGGCGCTCAGAAGGCGCGCGCCAATGTTCAGGGCAAGCACTGTCAATGTGATCAGCAGAGCGCCACTCCAGGCCAACTGCTTCCAGTAGGCGTAGGGACTCTGCACGAAGTTGTTGATGGTCACCGGCAGGTTGGCCATCGTCTTGTTCAAGCCGAGGCTGAAGAACTGGTTCGACAGCGCGGTGAAGAGCAGCGGCGCGGTCTCACCGGCGACACGAGCGGTGGCCAGCATGACGCCGGTGATGAGGCCCGAGCGCGCCGCCCGATAGGCGATGCGCTTGATCACCAGCGAGCGCGGCAGGCCGAGCGCGGAGGCCGCTTCACGCAGCGCATTCGGCACCAGCAGCAGCATGTCCTCGGTCGTACGCAGCACGACGGGGATCACGATGACGGCCAGCGCGAGCGAGCCTGCGATCGCCGAGAAGCCGCGCATCGGCACCACCACGGCGCCATAGATGAACAGGCCGATGATGATCGAGGGCGCCGACAGCAGGATGTCGTTGATGAAACGGATCACCGAGGTCAGCTTGTCGTTGCGGCCGTACTCGGCGAGATAGGTCCCGGCGAACAGGCCGAGCGGCGCGCCGATCCCGACGCCGATCACGGTCATGATCACCGAGCCGACGATGGCGTTGCGCAGGCCGCCTTCGGTCGAGCCCGGCGGCGGCGTGTCCGAAACGAACAGGTCGAGGCTGAGGCCGGACAGGCCGTTGTAGAGCAGCGTCATCAGGATCAGCGCGAGCCAGGTGACGCCGAAGGCGGCAGCACCGACGCAGAGCCCGCGAATCACGATGTCCTTGCGGCGGCGGCGTGCGTAAATCGGGTTCATGTTACTTTCCCGCCTTCTTTTCCAGGCGCAGCAGCATCAGCCGGGCGCCGGCGAGCACGAAGAACGTCAGCACGAACAGCAACAAGCCGAGCAGGATCAGGCCGGACTGGTGCAGGCCGTCGCTCTCGGCGAATTCGGATGCGATCGCCGCCGAGATGGTGGTGCCCGGCGCGAAGATCGACGACGAGATGCGGAACGAATTGCCGATGATGAACGTCACCGCCATGGTCTCGCCGAGCGCACGGCCCAGCGCCAGCATGACGCCGCCGATGATGCCGACGCGGGTGTAGGGGATCACCACGCTGCGCACGACTTCCCAGGTGGTGCAGCCGACACCGTAGGCGGCTTCTTTCAACACCGGCGGCACCGTCTTGAACACGTCGACCGAGATCGAGGTGATGAAGGGCAGCACCATGATCGCGAGGATCAGCGCGGCGTTGAACAGGCTGAGATAGGACGGGGGACCCGCGAAGATCGCGCCGAGCACGGGGACGCCGTCGAAGATCTTGATCATCAAGGGCTGGAAGTTGTTGGCCAGGAACGGCCCCAGCACGAAGAAGCCCCACATGCCGTAGATGATCGAGGGAATGCCCGCGAGCAGCTCGATCGCCATGCCGATCGGGCGGCGAGCCCATTGCGGGCACAGCTCGGTCAGGAAGATCGCAATGCCCAAACCGACCGGAATGGCGATCAGCATCGCGATGAACGAGGTGACGACCGTGCCGTACATCGGTCCGAGCGCGCCGAGCACGGGCGGATCCGCCGACGGCGCCCAGCGCTGCGTCCACAGGAACGCGAAGCCGTATTCCTTCATCGCCGGGATAGCGCCGATGATCAGCGAAACGATGATGCCACCGAGAATGAGAAGCACCGAAATCGCGCTGAGCCGCGTGATCCAGTAGAAGGTGACGTCGCCGAGCTTGAACGCGCTCAAAGCCTTGGCGCGATCATACGGACCGGCGGCATCAATCACATTGCTCTCGACAGCCATATCTGCCACGCCGATCCCCTGTACCAATGATATACGCTTTTGTTTGATCTCGCGCCCCGGACGCAGCGCAAGGCTGATCCGGGGCGGAAAAGTCATATGGTCCACGATGCGGCCGTCAGGGGCCGCATCGCGTCCGGAGAGCAAGGAGCTTAGCTCTTGATGTCGGCCGACCAGGTCTTCTCGATCAGCTTCACGACGTTGTCGGGCATCGGGATGTAGTCGAGCTCTTCAGCGGACTTCGCACCCTTGTCAAAGGCGAACTTGAAGAACTTCAGCGCTTCCTGCGAGGCGGCCTTGTCGACGGCTTCCTTGTGCATCAACACGAAGGTCGTCGCGACGATCGGCCAGGACTTGTCGCCGGGCTGGTCGGTGAGGATCAGGTAGTAGCCCGGAGCGCTGGTCCAGTCGGCGTTGGAAGCGGCCGCCTGGAACGCCTCGTTGGTCGCGTCGACGGTCTTGCCGGCCTTGTTGACCATCTTGGTGTAGGTCAGCTTGTTCTGCTTGGCATAGGCGTATTCGACATAACCGATCGAATTCTTGGTCTGGGCGATATTGCCGGCAACGCCTTCATTGCCCTTGGCGCCGACGCCGACCGGCCACTCGACAGCAGTGCCTTCACCGACCTTGCTCTTCCAGTCGGCGCTGGTCTTGGAGAGATAGTTGGTGAAGTTGAAGGTGGTGCCCGAACCGTCCGCGCGGTGAACGACCGAGATCGCATCCGACGGCAGCTTGGCACTCGGGTTCAGCTTCTTGATCGCAGCGTCGTCCCACTTGGTGATCTTGCCGATGAAGATGTCGGCAAGGGTGGCGCCGTCGAGTACGAGCTCGCCGGCCTTCACGCCTTCAACGTTCACGACCGGGACGATACCGCCCATGACCATCGGCCACTGGGCAAAGCCGTCCTTCTGAAGTTGATCAGCCTTCAACGGAGCGTCGGTCGCGCCGAAGGTCACGGTCTTGGCCTGGATCTGCTTGATGCCGGCACCGGAACCGATCGACTGGTAATTCACGCCGTTGCCCGATTCTTTCTTGTAGGCGTCGGCCCACTTGGAGAGGACGGGGAAGATGAAGGTCGAGCCGGCACCGGTAATGTCGGCGGCAAATGCCGTCGTCGTCGATGCGGCGACCAAGCCGGCAGCGACGATCGTCTTGAGGAAATTCATGCTGGTCTCCATACAGGGGAGCGAAGCGCCATCCGCGCCCGATCGCGCTCCCCGCGCCGCCCCCTTTAGGAGCGGTCGGCTGAGCTTTTACGAAGGTTTCGTGACAGTCGGATGACAGTGTTAAGCGGTTGAAATCGCTTTGTTTTATAGCTTAAACTAAAGTCTTAGCCTGGGGGAAACAGGCGGTGAAAGTCGCACCCTGTTTGGGCACGCTTTCGATCAAAAGACGGCCTCGGTGACGGTTAAGAATATGTTTCACCAGCGATAATCCGAGCCCCGTCCCGCCCTGCGAGCGACTGTCGCCGACGTCCACCCGGTAGAACCGCTCGGTCAGGCGCGGCAGGTGCTCCGGCGCGATGCCAGGGCCGAAATCCCGCACCATGACCCGGATTTCCTGAGTTGCATCGGCAGGCGCCGGGAGCGTCAGCGACACGACGACACGTCCGCCGGATGCGCCATATTTGAGAGCGTTCTCGATCAGGTTTTCGAACAGGCGGAGCAGTTCCTCGCGATCGCCGGCGATCATGACCGGGCCATCAGGCAAATGGGTCTCGACCTCGACCTGGCGCTCCCGCGCCAGCGGCTCGAGCCCGTCGGCGACCTGGAAGATGATCGGCAGGAGGTCGACCAAGGTATCAGGCCGCACATGCGCCGACAGCTCGACCCGCGACAGCGACAGGAGGTCGTCGATCAGGCGGGCCATGCGGGTGGCCTGGTTGTGCATGATGCCGAGGAAGCGCTCGCGCGCCTTGGGATCGTCCTTGGCCTGGCCCTGGAGCGTGTCGATGAAGCCCGACAGCGCCGCCAGCGGCGTACGCAATTCGTGACTGGCATTGGCAACGAAGTCGGCGCGCATCTCCTCGACGCGGCGCAGCGGCGTCTGGTCGTGGAAGGTCATCAGCATGCATTTGTCGGCACCGCCGAAATTGGTCGGCACCGGCACCGGGGTGATGATCAGTTCCATCCAGCGATCAACAGGAACATGGTCGAGATAGGTCGCACGCCGCGGCTCGGTGGTGGCAATGGACTCGCGCAGTGCCGTGATGATCTCGGGCGAGCGCAGCGCGAACTGGGCGAGCTCGTTCTTGCGCAGCGCCGGCGCGAGCTGGGCGGCGGCGGCGTTCAGATGAATGACCCGGCCGGCGCGGTCGAGCAGCACCGCCGGATCCGGCATGCCGGCAACGACTGCAGCCACCGCAGCGCTTTCAACCGGATTGACACGCCTGACGTCCTCGCGCGAGGCGGCGGTATCATGCAGCCGCCATGGGATCAGCGCCGCAGCGGCGATGCACAGGAACACCGTCGCCGCCCGCACCACCGACAACTCGCCAAGCGAAACCACGACCGACAGCGCCAGGGCCGCGGCGATCAGGATGATGGTCGAGTGCCGTAGCCGGTCGGACCAGGGCTGCACCGTGGGAGACGAGGGAGCGTCGATCGCCATCGGGCCGGGCTTCTCCTTTGTTCGCTTTGCGCCGGTCAGACGCCACTGCTGTCGCTGCGCTTTCTCACATAAGCGGCTTCAGGCGGTGGACCTGGGTCGAGCTTGAGCGCCGCCTGCTGCAGACGTTTCGATCGGGCGCCAATGATAACCTCCCGAAACGTCAGCAAGATTACAGAGATGACGAAAGGCGACAGATAATACAGCACCCGGAACAGCAGCATGCCGCCGAGCAGCTCTTCACGGTCCATCTGCCACAGCCCGACCAGCATGGCGGCGTCGAACACCCCCAAGCCGCCGGGCGAATGGCTGGCGAAGCCGAGCAGCGTCGCCGAGACGAAGATGACCGCAACCACGACAAAGCCGAGATTGGGCTCGTCGGGCACCAGCACGTACATCGCAAGCGCGCAAAAACCGAGATCGATGATGCCGATGGCGATCTGCAGCAGCGTCAGCGGGCCGCCCGGCAGCACCACGGTCCAGGGGCCGCGCCCGACCACCCGCGGCTGGGTCCAGACCCAGACCACGTAAGCGACCAGCGCCACGATGATCATCATCGCGACGGTGCGGTTCAACCAGGGCGGCAGCTGGTCGATCGCGGCGGCCGCCTCCGGATGATAGGAGATGCCGAGACCGAGCACGGCAGCATTGCCGAGCCAGAAGGTCAGGCCGGCGAGGAAACAGATCTTCGCGACGTCGATCGCATTGAGGCCATGGGCCGAATAGATGCGATAGCGCACGGCGCCGCCGGTGAAGACGCTGGCGCCGACATTGTGGCCGATCGAATAGCTGGTGAAGGCCGCGAGCGCATTGATGCGATAGGGCACGTGGGAACGGCCGATCGCGCGCACGGCGAACAGATCGTAGAAGGTCAGGGTGAAATAGCCTGCGGCGACGAACAGTGCGGCCATCGCAATCTGGCGCGGCTCGGTGCTCTTGATCGCCTCGATCACCTCGTTCGTGTCGATGCCGCGCAGCATGTGGTAGAGCACATAGCAAGCGATGCCGATGACCGCGACGCTGATCACAACTCCCAGCTTGTGCAGGATTTGCTTCTGGCGCAGCAACGTCATCGCCCTGCGTATGGCTTCCAGCATCTAGACCTCGAACAACGCTTCAGCGGCCAGGGTGGCCGGCGAACAGGCGAACGACGCATTGGCACTCAACGAACCCTCGCCGTCGGCTCCGGTCTCGCGCATGCCCCCCGTCCCTCCACTAGCGCGTTTTGGAGCGGAGTGGAATTCGCCAATGTGAACAAAATCACGTGCCTTCAATATTTTAGGCAGGCTTGCGAGCTCAGGATGCACGGTTTGGCGCTTTCGGCGGCAAGACTGACGCGAATCTCCATGGCAATCCTGCGCAGCCGCCGTGAAGTTTTGATGATTTCGACCGGACAATGTTCCGTCACGCCTTAAGTCGAAATCAATCTATGGGTCGCCTCTGCCTGTTGAAAGAGGGGACACCGCCGCACCGGCCGACCGCGGGGCGCACAATTGCGTGGCCGGCGCCTCGCCTCCGATCATCGGGGTGCACTGCGGCATCACAAATGCAATCGCGGCCGCCCACCGGCAGCCGCGAGAAGCAGGTCATTCGGAGCTCGCGCTCGCCTTAGGCTGCAAGCTGCGGGCGCATCGCTTCGATGCCGGCGATCCAGCCGGCGACGGACCGGCCAATCGCCTCAGGGTGATCTTCCTGAAGGAAGTGCAATCCGGCGCCGAGACGAACGAGCGCACAGTGCTTCAGGGAGGCTGCGAACCGCTCGGCAAATTCCGGCGCGACCAGCGCCCCGGGCTCGGCCGCGAACAGCAGCTTTGGATAGGAAGACGCGGCCAGGGCCGCGTGTGCAGATTCGAGCGCGGCATAGACGTCCGCGGGCTCGCCGGCGATCGGCAGTTCGCGCGGAAGTGCAAGAACCGGCCGGCGGCTCTCTGGCGTCGGGAATGGCGCGCGATAGGGCGCCATTCCCGCCTCGCTCAGCGTGCGCACGATGCCGCCAGGCAGCACGCGCTCGACGAACGCGTTGGCCTCGAGGATCATCGCTTCGCCTTCGCCCGGCGTCCTGAACTTGCGGAAAGCCGCGCGCGCCGCTTCGGCATGATCCTGCTCTTCGGCGACCTCGGTGTGGTGGAAATCCCGCCAGGTCGGCATTGGACGGATGAATTCCATGAAGGCGAGGCCGCGCACGAGATCCGGCCGGCGCGCCGCGAGATGAAATGCGAGCGCCGTGCCCCAGTCCTGCGCGACGAGATAGGCCGATGTGATGCCGCGCTGTTCGATAAAGGCATCGAGATAACGGACAAGATCGAAGAAGCGGTAGGCGATGTCGGGCTTGTCGGACTGACCGAAGCCGATGTTGTCGGGCGCAATGCAATGCGCGACCGGCGCGACCAGCGGCAGAATGTTGCGCCAGATGTGCGAGGAGGTCGGATTGCCATGGAGGAACAGCGCCACGGGCGCGCCTTCCGCGCCGGTCTCGCGATAGGCCATGTGGCTTCCGAGGACGGACGTTTTGCGGATCTCGATCGGCTTGGTCATGTCGGCTCCCTGAACACGGTTTTGAATGCGATGGTCTTGAAGCGTTCGAGCGCTTTGGGATTGCGGTCGACCTTCATGCGCAGGATCGCGCCCTGCCAGGACGCGAGCAGGAAGTCGGCAAGCTCATCGGGCTCGAAATCGGAGGCGATCTCGCCACTGGTCTGGGCATCCCGGATGCAGGCGGTGAACGGGAGACGCCATTCGGCGAAGATCGCGGCAAGACGTGCGCGCAATAGCTCGCTGCGGCCCGATGCCTCGAGGCTGAGATCGCCGATCAGGCAGCCGCGACCATAGCCGTCGGCCTCGAGCCTTCCGGTGATGATGTCGAGGTAGCGCCGCAGCCGCGCGCGCGGCGTCAGCGAGGTGTCCTCGAGCGCTTCAGCGACCAGGCCGCGGGTGACGTCGAAGTAGCGATCGAGCACCTCGGAGGCGAACGCCTCCTTGGAGCGGAAATGGTTGGTGAAGGACCCCTGAGGCGCACCCGCCGCAGCGGTGACGTCACGCACGCTGGTGCCGTGATAGCCGGTCCGGAACATGACCTTGAGGCCGGCGTCTAGGATGGCGTCTTTGAGGGATGGCTTGGGCATGAGCAAACAATACGTACGTACGTATTGTTGTCAAGCGCCGCCTTGCGCTTTCGCGCAATCTGTTTGCTGATCACTCGGTTCGTGGAGTTTGAGATGAGCGCCGGAAGGGGCTCATCTTCAGGCAGCGGGCTGGCTGCGCGAGACCACCCAATAGCGCAGCCAGGCGCCAATGGTGCAGCCAACGAGATAGCAGGCGAACATGACGAGGCCGAGGTCGAGCCAGTAGCCGAAACGGCCCGGCACCACATGCGCAAACGAGGCCGCGACCAGGCCCGCGACGAGCAGCGCGAGCCAGCCCGCGGTCACCTTCGAGGTGCCGTTGCCGCGCTGGACCACCGAGATCCAGCCCATGCAGAAGCCCAGCAGCACTGAGCCGATCAGCCAGCCCATATGGAACGAGACGAGATAGGGCATCGTCACCTCACCAGAAATTCGATGCGGCGGTTCTGCGCCTTGCCTTCGTCGGTGTCGTTGCCGGCGACAGGCTGCGTGCTGCCATAGCCGACCGCAGTGAAACGGTCCGCGGGCAGACCCGCCTTGACCAAATAGTCGATCACCGCCTGCGCGCGCTTCTCGGAGAGCGCCTGGTTGAACGAGTCCTCGCCATCGGCATCGGTGTGGCCGGCCACTTCGATATTGGTGGTGGGACAGCGCAATGCGGTCTCGATCAGGTGATCGAGCACGCCTGCGGAGTCAGGATCAATGTCGGCGCGCTTGGACTCGAATCGAATCTTGCCCTTGGCCAGCAGCTCCGAGAACAATTGCCGGCAGACCGTGCCATCCACCGGCCCTGCCGCGGGCTTGACGGTGATTTCGGGCTTGTACTGCCAGGTCTTTGGAAAGTCCTTGCCGAGACCGGCACGAATGTCGTTGGCCGCGCCTTCGTACAGCGCATCACCCGACAGCTTCACCTCGCGATCCGAGACCACGAGCGTGCCGGTCGACAATCGCGACAGCGCGCCGAGCGCCGCGACGACCGCGGTGTTGAACGAACTGGGCGCGCCGATACTGGACTTGAGATTGTCGACCACCTTCTCGGTGAAGAATTTCCGCGATGCGATGGCTGCGATCGTGGCGTGCACGGCGTTGTCGGGCACGTAGCCCGTCAACGTCACCGTCGCCGCAACCGGGTCCTTGTAAGCCTGGAAAATGTAAGGCGGCGCCTTGATCTCGTTCGCTGCGATCGAGAAGCCTTCAGGCAAATTCTTCAGCGCGGCGGCGATCGCCTCGCGGCCGCCGAGGTCGCGCGCCATGCCTGACAGACTGACCTTGCTGTCCGAGATCGTGATCTTGCCGTCTTTCAGCTTGCCGATCTGGTCGAGCAGCAGCATCGCCGCCGCCTCGAAGCGCGGCGGCGCGCCGCGGGCGAGACCCATCTGGTCGGCCACCTCGCCGCCATTGACCTCCTTGCGCGCGGCTTCGGTCAGGCGCGCCTTCATCGACGGCAACGGCGCGGAGCCCGACAGGGTCACCCGCACCACGTCCCGCTCGGCGTTCCAGACGAAGGGCTTGGCTTCAGGAACAAGGCGGGTCTGGTCATCGACCAGCCGCACGCCTGGAACCATCTCGACCGTGGTCACGGCGTCGCGGCGCCCCTCCTCGGAGAAGGCGTCCGCGGCCAGGCTGACGTCCCGGCCGTCCACCGCGATTCGGGTCTTGTCCAGGACGGTATCCTTGAGCGCGGCCGAACTGCGGGCCGACAGGTCGGTCTCGACAGGCAAGGTGTTATTCCAGGCCGCAAATCCCCACATGATGGCCAGGGGAATCAGCCCCGGCCACCATTTGCTGGCCCACCTGAAAAGCATCTGCATTCGACGACCCGAACTCTGGAACCGGAGACAAAACAAACCCTTGGCAGGCTGTCAAACCGGAAATGGGGCCCTTTCCGGGGCCACCAGTGAACAATTGGAATAACTTTTTCTTCAAGGGTCAGTCCCTACATTGGGGGTGGAATGCCCAGGGGTCGGCCAGCCGGTCATGAAACAACTCCGTAACAACGTCATTCGCGCCGGGCTGGGAGCACTCTATCTCAGCGGCGCGCATCACCTGCTGCGTCCGCTGCTGTCGGGCGTCGGCGCCATTTTCATGCTGCACCATGTGCGCCCGGCCCGTGAGGACGCGTTCCAGCCGAACCGGCATCTCGAGGTGACCCCCGACTTCCTGCGCGCGACGCTGTGCCATCTGCGCTCAAGCGAGATCGACATCGTCAGCATGGACGAGCTGCACGAGCGGCTGGTTCAAGGCCGGTTCGAGCGCCGCTTCGCCGCCTTCACGCTCGACGACGGCTATCGCGACAACCGTGACCATGCCCTGCCGGTGCTGCGCGAATTTGACGCGCCCGCCACCGTCTATGTCGCCAGCGATTTCGCCGAAGGCATCGGACGGTTGTGGTGGACCGCGCTGGAAGCGGTCATCGCCAAGGCCGAGCAAGTCGAGGTCACAATCGGCCATTCCGCGCTGCGGCTCGATGCGAGCACGCCGGCCGCTAAGCAGGCGACGTTCGATCGCCTGCACGACTGGCTGCGCGCGCTGCCGGGCGAGCACGATCTGAAGCGTGAGATCGAGGCGCTCTGCGTCGCCCATGGCGTCGACATGGAGGCGCTCTGCCGCAGCCTGTGCCTGTCCTGGGATGAGGTGAAACGGCTCGCGGCCGACCCGCTGGTGACGATCGGCGCGCACACTATCAGCCATTGCAATCTCGCCAAGCAAAGCGAGGAGATCGCCGCAGAGGAGATGGCGGTGAGCCGCGTGCGCATCGAGCAGGCGCTGGAGCGGGAGGTGCTGCACCTTGCCTATCCCTATGGCGACCGCGAGGCCGCAGGGACGCGCGAATTCGCGCTTGCCGCATCCGCCGGCTTCAAGACCGCGGTGACGACGCGGCCCGGCATGCTGTTCGCCGAGAACGCCGGTCACATGACGGCGCTGCCGCGCGTTTCGCTCAACGGAAATTACCAGGATGCGCGCATCCTGCCGGTGCTGACCTCGGGCGCCGCGACCGCGATGTGGAACGGCTTTCGCCGGTTTGCCGCGGCTTGATTGTCGTCCCCGGCCGGGACGACATCGAGTTGACTCCCCTCCCCACGGCGCTCAAAACGTCGCCAACTCAAGGGAGGCACCATGTTCAACGATCTGTTCTCGCTCAAAGGCCGCATCGCACTCGTGACCGGCGGCTCCCGCGGCATCGGCAGGATGATCGCGGCCGGCTTCCTCGACGCGGGTGCGGCGAAGGTCTACATCACCGCGCGCAAGGCGGGCCCCTGCGAAGCCACCGCGAAGGAGCTCTCGGCGCAATATGAAGGCGAATGCATCGCGCTCCCGATCGACATCTCGACCGTCGAAGGCTGCAACAAGCTCGCCGACGAGATCATCAAGCTGGAGCCGAAGCTCGACATCCTCGTCAACAATGCGGGCGCGGCCTGGGGCGCGGAGTTCGACGAATTCCCCGAGAGCGGCTGGGACAAGGTGATGGACCTCAACGTCAAGTCGCTGTTCTTCCTGACCAAGGCGCTGGCAAAGCCGTTGCGCGCGGCGGCTTCGCACCAGCGCCCGGCGAAGGTGATCAACATCGCCTCGGTCGACGGCATCTTCGTCAATCCGGGCGAAACCTATTCCTACGCCGCCAGCAAGGCTGCCGTGATCCATCTGACGCGGCGGATGGCGACCAAGCTGATCAAGGACAACATCAACGTCACCGCGATCGCGCCGGGTGCGTTCAAGTCCGACATGAACCGCGCCGCGCGCGACCATTCCGACGAGGTTGCAAAACGCATTCCGTCGCGGCGCATCGGCACCGACGAGGACATGGCGGGCATTGCGATCTATCTCGCCTCGCGCGCGGGCGACTACGTGGTCGGCAACACCATCGCGGTCGACGGCGGCGTGGTGTATGCGAACGCCGGGCTGGAAATCGCGGGGTAAGGGACGCGAACGGTGCGCTCCCTCGCCCCGCTCTTGCGGGGAGAGGGTTGGGGTGAGGGGCTTCTCTCAACGCTTGACATTGTCGCCGCACCGGTACCCCCTCACCCGGATTGCATCTGCGATGCAATCCGACCTCTCCCCGCAAGCGGGGAGAGGTGAAGAAGAACCTTACGACTCGATCTTCACGTACTCGAAATCGCCCGGCTTGTTGTCGATGCCGACCTTCGGCGGCGAGATCCAGGAGGCGTATTTGCCTTGCTCGGTGACGGGCTGCATCAAGGAGGTGATGAAGTCGCCGTCGCTCTTCGAGGGCAGCCAATCGTCCCTGCGCTTGGCCCAGGTGGCATCGTCGATCAAAATGCCGTCGGGCGTCGCGTGCACGTCCTTGAACTCGCCGATGTGGCGGTGGAAGGCGACGTTGGGCAGCGTCAGCTTGAAATCGTAGCCGGCTGTCGAGATCACCTTGTTCCAGCGCAGCATGCCCTTGACGCAATCCTGGCTGTAATCGTCCCGCAGACGCATGTTGAGCGCGGTCAGCGCCGGCTCGTCGACCAGCTTGATCTCGCCGTTGATCAGCTTGAGCACCGGATAGGTCGAGTTCTTGAGCTGGTGATCGTCGTCGATCTGGGTCTCGTGATAGCGGCCCTTGATGCCGGTGTTGAAGGCGTTGGCCGCGTTGGTCGAGACTTCCGAGCCGAACAGATCCAGCGACAGCGTGTAGTGCAGGTTCAGCTTCTTCTGGATGGTCGGCAGGTCGATCACGCCGAGCGCCCGGACCCTGGCGATGTCGGTGGGATCGGTGATGCCGGCCTCGCGCATCGCATCGCAGGTCCGCTGCACGACGCGGGTGATGCCGGTCTCGCCGACGAACATGTGGTGCGCTTCTTCCGTGAGCATGAAGCGGCAGGTGCGCGACAGCGGATCGAAGCCCGACTGCGCCAGCGAGTGCAGCTGCATCTTGCCGTCGCGGTCGGTGAAATAGGTGAACATGAAGAAGGACAGCCAGTCCGGCGTCGCCTCGTTGAACGCGCCCAGCATGCGCGGCGCATCGGCATCGCCGGAGCGGCGACGGAGCAAATCGTCGGCTTCCTCGCGGCCGTCGCGGCCGAAATATTTCTGCAGCAGATAGACCATCGCCCAGAGATGACGGCCTTCCTCGACATTGACCTGGAACAGGTTGCGCATGTCGTAGAGCGAGGGCGCGGTCTTGCCGAGATGGCGCTGCTGCTCGACGGAAGCAGGCTCGGTGTCGCCCTGGATCACGATCAGGCGGCGCAGCATGGCGCGGTATTCGCCCGGGACTTCCTGCCATGCCGGCTCGCCAAAATGCTCGCCGAACGGAACGACGCGGTTCTCTTCCTGCGGCGCAAGCAGAATGCCCCAGCGATATTCGGGCATGCGGACATAGTCGAACTTGGCCCAGCCGCGCGGATCGACGGAATAGGCGGTGCGCAAATACACCAGCGATTCCTGGAAGCCCTCGGGGCCCATGTCGCTCCACCAATCCATGTAGCCGGGATGCCAACCCTCCAGCGCCTTCAGCACCTGGCGGTCTTCGGCGAGATTGACGTTGTTCGGAATCTTGGTCGAGTAGTCGACGTTCATGATGTTCATGTTCATGGCCGCTTCTCCCTAAACTCGGGTCATATCGAATTTCGGCTTCTGGCCGCTGCCATAGCGGCGCAGTGCGCCCTCCTCGCCGACCGCGTTCGGGCGCTGGAAGATCCAGTTCTGCCAAGCGGTGAGGCGCGCGAAGATCTTTGATTCCATGGTTTCGGGGCCGGCGAAGCGCAGGCTCGCTTCCATGCCGGTGAGGCTGTCGGGCGAGAAGCTGGCGCGCTCCTCCATGAACACGCGAACCTCGTCGTCCCAATCGATGTCGTCGAGCGCGAAGGTGACGAGGCCGAGCTCTTCGGCCTGCTCGGCGTCGAGGCTCGTGCCGAGCGTGGCTTCGGCGCGCTCCACATCCGCTGGATCGGCCTGGAAGCGCGATTCCAGCCGTGTCAGGCCGTGGCTCATCGGATAGGGACCGAAATTCATCGCCGACAGCTCGATCGAAGGCGGCGGCTGATTGTCGCCCTGGCGCGTGCCGATCAGCATGTAGGAGCGGTCGGCGGCGAAGACGAGCTCGGCGAGCGTGCCGGCAAAGCACGAGCCGGGCTCGACCAGCGTCACCAGCGTACGCGAGGTGACATCGATGCGCTTGAGCACGCGCTTCCAATAATGCCTGATCTCGTTGACCAGCCAATGCGCCTTGTTGGCCTCGAGGAAGGCGTCGGATGCGAGCACATGGGCGCGGTCACCATGGCTCTTGAACACGAGCATCGCAGTCTCGAGTTCATTGATGCGCAGATGCAGGATGGCATCGTCGAGTTCGCGCGCCACTTGCAGCGGCCAGAACGAAGCGCCCTGCGCCATCATACCGTCGATGTCAGCGGGCGGTGCCGTTTCCGGCGCCTTGATCGAGATGGTGGCGATGCGCGCGGCGCGATCGATATCGACGGTGACAAAGCCGTAGCGGATGCTGGTCTCGTGAATGACACGCTTGAGCGGCGTGAGCGCAATGCCCTTGCCGATGCCCGCGCGCTTCGATTTGCCTGCAAACTCCTTGGCACGCTCGACGATCTTGGCTTCGAGCTTCGAGTTCGGCACAATCTCGTCGACCAGGCGCCACTGCACGGCGCGTTTGCCCTTCACGCCCTCCTCGATGGTGCAGAAGAAATCGGCGTGGTCGCGGCGCACCTTGCGCTTGTCGACGACGCGGGTGAGCCCACCGGTGCCCGGCAGCACCGCAAGCAACGGCACTTCAGGCAGCGCGACGGCAGAGGCGCCGTCGTCGGCGAGGATGATGTGGTCGGTCGCGAGCGCCAGCTCATAGCCGCCGCCGGCAGCCGAGCCGTTCACCACGGTGATGAAGCGCTGCCCGGAATTCTCGGACGAGTCTTCCATGCCGTTGCGGGTCTCGTTGGTGAATTTGCAGAAGTTCACCTTGTGGGCATGGGTCGAGCCCGCGAGCATGCGGATATTGGCGCCGGCGCAGAACACGCGGTTCTTGGCCGAACGCATCACCACGACCTTCACCTCGGGATGCTCGAAGCGCAGCCGCTGCACGGCGTCCGCGAGCTCGATGTCGACGCCGAGATCGTAGGAATTGAGCTTGAGCAGATAGCCCTCGAACAGGCCACCGTTCTCGTCGACGTCCATGGTCAGCGTCGCCACGTCACCGTCGACCGCAAGCTTCCAATGCTTGTAGCGGGACGGTTCGGTCTGGAAATCGATGAATGTCGCGCCGCCTGCGAGGCGCCGATCTTCGCCGGCCATGGGCCACCCTTGAGCTCGTCTTGGTTCTGATGTTAGATGCACAATAGTGCATATTTATGGCCGCGTCTAGCCCTCATCGGCAAACATATGCACTTTGCTTCATGAAGGCGCCTGGGACCGCACGATAGCGCCGAGCGCGATCCAGTCGGCCTTGGTGAGCTGGCTCCGGCCGAGCTTGGCCTGGAGCAAGGCCGTCAGCGCCGGCACCGGAAAGCTCTCGACAAATCCGTCGCCAGCAGCGGCGACCTTGCGTGCGCTGAGCGCCCGCAGCTCGGTGAGCGCATCGCCGAACAAGCGTGCGGCCGAATGCGCCTTTTGCATGCGCAGCCGTAAATTGGCGTTGGCGACATGGATGCAGGCCCGAAGCAGGACGCGCTCGCGGCCGCCTTGCGGGGCCGCGGCCCAGAGGGCTTCCAACACTTCCTGGGATTCCCAGAAATAACCGCGATCGTTCAGCGCGAGCCCATAGCGCAGCGCCGGATGGCGCGCCGGGACGTAGCCGCGGAAGGCCGGGGGTACCTGCGCCTTGGCCAAATCAAGCGTCTCGTAATCCGCATCATTGGCGCCGGGCTCGCCCGGCACATAGGCCCATCGCGGCCACGGCAGAGGGCCGCTCGCATGTGAAGGCACATTCACAGATGTGCCCCCGCACGGTCATGCAGCGTGCCCCCGAAGTCCCTGATCGTCGCGCAGGGTCGCTCTTGCAAATTGCTCAATCGCGTCAAGCGTCACCCCTGGCGCTTCACGATGCGGGGAATGGCCCGCGTCTGAAATAATTTTTAAATCTACCGGACAATAGCACTCTTCCTGCGCGATTTCGACCTGCCGCAGTGTCCCATATTGATCGTCGCGTCCTTGCACGATCAGAACAGGAACGCGGATATAGGCCAGATATTCCGAGATGTCCCAGTCACGGAATTTCGGGTCGAGCCAGGCGCCATTCCAGCCGTAGAAGGCGTTGTCGACATCCTTGTGCCAGCGCGCGAGCTTCACCTTGAGATCGGTGGTCTCATAGGTGGTTTTGATCGCCGCGATGGATTTCACCGAGACGTCCTCGACGACGAAATGCGGCGCGATCAGCGCGATCCCTTGCAGGCGATGATCCTGATGTGAACCGGCATAGATCGCCGCGATCGAGCCGCCGTCGGAATGGCCGAGCAGGAGGCCGCGCTTGAAGGGGATCGCATCCAGCACCTTCGGCAGCACGTCCAGCGCCTCACGCTGCATGTAGTCGAGCGGCCGCGGCAGCGCGACCTGAGACGACTGGCCATAGCCCGCGCGCGAATAGGCGAAGATGCCGGCGCCGGTTGCCTGATGAAGTTTTTCCGGGAAATCGTTCCAGAGGCCGACGGAGCCGAGGCCTTCGTGCAGCATGACGATGGTTGGCGCGTCGGCGGATCGTGGCGCCAGCCATTTATACTCGAGGCTGGCATTGCCGATGCTGAGGAAGCCGGCGGGGGCGAGGCTGGTCATGCTCTTGCTCTTCTCTCTCGATCGTCATGCCCGGGCATGACAGGCATGACCCGGGCATCCACGTCTTTCCTCAATCGCGGTGGCACGTAGATGGCCGGGACACTTTTGCACAAGGCGCTCTTCGCGCTTTTGCCCGGCCATGACAGCCCTGGCTAGTTCGCGCCCTCGCGCAATTTGAACCGCTGAATCTTCCCCGTCGCCGTCTTCGGCAGCGAGTCCACCACGTCGATCCAGCGTGGATATTTCCACGGGCCGATCTTCTGCTTGACGTGCTCCTTCAGCATCTCCTGCAGGCCCGTCGTCCTGGCGCCCGGACGCAGCACGACGAAGGCTCTTGGCTTCAACAAGCCTTCCGGATCGGCTTCGGGAACGACGGCCGCTTCCAGCACCGCGGGATGCGTGATCAGCGCGCTCTCGACCTCGAACGGCGAGACCCAGATGCCCGACACCTTGAACATGTCATCGGCGCGGCCGCAGAAAGTGTAGCGTCCCTCGCTGTCGCGGACATATTTGTCGCCGGTGCGGGTCCAAGGGCCTTCAAACGTGCGCCGACTCTTGTGACGCTGATTCCAATAGCCTTCGCCGGCGGAGGGCGCATCGACCAGGAGTTCGCCGACCTCGCCGTCGGCGACGTCCTGGCCGGCCTCGTTGACGAGCCGCACCGCATATCCCGGCACGGGCTTGCCGGAAGAACCGTATTTGATGTCGCCGGGCGCGTTCGACAGGAAGATGTGCAACAGCTCGGTCGAGCCGACGCCGTCGAGGATGTCGACGCCGAAGCGCGACTTCCAGCTATTGCCGACCGATTCCGGCAGCGCCTCGCCGGCCGAGGTGCAGATGCGCAAGGACTTGCCGCAGCGCTCGTTCTTCATCGCCTCGTCGTTGAGCATCGCCGCGAACAGCGTCGGCACACCGTAGAAGATCGAGGGATTGTAGCGGTTCATCAGGTCGAACATGCGCGCCGGCGTCGGACGCTCGCTGTTGAGGATGACGCTGGCGCCGACCGACATCGGGAAGGTCATCGCATTGCCGAGGCCATAGGCGAAGAACAGTTTTGCCGCGGACAGGCACACGTCGCTCTCGTGGATGCCAAGCACTTGGCTCGCATAGGTGTCCGCGGTCGCCTGCAAATTCGAATGGATATGACGCACGCCCTTGGGCATGCCGGTTGAGCCGGACGAATAGAGCCAGAATGCGGGCTCGTCCGGATGCGTCGCAGCGGTGGTGAACTGATCGCTCTCGCCTGCGATCTCTTCCGCGAGCTGCTTGTGACCGTTCTGCTTGGCGCCGGAGACGACGACATGCTCAAGGTCGGGCATGCGGCCGACGACGTCCTTGATGACAGGGTAGAGCGCTTCGGAGACGAACAGCACGCGCGCGCGGCAATCGGCGAGGATGTAGGCATATTGATCCGCGGTCAGCAGCGTGTTGAGCGGCACCGGCACGATGCCTGCGCGGATCGCGCCCAGGAACACGATCGGGAAATCGACCGTATCGAGCATGATCATCGCCACGCGCTCTTCGCGGCGGACGCCGAGCCGGCGCAGCATGTTTGCGGCGCGACGCGTCTGTTGCTGGAGCTCGCCATAGGTGAGCCGCGAGACAGTGTCGTCGAAGGCAAGCTTGCCTCCCCTGCCCGCCCCGACGTTACGGTCGAGCAGCCAGGTCACCGCGTTATAGGATCCCTCGCTCACGGTCGTCTCCCCCGAATTTAGAATTATAATTCATAGAAAGACATTGTGACGGCTTGCTGTCAATGCCAGCAGGCACTATGTTTCATTAAAGCGCGCCGCAGGACCTCCTGTAAAGAGCCCTCATGACCGACAGTCCCGACGCCGAATCCCACTTTCTCGAACAACTCGGCCAGCGCGTGCGCACCATGCGCGCGCTGCGCGGCATGTCGCGCAAAGTGCTCGCCAAGGTATCAGGAATTTCGGAGCGCTACATCGCGCAACTCGAAAGCGGCAAGGGCAATGTCTCGATCGTGCTGTTGCGCCGCGTCTCAGATGCGATGGGCGCGCATCTGGAAGACCTGTTGCCCTCAGCCGATCCGACCCCGGACTGGCAGATGTTTCGTGATCTCCTGCGCAAGGCGACGCCGGCGCAGATCGCGCAAGCCAAAGACCTGCTCGCCGGCGGCAGCGCAACTGCGCCACGACGCGCGTCATTCTGCGGCATCGCGCTGATTGGCCTGCGCGGCGCGGGCAAATCGACGCTCGGTCGGATGCTGGCGAAGAAGATCGGCTGGAGCTTCGTAGAGCTCAACAAGGAGGTCGAGCAGCAGAACGGCCTGTCGGTCGCCGAGATCATCGCGCTGTACGGCCAAGAGGGTTTTCGCCGCATGGAGCAGGCCGCGCTGCAGCAGCTGCTCGCGCGCAACGAGCTGATGGTGCTGGCAACCGGCGGCGGCATCGTGTCGGAGCCCTTGACCTTCGACCAGATCCTGACGTCGTTCTACACGATCTGGCTGAAGGCCGAGCCCGAAGAGCACATGGCCCGCGTTCGCCGCCAGGGCGATCTGCGGCCGATGGCTGACGACCGCTCCGCCATGGCCGAGCTGCGCAACATCCTGCTCAGCCGCGAGCCGCTGTATGCGCGCGCGACGGCGGTGGTGGATACGGCGGGATTGAGCGTCGATGCCGCGGCCGCAAGGCTGATCGATGCGGTGCGGCCGGTGTTGCAGAACGAAGCGCGCAGCTTCGGGCTGCGCAGTGTGGCGCTGTAGAACGTTTAGACCTCGCTGCATTCACCCCTCCGTCGTCGTCCCGGACAAGCGAAGCGCCGATCCGGGACCCATACGCCGCAGCAGAAGTGTGGCGACGACAGGCAATGACCAGCGCGCACAACAACGACTGCTGCGGCGTGTGGGTCCCGGCCTTCGCCGGGACGACAGTGGAGTTTGTGGGTACGCGACGATGTCACTATATCCCATCCCAACAGCCAGCATCCGGACTCACGATGACCATCACGGACGTCACCATCTCCATGTTCGACCGTATCGGCGGCAGCGCCACGATCGATGCCCTTGTCGACCGTTTCTACGACCGCATGGACACGCTGCCGGAGGCGAAAATCATCCGCGCGATGCATGCGGACGACCTCGGCCTGATCAGGGACGTGCTGAAGCGCTATCTGACGGAATGGACCGGCGGCCCAAAGCTCTACACGCCCGAGAAGGGCCATCCGCGGCTGCGACAGCGGCATATCGGCTTTGCCATTGGGGACGCCGAGCGCGACACCTGGCTGCTCTGCATGCGCGGCGCAATGGAGGAGACGATCGCTGACCCCGCTGCGCGTCAGGACCTCGACAAGGCGATATCGGGCCTCGCCGACTGGATGCGCAATCGTCAATAAGATTCAATCGAGCCCCAGCGCGCTGATGTCAGGTGCGAGCGTGACGCCAGGAATCGGCAGCACCCGGCCGGTCTTCACCGCGTGGCCACCAAGTACGATGTTCGGCCGATGAGGCGGCGGCAGCGCCTGCACGCGTTCGACGAGCCCCGCGACGGCATCGCACTGCTCGGGCAACGCGATCGAAACCAGCAGCGTCGCAGGCTTGCCCGCGAGCGAAGGCTCGGACAGCACATCGACAACCGTCAGTTCGTCAACGTAATGCGTTCGCCATCCCAGGTTTTGCAGCCAAAGGCCGAGAATGCGGATGCCGAGGACGTGGCTGTTGCCCGGCGCGTTCATCAGGACATAGCAGCCGCCACCGCCCGGCCGCGCCGGCTGCGACCAGGCCAGCCGCATCCTGGCTTCGACGAGGTCGATCACTCCGCCGATGAACTGCTGGCAATGGGCACACCATTTCAGCACGCCGCGTCCCCCTTCCCGGTTCCAAGAGCCTAGCGCAGCATCGCCGCCTGCAAAAGCGATAGCGGCTCGACGCAAGCGGCATTGGCGTCGAGCAGCGAGCATGGGCGGGCTGCAACGAATGAATGAGCCGGATCAAAGCCGGCTGCTAAGCTCCCGCCATGACCGACATTCTCCCCGACACCATCCGCCGGCTCTACACCGATCCCGGTGAGTACATCGACAGCGATCATCCCGCCGTGCAGCAGTTCGCGGAAAGCGCCGTGCGCTCAGATGCGAGCGCCCGCGAGAAGGCGAGCGTGCTCTACAAGGCGGTACGCGACGGTATCCGTTATAACCCCTACGTCAGCATGCGCATCGCCGAGACGTTTCGCGCCTCGAGCGTGCTCGCCGCCGGGCAAGGCTATTGCGTCGGCAAGGCCGCGCTCTATGCCGCCGCCTGCCGCGTCCACGGCATTCCTTCCCGCGTCGGCTTTGCCGACGTGAAGAACCATCTCACGACTGAAAAGCTGCGCGCGAGCATGGGCACCGACATCTTCACCTGGCACGGCTTTACGGAAGTGCATGTCGACGGCGCCTGGCGCAAGGCGACGCCGACCTTCAACGACACCCTCTGCGCGAAGGTCGGCGTGGCCCCGCTCGACTTCGACGGTCACACCGACGCACTGCTGCATCCGTTCGACGGCGAGGGCCGCGCCTACATGCAATATGTCAACGACCGCGGCACCTATCACGACGTGCCGGCCAAATTCCTGATGCGCGAGATGGCGCGCGATTACGCCAACATGCAGGGCGAGGATATGTCGGGCCGCGACATGGAGCGGGAGGCGGAGGCGCGGTAGTCATAACAACAGCGACCGCACCGACTCCGCCCCCTCGCGCAGCAACGGCAGGAAGCGGTCGATCAATTCCTGCGCCGGGACGCGGTCGACATGGGCGCCCATGTTGATGGCGGCGACGATCACATCGTCGTAACGGCGCACGGGCACCGAGATCGAGCGGAAATGCGGCTCGGCCTCGCGATCGACCAGCGAATAGTTTTGCGCGCGGTCAGCGACGATACGCGCGAGCAGCGCCTTCGGGTCGGTCACCGTCTGCGGCGTCAGCGTCTCGCGCTTCATCGTTTTCAGGCGCGCAAGCAGTTCGGTATCGCCAAGCTGGCCAAGCATCGCGCGGCCAACCGAGGTGCAGAACGCCGGCAACCGGTAGCCGATCTCCAATCCGCCGGAGAACATCCGTGCCGGACTGCTGCGAGCGATGAACACGACGTCGTCACCGTCGAGCACCGCGAGCGAGGAGATTTCGTTCGCCGTGGTCGCGACGCGATCCAGCACCGGTTGCAACACCGTGACCAATTGGTTGGAGCGGAGATAGGACGCCGCCAGCGTCAGCACATGCGGCGTCAGCGAGAACAGCTTTCCATCGCCGCTGACGTAGCCGCCGCGCTGGAGCGTGAACAGCATGCGCCGCGCAGTGGCACGCGGCAGCTCGGCGGCGCGAGCGAGATCGCTCAGCGTCATCGGGCCGGCGTTGGTACCGAAGCATTGCAAGAGGCGCAGGCCGCGATCGAGCGCCTCGACGAAATCCGTCGCGCGTTCGTCAGTCTCGCTGCGCTTCAGCTTGGGCATGGCGACGGGTCAATCCTACAAAATAGTGCTTGCTGCCTTTCCAAGGCATGTCATAATTCGCACATTCGTTCAATAGGCGAACATAACGCCCTCCCGCAAAAAGGATGCGCCCGCCATGATGAGCCAGGAGCAGAACAACCTGATCACCCGCACCGGGCCGAAGGATCCGTGCGGCAAGTTGATGCGGAGCTACTGGCAACCGGCGGCGCTGGTCGATGAGCTCGAAGGCGAGCGGCCGATCCGCCCCCTCAAACTGCTCGGCGAAAACCTGGTGCTGTTTCGCGACGAGACCGGGCGCTACGGCCTGATCGACCGCCATTGCGCTCATCGCGGCGCCGATCTCGCCTTCGGACGACTCGAGCATGGCGGCCTGCGCTGCGCCTTCCATGGCTGGCTGTTCGACGCATCAGGCCAGTGCATCGAGACGCCGGCCGAGCCGAAGGATTCGAAGCTCTGCCAGAACATCCGCCAGCGCTCTTATCCCGTGGTGGAGAAGAGCGGCATTCTGTGGGCTTACCTCGGCGAAGGCGAGCCGCCGGCATTTCCGGAGCTCGACTGCTTCGTCGCGCCCGGCACGCACACCTTCGCGTTCAAGGGCCACATGGCCTGCAACTGGCTGCAGGCGCTCGAGGTCGGCATCGATCCCGCGCACGCCTCCTATCTGCATCGCTTCTTCGAGGATGAGGACACATCTACCGCCTACGGCAAGCAGTTCCGTGGCGCCTCCGCCGGCAGCGACCTGCCGATGACGAAGATCCTGCGCGAATACGATCGCCCGATCATCAATGTCGAGCACACCGAATACGGCCTGCGGCTGATCGCACTGCGCGAGATCGACGAGGAGCGCACCCATGTGCGCGTCACCAATCAGCTGTTCCCGCACGCTTTCGTCATTCCCATGAGCACGGAGATGACGATCACGCAGTGGCATGTGCCTGTCGATGACGAGAACTGCTATTGGTACGCGATCTTCACCAGCTACGCGAACCCGGTCGACAAGCAGAAGATGCGCGACCAGCGGCTCGAGCTCTACGAGCTGCCCGACTACATCTCGCGCAAGAACCGCAGCAACGACTACGGCTTCGATCCGCACGAGCAGCAGACCGCGACCTATACCGGCATGGGCAACGACATCAACGTCCACGACCAGTGGGCGGTGGAATCGATGGGCGCGATCCAGGACCGCACCAAGGAGCATCTCGGTTCGAGCGACAAGGCGATCGTGCAATATCGCCGCCTGCTGCGGCAGGAGATCGAGAAAGTCGCGGGCGGCGAGAAGCCGATGCTGTTCCTGGACGAGGCCAATGCGCGCAGCATTCAAGGGCCGGCCACGATGGACGGCATCGGGCCGACCCGCGGCTGGGAGACCTATTGGATGGAAGTCGACGTCAAGCGCCGCCGCGGCGCGCCGTGGACCGCGCCGGTGCCGAAGGATATTGCGGATAACGTGCACCGGCTGACGGCGGCGGAGTGATTTAAAGCACGGTCATTCCGGGATGGTCCGAAGGACCAGACCCGGAATCCCGAGATTCCGGTTTCTCGCTTCGCGAGCCCCGGAATGACGGAGTAGCAGGGAGCAGCAAAGTGACTTTCGTCGCGCGTCATGCGTTGTGGTCGGATGAGCAGAAGGACGCGGCGGCGCGGATGCGCCGGCTCGTGGAGGAGAGGAACCTCGAAGTCGTCCGCCTCGCCTTCCCGGACCAGCACGGCATCTTGCGCGGTAAGACCATTATCGCTTCCGAGGCGATCGCCTCGCTGGAGAGCGGCTGCTCCATCACCACGACGATGCTCGCCAAGGACACCTCGCACCGCACGGTGTTTCCGGTGTTCACCTCAGGCGGCGGCTTCGGCATGAAGGAGATGGAGGGCGCGGCCGACGTGCTGATGGTCGCCGATCCCACCACGTTCCGCGTGCTGCCATGGGCGCCGGCCACCGGCTGGGTGCTGTGTGATCTCCATTTTGGCGACGGCCGTCCGGTCCCGTTCGCGACGCGCGGGCTCTATCGCAAGGTGCTCGACGAGCTCGCTGGCCGCGGGCACGATTTCGTCGCGGGCCTCGAGGTGGAATTCCACATCTTCAAGCTCGACGATCCGCATATGCGCGCCGAGGATGCCGGCCAGCCCGGCACGCCGCCCTCGGTGAGCTTGCTCTCTCACGGCTATCAATACCTCACCGAGCAGCGCTTCGATCAGATGGAGCCGGTGCTGGAGATCCTGCGGCGCGACATCGTGGCACTCGGGCTGCCCTTGCGCTCCGTCGAGGTCGAGTTCGGGCCGAGCCAGTGCGAGTTCACCTTCGCGCCGAAGAAGGGGCTCGAGCCCGCCGACAACATGGTGCTGTTTCGTTCTGCCGTGAAGCAGATCGCGCGTCGCCACGGTTATCACGCCACCTTCATGTGCCGGCCGAAGCTGCCGAACCTGTTCGCCAGCGGCTGGCACCTGCATCAATCGATCGTCTCGCGCGCGAGCGGCGAGAACCTGTTCATGCCCAGGGAAGCCGGTGAGCCGCTCAGCGAGTTCGGCCGCTGCTATCTCGCCGGCCTGCTCGATCACGCCCGCGCCGCCACCGTGTTCACGACGCCGACGATCAACGGTTACAAGCGATATCGCTCCTATTCGCTGGCGCCTGACCGCGCGATCTGGGGCCGCGACAACAGAGGCGTGATGATCCGCGTGCTCGGCGGCCCTGATGACGCCGCCACGCGGTTGGAAAACCGCGTCGGCGAGCCAGCCGCCAATCCCTATCTCTATATGTCCGCGCAGGTCCTGGCGGGCCTCGACGGTGTGGACCGCAGGCTCGACCCCGGCCCGTCGGCCGACACGCCCTACGAGACCAAGGCGCCGCTCTTGCCGAAGTCGTTGCGCGATGCAGTCTCCGCACTGAAGGACGATCCGTTCTTCCGCGAAAAGCTCGGCGCGGAATTCGTCGACTATTACACCCACATCAAGAACGCCGAGATCGACCGCTTCCTGGCGGAAGTAACCGATTGGGAGCATCGCGAATATTTCGAGATGTTCTGACGGGAGGCCAGCCTCACGCCCCTGTGAGGCGACTTCATCGCGTCTGTTCCGACGACATCACTCCCGGCCCCGACGAAGCCTTTTTCCCGGCACGACGAAAATCGCCCGAAAAGTTCGGGGGTTATCGTCTCGTCCCGTGATCAACAATGGAGTTCGGTCATGTTGGGTCAATTGTTCAGTCTGATCTATCGCCTGTCCTGCCGGGCCACGCTGATCGAGATCGGCACGCACCGTCTTGCCCGCTGACGGACAATCAGGTCAGAGGGATTGACCAAATGAAGGGGGTTTCGATGCGCAAGCTGATCCTGATCGCGACATTGTCGCTGTTGGCGAGCCAGGCCTATGCCGGCGGCTCGCGTAGCCTGAGCCTCGCGGCAACCAATGCGAGCCAGACGACTGAGCAGCCGGCAACGACCGCTCCGCCGCAGGCCGCACAGGCTGCGACGGCGACTCCGCCGGCGAATGTGCAGACGGCGACCACCACGCCCGCGTCAACTCCAGCGGCCACACCGGCACAAACCGCGACGGCGCCGGCCGCCATGACGTCGCGGCCGATCGCCGAAACGGCCAAGCCGAAGCACCGCGAGCCGTCCACCGAGGCGCGCGTGATCCGCGAATTGCATCGGCACGGGATCTATTGGTGAGAGCCTGCAGCTCTCTCCTCCGTCATTGCGAGCGTAGCGAAGCAATCCAGAATCTTTCCGCAGAAGGGCTCTGGATTGCTTCGCTACGCTCGCAAGGACGTGGAGAGAGTGGGGCTAAATCCCCAAATATTTGTGCTGCAAATCCGGCTCGGCCATCAGTTGGTCCGACGTGCCGGACCACACCGTCTTGCCGCGCTCGATGATGTAGTGGCGGTCGCAGATGCGGGCGAGATGGTCGACGTTCTTGTCGACGACCAGAATCGACTGGCCCCGGCTCTTCAGCATCGACAGGCAATTCCAGATCTCGTCACGGATCAGCGGCGCGAGGCCCTCGGTCGCTTCATCCAGGATCAGGAGCCTCGGGTTGGTCATCAGCGCACGGCCGATGGCCAGCATCTGCTGCTCACCGCCAGAGAGCTGGTTGCCCATGTTGGTGGCACGCTCGGCCAGGCGCGGGAACAGCACGTAGATTGCGGCGAGCGTCCAGGGATTGGCGCTGCCAAAGCGATCGGCAGCGGCCGCGACCAGATTTTCGCGGACGGTAAGGTTCGGGAAGATCTGGCGTCCCTCGGGGACCAGCCCGACGCCAAGCTTCGCGATCCGATAGGACGGCTGCGTCCGCACGTCAGTGCCCGCAAAGCGGATCGCGCCCGCTCGCGCCGGCGTCAGGCCCATGATCGAGCGGATCGTAGTGGTCTTGCCCATGCCGTTGCGGCCCATCAGCGAGACCATTTCGCCCGGCTTGATCGACAGCGACAGGCCGAACAGTACCTGACTGAGGCCGTAGCAGGTCTCGATGCCGTCGACGTCGAGCAGCGTGTCAGCCATGATGCGTCACCACATGCTGGTCGCCGAGATAGGCGCGCTTGACGTCTTCGTTGGCACGGATCGCGTCGGGGATGCCGGAGGCGATGACGCGCCCATAGACCAGCACCGAGATGCGGTCGGCGAGCGCGAACACTGCCGGCATGTCGTGCTCGACCAGCACGATCGAGACCTCCTTGCGCAGCTCCTGGAGCAGCTTGACCATATCCTGGGACTCGGTGACGCCGAGACCGGCCATGGGCTCGTCGAGCAGCAGCAATTTCGGCTTGCTCGCGAGCGCAACCGCAAGCTCGATCTGGCGCCGCTCGCCATGGCTGAGCTTGGACACCACGATATCGGCGCGATGGGCGAGGCCAACACGGTCGAGCGCGGCATGCGCGGCATCGCGCAGGCCCTTCTCCTTGCGGGCGTTGGCGAAGAAGCGGAACGAGGTGCCGGCATGCGCCTGCGCCGCCAGCGCGACATTGTCGGCTGCGGTGAAGTCGAGCAGCAGCGAGGTAATCTGGAACGAACGGGCAAGGCCCAGCGCGCAGCGACGATAGGCCGGCAAGTAAGTGATGTCGCGGCCCGCAAGCGAGACGCTGCCGGAATGCGGCGCGAGATGCCCGGTGAGCTGGCTGATCAGCGTGGTCTTGCCGGCGCCATTCGGGCCGATGATGGCGTGCAGTTCGCCGCTCGCAACGTCGAGCGAGACGTTGTCCGTCGCAATGATGCCGCCGAAACGGCGCACCAGCTTTTCGACGCGGAGCAGCGGTTCAGCCACGGCCGATCCTCCCGAGCATGCCCATGATGCCGCCGCGGCCGAACAGCACGATCAAGAGCAGCAGCGGGCCCATGATCAGCGCCCAATATTCGGTGATCTGCGACAGGAATTCTTCCAGCAGCAGATAGACCACCGCGCCCATCACGGGGCCGAACAGCGTGCCCATGCCGCCCAGGATCACCATCACCATGAGATCGCCGGAGCGGGTCCAGTACATCACGGCCGGGCTGACGAAATCGGTGTTGTTGGCGAGCAGCGCGCCGGCGAGGCCGCACATGGTGCCCGAGATGACGAAGCACACCAGCTGATAGCGCTTTGCCGGGAAGCCGATCGCCTGCATGCGCTGCTCGTTGGAGCGCAGGCCCTGCACGACGAGGCCGAAGCGCGAATTGACGATGCGCCAGATCAGGAAGATCACGCCGAACAGGCAGGCGAGGCAGAGATAATAGAATTGCGTGCGGTTCGACAGGTTGATCAGGCCGGAGAAATCGCTGCGCTTGTAGACGGTGAGGCCGTCATCGCCGCCGTAGCGCGCAAGGCCCGAGGCGACGTAATAGGCCATCTGCGCGAAGGCCAGCGTGATCATGATGAAATAGACGCCGCGGGTGCGAAGCGAGAGCGCGCCGATGACCAGGGCATAGATCGCGGACGCCGCCAGCGCGACCGGGAACTGGATCCAGCCGGAGCCCACGCCTTCCTGCGCCAGCATGCCGACGGCATAGCCGCCGATACCGAGATAGGCGGCGTGGCCAAAGCTCATCATGCCGCCGAACCCCATGATGAGGTTGAGGCTCGCGGCGGCCAGCGCCAGGATGACGATGCGCGTGAACAGCGTCAGGATGAAGATGTTGCTGGACAGATACGAATAGAGCGGCAGCAGCACGAGGCCTGCCAGCATCAGAGCCGTGACGGCCTTGCTCACGCTCAAACCCTTCATCGACGCAAGCTCTTCATCTGCGATTGGCCGGAAACAGCCCCTCTGGCCGCACCACCAGCACGATCGCCATCAAGAGGTAGATCAACATGGACGACAGCGCGGGCGCGGCGGTGGACGCAGCGGCCCCGCTCAGCACCTGCCGCAGCAGATTCGGCAGGAAGGCGCGGCCGAGCGTGTCGATCATGCCGACGAAGATTGCGGCGAGGAAGGCGCCGCGGATCGAGCCGATGCCGCCGATCACGATGATGACGAAGGCGAGGATCAGGATGTTCTCACCCATTCCGATCTGCACGGTGAGAATCGGCGCCTGCATCAAGCCGGCAAGGCCGGCGAGCGTCGCGCCCAGGCCGAACACCAACGTGTAGAGCAACTTAATGTTGATGCCGAGCGCACCGATCATCTCGCGGTTGGAGGCGCCGGCGCGGATCAGCATGCCGATGCGGGTGCGCATCACGCCGAGATAGAGCAGCAGCGCCACCAGCAGCGCCACGACGATGATGGCGAGTCGATAGGCGGGATAGTGAATGCCGGGCAGGATCGGCACCGGCACGGTGAGCCAGGCCGGCAGCGGCAGCGCGAGGCCCGCGGGGCCCCAGATCAGGCGCACGGCTTCATTGAAGAACAGGATGAGGCCGAAGGTCGCGAGCACATGGTCGAGATGGTCGCGCCCGTAGAGATGCCGCAGCGCGCTCATCTCGAGCACGATGCCAAGCACCAGCGTCGCGCCAAGCGCCAACAGCGCGCCAAGCAGGAAGCTGCCGGTCCACGCCGCGAAGGTCGCGGCGAAATAAGCACCCATCATGTAGAGCGAGCCGTGCGCGAGGTTGACGAGATCCATGATCCCGAACACCAGCGTCAGGCCGGCGGCGAGCAGAAACAGCAGCAGGCCGAACTGCAATCCGTTCAAGAACTGTTCGACGACGAGCAGCATCAAAACTCTTTCAGGCGCATACGGACGCGCGCCGATGTTCGAACACAGTCGCCATCAGTGAAAGAGCTCCCCCTGCCTTTACAAGGCGGAAAAAGGGGTAATGGCAGTATCGTTCCGAGGCAAGAGTGATTCCGCGTCAGACATGCACTTTGTTGCATGCCGATGCATGCGAGCTGATCGGCCCAGCATCCAAGGATAGGACAGCCTGCCGCACCCAAACGATAACCCTCCCCCGTTTCCGGAGAGAGGGTTTGAGACGAGGTCGGACTAAGGGGGGTCTAGTGCGACGTGACCTGGCGGGAGAAATCGTCCGGCACATTGAGTTCGCTATTGGCCGTCGAGGCCTCCAGCGCGGCCATCCGGAACAGGTAGGCAAGTGTCGCCAACCCCGAATCTTCGGCCATCTGCGCGAGCTCGAGCGCCATGTCGGACATGTAACCGAGATTTTCGTCCTTGGTTTGCGCCATCATTTGGCTATCTCGCATCATGTTCGACATCTCAGGCGCTCTTTCGTTGCGCGGCGGTGCGGCCGCAAGTGTTGGCATGGGCGATGCAATCGAGACGTGGTCCGTCCTGATGGACGACCGAGGCCACGCCGATGCGGTCGTGCAGGGCATCGACTGTCTCCTGGCGAATATCGATGGTCGCCGCCATGGTCCAGGCATTCTCCACCAGCGCGGGCAGACCGAGCGGTGTCACGACGAAGCCGGCTTCGTGGAAACGCGGCAGCCACCAGGTCTCCATGATCGCGCTGACGCGCGCGATTCCCTGATTGAGACAGAACTCCTGTACCGCCGCCATCAGTTGCAGATTGAGCGCGCCATCGCGGCGATCGCGAACGACGAAATAGCGCGACCACTCCCAGACTAGCGGATCCTCGGGCCAACCGCGCACCGCCGCCAGATGCGGAAACACCTCGCTCATCATCGAGGGCTTGGTGGTCGGATAAAGCCGGTGGCCGCCGACGACGCGGCGCCCCTCCAGCGCGAGCAGATAGACGGTGTCCTCGTTGTCATAGGAATCGATCTCGCGACCGTCCGGCCTGCGAAGTGTCTCCCAGTGCCGTTCCTCGACGAATATGTCGTGGCGCAGCCGGAAATGCTGCTCGAGGACGTCTTCGTATAAGTGGCGATTGACCGCGGAAATTGCGTGAATCATGAAAACCCCCATCGAGCCTCAATGGAGGTAACCTCCGCGAAAAGGCGCGGAGTCGATATTGGGAAATTTCCCAGTACGTGGCTTAGGGATTGATGATCTTGTGGCGAATTGCGAGTGCAACCGCATGCGTACGGTTGACAGCGCCGAGCTTGCGCGCAGCGGTTGCAAGATGTTCCTCTGCGGTGCGCTGCGTGATGTTGAGGATCTCGCCGATCTCCCACGCGGACTTGCCCTGTGACGCCCAGGCGATCACCTCGCGCTCACGCGGGGTCAGACGCGCCGATCGACTCGGCGCAGGATCGAGCAGTCGGCGAATGTGATCGAAACCGTACATCGCCATCAGATGCAGAGCCGGCTTGCTGCGCGGATTCAGATCGAGATGAACGCCGCCGAGCGACACTGCGGCCTCGTAGCCGGTGAGCCCGTGGATGGGCACGATAAAGCCGCGCGACATCCGAAAATCGGTGGCGCGGTTCATCACCTCTGCCGCGTTCGGCTCGCGTTCGGCATCATACGGCGCTTCCGACCACTCGAACGGGTTGAGCGATTGCCGGCACAGGCGCACGACAGGGTCGACGCGATCGTAATTGTTTTGCGTGTAGAGACTGAACCAGCCCGCGGGCCAGCGCTTGGCGAGCACCATCTGCGAGAACCGCTGATCGGGATTCGGCAATCCTGTCACGATAATGGTCTCGAAGCCGAAGCGACCAAACGCCGTCTCGAGCGCATCCATGGCATCCGGAACCCTGTCATAGGCTCCCAGCCCCTCGATGAAGTCCAGCGCCTCGCGGCCATAGTCAACGGCGGACATCGATGCGTTCCTTGACCCTCGCGCCTCCGTATAACACGTCTTGGGGGACTGCCTCAATTCACCCGCGCCCGTAATTCCCCGGAGTGGCGTTGGCACCGAAGATTTAATCTACTTGTGGAGGAGGTGACCTCTGGTTACACCTGAGGCGTCTAGAGCGGGAAAGCCACGATGGAAGACGAGAACATCGCCCTCAACAGCGTGCTCGGCCTGGAATTGAACCGCGTGTTTTTCGCCGTGCGCGATACGGCAAACAAGCAGAAGATCATCGAGTTCGCGCGTGACGTGCTGCAAAGCGAACGCACGGAACACCCCGGCAGCGTGTCGCCGTCGCCGGACGGAACGGTGAAGTAGAACGCGGTTGCAGCAAACGACGCGGGCTCAACGCGTCGCGCGACGCAGCACTTCGATCTGATCGCGCTGATTTCGCTCCTCCATCCACACGCCGGACACTTGCCGCTAGCTGACATCACCGCTCTCGTGAGATGATCGCCGCCACGATCGTCTTTCGGATGCCATGATCATGATGACGCTGCGCCAGGTTGAAGTGATCCGTGCCGTGATGGTGACGGGCACCATTGGCGGCGCGGCCAAGCTGTTGAACGTGTCGGCGCCGGGGATCAGCCGGCTGGTCAAATACACCGAGCGTTCGCTCGGCATCCGCTTCTTCCAGCGCCAGAACGGCCGCTACTTCCCGACCCCGGAAGCCGAGAACATCTTCGAGCAGATCAACGGCGTCTACAAGAAGGTCGACGACCTCTCCGAGATCATCTCCAAGATCGGCCGCGGCGGCTTGTCGGAACTGCGGATCGGCTCGGTGCCGAGCATCTCGCAGGTGATGGTGCCGCGCGCCATCGAGCGCGTCCGCCGCCGCTATCCGGATCTCGGCATCGACATCAACATCCTCAAGATCGAAGAAGCCATCGACTATCTGCTGCTCGGCCGCGGCGAGTGCGTGGCGATGAGCTACCGGCTGGAGCATTCCGGGCTCGACTTCCTGCCGCTCGCCTCGGGCGAGCTCTATTGCATCGTGCCGCCCGGCCACGAACTCGCCGGCCGCAAGCAGGTCTCGGCGGCCGAGATCACCCGCTATCCACTGATCGGCATCGATCCCAACGATCCCTATGGACGGATCATGGCCGAGATCTTCGCGCGCCATCGGCTCGACTATAACATCACTATCCGCGCGCGCTTCGGCACCACGGTCTGCGCGCTGGTGAAGGCGGGACTCGGCATCGCCATCATCGACCAGTTCACGGTGGCACATGGCGGCTATCCCGGCATCGAGCTCATCAAGATCACCGAGCCGACGCGGTTCGACACCTATATCGCGGTGAAGCGCGGCGCGCCGCTGTCGCTCCATGTCGAATATTTCATCGAGTCCCTGCGCGCCGAGATGCGCGCGGTCGAGCCGTCACGCGGCAACGGCAAAGCCCCGCCCGGGCGCGTGCGGAAGAAATAACATAATGTTAGGTTTGCCCGATAAAAGGGTAATTGTGTTAGGCAGGGGAACGACTATCGTCCCTCTTGGAATTGCGCGGATTTCCCCGCTAATGGCCTGACATCAACGCGCCTAAGGGACCGTCCACGGACCATCAAGAGACGATAGAGAATCATGTCTAGCCGCGGCCCTGCTGCCTCCAAAAAACTTCTGACCGGCCTGATCGGCGCGCCGATCGCTCATTCCGCCTCCCCCGCCATGCATGAGCGGGCCGCCGAGGCACTGGGCCTGCGGGGCCACTACCAGCTCATCGAGGTCGCCGGCGCCGATGCGACCGCGCTGAGCATGATGCTGGAGGGCGTGCGACGGCTGGGCTTTGCCGGCGTCAACGTCACGTTCCCCTACAAGGAAGCCGTGGTTCCGCTGCTCGACGAGCTGGCATCGACGGCGGCCACGATGGCGGCGGTCAACACGGTCGTCGTCAGGAATAACAAGCTGATCGGCCACAACACCGACACCACGGGCTTTGCGCGCGCCGTCAAGCCGCTGCTGGCGCCATCAGGAAACGCGGTGGCCGTGATCGGCACCGGCGGCGTCGGCAAGGCGATCGCGTTCGCGCTGGCGAGCCAGAACGTGTCTGACCTCCGCATCTTCGACAGCGAGCCGGCGCGGGCCGAGAAGCTCGCCGCGCTGCTGGCCAAGCACGGTGGCGCACGGGTCGCCCGAAGCGTCGAAGACGCGCTTGATGGCGCAACCGGTCTCGTCAACGGCACACCGGTCGGCATGCTGCCGAACCGGGACACGCCGGTCCCGGCCTCGCTGCTGCGCGAAAACCTGTGGGTCGCCGACGCCGTCTATTCGCCGCTGATCACGCCGCTGCTTGCCGCAGCGCGCGAGAAGGGCGCGCGGATCATGACCGGGCGGGAGCTTGCGATCTACCAGGCCGCCGACGCCTTCGAATTGTTCACGGGCCTTGCCCCATCGACAGAAGTCATGGGAGAGGCTTTTGACGCCGTGATGGCGGCGCGCAGCGCCGCCTATCAGGCAGCTTGAGGCGAAGCGGCCGGACACAAGGCCGCTTGCAAAGATGAAACGGGAGGAGAGGACGATGAAGTCAACGCTACTGGTGGGCGCACTGCTCACCGCAATCACGACGACGGGCGCCTTCGCGCAGACGATCAAGCTCGCCGACGTTGCCGAACTCTCGGGCGGCGGCGCGACTGTCGGCACCAACTGGAAGAACGGCATCGACCTTGCGATCGAGGAAATCAACGCCAAGGGCGGCGTGCTCGGCCGCAAGCTCGAGGTCACCCACGCCGACTCGCAATCGAACCCGGGCGTGGCGCGCGCGCAGGTCCAGAAGGCGCTCGACGCCGAGCCCTATGTGCTGCTCGGCCCCGGCTATTCCGGCTCTGTGAAGGTCACCGCCCCGCTCGCCGCCGAAGCCGGCATCGCCCAGATCATGGGCGGCGAAGCTGCCGAATTGACGCAGGCGGGCAACAAGTTCCTGTTCCGCACCTCGTTCGGCCAGCAATCCTCGATGCCGAAGGTCGCAAAGTACATCCACGACGACATGAAGGCGAAGACAGTCGCGGTGGTCTGGGTCAACAATGACTTCGGCAAGGGCGGGCGCGACGTCATCATCAAGGACCTCGAAGCGCGCGGCACCAAGGTCGTCGCCGATCTGTCGACCGAAGCCGGCCAGGCCGACTTCGCCGCCGACGTCGGCAAGATCAAGGCCGCTAATCCGGACGCGGTATTCATTTATCTCAACGAGGAAGAGAGCGCGCGCATCCTGAAAGAGATCAAGCGCCAGGGCGTCACCGCGCCGCTGATGGGCGAGACCACGCTGATCGGCCAGAAGGTGATCGAGCTCGCGGGCGATGCCGCCAACGGTGCGCGCGGTCATGTCGGTCTCACCACGGATGCGCCGGTCGACCTGATCAAGGGTTTCCGTGACCGTTTCAACAAGAAGTACAACTACGTGCCCGATCATAACGGCCTGAAGGGCTACCTCGCCGTCTACATGGTGAAGGCCACCACCGAAAAGATGGGCAAGGTCGATCCCAAGGCCTTCGCCGACACGCTGCACGGCCTGACGATCAAAGCCTCCGAGGAGCCCGGCATCCTGATGGATGTCACCTTTGACCAAAACGGCGACATCGATCGGCAGAGCTTCCTGGTTGAGGTGGTCGACGGCAAGCAGTTGGTGAAGCAGGTGCTGCCGAAGTTGAAGTGAGGTGTCTTCCTCCCTTCTCCCTCGCCCCGCTCTTCGCGGGGAGAGGGTCGGGGTGAGGGGTGCTTCTGCATAGACGGTGAGAGATGCGCTCGCGGAAAGAGCCCCTCACCCCACCCTCTCCCCGTAAGGACGGGGAGAGGGAGTGATAGACCTGAATTCGCGTCGACTTCACTCGGGCTCTAACGATCAAAGAGAACCCATGTCCAATCTATTCGATCTCCTGGTCGCGGGACTGGCCACCGGCGCGATCTATGCGCTGGTCGCGGTTGGCTTCACGCTGCTGTGGCAGACCTCGCAGACCATCAATTTCGCGCAAGGCGAGTTCGTGATGCTGCCGGCGTTCCTGATGCTGGCGGCTATGCATGTCGGCGCGCCGTTCTGGCTCGCGATCATCCTCGGCATCCTGCTCTCGATGATCCTGCTGGGCCTTGCCTTCAAGATGCTGCTGGTCGACCCGATGATGCGCCATGGCGTGCTGCCACTGGCGATCGCGACCATGGCGCTCGCCATCGGCATCAAGGAAGCCGTCAAGCAATTCTTCAGCGCCGAGGCCTCGCCGTTTCCGTCGATCGTGCCGACCGGTGACATCTCCGTCCTCGGCCACGCCGTCTCGCTGCAAAGCATCGGTGTCCTCGTCGTCGCCATCCTTGCCGTCTTCGGCCTGACCACACTGCTCAACCGCACCTCGCTCGGCCACCAGATGCAGGCCGCAGCACAGAACCCGACCGTCGCGCGCATCATCGGCGTGCCGGTCGAGCGCATGATCCTGCTGACCTTCCTGATCAACGCCTTCCTGGTCGCGCTGGCCTCGCTGCTGATCACGCCGATCTATCTCGCCAAATTCTCGTCCGGTGAAGTGCTCGGCCAGGCCGCCTTCATCGCGGCGATTGTCGGCGGCTTCAACCAGGTGCGCGGCGCGATCGCCGGCGGCCTGTTGATCGGCGTGCTCGACAATCTCGCGGCCGCCTACGTCTCGACGCAGTACCGCGCCGCCGTGCCGATGATCTTCCTGATCGCCGTCATCCTGTTCCGGCCGCAAGGATTGCTGGGCCGCGCCGAGGAGCGCACGGTATGAGTGGTTTTGCCAAACCCCTGAAGATCGCGCTCGGCCTCATCGTCATTGCCGGGCTGATCGTCATCCCCATGAACTTCAACCGCTACGGCCTGTTCATCCTGAGCCAGTGGGCGGTGATGACCATCGCCGCGATGGGCCTCAACCTCACGCTCGGCTATGCCGGCCAGGTGTCGCTGGCGCAGGGCGCGTTCGTCGGCATCGGCGCCTATGCGGCCGCGATCATGACGACGCATGGCTGGCCGCTGGCGGCCGCGATCGTGGTGGCGATGGCGCTTGCGTTCGCGGTCGGCTGGGTGCTCGGCTATCCCGCGTTGCGCGTGCAGCATCATTACCTCGCCTTCGTCACCCTCGCCTTCTCGACGCTCGCCTTCCTGGTGTTTCGCAACGAGAGCTGGCTCACCGGTGGTATCTACGGCATCTCCAACATTCCGCGGCCGCACATCTTCGGTATCGCCACCAACAAGCCGCTGCCGTTCTACTATGTCTGCCTCGCCTCGCTCGCGATCGTCTCGCTCGCAGTCTGGTGGCTGATCCGCTCGCCCTGGGGCCGCGCCTTCATGGCACTGCGCGAGAACCCTTTGCGCGCGCAATCGCTCGGCATCGACACCCGCCGCTACACGTTGATGGCCTTTGCGATCGGCTCGGCGCTCGGCGGCGTCGCCGGCGCGCTCTATGCGCCCCTGACCCAATATATCGATCCCGTTCCCTTCAACCTGTCGCTCTCGCTCGATCTCCTGATGATGGTGATCGTCGGCGGTGCCGGCTTCTATTTCGGCCCGTTCCTTGGGGCGATGATCGCGGTGCTACTGCCGGAATGGCTGCGCTTCACCGAAGGCTATTATCTGATGCTCTACGCGATCGCGGTGATGGGGCTCCTGATCTGGTCGCCGACAGGCATCCTGGGAATCCTCGACCGCTACATGGCCGCACGGCGCACCAAGGCGGCCTCCGCGCTGCGCGCCGTCGCCAAATCTCGCCTGGAGACGGCGCAATGAGTGCGGTGCTCGAGGTCACCAATATCAAGAAGAGCTTTGGCGGCATCACCGCGGTCGACGGCGTCACCTTCGACGTCCGCGAGGGCGAGATCCTCGGCCTGATCGGCCCCAATGGCTGCGGCAAGTCGACCCTGTTCAACTGCATCCTCGGCCAGCTCACGCCGTCAGGCGGCGAGGTCAAGCTCGACGGCAGGGTCGTCACGGGCCTGCGCCCCTCCGAGCTCAACAAGCTCGGCGTCAGCCGCACCTTCCAGCTCTTGCAGGTCTTTCCAAAGCTTTCGGTGCGCGAGAACCTGATTCTCGCAGGGCAGGAACATCAGGGCAACATGGCCTCGCGCCTGGTCGGCCGTTCCGATGCCGGCCTGACCGACGCCGCCAACCAGATGATCGGCTTCTTCAAGCTCGATCATCTCGCGGCTGAACCTGCCGGCGGCCTCTCCTACGGCCAGCAAAAGCTGCTCGATGCCGCCATGGCCTTCATGGGCGGCCCGCGTCTGGTGTTGCTCGACGAGCCTGCCGGCGGCGTCAACCCGTCGATGCTGGCGGATCTGAAGGAACGGCTGGTCGCGATCAACCGCGAGAAGAATGCCACTTTCGTCGTGATCGAGCACAACATGGAATTCGTGATGTCGCTGTGCTCGCGCGTGGTGGTGATGGCGGAAGGCAAGGTGCTGGCATTGGGCCGGCCCGACGAGGTGCGAAAGAACCCCGCCGTGATCGAAGCCTATTTGGGACATTAGACCATGAGCGATCCGATCCTCTCGGTTCACAATCTCGTCGGCGGCTACGGCAAGATGACGATCCTGAACGGCACCAATTTTTCCGTTCCGCCGGCGACCATCACGACGATCATCGGCCCCAACGGCGCCGGCAAATCCACCGTGTTCAAGGCGATCTTCGGCCTGCTCAAACTGCGCGAGGGCAAGATCAATTTTGCCGGTCGCGACGTCACCAATCTGAGCCAGCGCGCGCTGCTCAATGCCGGCATTTGCTACGTGCCGCAGGGCCGCAACATCTTTCCCGAGCTGTCGGTGCGCCACAATATCGAGCTCGGCGGCGTCGCCGCCGGAAAGGGCATCGACCTGCCGACACGGATCGAGGCTGCGCTCGACCTGTTTCCGGCGCTGCGGCGTAAATCAACCCAGCAGGCCTCGACCTTATCAGGCGGCGAGCAGAAGCAGCTCGAGATCGCCCGCTCGCTGCTGCTCGAACCCAAGCTCGTGCTGATCGACGAGCCCTCGATCGGACTGTCGCCGCTGATGGTGCAGCAGACCTTCGACATCCTGAAGAGCTTGCGCGACCGCGGCGTCACCATCCTGATGATCGAGCAGAACGCGCGCTCGGCGCTGGAGATTTCCGACATCGGCATCGTGCTCGAGCTCGGCCAGACCCGCATGGTCGACAAGGCGGAGCGCATCCTGAACGATCCGCGCATCGGACAATTGTTCCTTGGGGGCGTGATGGAGAATAACGCAGCATGAACAAGCGCTCGATCGCAACCGTTTCCCTCTCAGGCGCGCTGGACGAAAAGCTGCGCGCCATCGCATCGGCCGGCTTCGAGGCGGTAGAGATCTTCGAGAACGACCTGCTGTCGTTCGGCTCAGGCCCGCGCGACATCGCAAAACTCTGCAAGGACCTCAATCTCGAGATTTGCGCGTTCCAGCCGTTCCGCGATTTCGAGGGCATGCCGGAGCCGCAGCGCGCGCGCAATTTTGCCCGCGCCGAGCGCAAGTTCGACCTGATGCAGGAGCTCGGCACCGATCTGCTGCTGATCTGCTCCAATGTTTCGCCCGCCTCACTCGGCGGCATCGACCGCGCCGCCGACGATTTTCGCGAGCTCGGCGACCGCGCTGCCAAGCGAGGCCTGCGCGTCGGCTATGAGGCGCTGGCCTGGGGACGGCACGTCAACGACTATCGCGACGCCTGGGAGATCGTGCGGCGTGCCAATCATCAAGCGATCGGTGTGATTCTCGACAGCTTTCACGCGCTGGCGCCGGGCTTTCCTGTTCGCGCCATGGCCTCGATCCCCGGCGACAAGATCTTCCTGGTGCAGCTCGCCGACGCGCCAAAGCTCGAGCTCGACATCCTGTCGTGGAGCCGGCACTTCCGCTCCTTCCCCGGCCAGGGCGATCTGCCGGTCGGCGAATTCATGCAGGCGATCGCAGCGACCGGTTACTCCGGGCCATGGTCGCTGGAGATTTTCAACGACCAGTTCCGCGCCGGCTCGGCGGCGCAGACCGCGGTCGACGGGCTGCGCTCACTGATCCTGTTGCAGGATCAACTCGCTCCGGACTGGCCGAAGCTGGTCGGCGAGCCCCTGGCGCCAAAGCCTAGGAGCAGCGGCACGGGCTTCATCGAATTCGCCGTCAACGAGACCAAGGCCGGCGAGCTCGCGCATCTGTTTTCACAGCTCGGCTTCCGCAAGACCGGTAAGCATCGCAGCAAGGCGGTGGAACGCTGGTCGCAAGGCGAGGTCGAGCTCGTGATCAACTCCGAGACCGACGGCTTTGCGCATTCGCACTACGTCACACACGGTCCCGGCGTCTGCGCCATCGCGCTCGACGTCGACAATGCCGGCCTTGCCATGCAGCGGGCCGAGACTCTGAAGGCGCGCACCTTCTACCAGCCGGTCGGACCGGGCGAGTTGGAGATTCCCGCGATCCACGGCGTCGGCGGCAGCCTGCTTTATTTCCTCGACCAGGCCGGCAAGAACTGGGACACGGATTTCGAGCCTGTTACGAGCGATGCGAGCGCGGATGCGCTGCGCGCGGTCGACCACATCGCGCAGTCGATGCCCTATGACGAGATGCTGTCCTGGCTGCTGTTCTACACCGGCATCCTCGACCTCAAGCGGCTGCCGCAGATGGAGATCGCCGACCCCCGCGGCCTCGTGCAGAGCCAGGCCCTGATCAATGGCGACCAGAGCCTGCGCTTCGTCGTCAACGGCTCCTCCGCCAACCGCACGTTGCCCGCCCGCTTCATCTCGGAATTTTTTGGCTCAGGCGTGCAGCACGTCGCCTTCGCCTGCGAGGACATCTTTGCCACCGTCGCCGCGATGCGCGCCCGCGGCGCCGGCTTCCTCGATATCCCCGACAATTACTACGACGACATCGAAGCCAAATACGACCTTGCGCCCGATGTCATGGCAAAACTCCGCGCTAACCACATCCTCTACGACCGCGAGGGCGATGGCGAATTCTTCCAGGTCTATACCCACATCTTTGATGAGCGCTTCTTCTTCGAGATCGTCGAGCGGCGCAGCTATCAGGGATTTGGCGCCGCCAATGCCGGCATCAGGCTCGCCGCGCAGGCCCGAGAGGTGCGGCCCGCGAGCGTGCCGAGGGCGTAGGGCTCTAGCCTAACCGTCGTTGCGAGCGCAGCGAAGCAATCCAGAGTCTTTCCACGGAGATGTTCTGGATTGCTTCGCTGCGCTCGCAATGACGGAGGAGACAGCTGAGAGCCCCTCTCCCCGCATCTGCCTTCGCTAAAGCTTTGGCCGGACAGGCGCGGGGAGAGGGAGAAGCCCTCACTTCATCGGGCACTTGTCGTGGAAGCGGTCCTGATCAGCCGTGACAATGGTGGCGACGGTCTTCAGCGAAAGCTCGCCGCCGGCGCCTTTCACCACGTCCTGCAGATAGAAGTTCTGGATCGGGATGTGGTTGTTGCCGTATTTGAACGCGCCGCGCAGTGACTTGAAGTTGGCCTTCTCCATCTCGGCCTTCATCGCGTCCTTCTTGGTCGTGTCGCCGCCGACGGCGACCACCGCGCTGTTGATCAGCTGCGCCGCATCATAGGCCTGCGCGCCGTAATAGCTGGGCCGGGCGTTCGGATATTTTGCGCGGTAGTCGGCCACGAACTTCTTGTTCTGCTCATTCGGGAGATCGTTCACCCACTCCTGCGCGCCGGGCACCCCGAACGCATTCTCCTTCTGCAACGGCAACGTCGTCTCGTCGACGGTGAAAGCGGTGTAGAGCGGCATCGTGGTCTTCATGCCGGCCTGGACATATTGATTGAGGAACTGCGCGCCGGCCGCTCCGGGATAGAACACGAAAATCGATTCGGCGCCGGAGGCGCGAGCCTTCGCCAGCTCGGCCGAGAAGTCGAGCTGGCTCGGCCACACCGTGTATTCCTCGCCCTTGACCTCGCCCTTGAACGTGCTCTTCAGGCCTGCGAGCATATCCTTGCCGGCAGCGTAGTTCGGGCCGATCAGGAACACGCTCTTGACGCCGTTCGCGTTCATGTAGAGGCCCATGGCGGCCGGCGTCTGGTCGTTCTGCCAGGAGGTCGAGAACACGTAAGGGCTGCACAGCTCGCCGGCGAGCTGCGACGGACCGGCATTGGCCGAGATCAGGAAGGTCTGCGAGTCCACCGCGGTCTTGAGCGAGGCGAGCAGCACGTTCGACCAGATGTAGCCGGCCAGGAAATCGACCTTGTCGGACTGCACCAGTTTTTCGGTCTTCTGCTTGCCGACATCAGGCTTCTGGCCATCGTCCTCGTAGATCACCTCGACCGGCTTGCCGCCCATCTTGCGGCCCATATGGTCCAGCGCAAGCTCGAACGAGTTGCGCATGTCGTTGCCGATCACGGCAGTCGGGCCGCTGAAGGTCGAGACGAAACCGATCTTGATGGTGTCGCCGGCGAATGCCGGATTTGCCAGCACCAGCGCCGCTGCGCCCGCCAGCCAGAATGCCGTCCTCATAACCACTCCCCTCCCTATTATTGGCCCGGACACGGGGTGATCGCCGCCTTCGGGTCTGCTTCTATTGAACGCAAAAACTGTCGCGCCGCCAATGGGTCGGCGCCGGCCCTGCACCATATTTCGCCTCAAATGGCGAAGGCAAGAACTATAATTCTACTTACTTTGTCCGAGGCCGGCCTAAGGCCGGTCCGGGGCCCGCGGCGCTTTCTCGCGGGGAATATCGATACGCCACGCCTATTCCATCATTGATGACGGCTATTGGACCACGGCGCCCAATCCGCACTTAAATAGGGGCGTGAAGCAGCGAGATTCGAGGGTGCATCATGGCCGCAAATCCCCATCGCGTCGTCATCGTGGGCGCCGGCTTCGGCGGGCTGGAGACGACCTACCGGCTTGCCGGGGCGCCGGTGAAGATCACGCTGATCGATCGGCGCAACCATCATCTGTTTCAACCGCTGCTTTACCAGGTCGCGACCGCATCGCTCGCGACCAGCGAGATCGCCTGGCCGATCCGTCATCTGATGCGCGACCGGCGCGAGGTGACGACACTGTTCGCGACGGTGAGCGGCGTCGATGCCGACAGGCGATGTGTGCTGATCGACGACGGCAGTGAGGTGCCTTACGACACGCTGGTGCTCGCCACCGGCGCGCGTCACGCTTATTTCGGCCATGACGAATGGGAGCAATGGGCACCCGGCCTGAAAACGCTGGAGGATGCGACCACCTTGCGCCGTCACATCCTGGTGGCGTTCGAACGTGCCGAGCGGGAGACGGATCCGGCAAAGCGCGCAGCGCGATTGACCTTCGTGATCGTCGGCGCCGGCCCGACCGGCGTCGAGCTCGCCGGCACCATCGCCGAGATGGCGCATCACACGCTGCCGGCAGATTTCCGCAACATCGACACCCACAAGGCGCGCGTCGTGCTGATCGAGGCCGGCCCGCGCGTGCTCGCGGGCTTTCCCGACGAGCTCTCGGCTTATGCGCAGGCCTCGCTGGAAAAGATCGGCGTCGAGGTCGTGCTCGGGCAGGCCGTGACCGAGATCAACCGCGAGGGTGTGGTGTTCGGCGGCAAGCTGCTCGAGGCCAGGACACGAATCTGGGCCGCCGGCGTGCGCGCCTCCCCCGCCGCCGAATGGCTGGGCGCACCAAGCGATCGCGCCGGGCGCGTGCAAGTCGCGGACGATCTCACCATTCCGGGCCATCCCGAAATCTTCGCGATCGGCGACACCGTCAACATCAACGCCTGGCACGGCAAGCCCGTGCCAGGCATCGCACCGGCGGCGAAGCAGCAGGGCAAGCATGTCGCAGCGACGATCAAGGCACGGCTGCAAGGCGCGCCGACCGGCCCGTTCCGCTACAAGCACGCCGGCAGCCTCGCACAGATCGGCAAGCGGCTCGCGGTGATCGATTTCGGCAAGGTCAAGCTGCGCGGCACCATCGCATGGTGGATCTGGGGCATCGCCCACATCTATTTCCTGATCGGCCTCCGCCATCGCCTCAGCGTCGCGCTGAGCTGGCTGTGGATTTATGCCCGAGACCAACGGGCGGCGCGGCTGATCACGCAGGGCAGCAGCAAGGTGGTCGGCTAAACGTCAAGGCCTCCGACCAAAAATATATTGCCTGAGATCATCGACTGCCCAGCTTGAACCTGATGATGACCGCTATTTAATCCGCGGCTTATTGAATCCATGCTGGAGGCGGCCATGTCCGTCATCGATTTTCTTGCGTCTATTTCGTTTCTGCTGATCGCCGGCTTCGTGGCGCTCATCCTTCTTCTGATGAGCCTCCGCGTCGCCAATCAGTACGAACGCAGCGTCGTGTTTCGATTGGGCAGGTTCAACCGCACCGCCGGCCCCGGCCTCTATCTGCTCTGGCCCCTGATCGAATGGCAGGACAAGCTCGACCTCCGCACCATCACCGCCAATGTCGAACAGCAGGAAGGCATCACGCGCGACAACGTGCCGATCAAGGTCGACGCCGTGGTCTGGTATCGCATCGTCGATCCTGAACGCGCCGTGATCGAAGTGAAGGCCGTTTCCAACGCCGTCGTACAGGTCTCCCTCACGACACTGCGCACCGTGCTCGGGCAGCACACGCTGGATGAGATCCTCAAGGCACAGGACACCATCGCCAATGTCATGCAAAAAGCCATCGACGCCACCACCGAGCCTTGGGGAGTGAAGGTCGAGCTGGTGCAGATGAAGAGCGTGGAGATTCCGCCGAGCATGCAGCGCGCATTGGCGCAGGAGGCCGAAGCCTTGCGCGAGAAGCGCGCCCGCCTGATCAAGGCGGAGGCCGAGCTCGATGCCGCCGAGCAGCTGCGCCAGGCCGCCGAAGTGATCATGCAGAATCCTGCCGGCCTCGAGCTTCGCCGCATGCAGATGATCACCGAAGTCGGCGCCGAGCAGAACACCATGACGCTGGTGATGATGCCGAGCGAGTTCGTCTCGATGGCACGAGGGATTTCCGATGCAGCCAAAGTGATGGCTGCGAAGGCGTGATTGGAGCAACGCTCGCGGCAAGCGCGGGCGCGTCCACTTCAGGTTCTTTGGCCCTCCCTCCGTTGTCCTCCTCGCCGATAGCGTCAGGCCGGCGTGATCGTCACCGGCAGGCTGTCGAGCCCACGCAGCGTGTTGTTGAAGCGGCGCTTCGGCTCGCCGGTGATGTCGATGCTGGCGACACGGCGGGCCAGCGCCGTCAGCATCGTCTCGCCTTCGAGGCGCGCCACGAGCTGCCCGACGCACATGTGGATGCCTGAGCCGTAGCCCACATGACCGGAGGTCCGGCGGGTGACGTCGTAGCTGTCAGGCTTGTCCCAGCGCCTGGGATCGCGATTGGCCGCGGCCAGGAACATCAGCACTTTCTCCCCTTCACCGATGGTCGCGCCTGACAGCTCCACCTCGCGCGTCGTGGTACGGAAGAAGGTCTGCACCGGGCTTTCGAACCGCACGGCCTCCTCGAACGCGTTGCGCGCGAGCGTGAGGTCGCCGCGCAGGCGCTGCCATTGATCCGGGAAGCGCGCGAGGCAATAGACAGCAGCGCCGATGCCGTTGACCGTGGTGTCGAGACCGGCTGACAGCAGCGAGCGCACCAGCAGCGGCGCTTCCGTCGCCGTGATCGCACCCTCGTCGACATGGGCGTGAATGCAGGCGCCGATGCCGCCGGGCACCAGATTGTCGCGCTGGCATTGCTCGGTGACATAGGCCTGATGCGGCGCCGAGCGGGCGATCGCATTCTGGCGGAGCTGGTTCGGCGGACCGAAGGCGTTGAACACCAGGCTCGCATAGGGGATGAGATGCTCGCGTCCCTCGGGCTTGAGACCCAGTGCATCCGGAAAGATCGAGAGCGGATAGGCTTCGGCGAGGTCGGCAATCGCGTCAAAACTGCGCATCTCTAGCAGCGTATTTACGCGTTGCTCGGCTGCAGCCGCGAAGCGGTCGCGCAGCCCCTTCATCACAGTTGGCGACAGGACCTTTGACAGTACGGCGCGGGTGCGGGTGTGCTCGGGCGGATCGGCCTCGAGGATCAGGCTCGGCGGCCGCCATGGCGCCTCCTTCTTGAAGTCGGACAGGCCGACGCCGCGACTGGAGCAGAAGGTGGCGGGATCGTTCAGCACGGCATGGACCTCGGCATAGCGCGCCACGCCGTAGAGCTTCCACTTGTCGAGATAGACGACCGGACCCGTCTCGCGCAGCAGCTCATGCGTCGGATAGGGGTCAGCGAAGAAGTTCATATCGAAGGGATCGACGTCGAGATGCGGGACGCCTGATGTGGCAGAGCCTGCTGTGCTCATGCGAGTCCTCCCTCATTTTGATCTTGTGAAAGGGTGGCGCTTGCCCTTAGCTCATTGAGCACGCCGCGAGACAGATGCCCACCATGCCGCCTTCGACCAAATCCCGCCAAAAGCCTGCAGCCGCAGAGGCCGGGCCGACGCTCGATCTCGATCGTTACGTCCCGGCCTTCATCACCTTCATCGCCAACAAGCTCTCCAACAGCGCGACGACGCTCTACCAGCGCAAATTCGGCATCAACGTCACGGAATGGCGGATCATGTCGCTGCTGGCGATCGAGCCCGGCATTCCCGCCTCGCGCATCTGCCACGTCATCGGCTTCGACAAGGGACCAGTGAGCCGGACGCTCGCCGGCCTCGAGAAACGCGGGCATGTCCTGATCCGCACCGACCCCAATGACGGCCGAACCCATTCGATCTCGCTGACAGCGAAGGGCCGCGCTACCCATGACAAGGTCATCGTCGCCGCCTTCGAACGCGAGCGGCGGCTGCTGTCCTGCCTGAGCAGGGACGAGCGCGAGGTGCTGATCGATCTGCTCCGCCGGCTGCACGAAAATCTCGGCGCTGTGACCAGCGGCACCGAGGCCTGACGGCACTGGCACCGGACGAAATCCGGTATCAGATATGCGCCGGCGTTCGCCCGCGGCATCCTCCCTGCCGAGCATCGGCTCCCTCCGATCAGACGCGGCAATTCCCCACCGTCATCCTGCTACGGAACGTAGTCGCAAATTAGTTGCTTAGGCAACAAAATAATCGCGGGGGATATTGTGGCAGAAGGGTTGGCGTATTTGGGCGCGGCTATCCTCTCATTGCGAGCACAGCGACGCTACGGCCGGGGCACGAGGTTGCCGACGCGACGAACTACGGCATCTTGCAGACGAAATTCGCGGCATCCTCGCTGTCGCCCTGCCCGGAATACGCGGCGTAGCTCGGATACGGGCACAGCGGCCGTGTGCGTCCTGGACTCCAGGACGCGGGGACTTCCTTGTTGGCAGGATTTGCGGACGCAATGATGTGCTCGGGCGCCTTGCCTTTCTCCACCCAGTCGATCAGCGCGGTCAGTGCATCGAACTTGTCGAGGGTAACGCCGCCACCACAATGTGTTTCGCCGGGAATCGTGAACAGGCGCGTGACGGTGTCGGCGTGCCCCTGCAGGTTCTTGTTCAGCCGGTCGTACCAGCGGACGGTATCGTTCACTGAGAACACCGGATCGGCCTGGCCGTGATAGATCAGCATCTTGCCGCCCGACTTCCGGAGCGATGCGAGCTGTGGATCATCGATGTCGGGCGGCGTCATGAAGTCCATGGCCGACTCCGTGAAGGTCGCGTCCTTGGCGAAAATCTTCGGCGCGTCCTTGTCGAAGTCAAAGGTCTTCAGGGCCTCAACCAGCTTCTCGTTGCTACCTTCGACCACGACTGGCGGTGTCGAGAAGATGTAATTCAGCGAGGCTGCGCCCATGGTGGCGATGATCGGATAGTTGTTCCAGGGTGCGACGGGGCTCTCAACCTTCCAAGTGCGCCAATTGCCCGTGCCGATGCCACCATCGAGGGGCCAGTCGGAATAGAGCACTTCGCCTTTCGAATTCTTCGGTCCGGCGAGGCTCATCTTCAGGGCATCGACCTTGGCTTCGGACAAACAAGCGCTGTTCTGCCCCGGCGTGCAGACCAGGCTCTTGAGATCGAACGCCTTCTGACAGGCGGCGAGATTGGCCGTCAGCCCATCCTTGGCTCCATCAAGCGCATCGCAGGCCGCTGTAATGCGCGAGGAAACGAGTTGAGCGTCCTCCTTGGTGATGGACTTGCGCAGATCGGAATCAACTTTCAGGAAGGCCTGTACGTCCCAGGCGTGCTGGATCGCAGCGCGCGGGAGGTCGAAGCCAGGATTGCCGACGAGGAAGCCGTCGTAATTTTCCGGCATGCGCGACGCCGCGACCATGGCGTGACGCCCGCCGTTCGAGCAGCCCGCCATATAGGAGCGGTCCGGCTTGCGTCCATAATGAAGAGCAATGATTTGCTTTGCGACCGGCGACAGCGTCATGTCGGCGGCATAGCCATAGTCGCGCCGCGCCCGGGGATCGAGGCCGAACGCCGCGCCCGCAGTCAGGCCCAGCGACTTGTTGGCGGGGTCCGAGCCGGAGTGGCCGCTGTCCGACGATAGCACGGCAAAGCCGCGCGCCAGCGGCACAGTGCCACCGGAAGCCAAGCCGTCGGGCAGGCTGCCAAGGGCGGGTACGACCACACCGTCATTGCCACCATTGACCTGATGCAGGAAACGGCCGTTCCACTCCGCCGGCAATCGCAGTTCGAACCCGATGGCATAGGGCTTACCGTCGACTCCGGTGCGCCGGTCGGCAAGCCCCGTCAAAATACAATGCTTAGGGAGACCGTTAGCCGCGTCCTGCGTTTTGGACCCGGTTATCTCGACGTTGGAGATGGCGAGCGAAGCGGTAGTGACCGGGGAGCAGGCTTCGCCGTCGGCGCGAACCAATGCGGTCGATCCCAGAAACGCGGCCAGCGCAGCCGTCGACATCAAGCCAGTCCTCATGGCGGACCTCCCTATTTAGTTATATGCTATAATCATTACCTCCATTTCTTATTTTGGCAAGTGCCGGGGCGCGTGTCCCGGACGCGCCGTGGCATGTCGAGCAACGTGAGGCATCGTCCGCTGGGCTCCACGCTAAGCCGGAGCGCGCGACCACGCCGACTTTCGGCTCACCCGGCGCAGGCGATCCACTCTGCCGACAGGTCGACGTTCAGCTTCGCGACCGCGTCCGCGCGCCGCGCCAACACCGCGCGCTGATTGATGTAGCCCTTGTCGGTGATTTCGCCGCCATCGACCGACGGCGGTTCGGCGAGCAGCAGCGCGCGTGTGGCATGGCCGGAGGAATTCGCGCCCTGTCGCTTCAGCCTTGCCAAGCCCTGCGCAATGGCAGTCCTGACCTTCTCGTGCGCCAGCACATCGGCCACATCAGCCGCCTCTGGCAAACCGGCTTGAGCGCGACAGGCAATGATGTTCGGGAACACCAGGAATCGCACCTCGTCGCCGCCATGGCCGGTGACGACAATGTCCTGCGCCAGCGGCGCCAAGGCCGCGATGCCGGCGACACGCAACGTACCAACGCTGACCCAGGTGCCCGAGTTGAGCTTGAAATCCTCGGCAACACGGCCGTCAAAGAACAAGCCGCGTTCGGGCCGTCCGGCGTCGGCGAGCTTCACGGCGTCGCCGATGAGATAGAAGCCCTCTTCGTCAAACGCCTGCTTCGTCAGTTCAGGCGCCTTCCAGTAGCCAGGCGTGACGTTAGGACCACGCACCCGCACCTCCAGCTTGTCGCCGGAGGTCACGAGCTTCAACTCGGTGCCGGGAATCGGAACACCGATATTGCCGGAACGCTCCGCGAGGAAATGACAATCGGTCGCCAGCGGCGAGGTTTCCGTCGAGCCCCAGGCCGAGACCATCGGTAGCGCACGACCAACCGTCTCGACGGAGAGCTGTTCGAGCGCATCCCAGAGATTCTGCGGCAACGCGGCACCGGCATAGAAGGCAAACTTCACCTCGCCGAAGAAACGCCGACGCAGCTCTTCGTCGCCGCGCAGCGCTGCGATGAGCATGTCGAAGCCGCGCGGCACGTTGAAGTAGACGGTCGGCACCACGCTTTTCAGATTGGCAAGCGACATTGAAAAGAGGCCGGGCGCGGGCTTGCCACCGTCGATATAGAGTGAGCCGCCATTGCGCAGCACGAGATTGAAATTGTGGTTGGCGCCGAACGTATGGCTCCAGGGCAGCCAGTCGAGGATGACGAGATCGGCGCCCTGATCGAGAAAGGTCCAGGTCTGCGCTTTGGCCTGCTGGCTCGAGGTCAGCATCCGCTGCGTGTTGATGACGGCCTTCGGCGTCCCTGTCGATCCCGAGGTGAACAGGAATTTCGCGATTGTATCGGGCGTCACCGCGGCAAAGGCCTTTGCAACGTCGGGCGTCTCGGGCGTTGCAGCGATGGCGCGGAAGGCAAGCGCATCGGCGTCGCCATTGACGCCACTGATGATCTGCGCATTGTGCAGAAGCTTGATCGCTGCGAGCGCCGCGGCAAACGGCTTGGTGTTGGACACATAGATCGCACCGGGCTGAAGCAGCGCGATCATGCTTTTCAGCTTGTCGAAATCCCTGGACATCAGCGAATAGGCCGGCGAGATCGCGGCTGAGGGCACGCCGACATGCTGGGCGGCGAGCGCGAGCAGCGCGTGATCGATGCCGTTGTCGGAGAGGATGATGACGGGGCGCTCGGCGCTGAGCCCTTGCGCCAGGATCCAGGACGCGGCCGCGCGTACGCGCCGCAGAGCCGCCGCATAAGTCATGGTGGCCCACGGCGTATCGGCGCTGTCGCGCTCGGCGAGGAATATCCTGTCTGGCGCCTGCAGTGCCCATTGCTCCAGCCAGTCGCCGGTGCAGCGGGCGCTGTCGCGCAAAGGCTCAAGCGAGCGCAGCACGACGCTGCCGTCGGCGCGATGTTCAGCGACGGTCCTGGGGGTGGCGAACAGGCTCGAAGCGTCGCCGCGAATGGCTGACGTCATGGTCTCCTCCTCCCCCGTGTCAGGGATCGGCCTCGTTTCGAGGCCGCGTGCATCATAATGTTGGGCAAGCCAATTGTTGTCGTCAACAACAATCTTCCTCCCGAAGCCTTCGGGCGCTATGGTCGCACAGCAGGAGATGCCAATTGACCACCACCGCAGCCCCGACTTCCCTCCGCAGACGCGCCGGCAACGGCACGACGCGACGAAACGAGGCGGATGAGATCGGCCTTGATGCGCTGGTCGGCCACGCTGGCTACGCGGTGCGACGCTTCCAGATCTGGATCTTTCAGGACTTCATCAAGACGCTCGGCGAGGTCGATATCCGGCCGACGCAATATTCGGTGCTGACCGTGATCGGCGCCAATCCGGGGCTCTCGCAGATGGCGGTGGCAAAACGCCTCGGCATCGAGCGCGCCCGGCTGGTGCATCTGCTCGATAGCCTTGAAGGGCGGAAGCTGGTCAAGCGGATCAAATCGAAATCGGACCGGCGTTCGCACGCGCTGCACCTCACCGCCCAGGGCGAGACGGCGCTGGCAAAATTCAAGCGCCTTGCCGCGGAGCATGAGCGGCATGTCGAGGAGAAGATCGGCAAGGCGAACCGGGAGCGGCTGCTTCAGATTCTCGCTGGCTTTACCTGACACGACTGCTTACGAATTGAGCAGATGCCCGTTAATGGGCGCGGGGGCAGCGCCCCCATCGATCCGCAAAATATCCCACAACCCACTGATCTCGCGATAATATCCGAAACGTCGGGCTTGCCCGGTTTCTGTACACAATGGCACATCGCTTGCTTCATTCCGGGTGAAGACATGTTGCCGGAGTTTTGACGCCATGGGGGCTGAGCAGCCTGAAACAATCGCCGCGATCGTGGCCGCACATCGCGCGGGCACGCTCAAGCCGGCGCAGACGGTGGCCCGGACCTATCGGCGCATCCGCGAGCACAACGATCCCGCCGTCTTCATCAGCCTGCGCGACGAGAAGGACGCGGTCGCCGAGGCCGAGAAGCTCGCCGCGAAGGACCCCGCCAGTCTCCCGCTCTACGGCGTGCCGGTTGCGGTGAAGGACAATATCGACGCGCTGGGTTTTCCGACCACGGCGGCCTGTCCCGCTTTCTCCTACACGCCGACGCACGACTCCACCGCGGTGGAGCGGCTGCGCGCCGCCGGCGCGATCATCATCGGCAAGACCAATCTCGACCAGTTTGCAACCGGCCTCGTCGGCGTGCGCTCGCCCTATGGCATCCCGAGGAACACGATCCGTGAGGATCTGATCCCCGGCGGCTCGAGCTCGGGCTCGGCAACGGCCATCGGCGCCGGTCTCGTTCCGCTGTCGCTCGGCACCGACACGGCCGGCAGCGGCCGCGTGCCGGCGATGCTCAACAACATCGTCGGTCTGAAGCCGAGCCTCGGCATGATCTCGACCGCGGGCCTGGTGCCGGCCTGCCGCACGCTCGACTGCATCTCGGTGTTTGCGTTGACGGTCGACGATGCCGCGCTCGCGCTCTCGGTGATGGCCGGCCCCGACCAGGCTGATCCGTTCTCGCGCGACCGGCCGCTCGAGCCGATCTCCCCTTTCCCGACGAAGCTCCGCCTCGGCGTCCCCCGCAACGGACAGCTGATCTTCTTTGGCGACAAGAAATCGGAAGCCGCTTACGCCGATGCGCTGAAACGCTGGACCGCACTTGGGGCAACGCTGATCGAGTTCGATCTCGAACCATTCTACGAGACGGCACGGCTGCTTTATGAGGGGCCCTGGGTCGCCGAACGCTATCTCGTGATCAAGAATCTACTGGCGTCCGCGCCGGACTCGATTCATCCGGTGACGCGCGAGATCACCGCGGCCGGTGCACGGCTGACGGCGGCCGAAACATTCTCCGCACTCTACCGCCTCCAAGGCTTGCGCAAGATCGCCGAGCGGACCTTTGCAAACATCGATGCCCTGGTGCTGCCGACGGCGCCGACGGCCTATACGACCGCGCAGGTGCTGGCCAATCCGATCGAGCTCAACAGCCGGCTCGGCACCTATACCAATTTCGTCAACCTGCTCGATCTCTGCGGCCTCGCTGTGCCGGCATCGATGCGCGCGGACGGCATTCCGTTCGGCATCACGCTGCTGGCGCCAGCGGGGCGCGATGGGATGCTCGCGAGCATCGGCCGCGCCTTCCATGCGGATACCGGGTTGACCGTTGGCGCCAAGGGCGTGGCGCAGGCACCGCTCGCGCCTCTGCCCGCAAACAGCGGCGATGAGATTCCGATTGCCGTGGTCGGCGCACATCTCTCCGGCATGGCGCTGAACGGGGAATTGAAGGCGCTGAATGCGAAGCTGATCGAGGCGACCAGGACCACGCCGGACTACAAGCTCTTCGCGCTTCCGACTACCCCGCCGAAGCCCGGAATGTTGCGCGTCGCAGCCGGCAAGGGCGCATCAATCGAACTGGAGATCTGGTCGTTGTCGCCGTCCGCGTTCGGCAAGTTCGTGAACGCGATCCCGGCGCCGATGGCGATCGGCACGATTCGGCTGGCGGACGGTCGTAGCGTGAAAGGATTTCTGGTCGAGCCGGAAGTGCTCGGCGAGGCGCGCGATATCACCGCTTATGGCGGCTGGCGCAAGTTTATGGCGGAAGCCGCCACGACCTGATTTCAACAACAGTCTCGTAGGGTGGGCAAAGGCGCGCCCTTCGCGCGCCGTGCCCACCATGTGGTGAGGGTGGGCACGCTTCGCTTTGCCCACTCTACGGCATCGAGTCGCCGCCTACACCGACACCGCGTAAATCTCATACTCCCCGCGCACCAGCTCGATATGGGCGCGCATCGCGGCGGCTGCGCCCTGCTTGTCGCCGCGCATGATGGCGACGACGACGCGGTCATGCTCGGCTTGCGACTTTGCCAACCGGCCGAGATTGCGGAACTGGGCGCGACGGAACGGTTGCACGCGCACGCGCGTCGCCAGCGTGATCTCGGCGATGTAGCCGTTCTGCGATCCCGCATAGATCGCATTGTGGAAGCGTTCGTTGACCTCGTGGAAGCGATCGGGATTACCGGCGTAGCTGAGCACGCGCAGCTCTTCATGAATGGCCTCCAGGCCGTGGCGCTCGGCGGCCGACATGCGTTCGGCCGCAAGGCCGGCGCACAGCGCCTCAAGTTCCGCCATCGCCTCGAACATGCTCGTGAGACGCTCGATCGAAGGCTGGGCGACGACCGCGCCGCGATGAGGGCGCGCCTCGACCAGGCCGCTCGTGACCAACTGACGCAGCGCTTCGCGCACCGGTGTCCGCGAGACGCTGAAACGCCGTGCGATGTCGGTCTCGTCCAGTGGCGCGCCAGGGGCCAGAGTTCCGCGCACGATCTCATCTGCGAGCTGGAGGCGCAGCTCCTCCGCGCGCGTGACCTTCTGCACCGACGGCGAGGCACGGTCGACGCGCGGCACCATCGGCTCGGCCGGCAGTGTCCCGGGCGGAAAATCGTCAAGCGTCATACGGTCAGGTCTCTTTCGACTCGTCGATGATGCTGACATGGGCAGCGACGACGCGCCAGCCCTCCGGGAAGCGAATCCAGGTCTGCATCTGCCGGCCGACCTTGCCGGGAGCCGTGTCGCGATAGAACAAGGTGGAGGCCACCGCCGTGTCGCGGCCATAGCTGGAGATGACGGTCTTCGCGGTGCGGCGGTTGAGGCCGACCGGCGAGCGGCCGGCGCGGAAGCCGGCGATCGCCTCATAGCCGTAGAGGTTTTCACCGATGCCGTAGCGCAGCGTACGGGGATCGTTGCGGAACAGCTCGCCGAGCACGGCGACATCGTTGCTGACGAGGGCCTCCTCATAGCGCTCAAACGCGGCTCTGACTTCGGCGATCACGTCGGGGAGATCGATCTCCATCTCAAAATCCTTTTGGGGCGGGCGCGGCGACCACACCCATCTTTTCCAATGCGTACGCGACGCGGAGCGCGATGTCCTCGCGCCAGGGCGCGCAGATGATCTGGACGCCGATCGGCATCGGCTCGAGCGGCACCGGCACCGCGACGACAGGCAGGCCGATGAAGGAGATCGGCTGGGTGTGAATGCCAATATTGGCACGCACGGGCAGCTCGACGCCGTCGAGAGTGAAATTCACCTGGCCGAGCTTTGGCGCGGTGCATGGCGTTGCCGGCGCGAGCAGCACGTCGACGGACCTGAAGAGTTCGCCGAGCTGCGCGCGATACCAGCGGCGAAACTTTTGCGCACGATCGACCAGCGCCGCCGGCACCATGGCGCCGGCGATCAGCCGGTCGCGCACGGCCGGATCGAAATCGTTGGGCCGCTTGCGCAGGCGATCGAGATGCAGCGAGGCGCCTTCGGTGGTGGTGATGACGTAGGCCGCCGCGCGGGCGCGCGAGGCTTCGGGCACGTCGACCACCTTCGTCGCGCCGAGCGCCTTGGCGACGCGGCTGACGGCTTCGACGGCTTCCGGGAACACGTTCTTCTGGAAATGCCCGCCGGCGATCGCAATGCGCAGGTCCGAAACAGGATTGGCGATCAGCGGCAGCGTCGGCTCCAGCCCTCGCGTCGTGCAGGCGCCATCATCGGCATCCGGGCCCTGCATCGCGTCATAGGCGAGCGCAAGGTCGGTGACCGAGCGCGCGAACGGGCCGAGATGATCGAGACTCGCGACGAACGGGAACGAGCGCGCGCGCGACAGCCGGCCATAGGTCGGCTTCAGGCCAAAGATGCCGCAGAACGAGGACGGCACGCGGATCGAACCATTGGTGTCGGAGCCGAGTGCGATCGGCACCAGCGCGCCGCCGACGGCGCTGCCCGATCCGCCGGAGGAGCCACCGGTCATCCGATTGGTGTCATGCGGATTGCGCGAGGGACCGTCGTGGACGTTCTCGCCCGTAAAATCGTAGGCGTATTCGCCCATGTTGAGCGCGCCGACGAGGACGGCGCCGGCGGCCTCCATGCGCTCGATCAGCGTCGCGTCACGCGTGGCGGGCGCAAGGTCGCGGTTGATCTTCGAGCCGGCGCGGGTCGGAAGCCCGGCGACATCGAACAGGTTCTTGACCGCAAAGGGCACGCCGGCGAGCGGACCGACGCTCTTGCCGGCGGCGATGTCGGCATCGATGGCGCGCGCCTTGGCACGGGCGCGATCGGCGGTGACGTCGGTGAAGGAATTGAGAATGGTGTCGTGCTGCTTGATGCGCGCGAGCGCGGCTTCCGTGGCATCGAGCGCCGACATCCTGCTGCCTGCGACCGCGCTCGCGATCTCGGCAGCACTCATCTCTGGCTTGGTGGTCATGACAGCATCAGGCCGTGAAGATCGGCGCCGGCTCGGTCTCGTCCGGCAGCGCGAATTCGTCGACCAGGCGGCCAAGCCGCAGCGACACTTCGAGATTGGCGCGCACCGCGGGCCGCCAGGCCTCCTCGACCGGCAGCGCCAGCGCTTTCGATACGGCGTCGATATAATCGTCCAGCGGCTCGGCCATCACTCTCTCAAGCTGATCTCAGTGAATCTGCAACGGCGGATGCGGGATCGCCGTCAGCAGTTCCTTGGTGTAGTCGTCCTGCGGATCGCTCAGGACCTTCTCGGAAGAGCCTTCCTCGACGATCCGTCCCGTCCGCATCACAATGACACGATCGCACAACAAGCGCACTACATTCAAATCATGCGAGACGAACAGATAGCTCATACCTAGCCGCGCCTTGAGGTCCTGGAGCAGGTTCAGGACCACCGCCTGCACCGAGACGTCGAGCGCCGCGGTCGGCTCGTCCAGAATGATCAGCTTCGGATGCAGCGCGATGGCGCGAGCGATGCCGACGCGGGCCTTCTGGCCGCCGGAGAGCTGGTGCGGGAAACGATCCAGCAGATTGTGCGGCAGGCCGACCATGGTCGCCAGTTCCTCGCAGCGCGTACGCAGCGCGTCGCGTCCCCTGATGTCGCCGAGTTGCATAATCGGGTCGGCGATGGCGCGGGCGGCGGTGAAGCGCGGGTTGAGGCTGTCGGTCGGATCCTGGAACACCATCTGGATGCGGCTGCGCTGCGGCAGCCGGGCGAAGGACGCAGGCTGGATGGCGGAGATCGCCTCGCCGTCGAACTGGATCAGGCCCGAGGTCTGGTCGAGCAGGCGCATCACCATCATCGAGGTGGTCGATTTGCCGCAGCCGGATTCGCCGACAAGGCCGACACTCTCGCCATGGCCGATCGCAAAGCTGATGCCGTCGACCGCGCGGAACACGTCCGGCTCGACCGGAGGCTTGCGGCCAAACAGCTTTCCCAGCGTGGCCGTGGCGCCCTGGCGGGGATACTCTTTCACGAGCTTTTCGACGAGGAGGAGTGGCTTCTGGCCCTCGGCGGCAGGGGCCGGCGTGGATTCGGCCGGTGCCGCGGGCACAGCGCCTTCTTCCTCCGGCAACAGATCGCGCAAGGACACACCCAGCCGTGGCGTCGCGCGCATCAGCTTCTTGGTGTAGGGGTGCTGCGGGCTCGCGAAGATGTCGGCGGCTCTTGCGGTCTCGACGACGCGGCCCTTCTCCATCACCACCACGCGGTCGCAATAGGCGGCGGCGAGACCAAGGTCGTGGGTGATCAGGATGGTCGACATCGCTTTGCGCTTTGTCAGTTCGACGATCAGGTCCATCACCGCCTTCTGCGTGGTGACGTCCAATCCCGTCGTCGGCTCGTCCGCGATCAGGAGCTGCGGATTGCAGGCCAGCGCGAGGGCGATGACGACGCGCTGGCACATGCCGCCCGACAGTTCGAACGGATAGGCGTGATAGCGCTCGCGCGGGCGGGCGATCTTGACCTGCTCCAGCGCCTCGATCGCCTTTTCTCCGTGATCCGAAACCATCGCCTGCTGCACATGGGTGCGCAGCACGTCCTCGATCTGGTCGCCGACCTTGCGGATCGGGTTCAGCGCCGCGCGCGGGTTCTGGAAGATCATCGAGACTTCGCGGCCGCGCAAATCGCGCATCTGACTTTCGGTCGCAGCCTTGACGTCGATGCCCGAGAACATCACCGAGCCCTCGGCGATCTTGCCGGCGCGGTCGAGGATGCGCATCACCGCATAGGAAGTCACCGACTTGCCGGACCCAGATTCGCCGACGATGGCGAGCGTCTCGCCCTTGGCGACGGAGATGTTGACGTGCTGCACGGCCTTGACGATGCCGCGGCGGGTGGTGAATTCGACGGTGAGATCCTGGACGTCGAGCAGCGGCTGGGCGGTCATGCAGGCCTCCCGTCGCCCACAAAGTCGAAAACAACCCCATGCACAGTAGAACGGGGACCGGAATCATTGAGGAATTTCGACCACGCGCGTACCATCACGTCCTCCGCTGGGGATCGACGATGTCGCGCAAGCCGTCGCCGAGGAGGTTGAAGCAGAACACGGCGATCATCAAAGCGAGGCCCGGGAACAGCGCGATCCACCATTCGCCCGAGACCATGAAGCCCGCGCCCTCGGCGACCATGATGCCCCATTCGGCGGTCGGCGGACGCACGCCGAGGCCGATGAAGGAGAGGCCCGCGGCATTCAAAATGGCGTAGCCCATGGTCAGCGACATCTGCACGATCATGATCGGCATGATGTTCGGCAGGATGTGCACCAGGAGGATGCGGAATTCGCCATTGCCTGACAGCCGCGCCGCCTGCACGAAGCCGGCGTTGCGGCGGACATTGGCTTCAGCGCGCGCGACGCGCGCATAGAGCGGGAAATTCACGATGGCGGTGGCGAGGATGATGTTCTGCACTGTGTTGCCGAGCGCCGCGACGATGCCCATCGCCAGCACGAACAGCGGAAAAGCCATGATGGTGTCGGCGATGCGACCGACGATGCGGTCGGTCCAGCCGCCGAAATAGCCGGCGGCAATGCCGGCGAGGCCGCCCATCAGGAACACCAGCACGACGGAGGCGACCGCGATAAAAGTATCGAGCCGTGTTGCCACCACGACGCGGCTGAAAATGTCACGGCCGAGTTGATCCGTGCCGAACCAGTGCGCCGCCGACGGCGGCTTCAGCGCCGCGGCGGTGTCGGAGGCCAGCGGATCGTACGGCACCACGTAGGGGCCGAAGATCGCGGCGATCAGGATCACGATCAGCAGTGCGAACGCAAAACCGGTAACCTTGTTCTCGCTGAGAACGTAGCGGGTCTGTTCGAGGATTGCTGAGAGCCCCGACGTTCGCGCGGGGCCGACGGGCTCAACAGCAGGCGCAACAGAGCTCATGTTTAGCCCTCCAACCTGACGCGCGGATCGATCACGCCGTACAGGATGTCGATCACCAGATTGAGCAGCACGTACATCACCGCCATGGTCAGCACGAAGCCTTGCACCGGCGCGAAGTCCGACGAGATCAGCGCCTCCACCGCATAGGAGCCGATGCCGGGCCAGGCGAACACTTTTTCCACCAGCACGTTGGCGCCGAGCAGGAAGGAGAACACCATGCTGAGCGTGGTGATGACAGGCAGCATCGCGTTGCGGAAGGCGTAGGTGACGATGACGGTCGACGGCGACAGGCCGCTGGCGCGCGCGGTGCGGACGAATTCGGACGCGAGCACCGCCAGCATCGAAGCGCGCGTCATGCGCGCGATCGGCGCCAGCGAGAAGATCGCAAGCGTCGTCGCCGGGAGGATGAGCTGACTGAGTGCAGACCGAAAGGCTTCGAAGTCGCGCGCGATCAACGTATCGATCAGATAGAAGCCGGTGACCGTCGGCGGCGCGCTGTAGAAGACGTCGAGGCGGCCGAGCGGCGCGGGGGACCAGCCGAGCCGGAAGTAGAAGACATAGACCAGCACGAGGCCGGTGAAGAACACGGGCAGCGAAACGCCTGCCGTCGTCGTGATGCGACAGAGATGATCGATCCATGACCCCGGTCGCGTCGCCGCCAGCACGCCGAGCGGGATGGCGATGACGATAGAGACAATCAGCCCGAGCAGCGTCAGTTCGGCCGAGGCCGGCAGGCGGTTGCGGATTTCGGCCGCGACCGGCTGTCCCGTGGTCAGCGAATTGCCGAAGTCGCCATGAGCGAGATCGTTGGTGTAGCGGAAGAATTGCTCGATCAGCGGCTTGTCGAGACCGAGCTTTTTCCGGATCTGCTCGACAGCTTCCTTGGTCGCGGCGGGACCGGCGAAATACGCGGCGGGATCCCCCGGCAGCGCGCGCGTCAGCAGGAAGGTGACGATGACGACGCCGACCAGCGAGGGAATCGCGAACATCAGGCGCTTGCCGATCATGGTGAGCATGGGGTGCTCCTGATGTTGCAACGAGATGGCGCCGCGCACACCGCTGCGCCCCCTCTCCCCTTGTGGGAGAGGGTTGGGGTGAGGGGTAGCCCCAAGCAAGGTCTGAGTTCGTGGCTACCCCTCACCCGTCTCGCCGCTACGCGGCGAGCCACCCTCTCCCACAAGGGGAGAGGGTGAGAGGGAGCTGCGCTCACCTCACCCATCACCCCTCACCCCTTCGCCATCGCGCGATAATCCAGTCTCCGGTGGAACCAGTACTGATAGCCGCTGATGTTCTTCTGCATCGCGACGTTGACGAAGGGCTGGTACAGCGGGATGCGGGGAATGTCGGTGTAGGCGAGATCGACGAAGCCCTTCACGTCCGCATCGTAGGTTGCGGTGTCGCCGGTCGCGGCAGCGGTGCGCGCGCCGTCGATCAGCCTGTCCATCTCCGCCGACTTGTAGCTCATGGTGTTGAAGACGGAATTGTTGCCGTGATAGCACCAGTAGAAGAAGTATTCGGGGTAATCGAGCCAGCCCGAGAATACGTTGGTGAAGAGCGGCATCTCCTTCTTGTTCAACTCGGTGCGCCAGTTGGCGCCGGGCACCTTGTTGATGGTGGTCTTGATGCCGATCTGCGCGAGGCTCTCCTGCACCAAGACGCAGAGCGGCTCGTTGACGCCGGCGAAGTTCAGGTCGAACGAGATGGTGGTCTCGAAGCCGCCCGCGAGGCCTGCTTCCGCCATCAGCGCCTTCGCCTTCTCGATGTCGGTGTTGTATTTGTGCGGCTGCGGCCAGGCGACTTCGGTTGGCTTGTCCTTGGCGGCGCCGAACATCGGATTGGCGAGGCCGAACATCACCGCGTCCATGATCTTCTGATAGGGCAGCGCGTAAGCCACCGCCTGACGCACCTTCGGATTGTCGAACGGCGGCTTGGTGACGTTCATGCCGATATACTGGATGCCGTTGGAGAACGGCAGCGACACCACGTTGAGCTTGCCGTTGGCCTTCATCTCCTGAAAGTCCTTGTTCGGCAGCTCGTAGGAGATGTCGGCGTCACCGCGCTCCAGCAATGCGCGGCGGTTGCCGGCCTGCGGCACCATGCGCCAGATCACGCGCTTGATCTTCGGCAGCGGACCGCACACCCAATCTTCGTTGCGCTCCATGATCACTTCGGTGCCGGCGGTCCACTTCGTCACCTTGTAGGCGCCGGAGCCTGCGGTCTGCTGTTTCGTGAACTCGAGACCCCAAGGGTCCTTCTCGCTGGCGTTCTTCTTCACCAGCTCCGAGTTGACGATGCAGGGCACGATCACGGCAAGATCGGGAATCGTCAGCCTGTCTTTCTTCAGGAAGTCGACGCGCACGGTGTAATCGTCGATCACGACGAACTGCTCCGGCTTGGTCAGCGAGCCCGCACTCATCTGGAAGGTCGGAAAGCCGCCGACGCTGACGGCGCGATCGAGCGACCACTTCACGTCCTTGGCGGTGACAGGCGTGCCGTCGTGGAATTTGGCGTTCTTGCGCAGCTTGAAAGTGACCGACATGTCGTCGATCTTGAAGTCCTCGGCGAGTTCGCCCTTGAACTTGTCGCGATCGTAATAGGGCACGCCACCGGGACCGCTCTTCATCTCGTGGCTGATCAGGCGATCGTAGCAATTCCACGACACCTCATAGCCGGGCACGTTGGTGCCGACGCCGTGGATGTCGAGATTGTTGGGGCCGCCTTCCGAGACGATCAGCAGCGTCTCGGAGCGCGCATCGGCATAGGCCGAGGAGATGACTTGCGGGACGGCCGGAAGCGCCGCGCCAGCGGCCAATCCGGAAACGGACTTGAGGAAATCGCGGCGCTTCATGGGACTGCTCCAACGCGGAAGTTTCTGGTTGGAACAGGATTCGCAAGGTTCGTGCCAAGGGTTAGCGGGAGGTTAAAGATTGTCTTATGGCTTTGATACTACTGGAGAAAAATGAAGACTTTGGGAAACCAGACTTCGACTCCATTGCATACAAAGAGACGCGTTTGCTTACTTAATGGGCTCATTTTTGGGCGAGCATGCCTAATAAGCAAAGGCCGGTCATTCCGGGGCGATGCGTAGCATCGAACCCCGGAATCCATTGGGCTGCAGAATGCGCGGGACAATGGATTCCGGGCTCGCCGCTCCGCGGCGCCCCGGAATGACGGAGAGCGAGCAATCACTCCGCCCAGATCAGCTCCTGCAATTCGACCAGATCATCCGCCTGCTCCTGCCAGCCCTCGATGCAGATGTGGCTGTTGAGGTCGCTGGCGTGGTGCAACAGCATCAAGGCCATCAGGCGGCGCTTCAGCGCGAAGTCAGGCTTTGCGTAGCCGAAGCCTTCGAGCAGGCTGCGCACACGTTCCGGCCGGCCCGCCGACATGAAAGCGCTGGGGCCGAGCAGATCGTAATCGCGCCAGCCTGCGCGCACATCGCCGAAATCGAACAGGCCGGCAAGCGACCATTGATCGCCACGACAAGCGAGCAGGAAATTCTCGGGAATGTATTCGCCGATCAGGATCACCGGCGGCGCGTCCATCGGAATCAGCGTCGTGGCGTCGCGCAGCAGATCGTCGAGACCTGCAAGGAATTTCGGCGCGAGACCAAGACGCGTGTGCCTGGTGCGGCAGCCCTGTATCTGCGCCCGTATGAACGCATCCCAGCGCGGCTCGAGCCCTGCGAGCAGGCCGAGCGGGGCGCGCTGTACGGCGGCGATGGTCTCGCCGATCTGACGCAGCACCCGCTCCTTCTGCGCTTCCGGCAAGGACGGCCAGACCTCCGAGCCAAGCGTGCCTGAGAGGCGCGTGATGATGAGATAGGGCCAGCCGTCGCGGTCTCCTTCCGCGACGATCTCGGGGATCGGTAGATCAAGCCGGCCTTTGAGCTGCATCAGCGAGCCGCGCTCGGAGACGAATTGCGCCCGCAGCAGCGGCGGGAAGATTTTCAGGATCAGGTTTTCGCCGAAACCGACGACGAGATTGGTGCCGGTCGAGAATAGCTGCGGCGCGCTCGCGTCGATGCCGTGGCTGCGCGCGATATCGCGCGCGACCGGCAGCCATCGCGACGGCTCCGCGCGCAAGGCGCGGTAGGCCGCAAAATCGGTCGAGGCGGACAAATCCCACGCTCCGGGAGAAACCGGCACCTGCACCTGCGTCATTGGATCACGGGGCCGGCCTGGAGCCGGCACATCCCCTATTCCAGCACATCCTTGACGCTGTTCTTGATGGTCGAGGGCACCGCATGCTCGGGGACTTCAATGGTCTTGCCGCCGCGCGTAATCCGGTAGGTGAACGCATCGGCCTGCCCCGGATGCGCAGCAGGGACTTTGCCCGGATCAGCGAACAACGACTCCATGGTCTGCTGGTCGGCAGCCGGCAAATCGGACAGCGCCACCTCGCCGCGGCTCTTGAGATGAGGGCCGCCGAAGCCGGCGACCCCACCTACGCGTTCGATCTTCAAACGATCCACGCTCTCACCCTTTCGCGGCGTGCTGCACCGATTACAGCCCCACCTTCGTCCAGCCCGCATTGACGGCAGCAGAGACGGCAGCCGTATTGGGGTACATTGTATGCGCCACCTGACGGGTCCGGGCGGCAAATGCCTTCATCGTCATGTTCGGCGTCGGGCCGAACCCCGTCAGCGAACGATACCACACTTGCCCGATCGGGCCCCAACTATTACCGCCGAGGGTCACACAAGCCGTGCAGAAAGCAAGGTTCGGCGGCCCGCTTGCATAATGCGGATCCATGCCGGGCGTCACTTGCGAATATTTGGTCGGTTGCGGCGCCAGGCAGTGCTTGGCTGCGGGATCGGCCATGTCGCGCAGACAGGTGAAACCTTTCTTCTTCGAGCCGGGTCCCATGATGTCGCGCCCGATCAGCCAGTCTGCCTTCTTGACATTTTGGTTGGCTTCCCACTGCCGGAACATCGAGCCGAAGCAATCCGAGATGCTCTCGTTGAGACCGCCGGCATCGCCGCTATAGGCGAGCTGCAGACTGTGCTGGGTCACACCATGGGTCAGTTCATGGCCGATGACGTCGTTGCCTCTGGTGAAATCGACAAAGATGCTGCCGTCACCGTCGCCATAGAGCATTTGCGATCCGTTCCACATCGCGTTGTTGTAGCTAACGCCGAAGTGAACCGACGACATCATGGTCATGCCATGATCGTCGATCGAATTCCGGTTGAAGACCTCCTGGTAGAACTTTGCCACCTTGCCGGTCTGGTTGAAGCTGCGCTTGACGGAGCCGTCCGACGATGTCTTCGGCTTCGGGATGGGCGTGCCCGGCAGCGTCTGCGTGTGCTTGCAGTCATAGACCGTGACCGATGGTGCTGCGGCAAGCGTGACCAGCCCACCGGCCCGCGTCGCAGCGACGCTCGTGAATCTCGCGGCCTGGTTTCGCAATTCGCGCAGTTCATGACTGATCTGGACCGTGTCGACCATCCGCTTGCGAACGGAGGCCGAGAGCTTCTTGTCCTGGGAGAGCTTGGTCAGAACATCATTCGGAATGATGAAACACGAACAGGGCATTGGTAGCCTCCAATATGATCTTTCAAAAAAGTACGAAGCGACACCAAGATCGCCACCGCCGGCCGGCGGCCGCGAGCGGTGCCGCCGGTTCGGGCGACATGCCGTCGTGATTATTGCAGCCGCGCGACGCGTTGCGTGTGAACTCGCACACATATTTCAGGTTGTGCGGCGCACTTAAGGCGTCGCCGGCGGAACGGGCGTCACGCCCCCCGCCCGGGCAGCTATCGCTATTGCTCCGGGCTGGCGCGTTCGAACTGGCGCAGCAGCTTGTTGCCGCGCTCGACCGCGGAATCGAGCGCCGCCTGCGCGCTCTTCTGTCCGGCAAACGCGTGCTCGAGCTCTTCCTCGATGGCGCCGCGGATCAGATTGAAAGAGCCGAGCCTGATGCCCTTCGAGTTCTCCGTCGGCGGATGCAGCGTGATCTCCTCGAACGAGATCGCCGAGCCCGGATTGCGCTCATAGAATCCTTGCGCGCGCGTCAGCTCGAAGGCGGCGCGGGTCACGGGAAGATAGCCCGTGTTCTGGTGCCAGGCGGCCTGCACGCCGGGCTGCGACAGATAGGCGAAGAACCGCGCCACGCCTTTGTATTCGGCGCGCGGCCGGTCGCGCAGCACCCACAGCGTGGCGCCGCCGATGATCGAATTCTGCGGCGCGCCCGCAATTTCAGGCCAGTACGGCATCATGCCGTAGCCGATCTCGAACTTCGAATTCGCCTTGATGTCGGCGCGCGTCGCCGAGGAGCCGATGAAGATGCCGCATTCGCCGTTCTGGAAGCGCGGCTCGGCCGCCTGCCCGCGGCCACTGTAGTCGAACAGCTTGGTCTTTTGCCATTCGGCGAGCTGGGCGATGTGCTTGACCACGACTGGATTGTTGATCGTGAGCTCCGCGTCGAGACCGGCAAAGCCGTTCGCGCGCGTCGCCAGCTGCAGATTGTGAAACGCCGAAAAATTCTCGATGTTGATCCAGGACGGCCACGACGTGGTGAAGCCGCACACGGCGCCGCGCTCGCGCAGGCGCTTTGCGGCCTGTCCAAGCTCGGGCCAGGTCTTCGGCGGCGTCTCCGGGTCGAGGCCGGCGTCGCGAAACATGGTCTTGTTGTAATAGAGGATCGGCGTCGACGAGTTGAACGGGAAGGACAGCAGATTGCCCGACGCATCGGTGTAATAGCCGGAGACCGCCGGGAGATAGTCGTTGAGCGAGAACGGCTCGCCCATATCGCGCATCATGCTGTAGACCGGATAGATCGCGCCCTTGGCGGCGGTCATCGTTGCCGTGGCGACCTCGTTGACCTGGACGATCGCGGGCTGGCTGCGCGAACGGAAGGCGAAGATCGCGGCCGTCACCGTCTCGGTGTAATTGCCCTTGTAGGCAGGCACGATGCGATAGTCCGACTGCGATGCGTTGAAGTCGGAGGCGAGCTTCTCGAGCTGCTTGCCGAGCTCGCCCGACATGGCGTGCCACAGCGCGATGTCGGTGGCCGCTTGCGCTTGTAAGCTCAACGTAAGAACCGCCGTGGCGACGGCGACCGGCAAAAGGCGCAATGCTGAAATCACGAGCGCTTCCCGTCTCGAGAGGCAAAAGGCGACCGTACCCTGCTTAAGGCCCGGCACCTGTCGTTTCAACCGGGAATGAAGGGGACGGCGCCGCACAATCGGCCTCCCGGAAGCGGGATGGCCTTCCCTTTACCATCTGATAGATTGGCTTGAACCTTTTGCTCCCGCCATAGACTCCATCTCCGAGGGGTTGAGTGTGCCAGTGTTATACCGTGCCGAACTCTCACGGACCGGGGTGATTTTCGTTGCGCTTCTGCTCGCCATCTGCGCGACGGGCGCCGCTGCGCGCGAATTCCGCGCCGCCGACACCCAGGCCGAGGATTATCCGACCGTCCAGGCGCTGCGCTACATGGGCGCGCTGATCTCTGAGCGCACCGGCGGCCGGCACGAGATCAAGGTGTTTCACTCCCGCCAGCTCGGCGAGGAAAAGGAGACGATCGAGCAGACCCGCGCGGGCGCGATCGACCTCAACCGGACCAATGTGGCCCTGATCGGCAATTTCGTCCCGGCGATGAACGTGCTCGCCATGCCGTTCCTGTTCCGGTCCATCGAGCATATGCAGAAGGTGCTGGACGGGCCGATCGGCAAGGAAATCCTCGGCAGCTTCGAGCCCTACGGCTTCGTCGGCCTCGCCTTCTACGATTCCGGGGCACGCTCGATCTACAACAGTGTCCGTCCGGTGAAGAGCATCGCCGACTTGAAGGGATTGCGGATCCGGGTGCAGCAATCGGAGTTGATGAGCGACATGATCCGCGCGCTCGGGGCCGAGCCGGTCGAGCTGCCCTATGGGCAGGTGCTGACCGGGCTCTCGACCCATCTGATCGACGGCGCCGAAAACAACTGGCCATCCTTCGTGACCACAGACCATTACAAGCACGCCGGCTACTACACCCTCACCGAGCACACGATGAGCCCGGAGGTGCTGGTGATCTCGCTCAAGGCCTGGCGCAGCCTGTCGGCCGAGGACCAGACCATCTTCAGGGAAGCCGCCGCCCGCTCGAGCCTGTACATGCGCGAGAAATGGCGCGACCTCGAGGAAGAGTCGCAGCGCAAGGCCGAGGCCGCCGGCATCGTCGTGACCAGGGATATCGACCGCAAGCCGTTCGAGGACGCGATGGCGCCTGTATATGCCAGGGCCGCGCAGGATCCCGCCGCGGCCGCGCTGATCGAACGCATTCGCAAGGTGGAGTGAACGCCGCTTGATCGCGCCCGGCACCAGCGAGAGCGCAGAGCGGCCGCCCGGCCCGATCGGGCGGCTGCGCGCGCGCCTCGTCGGCGTGCTCAGGGCGGTGCCGATCCGCTGGCGCATCCTGTCGATCGCGGCGCTGAACTCCGCCGTCGTGGTCGTGCTGGTGGCGATGATCTGGAACGGCGCGCAGGTGCTGAGCTCCGCCTGGGACGACGTGCGGCAGGTGCGCGAATCCGACCGGATCCTGGCGGTGCTCGAAAGCGAGACCGGGCGGCTGCAGAACCTGATCCACCGCTACATCAACCAACCGAGCCCCGATTTGTTCGCCGAGATCCTCTTGCTGCGCGAGGCCGTGCTGGGCACGCTGACCGACCGCGCCGCCAAGGATCCGATGCTGTCGGGGTCGGTCGAGGAGCTCGAGCGCACCACCGACCGCTTCCTCAACGGCTTCGGCGAATTGCGCAGCGTGCAGGCGACCATCGCCAGGACCTATGAGGATCAGGTGCAGGGCCCGGCCAAGGACATGGCCGGCCTCTATTCCATCATCGAGGGCGCCACCGGCCATCGCGACGCGCTGATCTGGCCCTCGCTCGGCAAGTCGCGCGAGGCCTTCACCGCGATGCTGGTCGCGGCCAACTCCTATTATCTGTCGCAGTCCGTCGCTGCGGCCGACGATGCGCGCCGCCACACCGAGACGATCGAGAAGACCATTCCTGTGATGATCGATCTCGCCGACAACGATTTGCAGAAGATGGCGCTGCAGAAGCTCGCGACCCGCACCACCGCACTGCGCGAGGGCTTTGCAAAAATCTCGGAGCAGCTGACGAGCCGCACCGAGCTCTTGCGCAACACCATCGACGCCAGCCAAGCCGAGGCGATCGGCGCCATCGACGATCTCTCGACCAAGATGCGCCAGCGCGAGCAGAAGGCGCAGGAGACGTTCGACCGCACGCTGGCCGACATTTCGCGGCGGGTGCTGTCGATCGCGGTGATCTTCCTCGGCATCATCCTCACCGCCGGCGTGCTGATCGCGTTGTCGATCCGCCTGCCGCTGCAGCAGATCATGACCGCGATGCGCGCGATCACGCTCGGCGATCTCGGCCGCGAGGTGCAGGGCACGCGCGCCCGCGACGAGGTCGGGGCCATGGCGCGCGCGGTGGAGGTATTCCGCGAGAACGCCATCGCCAAGCGCCAGACCGAGGATGAGCTGCGCGCGTCCAAGGAGAAAGCCGAGAGCGCGCTGCTCGAGCTCAACGCCGCGCAGCAGAATCTGATCGACGCCGAACGGTTAGCTGCCCTCGGCGGCCTCGTTGCCGGCGTCGCGCATGAGGTCAACAACCCGATCGGCATCAGCCTGACCGTTGCTTCCAGTTTTGCGAGGCGCAGCGAGATTTTCGAGGCCCAGCTCAGGGGCGACGGGGGCCTGCGGCGCTCGCAGCTGGAGGAATTCGTGCAGTCCTCGCGCGATGCCTCGCAGCAACTCGTCGCCAACCTGACCCGCGCCGGCGAGCTGATCCAGTCGTTCAAGCAGGTCGCGGTCGACCGCTCCCATGCCGAGCGACGGCAATTCTCGCTCAGCGAAGCCACCGACCAGATCATCGCAAGCCTGCGCCCCGTGCTGAAACGCTCGCCGACCACGCTGAAGGTCGACGTGCCCGAGGGGCTGCTGCTCGACGGCTATCCCGGCTCCTATGGCCAGATCCTGACCAACCTGTTCCTCAACGCCGCCAACCACGCCTTCGCCGACGGCCGCGCCGGCACCATCACGATCTCGGCCCGGCCGCGCGGCACCGAGGACATCGAGATCATCTTCGCCGATGACGGGGCCGGCATGACCCCGGACGTGCAGCGCCAGGCCTTTGACCCATTCTTTACCACCAGGCGCAATGAAGGCGGCACGGGACTGGGCTTGCATATCGTTTATAACCTTGTCACCCAGCAGCTCGGCGGGCGGATGATGCTGGAATCCAAGCTGGGACAAGGCACTACTTTTCGGATTATCATGCCGCGGATCGCCAAGGGCGGCGCGCAAAGCACAGAAAGTGACGGGACTTCTCAATGGCCGAACAGGACGATGTCCTCCACCTGATCGACGACACCGGTACCGCGTCGGAGGATAATGATGCCCGGAAATGGAAGATCGCCGTCATCGACGACGATCCGGCCGTGCACGACGGCACGCGCTTTGCTCTCTCGGACTATTCCTTGAACGGCCAGGGCCTGGAAATCCTCTCGGCCCATTCTGCGGCGGAAGGTCGCAAGCTGATGGCCGCGCACAGCGACATCGCGGCGGTGCTGCTCGACGTCATCATGGAGACCGACGTCGCGGGCCTGGAGCTCGTCGAGTACATCCGCAACGTGCTCAAGAACGAGACCGTGCGCATCATCCTGCGCACCGGCCAGCCCGGCCAGGCGCCGGAGCGGCGCGTCATCGTGCAGTACGACATCAACGACTACAAGGCCAAGACCGAGCTCACCGCCGACAAGCTGTTCACCTCGCTGACCGCGGCGCTACGCTCCTATCAGCAGCTCGAGCGCATGGTGCAGACGCGGCGCGGGCTCGAGATCATCATCGATGCGGCCTCGACGCTGTACGACTTCAAGTCGATGCAGCGGCTCGCCGAGGGCGTGCTGACGCAGCTTGCTTCGCTGCTCAACGCCGATTGCGCCGGTATACTGGTCTTGCGCGACAATGGCGGCGTCGATCCCGAGCTCTCGGTGCTTGCGGGCAGCGGCTGCTACAGCCGCTTCATCGGCACCACATCGTCGAAGGCGCTCGATCCCGATCTGCGCGCGATGGTGGAAGCCGCGTTCCAGGGCCGCAAGAACGAATTCGCCGACCATCGCAGTGTGATCTATCTGCGCACCGGATCCGGCCGCGAGGTCGTGGTGCTGCTGCAGGCCGAGCGCGAATTGTCAGAGACCGACCGCTCGCTGGTCGAGATTTTTTCCTCCAGGCTCTCGATCGCGTTCGACAACGTCATCCTCTATCAGCAGCTCCAGGACGCCAATACCCAGCTGGAAGACCGCGTCAACCAGCGCACCCGCGCGCTGATGCAGGCCAACCGCCGGCTCTCGGCGCAATGGCTGCGGCTGCAGCGCGCCAACGGCTTCAAGAACGAGATCCTCGGCACCGTCGCGCACGATCTGAAGAACCCGCTCGGCGTCATCCTCGGCCGCACCGAGATGCTGAAGGAGCTGATCTCGACCGGCGCCTCGTCGTCAGGCGTGGTCGCCCAGGTCGATCATATCAGAGACGCTACCAAGCGCCTGACCACGATGGTCGACCATCTGATCTCGGATGCGATGGCGGACGCCTTCGACATCACCATCCGCCGCGAGCCGGTCGACGTCGCGGCGCTGGTGAAGGAGGTCGCCGAGGCCAACCAGCCGCTCGCCGTCAACAAGCAGCAGGCGATCAGCGTCACCGCGCCGGCCAACATCGTCACCATGTGCGACACCGACCGCATCCGCGAGGCGATCGACAATCTGATCAGCAACGCCATCAAATACTCGCCGATCGCGGGCAAAATCACCGTCGCGGTCACCCATGAGGGCAACGACACCATCATCCGCGTCAGCGACGAGGGCGCCGGCCTGTCGCCGGAGGATCTCGGCCGCCTGTTCGGCCGGTTCCAGCGGCTATCCGCAAAACCGACGGCAGGTGAGAGCTCGACGGGGCTTGGGTTGTCCATCGTCAAGCGTATTATCGACATGCATGGCGGCGATGTGACCGCCGACAGCGACGGCCCGGGCAAGGGTTCGACCTTCACCATCACCCTGCCCGCGACCGAAATGCCGTGATTTGAGTGTGACATGACCCAAAGCCAGCACATCATGATCGTCGACGACGAGGCCCCGGCCCGGGAGATGGTCGGCGATTACCTCAAGATGCACGGCTTCACCGTGACGCTGTGCGACGGCGGCAAATCGTTGCGCGCCGCGATCGACGGCAGCATGCCCGATCTCGTCGTGCTCGACCTCAACATGCCCGAGGAAGACGGGCTCTCGATCATCCGCGACCTCAAGAGCCGCATCAACGTGCCCGTGATCATGCTCACCGCCACGGCGAGCCCGATCGACCGCGTCGTCGGCCTCGAGCTCGGCGCCGACGACTACGTCGCAAAGCCCTGCGAGCTGCGCGAGCTGATGGCGCGCATCCGCTCGGTGCTGCGGCGGAGCGCGCCGGTGAAATCAGCCGGCAGCGACGCTTCGCCCGCGAAATCGGACAAGGACCAGCTGGTGCGCTTCGGCACCAAATGGCTCGATCTCGAAGCCCAGGCGCTGCGCGACGACGAGGGCAACGAGCATCCGCTGACCGCATCCGAGTTCGGGCTGCTGAAGGTGTTCGCGGCCAATCCGAAGCGCGTGCTGTCGCGCGAACGCCTGCTGGAGCTCGCCAATGCGCGCGACGCCGAGGCCTTCGACCGCGCCGTCGACCTGCGCATCATGCGCATCCGCCGCAAGATCGAGCCCGACCCGACCAAGCCCGCCGTGATCCGCACTATCCGCGGCGGCGGCTATCTGTTCTCGCCCCAAGGCGAGAAGGCGTAAGGCGCGCGACGCGCCCCCGGACGACGGGAATGGGTATGGCGCGACCAAACGCAAGCCCGGGAAATTCGTTCCGCCCAGTCCAAATCCACAGTACCGTATAATCCGCATATTGAAATCACACGCTTTTTTGCGCTGAATGTTTCGTCGCGATGTGAGCGACGAAACAATTTGGCGGCGCACGAAACCATTTTCCCCTTTTCGTGCAGACGTCCCGAAACGTTGGCTGATTAACACTTTGGTCCAAGGAAACGCCGCTCGGTTGCGGCGCACCGGGGAGCCAGTCAATGCCGAACGTCATCGCCATCAACGCCCAAGCCAGCCAGAGCATCATTGCTACCCAGGCGACCTCGGACGACATGCTTCTCGAAAGCATTGCGGACGGCAACCGGACGTCCATGCACATCCTTTATTGCCGTCACAATGTGCGGGTCTATCGCTTCATCCTGCGCATCGTGCGCGATGCCACCACGGCGGAAGACCTGGTCAGCCAGGTGTTCCTGGACGTGTGGCGGACCGCCGGCCAGTTCCAGGGTCGCTCGCAGGTGTCGACCTGGCTGCTCTCGATCGCCCGCTTCAAGGCGCTGACTGCGATGCGCCAGCGCCGCTTCGAGGACATCGACCAGGAGGATGTCCGCCAGATTCCTGACGATTGCGACACGCCCGAGACCTCGCTCGACCGCAGCGACACCAGCGCCATCCTACGCGCCTGCGTCCAGAAGCTGTCACCCGCGCATCGCGAGATCATCACCCTCGTCTACTACCATGAGAAGTCGGTGGAGGAGGTCGGACAGATCATCGGCATTCCGCAGAGCACGGTGAAGACCAGGATGTTCTACGCCCGCAAGCAACTCGCCGATTTGCTTAAGACGTGCGGCGTCGATCGCTTCGCGGCCTAAGTCCAGGAATTTCAATGGGATAGGGGTGGCTTTCCTCCCCCATCCCGGGACACGAAAGCGTTACCGCCGACGAAACAAATGAAACAAACCACAACATCAGGCGGAAGAACTTCGTCCCTATAAAGATCACATACGGTTTCGTTAAACCCTCCCAAGAATCTCCAGCGACCCGGACGGGATGCCCCCCTCCGGGTCGTTTTGTATTTGAGGGGCATGTGACGGCAGGATCTCGCCGCGGCGGGTGAGGGGTCTTTCCTCTGGGGGAGTATCCCGTTGCGGAGACACCCCCTCCCCAGCCCTCCCCCGCAAGCGGGAGAGGGGGCGCACCGTCCAAGCGGCGACAGCCCCCGTCACGAGCGCGTGACGTCACGTAACGATCCCCGCCTCCATCCCGAACTGCCCTCGTGACCTCCATCACGAGGGCCCCATGCTCGAACTTCTCTTCGCTGTCCTTGCCGGCATCCTCACCATCGCCGCGCCGTGCACGCTGCCGATGCTGCCGATCCTGCTTGGCGCATCGATCGGCCACAACTCACGCACGCGGCCTGCGATGATCGCGCTCGGCTTTGTCGTTTCGTTCTCCGCGGTCGCTCTGCTGCTCGGCGCGCTGACGCGGGCCTTTGATTTCGATCCGAATGTGCTGCGCGAGGCCGCGGCGGTCCTGCTGCTCGGCTTTGGCCTGTTGATGCTGTGGCCGGCGCCGTTCGAATGGCTGTCGATCCGGCTCAATGGCTGGCTCAATCTCGGCTCAGTCGGAGGTGCCCAGCGCGAGGGCGCGCTTGGCGGCCTCGTGCTCGGCACCACGCTTGGTCTGGTCTGGACGCCCTGCGCCGGCCCTGTGCTCGGCTCGATCCTGACACTGGTCGCGACCTCGAGGAATCTGGCCTGGGCCGGCACGCTGTTGGTCGCCTACGCGATCGGTGCTGCGATCCCGATGCTGGCGATCGCCTATGGCGGACAAGCCGCGACGACGCGCGTGCGCAGCCTGGTGCGCATCTCGCCGCGCCTTCAGCAGGGCTTTGGCGTGGTCGTGATCGCCTTCGCGCTGGCGGCCTACTTCCAATACGACACGCTGATCGTGGCGTGGCTCACCTCGATCTACCCCACCGGCCAGATCGGCCTGTGATCATCCCTCATCTTCACTGGAGAACACGTCAATGACCTTCAAGCTGCTCGCCGTCTCCGCCGCCCTGATCGGCATGGCCGTCACCGGTGCCGTCATCCCCGGGATCTGCAGTGAGGCCACGCCGACGGCGCCGATCAAGGTCGCTGCCGCGAGCCAGACGGCGACCGCACCCGATTTCGCAGGCATCAGCAACTGGTTCAACTCGAAGCCCCTGAACATCGCCGATCTCCGCGGCAAGGTCGTGCTGGTCGATTTCTGGACCTATGGCTGCGTCAACTGCGTCAACACGCTGCCGCACGTCACCGAGCTCTACGCCAAGTACAAGGACAAGGGACTCGTCGTGGTCGGCGTGCACACGCCGGAATTCCCGTTCGAGCGCTCGGCGTCCAACGTGCAGGCCGCACTGAAGCGCCACGGCATCACCTATCCCGTGGCGCAGGACAACGATTCCAAGACCTGGGATGCCTACCGCAACCAATATTGGCCGGCTCAGTATGTGATCGACCAGACCGGCAAGATCGTGTTCCAGCACGAAGGCGAAGGCCGCTACGACGAGATCGACCGCACCGTGGCCAAGCTGCTGAACGCCAGCAGCTAGTCGCTCTTTACCTTAAGTTGCGAACAAACCATCCTGCACAAGCCGCTTGACTCCACGGGGCCCTCCGTGGAGTTTCGCGGCGATGGAAATACGTGCGATGGTCGGGGCAACACAAGAGAACGAAATCCGTCTTGCGAAGAGCTTGTCTCGTCAGGATCGCCTGCTCCTCGCCGGCTTTGCCGCCACGATACTGTGCTTCGGCATTATGGGCCTGATCAACTGGAGCGAAAGCGTCGTCGCTGCCCCGATTGCGCTGATCCTGGGCATCCTGATGCTGTGCCACGCGGGTTTTGGCGCCGATGTGCTGTGGATCATCGGACGGAATGGCGTCCTCATCGAAAAAGCCAGTCCGCTTGGCCGACGCAGCAGCCGGTTCATCCGAAGCGAGGACATCTCGGCCGCCGACATCGACACTGATCGGACCGACTCCACGCGCTTCCACCTCTCCCTGCGGCTTGCATCCGGCGACCACCTGACGTCACCGACGCTGTCCGATATCACGCATGTCCGCCAGACCAGCGCGCGCATCGCGGAGCAGCTTGGCTTTCCGACCCTCGCGCCTCCCGTAAACCCGTTCGACGCCACCAATGCGGAAATCCATCTCGGCGAGACCGTAACGCCAATCGCCGGCTACGATATTCGCATCGTCACGCTGATCATCGCCGCCGGGCTGTGCGCAGCGCCTTACGCTTACAAATTCTGGAACGGCTTGCCGCTGACTCCCCTCGAGATCGTTCTCATTCCGGTCGGTATCATCGCGGCGCTTTTATTCTACCGATACGCCTACAGCGGCGGCACTTCGTTCTGGATCATCCGCCGCGGCGAGCTGTGCGTCGAACGACGGGCCCGTGACGGCAGGCCCCATGTCGATACGATCACGGGCCGCCACGTCGATACGATCGGCATCGAGCGCGACAGCAACACCGAGGAAGACCGCTACGTCGTCAGGATCGACCTCCTCGACAGGCGGAAATTCCTCAGCCCGGGCATCGGGACGCGGGAAGAAACCTTCGCGTTGGTCGCAGAGATCGCATTTCGCCTCGGGATCGCTCCGCAGCGCGTGCGCCGGTGAGTCCCCTGCCATCGCGGCCCGGTCTCGCCCTTGTTGCTTGACTCCACGGACCCGTCCGTGGAGTTTCGCGCGCCAACGCAAATCAGCCGCCGCAATGAACGACGCGACCACCAGCAATGACATCCGCCTTCGCGAGGGCTCCTCGATCGCGCAGCGGCTGGTCGTGGCCGGCTCAGCGGCGGCCGTTGCGCTGTGCTTCACGCCGGGGCTGTTCACCCATGATGTCTTTGAGGTGATCATCTCCGTGGTCGCGCTGCTGGCGGGCGCCGCGTTCGTCAGTGTCGTCATGCTGACGCCGGCGGTGGTGTGGATCATCACGCCGGACGAGATCCTGATCGGACGGCAACGTCCGTTCGGGCAGCTCCAGACCAGGGTCGTCGCGAAAGACGAGATCACGGGACTTCAGGTTCCCGGCAGCAAGACGGCCAAGAGCCGATTTCAACTCGCCTTCACCCTTGCATCAGGGGAACGCCTGACGTCGCCGCCGCTTTCCGACGTCACGCATGTTCATGACACCGTGGTGCGGATCGCGGCGCAGTTCGACGTCGGCGAGGTCGAGGCGCCCGTCAACCCGCTCGATGCCAGCAATCCCGAGATGCGCCTTGGCGAACCCGTGGAGCCGTTTTCCCAGAGAGACATCCGCATCGCGGCCTTGATCGCCGTCGCCGTGAGCGCCGCACCCTACGCCTACAAGCTCTGGCGCGGATTGCCACCCAATTGGATCGACTTCATGTTGTTGCCGCTCGGTGTGGTCGCAGCCTTCGGCGTCTACCGATTTGCCAATCTCGTCACCGGTGCCTTCTGGATCATCCGCGAGGGCGACATCCGCGTCGAACGTCTGTGGGGCAACGGCCAGCCACGCCTGGACCAGATCGAAGGGCAAGACGTCAAGGCGATCACGGTCGATCGCCGCGGCCGGTCCGAGGATGAGCACTGCATCGTCACGATCCGCTTGCTGTCAGGGCGACGCTTCCGCAGCCCCCGCATCGGCTCGCGCAACGAGGCACGCGCCGTGGGGGCCGAGATCGTGCGGAGGCTCGGGATCGGGGCGGAGGCCAATCAGATTTGAAACGACATCCAGCTCCAGCCGAGCTCCCTGGTTAAGCCGGACTAGCATGAACTATATCTCTCTGGGCCTTGCCTGCCCCTCTTGAGGATGAATGCGACCGCGGTATGAGAATGCCGGCGCCTCGTACACCCCGCATTGATAGTCTTGCGCAGCGCGCGAAATCTGATTTGATCTTCATCAAAGCGGCAGCTCACCGAGCTGGTGTATTTTTCCAATTCACCCACCGCGAATTCCAACCGGCAATTGACGTCTGATCTGAGGAATTTGGTTGTCAGCCTTTGTGATGCAGCGAAGGTGGAGCATTGTCGAAATCATTGCCAGCCTATGTGATCCATTGCAAATCGCTGCCTGAGCGCGCGGCTCATATTCGACGTGAACTGGATCGCGTCGGTATACCCTTTGAATGGGTACTCGACTACGATCCAGAAGAAATCACGCCCGAAATCGAGAAGACTTATTTCGCTCCGAGCTCCAACTTGAGCATTCGGCAGAAGTCCTGCGCGCTAAAGCACATCGTCGCGATGCAGAGAATCCGGGACCGGCGGCAAGACCTGGCGCTGGTCTTTGAGGACGATGCGCAACTCGTAGCCGATTTCACCAACAAGCTCGATCGAGTACTGGACGAAGCCGGACAATGGCCACGTCCGCGCATATTGCATCTCGGGACCGCCAGCAATTTCTATACGCCTTTGGCCGACCTGCGGCCCGGACAACTCATCTACCGCGGCTCCAGAGTCCGCAACATGGAAGCGTATGTTCTTGGGGCGATCGAAGCGCAAGCCCGGCTTGACTGGATCGCGCGCAACCCCATGGTCGATCCGGTCGATATAGCTTTCAATACCGGCGACCCCGCCATGGGCATCCCCTTTCTATGGCCGGAACCGCCATTGGCCGAGCAGGGGAGCCTGAACGGCCTATTCAGGAGTTCACTCACGCACAAGACACGCAGCAGGCTTCGACTTCGCTTGCAGTTCACCGTGAAGAGACTTCGCTGGCGTCGAAAGCTGAAACGTTGGACCAGTCCGATGAATTCGCAATGACGGCGCCGATGATGCCGACGGCCAAGCAATACAGCGTGCCCTGCGTTATGGTGGAGAGGTGACTGTTGAACAGCGAGCCGACAACGTTTTGCAATACGACAGCCTGGCCAAGAGCGCCCGCAAAGCCACGTCCGACGAACATCGCAAAGTGCGCTGCCCACATCGCCAGCAGCAGACCACCGCCAACGAGGCCGACCTGAATTGCTATTGCGAAGAACTGATTGTGCGGGTCCGATGTTGCTTCGCCATAGGGCGACGGCCGGGTAGCCTCGAGGGATTGATAGAGCGACTTGATGCTGCCGGTCCCATGGCCCAAGACAGGGGCGGTCTTGATGAACGAAACGGCCTTACTCCAGAAGTCCAGCCGAGCCGCGGTGGAGATGGTCTCGCTGGAAGATTTGACTGCTTGCATGTCCGACAGGAATTGGCCCAGACGAATCTGCGCCGACGCCGAGAACCAGATTGCGGCGGTGACGGCGATGGCGACTGGCAGAGCAAGTAGTAAAGCCCGCCGCCAGCCACCGACGTGCAGGAGAAACAGCGCGAGTAAAGATCCCGCGACCAACAGGCCCGTCTTCGAGACAAAGATCAGGAAAATGTCTAGGAGGAATAGCATCGCCAGCGCGACCATGGCAGTAGCAAGCCGCCTTCTTCCTGATGACCATTGAGAAATGGCGCCGATCGCAAGTCCGAATGCGGACAGCGCGAAGAACGTGCTCTGGACTGCGTTGTCCTTCACGGGAACGCCTGGTGATTTGAACCAGCCCCATGGACCACTTGGCCACAGGATGCCTGCCCAAGACAGGATCAAAATGACAGAGCATCCGGCCAGGAGCCCATAGCCGATTCGTAGTGCCTGACGGGGTGTCGTCGAGCACGCCATAGCAATCGGAATGAGAAGCAGTTTCAAGTAGTGAGTGACGCCTCCTGCGCCGAACGGCTCGGGGGACCAGAGCATGCCGGCGAGTATCACAAGGAAGAGCAGAGCGGGGATCGCTGCCGCAGGCTTGCTCAGTGTAGAGGACCACGTATCTCGCCTGATCGTCAGCAACGCCAGAACGACCCAGATCCCGACCGCGATTGCTTCTCCGGTTGTGGTCCACGGCATCACGAATGCAGCCGTTACAGCGGCCCAATTTCGCGCCGATGCGAGCATTGTCAGGTGACCTTCAAGCCGAACCGAACCTAGCTTCACGCTCGACATCGCGCCTCCGGATGCTATCCTTTTCATTCGGACAGTAACACGTCTCAACAAAGATCCAATTGTTTGCACCTCGTCTCGCCGACGCATTCTGATCGAGTGAGAGCAATGCGTGGCTGTCTTGCTCGACAACGCGAGGCGGGACCGAGGCAGGCAAATATTGAGTGCGGTTTGACATGAGTTCAGGCGCGGGCGCTCCTGGCAAAGCAAGGACCCCAAGTTTCCTCCATTCGCTGGGCGTGGTCGCAGTCATGACGATCGCGACGCTGGCGGTGCTTGAGGTGTTTCTCCGGGTTGCCGATTTCCGTGAGTTGCGCGAAGGGGTCAGCGAGCGGTCGCTCAGCTACAGGTTCGATTCCGAGCTCGGCTGGATGCCGATACCGGGATCGAGCTCGATCGTGACCAACGCACGCGCGATTCACGTCCATCACAACAGTCTCGGCTTGCGCGACGACGAGTTCGTGCTCGATGCGAAGCCGACCATTATGTTCCTTGGCGATTCCTTTGTCTGGGGACTGGATGCCGAAGCGGGCGAGCGCTTCAGCGAATTACTGAAGCCGCGAATCCCGGACTACAAGCTGCTCGCGGCAGGCGTCTCGGGCTACGGCACCGACCAGGAATATCTGTTGCTGCAGCGGCTGTGGCCGAAGGTGAAGCCGGCGGTCGTTGTCCTGATCGTCTGTACCGGCAACGACCACAACGACAACAGCACTAACATCGTCTACGAGGGCTATCAGAAGCCCTATTTCGCGACGGCGGCGGACGGCTCGCTCGTGCTGCAGGGAGTGCCGGTCCCCATGTCGCGCCTGCAGGCCGTCAAGGAGGATTGGTGGGTCCGCCATTCGTGGCTCATCCGGCTCGCCAATGCGGCGTATCTCAAGCTTCGGTATCCAAAAGTGGTCGTGCCGGATCCGACTAACGGGATCATTGACAAGATCAGGGAATTCGTCGAGGCGAACGGAGCCAAATTCCTTGTGGGCCTTCAGACCTCGGACCCCGATCTCATCCGCCACCTGCAAGCGAAGCAGATCCCGTTCGTGGCCTTCGACGGCGCGGATGCCTATCCGGGCCTCGGCACCGGCGAACACTGGACGCCGAAGGGGCACAAGCTCGTTGCCGAGCGGATTCTCGCTCTGCTGTCGGCCAATGCCGTGATCGCGCCCGCTTCGTCAGCGGGAGCGCGGCCGTGAGACTGATCGGACGGCGCCGTGGGCGCCAAGATCGTGCGCCGGCTCGGGATCAGGGCGAAGCCAATCAGACTTGGAACTGACTGTTTCCGCATCGTGATGGCCGGGCTCGTCCCGGCCATCCACGTCTTCACTCATGGCACCAAGAATGCCCGGGACATCTAGCACGAAGACGCGCTTCGCGCTTTTGCCCGGGCATGACGGTATTTGCGGATGCCAATTTGGCCGCAATTTCGGTCGGCGCATCCCGGGCGATGCGAAGCATCGTCCCGTGCGCCGGGTAAGGGCTCTCTCATCTTGGGGAGTCTCCCTGGAGGAAAGACCCTCTCCCGCAAGCGGGCGAGGGGGCGCAGCCAGCCCAGCTCACGGCTTTTCGCGCCAACCCACCCTGTTCATGGTGTTGATCCCCGTCAAAAAACCAAAGCATTCTCGTGACATACCAGTCAGGCGCGCCTTGAACTTGCCACGAAGCTGCCCCTGAGTTCAGATGGTACGGAACGATTTGCGCTGTGGCAGCGGGGAGAGCTTGAAATGACGGATTTTCGTCGCCTGACGGGGACATTGCTGGCTGCGATGGGCCTGATCCTGTCCATGCCGCACGCTTTCGCGCAGCAGCCTGACCGCGGCGACGAGCCCGGCCTGATCGCCGACGACAGCTACGAGCTCGATCCGGAATGGCAGAAGCAGGTGGTTTACTATCGCACGACCGAACCGCCGGGCACCATCATCATCTCGACCGCAGAGCGCCACCTCTATCTGGTCCAGCCTGGCGGACGCGCGATCCGCTACGGCATCGGCGTCGGCCGTGACGGCTTCCAGTGGCAGGGCCTGGTGCAGATCACCAACAAGAAGGAGTGGCCGGACTGGACGCCGCCGACGGAGATGATCCAGCGCCAGCCCTATCTGCCGCGCTTCATGGCGGGCGGCCCCGGCAATCCGCTCGGTGCCCGCGCCATGTATCTCGGCAACACGGTCTACCGCATCCACGGCACCAACCGGCCCGATACGATCGGCACCAAGGTGTCGTCGGGCTGCTTCCGTCTGGTCAACAATGACGTCGCCGATCTCTACGATCGCGTTCCTGTTGGCACCAAGGTGGTCATCCGGCAGAAGCCGGAGCTCTAAGCCTATCGTTCGAGCACGATCTCCTGGGATCGTGCTTCCCGCCTCCCAATTCCTTTTCCCGATTTTTTCGAGAGAGCAACATGATGCGCACATTTCGAGGCGGCCTGCTGATCGGGCTCGCGGTCGCCGTGCTGGTCGCCGCCTTGGCCATCACCTACGAGTTCTACGACACCCGCACCTTGAAGCGCACCGTGCGCCGCGGCGAGGTGCTGTGTGGCGTCAACAAGGGCCTGCCGGGCTTCTCGATCCCCGACGACAAGGGCAACTGGAGCGGCTTTGACGTCGATTTCTGCCGCGCGGTGGCATCGGCCATTTTCGACGATCCGAGCAAGGCGAAATTCATCCCGCTCGATGCCAGCGAGCGCTTCAAGGAATTGCAGAGCCGCAAGGTCGACATCCTCTCGCGCAACTCCACCTGGAGCCTGTCGCGCGAGCTGGAATATGACCTCTATTTCCCTGCGGTCGCCTATTACGACGGCGAAGGCTTCATGGTGCCGCGCTCCCGCAACAAGGAGACCTCGCTCGACCTCGCCGACAGCAAGGTCTGCGTGCAATCAGGCACCACGACGCTGCTCAACCTTGCCGACTACTTCAAAGCCAACAACATGAAGTATGAGCTGGTGAAGTTCGACAAGCTTGAAGACGTGGTGAAGGCCTACGACACCGGCAAATGCGACACGCTGACCGCCGACGTCTCCCAGCTCTACGCGCTGCGGCTGAACCTGTCGAAGCCCGCCGATCAGATGATCCTACCCGACATGATCTCCAAGGAGCCGCTCGCCCCCGTCGTGCGCCAGCGCGACGACGACTGGATGATGATCGTGAAATGGACGCTCTATGCGATGATCAACGCCGAAGAGCTCGGCGTCACCTCGCAGAATATCGACGAGGCGCTGAAATCGAAGAAGCCGGAAGTGATGCGCCTCGTCGGCACCGAGGGCAATTACGGCGAGCAGCTCGGCCTGACCAAGGACTGGGCCGTGCGCATCATCCGCCATGTCGGCAATTACGGCGAGATGTACGAGCGCAATATCGGCGAGAAGTCGCAGCTGAAGATTCCGCGCGGCATGAACCAGCTGTGGAATGCGGGCGGCGTGCAGTATGCACCTCCGATGAGGTGACGGCGGTGTCGCCGCGGTCGCGTTGAAGGTGCTAGCAACGCGTTCGGTGCGTTCCCTCCCCCCTTGTGGGGGAGGGCTAGGGAGAGGGGTGCCACACGGCACACTCTATCGTTCGCGCTCCACGTGAAGCGCGCGGCTCTCTCGCAACGGAAACACCTTTTCCTGGGCTACCCCTCTCCCCCGCCCTCCCCCACAAGGGGGGAGGGAGCGCAGTGTGCCCGGAGCTACGAGAGCGCCTCAATACCCCCGCGCGCGCGCCAGCTGCTCGGTGTGGTAGTTCGCATCGCCGAACAATTCCTCGCACACCCTCGCGCGCTTCATGAAGAAGCCGATGTCGAACTGGTCGGTCATGCCCATGCCGCCATGCATCTGCACACCTTCCTGCACCGCGCGGGTGGCGGTGGTGCCGGCGCGCGCCTTTGCGACGGCGACGGCTGAAGCGGCCTTGGCGACGTCGGCATCGAGCGCCTGCAGCGCCTTCATCGTGGCGGCGCGGGTGATCTCGATGTCGACATAGAGCTCGGCGGCGCGGTGCTGCAGCGCCTGGAATTCGCCGATCAGCTTGCCGAACTGCTTGCGGTTCTTGAGATACTCGACGGTGCGATTGAAGACCTCGTCGCTCAAGCCCACCATCTCGGCAGCGACCGCGCCGCGGCCGATGTCGAGCACACCGTCGAGCAGGGCTGCGCCCTGATCGACCTCGCCGAGCACGCTGTCAGCGTTGACCTCGACATTGGCGAATTCAATCCGCGCCGCGTTGTGCGCGTCGACCATGATGGTGCGCTCGATCGACACGCCCTTCGCCTTGGGGTTGACCAGGAACAACGTCAGGCCGTCGCGCTCACCGGCCGCGCCACCGGTGCGCGCCGCGACGATGACGAGATCGGCGACATGGCCGTCGACGACCAAGGCCTTGGCGCCCGAAAGTTTAAAACCGTTGCCGGCGCGCACGGCCTGCAAGTTCGTCTGCAGCGGGCGATGCTTGGCGCCCTCGTCGATCGCCAGCGTCGCGAGCAGCGAGCCATTGGAAATCTTCGGCAGATATTCGGACTTCTGCGCGGCATTGCCGCCGCGGCTCAGCGCCGACGCCGCGACCACCGAGGTGGCGAGGAAGGGCGACGGCATCAGGGTGCGGCCGATCTCCTCCATCACGATGCCGGCCTCCATGCAGCCGAGACCGCTGCCGCCGAATTCTTCCGGCACGAGCAGACCGGCAAAGCCCATCTCGGCGAAGGAGTGCCAGAGCTCCTTGGAGAAGCCGGTGGGGTCCTTGCTGTCGCGCAAGCCGCGCAGGTGCGACACCGGCGCCTTGTCGCTGATCAGCCCGCGCGCGCTGTCGCGGAGCATTGATTGTTCTTCGGTGAGGACGAGGGCCATGACAGTTGCTTTCGATTCGAAATCTATTTCGTCGTCATTCCGGGATGGCCCGCAGGGCCAGGCCCGGAATCGATCGGGCGACGGAGTCGGTGGAAGAATGGATTCTGGGCTCGCGCTGCGCGCGCCCCGGAATGCCAGAAAGGCTTACGCCCCCGGCAAATCCAGGATGCGCTTGGCGACGATGCCGAGCATGACCTCGGAGGTACCACCCTCGATCGAATTGGCCTTGGTGCGCAACCAGGCGCGCGGGCGGGCGCCCTGCCGCGAGCGCTCGCTCTCCCATTCCAGCGCATCGACGCCGCCGGCCGACATCAGGATCTCGTAGCGGCGCTTGTTGAGCTCGGTGCCGTAATATTTCATCGCCGACGAGAACGCCGGATGGGCCTGGCCGGCCTTGGCGAGATCGACGGCGCGTTCGGCGCAGGCCGCAAGCGCGGCTTCATCGACATCGAAGCTCGCGATCTGGCCGCGCAGCATGGCATCATCGAGCTTGCCTTGCGCGTCAGACCCGACCGAGTCGGCCGCGATCTGGCCGAGCGGACGGCCGACGCCGCGCTCGCCCATTCCCGAGATCATCGCGCGCTCATGCTGCAGCAGATATTTGGCGACATCCCAGCCGCGATTGACGGTGCCGACCACATGCGACTTCGGCACGCGAACGCCATCGAAGAAGGTTTCGCAGAACGGCGAGTAGCCCGAGATCAGCAGGATCGGCTTGGTCGTCACGCCCTTCGAGGTCATGTCGAACAGGATGAAACTGATGCCGTCATGCTTCTTGGCGGCGGGATCGGTGCGGACGAGGCAGAAGATCCAGTCGGCGTAGTTGGCGTAGGAGGTCCAGATCTTCGAGCCCGTGATGACGAAATCATCGCCGTCGCTTTCCGCGCGGGTCTGCAGCGAAGCGAGATCGGAGCCGGCGTTGGGCTCGGAATAGCCCTGGCACCAGCGAATGAGGCCCGCGGCGATCTTCGGCAGGTGCTCCTTCTTCTGTGCCTCGTTGCCGTATTTCAGCAGCGCCGGCCCGAGCATCCAGATGCCGAAGCTCGACAGCGGCGGGCGTGCGCCCATCTTCGCCATCTCGGAGCGCAGCACCTTGTGCTCGGCCGCGCTGAGGCCACCGCCACCATATTCCCTCGGCCAGTCAGGCACGGTCCAGCCCTTGTCGCGCATGTGCTCGAACCAGATGCGCTGCGGCTCGGACGAGAATTTTGCGTTACGACCGCCCCAGAACACGTCGGTGTCTGATGTCGCGGGCTTGCGCATCTCCGGCGGGCAGTTGGCTTCCAGCCAAGCGCGCGTCTCGCTACGGAATTGTTCGAGATCGGCCGTCTCAGATTCGCTCATGGTCGTTTCCATCAATCAACTTGTTGGCGCGACTCTGGGCCAAGCCCTCGCGGAATTCAACCACTTCCGTATCTGATGTCGGCTATAGTCGTGGCGCGACGGTGCTTGAAAACAAAGAGGAAACGCGAATGCGCCTAAAGCTTCTTTCGCCTGGCGAAATGAACGAGAGCCAGCGGCAGACCTATGACGAATCGATTGCCGGCAAACGCGGCAAGCCGCCGGCGCCGATGATGGCCTGGCTCAACAGCCCGGACATGGCCCGTCACGCCACGCGGCTCGGCGAGGTGCTGCGCTACGACACGATCTTCCCGGCAAAGCTCTCGGAGATCGCGATCCTGGTGACGGCACGGCACTGGACCGCGCATTACGAATGGTATGCGCATAAGCGCCTCGCGCTGGCAGGCGGCATGAAGCCTGAGATCATCGACGCCATCCGCGACCGACGCACGCCCGAATTCGACGATCCCAAGGGCAAGATGATCTACGACCTCGCCAAATCGCTGCACGAGGGCCACGGCGTCGAGAAGGGACTTTATGATGAGGCGGTGAAGCTGCTTAGCGAACGCGGCGTCGTCGAAGTGATCGGGCTGTGCGGCTATTACACCATGGTGTCGATGACGCTGAACACGTTCGAGTTCGAGCTGCCGGAGGGCGAGGACAAGGAGCTGTCATAGCTTCGTATTCGGAAACGTTGGATTTCGGGATCAGGCAGTAGCGCAATCCCGATGCCCGGAATATCTGGAGTTCAGACACGGAGCAGCCACATGTCGCAAACATCACCCGTCGCCGCGGGCACGCGAATCGGCCACGTCCATCTCAAGGTCGCCGATCTCGATCGCGCGCTCGGCTTCTATTGCGGCGTGCTCGGCTTCGAGCTGATGCAGCGTATGGGATCGGGCGCGGCCTTCATCTCGGCCGGCGGCTATCATCACCACATCGGGCTCAACACCTGGGAAAGCAAGGGCGGCTCGCCGCCGCCGCCAGGCACGACCGGGCTGTTTCACACTGCGATCCTCTATCCGACCCGCCCGGCGCTGGCGGATGCGCTGCATCGGGTGCTGACCGCAGGCATTGCGCTGGATGGCGCGAGCGACCATGGCGTGAGCGAGGCCCTGTACTTGCGTGATCCTGACCAGAACGGTGTCGAGCTGTATTGGGACAAGCCGAAGGAACAGTGGCCGTTGGGGCCGGATGGAAAGCTCGCGATGTTCACCAAGCGGCTGGACGTGGAAGGGCTGTTGAAGCAGCGCGAGGAATAGGTTTCGTAGGGTGGGCAAAGCGAAGCATGCCCACAAACACTTGATGATTCATCGAAGATCGTGGGCACGGCGCTGTGCGCCTTTGCCCACCCTACGCGAGTTTTGCTTTTGGCTTCCCCCGCACCATGATCAACGCCGCCGCCATCACCTCCAGCGCGATGCAGAGATAGAACGGCAGCGCATAGCCGCCGGACCAATCGCGCAAGGCGCCGACGACACCCGGGCCAAAGGCATACGTCACCTGGTTGATCGCCGTGTTCAGGCTGATCAGCACGCCAAACGATGCGCTATCGAACTCCTGCTGCACGATCAGCGACGGCAGCGTGATGAGGTTGCCGACGGAGAAGCCGAACAGTGCACAGGCCGCAATCAGCACATAATCATTGTGCAGATTGATCACGACGCACAGGGCGGCCGCCTGGCTGAGGAACGATAGCGCCGACGCCAGCCGCTGATTGAGGCGGTCGATCACCATCGAGAACAGCACACGGCCGATCACCGCCATCGCGGTGAGCACCGCGACGGCGACAGCCGCACGCTCGCGCCCGATCACGGGATCGAGGAACGAGATCAGGTGCACGATGAAGCCGACCTGCGCGAACAGCACGAGCGCAAACGCGATGGTCACCGTGAGGAAGCCGACATCGCGCAGTGCCCAGGAGCGGATCTGCGTCGATGATTGCGGCTTCACCTTCGCGGACGCCCGCCAGCCGTGAAGATCGGGCGGCCGGCCGACGACCAGCAGGATCACCGGCACCAGCAGCACCAGCATCGCGCCCGATGCGGCATACATGGCGCTGGCAAAGCCGATGTGGCCGATCAAGGTCACCAGCAGCGGCACGCCGACGATGCCGCCAAAGCTCGCGCCGTTGAGCGCGAGGCTGATCGCCATGCCGCGCTTGTGGTCGAACCAGAGGCTGACCGTGTTGGTGATCATGGCAAGGCTGGTGCCGGCCCAGCCGAAGGCGAGCACGGCGTCGGCGAGATAAAGCTGCCAGGGCTCACGGACCGCGCCGATCGCAACGCCAGATGCCGCCATCGCCAGCGTGCCTGATATCAGGCAGCGTTTTGGTCCGTATTTCCGGACGGCTTCGCCGACGAAGACGACCAGCAGCGCGCCGAACAGATAGAAGAACGTGGTGCCGGAGGAGATCAGCGAGGCCGGCCAGCCCCGCGCGCGCTGGAGCTCGGCGACATAGACGCTCTGGCCGTAGAAGCCGAGCCCCCAGCCGAAGGTTGCGAGCAGGAAGCAGACCGCGACGATGCGCCAGCCTTCGTAGCGGAGCGAGGATTCGTCGTGGGGAGCTGTGTGCTGTGGATTGTCGAGCATGTCTTTGCTCCTCGCCGTCATTCCGGGGCGATGCGAAGCATCGAACCCGGAATCTCGAGATTCCGGATTCACCCTTCGGGTGCCCCGGAATGACGGCAGAAATCAGAGGACGTTGATGGCCTGATGACCTTGTTCATGACGAGCATCATGTAACAACTCAGCAGTCGAGAATCACTTCGACATGGATCGAACTATCGACGTTGCTGACAGCCTCCTGCCAGCTGGATGTCAGTCAGATCGCGTCCGGGAACTCGCCCATCGCAGCCTCGAGCCGCGCCTTGCGGCGGCGGGCCCAGGACGCCAGCGAGAGCGCGACGAGACCGAGCGCCACGGGCGGGAACACCACCATGTTCACCGCGGACCAGCCGTAATTCGCCAGCAGCTGGCCGGAGGAGAACGAGCCGATCGCCATCATCCCGAACACCAGGAAATCGTTGAAGGCCTGCACCTTGTTGCGCTCCTGCGGCCGGTGTGTCTCCAGCACCAGCGCCGAGGCGCCGATGAAGGAGAAATTCCAGCCGACGCCGAGCACGATCAGCGTCGCCCAGAAATGCATCGCGGTGATGCCGGAGAGACCGATGGTGGCGGCGCCCGCTTCCAGCAGCAGGCCAGTGGCAACGATGACAGGTGGACCGAAGCGGGCAATCAGCGCGCCGGTGAAGAAGCTCGGCCCGTACATGGCGACGATGTGCCATTGAATGCCGAAATTGGAATCGGACAGGCTGAGGCCACAGAGCTTCATGGCGAGCGGCGCCGAGGTCATCACCAGGTTCATCATGGGATAGGCGATGACGCCGCACAGGGCGGCCGCGATGAAGCGCGGCTGGCTCACGATCGTCAGCAGCGGCCTTCCGCCATGCAGATCGGCCGGCGCGGGCTTGGGCATGTCGACGCCGGCGACGATGCCCATCGCGACGAGTGCGACCGCGGCCTGCACGAGGAAGCTGAAGGCGAACAGATAGGGCGACCAGACGTCCATGGTCCATTGCACGAGCTGAGGACCGAGCACGCCGGCGAACACGCCACCCGCCATCACCCACGAGACAGCCTTCGGCCGATAGGCCGCGCTGGCGCCATCGGCGGCCGCGAAGCGATAGGATTGCGCCACCGAGCCGTAGAGGCCGCCGAGGAAGGTCGCGAGACAAAACAGCGCGAACGAGCCGTGCAGGATCGCGAACGAGCCGGTGAGGCCGGTGAGCGTGCCGAGGCCGGTGCCGATGACGAAGGCCCAGCGGCGGCCGAAGCGGCGCGAGATCGCACCCGTCGGCAACGTGCCGGCGGCAAGCCCGACGACGTACATCGACAGCGGCACGGTCGCGAGCGACATGTCGGGCGCGAGCGTGGCGCCGACGATCGAGCCGGTGGCGAAGATCACAGCCGAATTGGCGCCGGTCAGCGCCTGCGCCGCGGCAAGGCGCACCACATTGCCGCGCACGCGGGCGTCGCCGGCGATCTCATTGGCTGAAGTCACGTCTAGCATCGGCATTTCCGCCCAAAGGGCTCTGTTGATTCCCGGCACTATGGAGGGGACGAAAGGGCCGGGCAACCGGCGCAAACGGGCGCAGGCCATGCCTCTGACGCAATCGGACCAATCATACCGGCTCGTGCTCTTGACGGCTTGCGCTCGATCAAATCCTATCCGCCGCTGATTTTCGGAGTTTCGTTCATGTCCGTCGACGACAGGCCTACGCTGAGTGCTCCCGACGACGATCCCTGGCTCTGGCTGGAGGAGGTCGACGGTATCAGCGCGCTCGATTTCGTCGAAAAGCAGAACCTGATGACGCTGCAACAATTCGGCGGCGCCGCGTTCGAACGCGACCGCGATATCCTTGCAGCGATCTACGACCGATCGGACAACATTCCCTATGTTACCCGTCGCGACGGCTTTCTCTACAATCTCTGGAAGGACGCCGCGAACCCGCGCGGCCTGTGGCGGCGCACCACGCTTGCGGAGTTTCGCAAGGCCGAACCGGCCTGGGAGACATTGCTCGATATCGATCAGCTCGCCGCGGCAGAAGGCGCCGACTGGCTGTTCGGCGGGGCCTCGACGCGAGCCGGAAGCACGCGCGTCATGCTGAGCCTGTCGCGTGGCGGCAGCGATGCCGTCACCTTGCGGGAGTTCGATATCGGGACGAAGGCATTCGTCACGGACGGCTTCGTCCTGCCGGAGGCCAAGAGCGGCGTCGACTGGGTCGATGCCGATACGCTGCTGCTGTCGAGCGCGCTCGGCGAGTGCATGGCAACCAGTTCGGGCTATGCGAGGACCGTGCGGCTGTGGCGACGCGGGACCACTGTCGAGCAGGCGCCGGTGGTGTTCGAGACGACACCCGACCACATGCGCGTCTACAGCTATGTCGACGACACCGTGCCGGAGCAGCGCGTCTGGTTCATCGATCAGTCCGACTTCTTCAATTTCCGCACCTCGATCGGCACCACGGCCGGCGCGGTGACGACGCTCGACCTGCCCAGCAACGTCTGGATGCAGGTCCATGGCGACTGGATCTCGGTCAAGCCGCGTGAGAGCTGGTCGGTCGCGGGACACAGCTATGCCGCCGATGCGATGCTCGGCATGCCGCTCTCCGCATTCCTGGCAGGACGCCGCGATTTCACTGTGCTGTTCGAGCCCGGGCCGCGGCGAGCCTTGCAGGGTTTCTTCTGGACCGGCGGCAAGCTCGTGCTGTCGATCCTCGACGAGTTGCGGCCGGTGTTCGAGGTCTGCACGCCATCGGCATCGGACTGGAGCAAGCAGCGGCTGCAGGGATTGCCCGATATCGGCGTCGCCGATGTCTGGAGCCTCGATCGCCACGAATCCCAAAGCAATGGCGACCTGCTCGCCAATGTGCAGGACCCGCTGACGCCGCCGTCCTTGCTGCTGATCGAGCGCGGCATCGGAAGCCCTGAGGTGCTCAAGCAGGCGCCGAAGACATTCAACGCCGAGGGTCTCGTGGTGACGCAGCACGAGGCGATCTCGGTTGACGGCGAGCGCATCCCCTATGTGCAGACGGGTCCCGCCGCCGTGTCAGGCGATGCCCCGGTCTATATGAGCGCCTATGGCGGCTTCGGGCTCGCCGTGAAGCCGGAATACAATTCGTCGCTGGGCAAGCTCTGGCTGGAGCGCGGCGGCACGACCGTGCAGGCGAACTTACGCGGCGGCGGCGAGTTCGGCACACGCTGGCACGATGCCGGCCGCTACGCCGGCAAGAGGCTGTCGCATGACGATTTTGCGGCGGTGGCCGCCGATCTCGTCTGCCGCGGCGTGACCGCGCCGAAGCGCATCGCGGCGCAAGGCGGATCGAACGGCGGCATCCTCATCACCAACATGCTGATGCGCTATCCCGAGCGTTTCGGCGCATTGTTCTGCACCATCCCGCTGATCGACATGCGCCGCTACACAAAACTGCTCGCGGGCGCGAGCTGGATCGCGGAGTATGGCGATCCCGACAAAGCGAACGAGTGGGAGTGGCTGAAGACCTACTCGGCCTATCACAACGCAAAACCCGGCCAGCCCTATCCGCCGATCCTGATCGCCACAACCCGCCGCGACGACCGCGTCCATCCCGGCCACGCGCGCAAGATGGCCGCAAAGCTCCAGGCCATGGGCTACGAGGCCTGGTTCTACGAGCCCGCCGCCGGCGGCCACGGCTACGGCAAGGACAACAAGGAGCGCGCCGGCTTCCAGGTGCTGGGATTTCAGTTCCTGAAAGAGAAGATCGGGTGGCGGGATGGCGAGGCCTGATGGCCTTCCCTACCTCTCCTGCGTGCGTGCGGGAGAGGTCGCGCCGAAGGCGCGGGTGAGGGTTTTCGCCTCCAGGGGATTATCCCGTTGCGGAGACACCCTCTCGACCCTCCCCAGCAAGCGGGGAAGGGAGCGCACCGTCGTCGCGGCTCAGCGCGCGAACACCAGCGTCAGATTATTCGCGGGCATCTCGATCGTATCGACCAGACGAAGGCCCGCGGCCGCCGCGAGGCTCTCGACATCGGCCACGTCGCGTACGCCCCATTCGGGATTGCCATCACGCAACGAGGTGTCGAACACCGCGTTGCTCAGCGCAGTGTGCTTGCCGTCGCGCTTGAACGGGCCGTAGAGAAACAGTTCGCCATCGCGCCGCAAGTAGCGCCCGGCACCCATGAACAGGCCCTCGGCCACGGTCCAGGGCGCAATGTGAATCACATTGGCGCAGAACACGGCCGCGAGATCGTTCGGCCCCTGCCCGCTCTTCATCTCCGGACACCAGTCGGGATCGACCAGATCGATCCGCAAGGGGCTGCGGATGTTTTCCAGGCCCGAATACACGCGCCAGGCCTCGATGCTCTTCACATGGCGCTGGTTGAGATCACTCGGCCACCAGACGAGATCAGGCGTATGGCGGGCGAAATGGACCACGTGCTGGCCGGTTCCACTGCCGACCTCGACGACGTCGCCCGACCGCCCGGCGAGGTGCTTTTCGAGCGCAGCCCAGAGCGGCTCGTGATTACGATGGAAAGCAGGGGCATCAAGGCGACCATCAGGCTCGACCCTGCCGCCTTCCCTGCCAAATTCAACGAGATATTCAGCCAATTCGTGTCCCCGGAAAATGAGAAGCAGTCGAAAACGCAAGCAAGGGCAAAACGCCCGAACCAATCGCCGGTTAAATCCGGCTTTATGAACGATCTATCTCATCAGTTGCAATGCGGAAGATATTAACGCCATTTCGCGGCCTGCATAGTCTTGATTGTCAGGGCATGTCCTTTGTGCTTTGAGCACTATATTTCTCCGAACGAGACCCCCGACATAATTCCTCGGAACGACGCCGTGACCGCCTTTCCTCGCAAGCCCGCCCTGCTTCTCGCGCTGGTCGTCCTCACCGGCCTCGCCGCACGCCCGGCGTGGGCGCAATCGAGCGTCGCCGAGGGCCAAAAGCTCGCCTTCGATCGCGGCAAGGGCAATTGCCTGACCTGCCATGTCATCAAGGGCGGCGATCTGCCCGGCACGATCGGTCCCGAGCTGAAGGGCCTCAAGGCCAAATACCCCGATCGTAACGAGTTGGTCGCGATCCTGTTCGACGAGACCAAACGCAACCCGCAGACCATGATGCCGCCGTTCGGCCGCAACCGCATCCTGACGGAGCAGGAGATCAACGCGATCGTTGATTTCCTGCAAACGCTGTGACGGCGGGCCAAGGAGACTTTCGATGACTGTTCATACCGGCCCTCATCCGACGCGGCGCCTGATCCTGCAGGGCGCAGTGTCGGTCGCGCTGATCGGCCTCGGCAATCTGCCATTCGTGCCGGCGCACGCCGCGGCCAACGACAAATATCCGGAAGAGGCGTTCAAGCTGAAGAACGAAGCGGATGCGATCAAGGCACTCTATGGCAGGACCGCCGAGCCGTCCGACAAGGTCAAGCTCGACGCGCCCGAGATCGCCGAGAATGGCGGCGTGGTGCCGATGTCGGTGACGACGACGCTCGACAAGGTCAGCTCGATCTCATTCTTCGTCGCCGAGAATCCGAACGCGCTGGCGGCGAGCTACAAATTCCCTGACGGCACGATCCCCGCGGTCGCCAACCGCCTGAAGATGGCGAAGACCAGCAACGTGACCGCGATCGTGGAAGCCGATGGCAAGCTCTACAGCGCGACCAAGGAAGTCAAGGTCACCGTCGGCGGCTGTGGCGGCTAAAGGAGATCAGAGATGGCATCCAGCATTCGCGTCCGCGCAACATCCAATGGCGACATCACCGAGGTGCAGACCTTGATCCAGCACCCCATGGACACCGGCCTCGTCAAGGACGCCAAGGGTGAGCTGATCCCGGCGCACTACATCCAGGAATTGAAGTTCGCATGTAACGGCAAGGATGTCTTCGTCGCCAATTGGGGCACCGCGATCTCCAAAGACCCTTACGTCAAGTTCAGCTTCAAGGGCGCCAAGAAGGGCGACGACCTCACGATCTCCTGGACCGACAACAAGGGCGCGTCCGACCAGACCACTGCGAAGATCGCGTGATGAAGGCCGGCTCCGCCCTCCTGCTGTCCTCGGTAAGCGCCGCGCTCGTCGCGCTCGCGCTCACCGCTCCCTCAGTCGTTGCGGCCGACAAGGTCGATCCGGCCACTGATGCCAAGGCGTTCCAGAACTTCTTCTTCCAGAAGTTTCCTGATGTGAAGCACGAGGATTTCGTCAACGGTCCTTATTCCATGAGCGAGGACATGAAGCGGCAGTGGCAGGAGAAGGAAGAATTTCCGCCTTACGAGTTCGCGCTCGACGCCGGCAAGGAGATGTTTTCGACGCCGTTCAAGAACGGCAAGACCTACGCCGATTGCTTCCCGAACGGCGGCAACGGCATTCGCCAGAACTATCCTTATTTCGACACCAAAGAGGGCAAGGTCGTCACGCTGGAGCTCGCGCTCAACCGCTGCCGCGAGGCCAATGGCGAGGCGCCATATTCCTACGTGAAGGACGAGATGGCCTCGCTGACGGCGTACATGGCCTTCACCTCGCGCGGCAAGCCGATGGACATCAAAATTCCGGATGACGCGCGCGCGCGGGAAGCTTTCGAGAACGGCAAGCGTTATTTCTACACCCGCCGCGGTCAGCTGAACTTCTCCTGCGCCAGCTGCCACGTGCAGAGCCCTGGCGAGCGCATCCGCGCCGAGGTGCTGGCGCCTGCGCTCGGCATTCTCAACGCGATGCCGATTTACCGTTCCGAATGGAGCGGCATGGGCACGATCAGCCGCCGCTTCATCACCTGCAACAGCCAGACCCGCGCGGTTCCGCTGGAGCCGCAGTCGGATGAATATCGCGACCTCGAATATTTCCTGTCCTACGTCGCCAACGGCCTGCCGATCTCGGGCCCAGGAGCGCGGCCATGAAGCGGACACTTACCTTGACCATGTTGCTGGCATTAAGCCTCGCGCCATCGGCGCGCGCGACAAATGAAGCAGACTACAAGGCGGCCTATGCCGCCGCGGAGGCTGCGTCCAAGGAGGCCGCAACCATGCGCAACCAGTGGACCACGACCGTCTCGACGCTGGCGGCCGCCAAAAAGGCGGGCGACGGCGGCGATTTCAACGGCGCCGTGGCTGCAGCCAAAGAGGCCGAGGCGCTGGCAAAGGCATCCGTCTTCCAGGCGACGTCCGAAAAAGAGGCCTGGAAAGCGATGGAAATCCGCTAAACTCGAATCCCGTGGAACTGCCGAGAACCGGCGCGGAGAATTAAGTGATGGCGATCCGCCGCCGCGATTTCCTCTTGAGCTCAGCCGTCGCTGCCGCGTCTGTCGCGCTGCCGCGGCTCGCGCGTGGCACTGAAGCCGCCAGCATTTACGACATCGAGCGTTTCGGCAACGCGCGGATCCTGCACACCACCGACACGCATGCGCAGCTCAATCCGGTCTATTTTCGCGAGCCAAGCATCAATATCGGCATCGGCGACATGGCGGGGCGACCGCCGCATCTGGTCGGCCGCGCGTTTCTGGAGCGCTTTGGAATCCGGTCCGACAGCGCGGATGCCTACGCCTTCACCTCGATCGAGTTCGAGAAATCCGCCGGCCGGTTCGGCAAGCTCGGGGGCTTCGCTCATCTGAAGACACTGATCGATCGCTTGCGCAACGATGTCGGCGAGAAGCGCACCATACTGGTCGACGGCGGCGATCTCTGGCAGGGCACGGGCCTTGCCAACGTCATGCAGGGCCGCGACATGGTCGAGGTCGCCAATTTGCTCGGCATCGAGGCGATGACCGGGCATTGGGAGTTCACCTATGGCGAACAGGCGCTGCGCGACAATCTCGAGCACTTCAAAGGCGAGTTTCTGGCACAGAACGTCTTCCTGACCGAGGAGGCCGCGTTCAACGACGCAGCCGCCTTCGACAAGACGACGGGGCGCGTGTTCAAGCCGTCCATCATCAAGGAGCTCGGTGGCCATCGCGTCGCCGTAATCGGTCAGGCCTTTCCCTACGTGCCGATCGCGCATCCCAAGCGGTTCACGCCGGACTGGACTTTTGGCATTCGCGAGGAAGAGCTGCAGAAGCATGTCGATGCCTTGCGCGGCACCGACAAGGTGGACGCGGTGATCCTGCTGTCGCACAACGGCATGGACGTCGACCTCAAGCTCGCAAGCCGCGTCAGCGGCATCGACGTCATCCTCGGCGGCCATACCCACGATGCCGTGCCGCAGCCGATTGCGGTGAAGAACTCCGGGGGCACCACACTGGTCACCAACGCCGGCTCCAACGGGAAATTTCTGGCCGTGCTCGATCTCGCGCTCGACAAGGGCAGGGTCAGCGACGTCAAATATCATCTGCTGCCTGTTTATTCCGAGTTGCTGAAGCCAGATCCTGCGATGGCCGAGCTGATCGGAAAGCTGCGCGCGCCTGTCGTCACCGACTGGTCGGAGAAGATCGCAACGCCTGATAGGCTGCTTTATCGTCGCGACAATTTCGTCGGTCCGGTCGACGAGCTGATCTGTGCCGCGTTGCGCACCGAGCTCGATGCCGAGATCGCGCTATCGCCGGGCTTCCGCTGGGGCCTCACCGCGTTGTCCGGCCAGCCGATCACGATGGAAGACGTGCTGGCGGAGACCGCGATCACCTATCCAGAAACCTATGTGCAGGAGATGACGGGCGCGGAGATCAAGGACGTGCTGGAAGACGTCTGCGACAATCTCTTCAATGCCGATCCCTATCATCAGCAGGGCGGCGACATGGTGCGATCAGGCGGGCTGAGCTATGCCTGCAGCCCCACCAACGCGATCGGCAGCCGCATCTCCGAACTGAAGCTCGACAATGGCAGGGCGATCAGCGCGACCAGGCGCTACAAGGTCGCAGGCTGGGCCTCGGTCAACGGCCAGCAGGGCGCGCCGGTGTGGGACGTCGTCGGCAAATACCTGCGCTCGGGCCGGATGTTTCAGGAGAAGCTCGGAAGCGGCGTCACGCTGAAGGGCGTCGACGGCAATCCGGGCATCGCAGGATAGCGACGATGCGGTCGGCAGTTTTTTGCGCGATCATGCTGGCGCTGCTCGACTTGGCCGCGGCGCCCCCCGCGTTTGCACAGCAGGTGCCGTTGCAGGACAAGCCGTTCGCCGAGCACAAGATCGTGCTGCAGCTCTCCGACGCCGATGCGAAGAAGCAGGCGTTGGTGCTGAGCGTCGCCAACAATCTGCTGAAGGCCTACGATCCCGACAAGATTGCGGTCGAGGTCGTCACCTTCGGTCCCGGCATCGATCTGCTGCTGTCCGGCAGCGAGCGCCGCAAGCAGGTCGAGAGCCTGATCGCGCAAGGCGTGCGCTTCGACATCTGCCTCAACACGGTCGACACGATCGAGCGCGAGACGGGCAAGCGGCCGGATTTCATCCCCTCCGCGACGCCGGTGCAGGTGGGCGTGGGGCAGATCCTGTTTCTGGCGGAGAACGGGTACACGGTGGTGCGGCCGTAGGCCTTCGTGCTCTGGCTGTCGCGGGCGATGACAGCCGCGGCTGGGCAGGTGGCCCCGTACGATAAAAATCTTCCAAAATATCTCTGCCATGCAGCAAATTCCTTCTCCCCTCACCCTCCGGCGTAGTAGAATCCTCAAAATCGCTCCACGCCGGGTCCTGCCATGATCTTCCGCCAGCTCTTCGACAGCGTTTCGGGAACCTACAGCTATCTCCTCGCCAGCCGCCCCGGCGGCGAGGCGTTGATTCTCGATCCCGTGCTGGAGAAGGTCGATCGCTACTGCAAGCTGTTGCGTGAGCTCGATCTCAAGCTGGTCAAGGCGGTCGACACCCATCTGCACGCCGACCATGTCACCGGCCTCGGCGAGCTGCGCGATCGCACCCATTGCATGACGGTGATGGGCGACCAGACCAAGGCCGACGTGGTGGCCATGCGCGTCGCCGACGGCGACAAGGTCACCATCGAAGGTCTCGCGCTCGACGTGATGTACACGCCCGGCCACACCGACGATTCCTATTCCTATCTGATGGGCGACCGCGTCTTCACCGGCGATACGCTCTTGATCCGCGGCACCGGCCGCACCGATTTCCAGAACGGCTCGTCGCGCGCACAGTACGATTCGATCTTCAACCGGCTGCTCAAGCTGCCCGACGAGACCATGGTGTTCCCCGCGCATGACTACAAGGGCGACACCGTCTCCACCATCGGCGAGGAGAGGCGCTACAATCCGCGGCTGCAGGTGCGTTCGGTCGACGAATATATCGAGCTGATGGCCAATTTGAAGCTGCCCAATCCGAAGATGATGGACGTGGCGGTGCCCGCCAACATGCGCGTCGGCCTGCATCAGGAAGAGCTGGAGAAGGAAGGCCGTGCGCTGAGCGCCACCGAGGCGATCCGCTCGCTGCACCGGCCCGACATCCTGCTGGTCGATCTGCGCGAGACCAACGAGCGGATCAAGCATGGCATGCTCGAAGGCGCGCTTCACACGCCCTACCCCAGCGTCGAGGAAAGCCTCAAGCCTGGCGGCATGCTGCGCGAGGTGGCGGCCGCAACGGGGCGCCGCGTCGTGTTTTTCTGCGCCTTCGGCGAGCGCTCGGCGATGGCGGTTGCCGCTGCCAAGGAGGCCGGCCTTTCCAACACCGCCCATATCGCCGGCGGTATCGATGCCTGGAAGAAGGCGGGCGGGCCCGTGGTGCACTGACGGGTTGAGATAAGTCAGGAACCGCTTAGATTTCACAGCTAGAAGCGGATGAATCATCACCCATCCGGGACCAGCCATGGCCAAAGCAGCCAAGCCGAGCGAACCGCCGAAGACGAAGACCGCAGCCGGCAAGGCCAAAAAGCCCGAGCCGCCGCGCGAGATCGACGACGATTATGAAGACGGCGACATCGCCACGCCAAAGCGTGATCGCTACGGGAATGATGACGAGCCGTTGTGAGTCGGCGGCGACGCTGACCACTCGCTCCGCCGTCGTCCTGGCGAAAGCCAGGACCAATCACCCCAGGGAGGCGTGGTGCCGCGGGCTGCCATCCACGAATCTTCGCCAAACTACTCCCTGGGGTAATAGGTCCTGGATCTGCGCTACGCTTGTCCAGGACGACGATGTGGGGCCATTTTTCCGCCCCTTACGCCCCCACCCGCACTACCTGCCATGCGCCTGCGTTCATGGACAAATAACCTGACACCCCGATAGTTTGCGCGCTTCCAGGGACTGAAACGGAACTGCAATGGTCGACGTTCTCGCCGCACCGCAACAGGGCAAGGCGGACAGCGCGCTGCGCACGCTGACCGGGATTTCGATCGCGCATTGGGTCAGCCATTTCCACCTGCTGGTCCTGCCGATGCTGTTCCCGTTCCTGAAAGCTCAGCTCGGCGTCGGCTATGTCGAGCTCGGCTTCGCGCTGACCGTGTCGGCAGTGGTCTCCGGCCTGACGCAGGCACCGACCGGCTATCTCGTCGACCATTTTGGTGCGCGCAAGATTTTGCTCGGCGGGCTGACCCTCGGCGGATTCGCGCTTGTTATGCTTGGCCTGCATCTGAGCTACGCCTCGCTGATCGCCTGCACGGTGCTGCTCGGGCTTGCCAACAGCGTCTATCACCCCGCCGACTACGCGATCCTCGCGGAGCACATGGACGAGGCGCGGATGGGCCGCGCGTTCTCGGTGCACACCTTTGCCGGCTATTTTGGCGGCGCCGTTGCGCCGGCGATCGTCGCGGCGCTGATCGCGGTGTCCGGCGGCGTCGGTGCGCTGCTCGCCTCGGGCGCGATCGGTGTGCTGGTGGCGCTGCTGCTGGTGGCGATGAGCATTCCCGATGCGGGCGCGCACAAGGCGAAGGCCGGCAATGCGGCTCTGCCGAAGCAGACCGTCATCACGCCGGCACTGATCACGCTGACCGCGCTGTTCATGCTGCTCAGCCTGTCGGTGGCCGGCATCAATAATTTCGGCGTGGTGGCGCTGATGAGCGGCTACGGCGCAACCTATTCCGTCGCGAACGTGGCGTTGACCGCGTTCCTCGGCTGCAGCGCCGTGGGCGTGCTCGCGGGCGGCTTCCTCGCCGACCACACCGAGCGCCATGGCTATGTCGCTGCCGCCTGCTTTGCCGCGAATGCAGCAATCGTGCTGCTGATCGCATTGGTCACCCTGCCCGCCTGGGCGCTCACCGCGACGATGGCGACCGCAGGCTTCCTCTCCGGCGTGATCGCGCCGTCGCGGGACATGCTGGTGCGCAACGCCGCGCCTCCGGGTGCTGCCGGGCGCGCCTTCGGCATCGTTTCCACCGGCTTCAATCTCGGCGGTATCGTCTCGCCGCTGCTGTTCGGCTGGATCATGGACCAGAGCGCGCCGCATTGGGTATTCGGGGCGTCGGTGATCTTCATGGTCGCGACCGTGGTGCTGTCGCCGTTCACGGAACGGAAGACGCAAGCCAGGGCATAGTTACAAACTCAATGTCGTCCCGGCCGGGCAGCGTCTGCCTCTTCAGCCCCCTTACGTCGGCGACACCGCGCGCTTCAGGCCGGCTTGGCGTGGGGCCGCACCACCCGTCAGCCTTGCCTTTTCCGTGTTCGGCCACAGCAGCAGCAAACCGATGACGCCGGAGCCGATCATGATCACGGCGTTGATGGTGAAGCCGGTCATGTAGCCGTCAAGCACGGAGCCGGCGCCCTGGATCACCTTGCCCATGACGTAGGGCGCGATGATGCCCGAGAGCGTGTAGAGCGCGCCGTAGATCGCGATGATGGCGCCGCGCTGCGAGGCCGGCGTGAACTCGCCGAGCATCGGCGGGCAGACAACGTAAATCGCGCCGCAGAGGCCGGAGCCGACCACAAGCAGCGCAAGCTGAAGCCCCGCACCCGAAACATGCGGCATAACCGCGAGGATCAGGCCGCCGATGACCAACGGCACCGAGCCGAGCACGCCGCGCGAGATGCGCGTGGTGTAGCCGCGCACCATCATGACCTGCGAGATCCAGCCGGTCAGGATGACGATCGTGGCACCGAACACCCAGGGCATGATCGAGATGAAGCCGGCCTGCTGCTGCGAGTAACCGAGACCGGTGATGATGAACGCGGTGAACCAGGTCAGGCCAAGCGACAGCGCCCAATAGGCGCCGAAGGTCGCGAGCACGCAGCCGAGGAAGGTGCGCGAGGTCAGGAGCCGGACGTAGGGAATTTTCGCTTCGGTGGCCGCGAGCGCCTGCGTGTCCTCGAGCGGACCTTCCTGGCCGAGCGCGAGCCAGGCACAGACCCAGATCAGGCCGACGACGCCGAGCGCGCCGAACGCATAGTGCCAGGAGTGATTGACGATGACCCAGTTCAGCGCCGGCACGGCCAGGATGACGCCGAAGGCCGAGCCTTGCGTCAGAACCGCGGTCGGCAGCGTGCGCTTCTCGTCCGGGAACCATTTGTAGATGGCGTGCGTCGCCACCGCGGCGGCCGGGCCCTCGCCCGCGCCGAGCACGATGCGGCAGATCAGCAGCGTGGTGAAGGAGACGGCGCCGACCATGGGAAACTGCGCCAGCGCCCAGATCACCGCCAGGGTCAGCAGCACATAGCGCGTCGCGACCTTGTTGACGATGAAACCGACTACGATGGCCGAGATCGAAAACAGGAAGAAGAACGAGGAGCCGAGCAAACCGAATTGCGCAGGCTCGAGCTTCAGGTCGGTCATGATCGGCACGCCGGCGAGGCCGACAACGATCTTGTCCGCGAAGTTCACGACCATGAAGCAAAACAGGAGAAGTGTGACGGTCCAGGCGCCCTTCGGCGTTGCCTTGGATCCCGCTGCCGTCGTAGCCGCCGCGGACGGCGTTCCCTGAGCGCTCATCATTCTCCCCGCATGTCTTTATTGTCGGCACTTTTGATTTGGCCGTCTTGGGAGCTAACAACGGCTTGATCGGCAACGCAACCCCGGCATTTCCTCAGCAAGTGTGCTACGCAGCATGCAGTTAATTCCGTCCGGCGCACAGATCTTGCTCAGCATCCGAAACCTCTCCAAAACCTTCACTTCGGCCGGCGAACCCGTGCATGTGCTGCGCGGCGTCGATCTCGACCTCAAGGCGGGCGAACGCGTCGCGCTCACAGGCGAATCCGGCAGCGGCAAGAGCACGCTGTTGCATTTGATCGCCGGGCTCGACGCCGCCGATGGCGGCACCATCCGGCTGGAAGAGACCGAGGTTACGAAGCTGGCGGATGCGGGCCGCGCCGAGCTGCGCCGCGACCGGATCGGCCTCGTGTTTCAGCAGTTCAATTTGATCCCGAGCCTGTCGGTCGCGGACAATCTCGCCTTCCAGGCGCGCATCGCCGGCCGGCATGATGCGGCCTGGACCAGGGAGCTGGTCGAGCGGCTCGGGCTTGACGGTCTGCTCAAGCGTTATCCCGAGCAATTATCAGGCGGCCAACAGCAGCGGGTCGCCATCGGCCGGGCGCTGGCGACCAAGCCGTCGCTGCTGCTCGCGGACGAGCCGACCGGCAATCTGGATGAAGCCACCGCCGACGACGTGCTGGCGCTGACGCGCGACCTCGTCGCACGCACCGGCTGCGGCTTCCTGATGGTGACGCACAGCCTACATCTGGCCGGCACGCTCGACCGCCACATCGTTCTCCATGCGGGGCGGATCGCATGAGGCGCGCGCTGTGGGTGCTGGCGGTGCTGCTGAGCCATTGGCGACGGCACAGGATGCAGTTCGCGACGCTCCTGATCGGGCTGATCGCCGCGACCGCGCTGTGGAGCGGCGTGCAGGCGATCAACCAGCAGGCCCGCAGCGCCTATGATCGCGCGGCCGCGACCTTCGGCGGCGTGCGCACGGCGACGCTGATCTCGCCCAGTGCGGCGACCTTCCCGCAAGAGCTGTTCGTCAAGCTCCGCCGCGCGGGCTGGCCGGTCTCGCCGGTACTGGAAGGCCGGGTTCAGATCAACGGGCGTTCGATCCGGCTGCTCGGCATCGAGCCGGTGACGCTGCCTGTCGACGTCGGCAATGCACCGCGCCTCGGGGCCGCCGACCTCGGCAGCTTCGTCGCCGCGCCCGGCCAGACGCTGGTGGCGCGGGAGACACTGGGCGATTTGCACGAGGGCGAAGGTGCGACGCCATCGATCAGCAGCGGCGCAAAACTGCCACCGCTGCATGTGCAGGCGGAGCTCGTGCCCGACGTGCTGGTGGTCGATATCGGCGTGGCGCAACGGCTGCTCAACAAGCCGGATCAGGTCTCGCGGCTTCTGATCGGCAAGGCGAAAGGCAAGCCCGCGCCGCTGCAAAGCGTCGTCGGCGACGCGTTGAAGCGCGTCGAGCCAAGTGCGGAGACCGAGCTGGAGCGTCTCACCGACAGCTTCCATCTCAACCTCACCGCCTTCGGCCTGCTGTCGTTCTTCGTCGGTCTGTTCATCGTCAACTCTGCCGTCGGCCTCGCCTTCGAACAGCGCCTGCCGATGCTGCGCACTTTGCGCGCCTGCGGCGCCTCGGCGCGGCTGGTCAATTCAGTGCTGGTTGTCGAGCTGGTGGCGCTGGCGCTGGTCGCCGGGCTGATCGGCCTTGTCTGCGGTTATGTGATCGCGGCGGCGCTTTTGCCTGATGTCGCGGCGTCGCTGCGCGGGCTCTATGGCGCGCAGATCCCGGGGCAGCTGACGCTTCGGCCCGAATGGTGGCTCGCCGGGATCGGCATCAGCGTGGCCGGCGCGATCGTCGCGGCCGCGACCAGCCTGGTCAAGGCGATCAGGATGCCGGTGCTGGCGACCGCGCAGCCGCGGGCCTGGCAGCAACGGCAGCGCCGCTGGCTGGTCGTACAGAGCGCCGCCGCCTGCGCGGTGCTCGCGGTCGCGCTGCTGCTGCTTCATTACGGACAATCGCTGATCACCGGCTTCGGCGTGCTGGCGGCGCTGATGCTCGGCGCGGCGCTGATCCTGCCGGCCTTGCTCGAGATGCTGCTGCTCGCGGGCCAACGTCTCGCACGCGGGCCGCTGGCCCTGTGGTTCTGGGCCGACAGCCGGCAGCAGCTCTCCGGATTGTCGCTGGCGCTGATGGCGCTGCTGCTGGCGCTGTCAGTCAATGTCGGGGTGTCCACCATGGTGGAGACATTCAGCCGCACCTTTGTCGGCTGGCTCGACGGGCGTCTCGCCGCCGACGTCTATATCAGCGCCGCCGACAATTCGCAGGCGGTCGCGATCCGCAACTGGCTGAAGGACCGCAGCGAGGTGCAGGCAATCCTCGCGGGCGGGCGCGCGGAGACGCAGGTCGACGGCCAGCCGGTGGAGTTGCTCGGCCTGCCCGATCACCCGCTCTATCGGGAGCGCTGGCCGCTGCTGGAGACCGCGCCGCGTGCCTGGATGCAACTGGTGCCCGGCAATGCCGCCTTCATCAGCGAGCAGCTCAGCCGCCGCCTCAATGTCCGCGTCGGCGACGTCATCGACGTGCCGGCGCCAGGCGGGAGTTGGGAGCTCGACATCGTCGGCATCTATGCTGACTACGGCAATCCCAAGGGCCAGCTCGCGGTGAATGTCGCGGCGCTGATCCGCCAGTTTCCGCAGACGCCGCAGACACGGATTGGGCTGATTGTCCCGCGCGACAAGATCCCCGGCCTGATCGCGGCCTTGCAGAAGCAGTTCGCGCTCGACGACCGCGCCGTGGCCGATCAGGCGACGGTGAAGGCGGAATCGATCCGCATCTTCAACCGCACCTTTGCGGTGACGTCGGCATTGAATGCCTTCACGCTCGGCGTCGCCGGCATCGCGCTCCTGACCAGCCTCCTGACGCTGGCGAACTCACGCCTGCCGCAGCTTGCGCCGCTCTGGGCGATCGGCATCACCCGGCCGCGCCTTGCCGCGATCGAGCTGACCAAGACGCTGTCGGTTGCGCTGTTCACCTCGCTGCTCGCGGTGCCGCTCGGGCTGCTGGTGGCGTGGTGCCTGATTGCGATCGTGAATGTGAAAGCGTTCGGCTGGCGCCTGCCGTTCCATGTCTTTCCGCTGCAACTGGTCGAGCTGGTTGCGGTGGCACTGATCGCCTCGCTGCTGGCAGCGCTGCTCCCGGTATTGCGGCTGGCACGGATGCAGCCGGCGACCCTCGTCAAGGTGTTTGCCAATGAGCGCTGATCGGATATCCCGGCGAGCGTTTGCCGGCGGCATCGCCGCGCTCGCGCTTGCGCGCCGCGCCGGCGCGCAAGGCTATGCCGGGCTTGGCGAGACGGCCAATGGCTTTGCGAAGGTCACGCCCGGAAAAGTCTTCATCTTCCCTGCCGATCACGGGCCGCATCCGGATTTTCGCATCGAGTGGTGGTACCTGACGGCAAACCTCGTCGACAGCAGCGGCGCTGCTTGCGGACTGCAATGGACGCTGTTCCGCCAGGCGGCGCGGCCGGGACCGCAAGGCGAGGGCTGGGCCAATCAGCAGATCTGGATGGCGCATGCCGCGGTGACGCGTGCCGACACCCACCGCTTCAACGAGCTGTGTTCACGCGGCGGCATCGGCGAGGCCAACGTCGAGGCAAAGCCGTTCGCGGCGTGGATCGATGATTGGAAGATGAAGGGTGGTGAACGCACCGACGATCGCACGCTGTCGCCGGTGACGCTGAAGGCGTCAGGCACCGATTTCAGCTACGCGCTGACGCTGGCGGCCGATCGCCCCGTGGTCTTGCAGGGCGACGGCGGCTACAGCCGAAAGTCCGAGCGCGGGCAGGCGTCCTACTATTACAGTCAGCCGTTCTACCGCGCCCGCGGCACGCTCACCATTGACGACATCCAGGTCGATGTCTCCGGCCAGGCTTGGATGGACCGCGAATGGAGCAGCCAGCCGCTCGACACCGATCAGACCGGCTGGGACTGGTTGTCGCTGCATCTGTCCTCGGGCGACAAGCTGATGCTGTACCGGCTGCGCCAGAAGGACGGCAAGGATTACCCGTTCGGCAACTGGATCAGCGCCGCGGGCGAGACGCAGATGATTGCGGGTCGCGATATCCAGATGACCCCGAAAGCCACAACGGAGGTTGCAGGCCGCAAGCTGCCGGTGGAATGGCAGATCGCGATTCCCTCGCGCTCGTTCTCGATTTCCTGCAAGCCACTCAATCCCAGCGCGTGGATGGGGACCGGCTTTTCCTACTGGGAAGGCCCGATCAGCTTCGCCGGCACCCATGACGGCGTTGGCTATCTCGAGCTGACCGGTTATTGAGGCGCGACCTGTATTCTTGTTTGACGCGTTTTCTTCACGCGAACCGGTATCCACTTCGCTTGAAAACGCTTTTGGGGAATTCCGCCATGTACCATCTCACCGCCCTCGTCACGCTGCTGGCGCTTGCGTTCTATTTCTTCACCTGCATCAACGTCTCGCGGTCGCGGACCAAGACCGGCGTCAAGGTGCCGGCGATGTCAGGGCATCCGGACTTCGAGCGCGCCTTCCGCATCCAGATGAACACGCTGGAGTGGATGCCGATCTTCGTGCCGTCGCTGTGGCTGTTCGCGATCTATATCAGCGATGCCGTCGCTGCTGGCATCGGCGCGGTCTGGATCATCGGCCGCATTGTGTATTTCGTCGGCTATTCGCAGGCCGCCGCCAAGCGCGGACCGGGTTTTGCGATCCAGGCCATCGCCGCGATCGCGCTATGGGCGGGAGCGCTGGGGGCGGTGGTGGTGCGGTTGGTGTGAGGGGGAGCTGAAGCCGTCATTCCGGGGCGGCGCGCCAGCGCCGAACCCGGAATGACGCTACGCGTTACTTCGTCAGCGGGCAGCCGCTGTCCTTGGCGGTCGCGAAGGCCTGGTCACCGGGGACGACGGCGAGCTGCTTGTAATAGTCCCACGGCTTCTTCGATTCCGAGGGCTTCTTGACCTCGAACAGATACATGTCGTGGACCATGCGGCCGTTGGCGAGCACCTTGCCCTTGGCGAAGGCGTCGTCGACCGGCAGCTCCTTCAGCTTCTGGGCGACCGCTTCGGTGTCCTTGGTACCCGCGGCCTTCACCGCCTTCAGATAGCTCAGCGTCGCCGAATAGGTGCCGGCGTGGATCATGCTCGGCATCCGTCCGGTGCGCTTGAAGAAGCGCTCGGAGAAGGCGCGCGAGGCATCGTCGTGATCCCAGTAGAAGCCTTCGGTCAGCACCAGGCCCTGCGCTGCCTGCAAACCCAGACCGTTCACCTCGGCGAGCGTCATCAAGAGGCCCGCGAGTTTCTGGCCACCCTGCACGATGCCGAATTCGGCCGCCTGCTTGATCGAGTTGGTGGTGTCCTGACCGGCATTGGCGAGGCCGACGATCTTCGCCTTCGAGCTCTGCGCCTGCAGCAGGAAGGAGGAGAAGTCCGACGAGTTGAGCGGAACGCGGACCGAGCCCAGCACCTTGCCGCCGCTGGCCGCAACGATCTCACTGGTATCCTTTTCCAGCGCATAGCCGAACGCGTAGTCGGCGGTCAGGAAGAACCAGGTGTCGCCACCGGCCTTGGTCAGCGCACCGCCGGTGCCGACCGCGAGCGCGTGGGTGTCGAACGCCCAGTGGAAGCCGTAAGGCACGCATGAGGCGCCCGTGATGGCCGATGTCGCCGCGCCGACCACGATGTCGATCTTCTTCTTTTCCTTCGACAGCTCCTGCACGGCGAGCGCGACCGACGACGTCGTCAGCTCCGTGATCATGTCGACATTCTCGGCGTCATACCAGCGCCGCGCGATCGAGGTGGCGAGATCGGGCTTGTTCTGGTGATCGGCGGTGACCATCTCGATCTTCTGGCCGAGCACCTCGCCGCCAAAATCCTCGATCGCCATCTTCGCAGCTTCGACGGAGTACTTGCCGCCGTAATCGGCGTAGACACCGGACTGATCGTTGAGGATGCCGATCTTGACGCCTTGCGCGAAAGACGGCGCGGCCAGCAAAAGAGCCGACGTGGCGACAGCGGCAAAAAGTGCTGATTTCATCTGTTATCTCCCAGCATTGTTCTGTTTTGAAATCGCGCGGATACTAGTGAAGAAGATCGGGCATGCCCATCGATTTGTGTTGGTCGTTGGGATGGGGTTCAGCGCGCCCAGCAATCGGTGTCGTCCCGGCGAAGGCCGGGACCCATACGCCGCAGCAGTTGTTTTGCGAAGACCCGGAGTTACCTGCTCGCCCGGCAACTCCTCCTGGGGTGATGGGGTGGACGGCCCCCTACGGCATCAGTGTGCCAGAATGAGGTTGTCAC
>NZ_CAKZHY010000170.1 GCF_936928535.1 uncultured Bradyrhizobium sp. | reverse complement strand
TGTTTGTAGCGCATCCTTCGAGACGCGCGCGTTGCGCGCTCCTCAGGATGAGGGCGGCGGCCTTACGCCGCCACGATCTCCTGGCGTTGCTCGCCGAGACCTTCGATGCCGAGCGTGATGACGTCGCCGACATTGAGGAAGGTCGGCGGCTTCATGCCGAGGCCGACGCCGGGCGGGGTGCCCGTGGTGATGATGTCGCCCGGCAGCAGCGTCATGAACTGCGAGACGTAGGAGACGCACTTGGCCATCGAGAAGATCATGGTCTTGGTCGAGCCGGTCTGACGGCGCTGACCGTTGACGTCGAGCCACATCGACAGGTTCTGCACATCGTTGATCTCGTCCTTGGTGGCGAGCCAGGGGCCAACAGGGCCGAACGTGTCGTGGGACTTGCCCTTGGTCCACTGACCCAGGCGCTCAGTCTGGAAGTTGCGCTCGGAGACGTCGTTGCAGACGCAATAGCCGGCGACGTAGTTCAGCGCATCGGCTTCCGAGACGTATTTGGCGCGGGTGCCGATGATGGCGGCGATCTCGACCTCCCAGTCGAGCTTGGTCGAGCCGCGCGGCTTCTCGACGTTGTCGTTCGGGCCCGACAGCGAGGTGTTGGCCTTCATGAAGATAATCGGCTCGGTCGGGATCGCGGCGCCGGTCTCCTTGGCGTGGTCGCTGTAGTTGAGGCCGATCGCGACGAATTTCGAGATGCCGGTGACGGGCGCGCCGAAGCGCGGCTTGCCGGAGACCGCGGGCAGCGAGGCCGGGTCAATCGCGGCGAGCTTCTTCAGAGAATCCGGCGAATAGGCCTCGCCGGTGAGGTCCTTCAGATGCGCCGACAGGTCGCGCAACTGGCCGGATTTGTCGATCAGGCCGGGCTTTTCCGCACCCTTTTCGCCGTAACGAACAAGCTTCATTCTCGTTTCTCCCTTGAGATGGACTGATCGGTTAAACAGCTTCATGGAACAGCGCGGCGGGAAATTCAACCGCCGAAACGGGGCGCAATGCAGCCCTTACTTTGTAGGGTGGCCCCTACGAAGCCTTACGATCCCAGCGCCTCAAACCTGAACGCATCGCCCTCCCGTCGGATGTGCCCTGCCGAGAAATGCCCGCCGATCACCAGGGTCGGGGTATCGGCAAAGCGCGAGAACACCTTGTGCCTAGATGCCGCCGATTGGGCGGGATCGGTGTCGACGACCGAGCACCAGTTGAGGTGCGCCATCTGGCAAGGGTGATGGGCGACGTCGCCGCTGAGCAGCGCCTGTTCGCCGCCGGATTCGATCAGGACGCTCATATGCCCTGGGCTGTGGCCCGGGGTCGGGATCATGCTGACCTCCTCGCAGAGCCGGTGATCGCTCCCGATCAGCTCGACCTTCCCGGCGTCCACGACCGGCTTCACGGAATCCTCGAACACCGCGACCTTGTCCGCCTCGGCCGTATAGTCACGCCAATAGTCATATTCGGTCTTGCCGAACAGGTAGCGCGCTCGCGGGAACGTCGGCACCCATTTGCCCTCGACGAGCTTCGTATTCCAGCCGACATGATCGACGTGCAAATGCGTGCACAACACCGTGTCGATGCTCTCAGGGGGAAAGCCGGCGGCCGTCATCATCTCCAGAAACGGCGTATTGCGATTATTCCAGGTCGGAACGCCGCGACCCTGCTTGTCGTTGCCGAGGCCGGTGTCCACCACGATCCGCCGCGCCGGCGTTTCGACAACCAGCGAATGGATCGACATTTTCAGCCGGCCCTCCTCGGTGGCGAAATGCGGGATCAGCCAGGGCAGCTTCCGGATTTCATCAGTGGTTGCTGCCGGCAGGATGAAGCGGGTCGAGCCGACCGTCTCCATTTCGACGATCCTGGTGATTTTGACCTTGCCGACCTTCCACTGCATCGGGCGTACCCCCATTTTCTTTGTTGGCGCCAAAAGATGCACTCCTTCCGCCGCCAAGCGCAATGGATCATCTGTCGTGATGTTGCGTTATGTGAGGAACCCATCGAGATCCAAAGGGGGAGCCCATGCCAGAGCTTGCGATTTCCGCCGACAAGGTTGCTTTCATCATCGAGAAGGCGCGCGAATTCGACGTCAAGGAAGCCGCCACCGATCAGGATTCCGGCTCCAACCCCTCCGATGACGACGAGATCGACGTGCTCGAGGACACCAATTCCGATCCGGTTGCAGCCGAGCTCGCCGGTTTCATCGGGGCCCTGAACGAGGACGAGCAGCTCGACCTGGTCACGCTGATGTGGCTCGGCCGCGGCGATGGCGATGTCGACGAATGGGACGACATGCGCGCCCGCGCGGTCGAGGCGCGCAGCGAGTACAAGACGCCTCGGCGCGAGACGGTGCAGTATCTGCTGGGCGAGCCGATGCTGGGCGATCTCCTCGCCGACGGCATGGACGAGCTTGGCATCGACTGGAGCGACGAGCGGACCACGCCTGTTGCTTAACTCTTACCGCGCGCAGTCGACGATCACAGTGCCGAGTTTGTCGCCCTTCTCGACGGCGAGGTGCGCCTGAGCCGTATCCGACAGCGCGAATTGCGCCGCGACATTGTGGAGCCGCGGCCCCGCCGCCAGCCATTTCGAGAGGTCGGCCTGCGCCGCCGCGAGTAGCGCCGGCGGCAGAGCGAACAGCACCAGCCCGCGCAGATTGATGCATTTCTCCATCAGCTCGCGCATCGGCAAATTTGGCGTGCGGTTGCCGTTGGTGGCATACACCGCGATGGTCGAATTCATCGCCATCAGCTTGAGCGTGGTCGCGATGTTGCCGCCAAAATCCACGTCAACGACGTGGTCGACACCCCGTCCGCCCGTCAACGCCATCGCTTTCGCAACGACGTCCTCGTTCCTGTAATTGACCACGAGATCAGCGCCCGCGCGCCGCGCCTGCTCGCCTTTCATCGCCGAGCTGACCGTCGCGATCACCTGCGCGCCGCCCCATTGTGCCAATTGCACCGCATAGTGCCCGACGGCACCGGCGCCGCCGGTGACGAGCACCGTCTTGCCGACGATCGGCCCGTCGGCAAACAGCGAGCACCACGCCGTCATCGCGGGGATGCCGAGCGTTGCGCCTTCCGCAAAGGAGAGCTGATCCGGCAGCGGCGTCACCAGCTGTTCGGCGAGCGCGATATATTCTGCCGCCGTGCCGAAGGCGCGGCCATTGCGCTGGCCGTTGAACAACCAGACCCGGTCGCCGACTTTGAATCGCGTCACGCCATCGCCGATCTGGTCGATGAAGCCCGCGCCATCGCTGTTCGGAATGACGCGCGGGTAGTCCATCGTCCGATAGGAGCCGCCGCGCCGGCCGACATCCGCCGGGTTGACGCCGGACGCTTCCAGGCGAATGCGAACTTCGCCCGGGCCCGCGACCGGCGTCGCCATCTCACCATAGGTGAGGACGTCGACGGCCGGTCCCGTCTGCTCGTACCAGACCGCTCTCACAGCGTTCCCGGGAAGGCGCCGCCATCGAGCAGGATGTTCTGGCCGGTGATGAAGCCGGCCTTGGCGCCGCAGAGGAAGGCGCAGGCATAGCCGAACTCGTCGGGCTGGCCGAAGCGGCCGGCCGGATTGAGTTTTGCGCGCTCGGCCAGGATTGCTTCCGGCGTCGTGCCGCGCTTGTCGGCTTCCGCCTTCGCGGTGCCGGTCAGGCGGTCGGTTTCGAACGGGCCGGGCAACAGGCCATTGATGGTGACGTTGTTGATCACGGTCTTGCGCGACAGGCCGGCGATGAAGCCGGTGAGGCCGGCGCGCGCGCCGTTGGAGAGGCCGAGAATGTCGATCGGCGCCTTCACCGCGGCCGAGGTGATGTTGACGATGCGGCCGAACTTGCGCGCCATCATGCCGTCGACGGTCGCCTTGATCAACTCGATCGGCGTCAACATGTTGGCGTCGATCGCCTTGATCCAGTCGTCGCGGGTCCAGTTGCGGAAATCGCCGGGCGGCGGGCCGCCGGCATTGTTGATCAGGATATCGGGCTCGGGGCAGGCCTTCAGAACGGCTTCGCGCCCCGCAGGCGTCGTGATGTCGCCGACGATCTCGGTAACCTTCACATTTGGATAGGCCTTCCGGATCTCGTCGGCCGTTTTTTTCAGCGCCTCAGCGCCGCGCGCGGTCAGCGTGACGTCGACGCCGGCGTCCGCCAGCGAGAAGGCGCAGGCGCGCCCGAGGCCCTTGCTGGATGCGCAGACGATGGCGCGGCGACCTTTGATCCCAAGATCCACTGTTTCACTCCCGAACTAGCATGCAGTTTTTTGGATGGCCGGCACTCTAGCCAACCTGAACGCCGCTGATAAGAGAGGGAGCCGCGTCAAAATGCATGGCGCGCGTCACGGCAATGCAAATGCGCGCTAGATGCGCCGTTCCTGCTTGAGGCGGTCGATCGCCTCGGCGGCCTCCGGCGGCAGCGACTTGAAGCCCATCTGCCCGACCGCCGAGAACAGCGGCCGCAGATGCGAGCCGGCGAGGAAGGGCGGCTGGCGGTTGGCCGGCACGATCTGGTCGAACACCAGCACCAGCGTGGTGGCGACGAGCCCGACCCTGATGGCGCCGAGCGCGGCACCGCCGAGGCGGTCGCCGATGCCGGCGTCACGGATCGTGTCGCTCAGCGCGAGACGTCCGATATAGCCGAACAGCATGCCGACGACGATGAAGATGCCGAAGAACCAGATCCAGTTTTGAACCAGCGGCGCGTTCGGATTGCCGGCAACCTGCGGCACGATCAGCGGCATCAGCGCCACCGCAATGGGAGCTGCGAGCAGATAGGCGAGGATGGTCATGGCGCTGCCGAGCAGGCCGGTCCTGAAGCCGAATCCGATGGCAATTGCGAACGCCGCATAGACCGCGAGATCGAAACTGTTCATGAGCGAAACCCTGCCAATGGAACGAATGAACGCCCAACCGATCGTTCCGGTTTCAGATCGCTAAAATCGTCTGTATTTTTTGTCGCTCCATGGGCTCGAATACTGCGCTCATTCCATGACTATTCGACGTCAGTAAAGAAAACATCCTCGAAGGGGGCCTCCTCTTCGCCTCTCCCTGCTCGCGGGGGAGAGGCCGGATTGCATCGAAGATGCAATCCGGGTGAGGGGGACTCTCCACGAGTCCAACTCTCACCCAATTCGCGGAGAGAGGCCCCTCACCCCAACCCTCTCCCCGTAAGAACGGGGAGAGGGAGAGGAGCTACCGCATCTCCGCCCGGATCATATCGGCGGCCTTCTCGCCGATCATGATGGTGGGCGCATTGGTGTTGCCGCCGATCAGCGTCGGCATGATCGAGGCATCGACGATGCGCAAACCGTCCACGCCATGCACCTTCAGCTTCGGATCGACCACCGCCATCGAATCCGTGCCCATCTTGCAGGTGCCGACCGGGTGATAGACCGTGTCGACGCGGTTGCGCAAAACGTTGCGAATGTCGTCGTCGGTGCGCACATCTGACGTGAACATGTCCTTCTTCTGCAACGCGCGCAGCGCAGGCGTCTCCATCAGGCGCCGCGTGGTCTTGAAGCCCGCGACCATCGACTCGAGGTCTTCCGTCTCGCCCAGGAAATTTGGATCGATCATCGGCGCCGCGAGCGGATCTGCGCTCTTCAGCCACACGCTGCCGCGGCTCTTCGGCCTGAGCAGGCAGACATGGCATGAGAAGCCTGCCTCCTTGTGTTTCTTGCGGCCGTGATCGTCGAGCATCGCGATGACGAAGTGCAGCTGGATATCGGGGACGTCGAGATCGGGCCGCGTCTTCAGGAAGCCGCCACACTCGGCAAAGTTGGTGGTCATCAGGCCGCGTCGTTCTTTGCGGTACCGCTGGATGCCGCGGAGCAGGGATGGCAGCCGACCGAGCGATGCATGCACGAAGTGCGGATAGTCGGAGGCGTAGACGAACACGAAATCCGGATGGTCCTGCAAATTCTGCCCGACGCCGGGTAGATGATGCGTGACGCCGATACCGTGCTTGCCCAGTGCTTCGCCATCGCCGATGCCCGACAGCATCAGCAATTGCGGTGACTGGAAGGCGCCGCCAGCAAGGATCACCTCGCGGCGCGCGCGCAGCTGCCTCTTTTGCTTGCCCTGCACATATTCCACGCCGACCGCGCGCCCGTCCTCGAACAGAATCTTCGTGGCGTGCGCTCCCGTCTCGACCCGCAGATTGGTGCGCTTGTCCATGTGGGGCTGCACGTAAGCGCGCGCCGCGCTCCAGCGCTCGCCCTTGTGCTGCGTCACCTGATAGCTGCCGAGGCCTTCGTGATCTTCGGCGTTGAAGTCCTCGCGGATGCGGAACTGCGCCTCGCGCGCGGCCTGATGGAAGACCTCGTGGATCGGATTGTCGGAGCGCAGCCTGTTGACATGCAGCGGGCCGCCCTTGCCGTGATACTCGCCGTCGAAATCGCTGTTGTCTTCCGAGCGCTTGAAATAGGGCAGCACGTCCGCATACGACCAGCCTTGGTTGCCGAGCGAAGCCCAGTGGTCGTAGTCCCATTTGTGGCCGCGGATATAGACCATGGCGTTGATCGCCGAGGAGCCGCCGAGGCCCTTGCCGCGCGGTTGATAGCCGATGCGGCCGTTCAAGCCTTTCTGGGGCACGGTGTCGAAGGCCCAGTTGGCCACGCTGTAGGGCAGAGCGAGTCCGAACGGCGTCGTGATGCGCCAGCTGTCGTTGCGTCCGCCGGCATCGAGCAGCGCCACTGACGTCGCCGCATCCTCCGACAGCCGCCCGGCGACCGCGCAGCCGCCGGAGCCCGCGCCCACCACGATGAAATCGAATGTGTCAGTCACTTGTGTTTCCCCCGTTTTTGTCATTCCGGGGCGCGCGCAGCGCGAACCCGGAATCTCGAGGTTCCGGGTTCGCTTCGCGCCCCGGAACGACCACCCTTACGACATGAACCGCATCATCTTCTCCAGCCGCGCGATCTTAGCCCCATAGGGCGGATAGAGATCGGCGAGGCGGTTGAACCTGGAGCGATAGAACACCGGCTTCAGCTTGCTGAAAGTCCTGAACCCCCACTCGCCGTGATAGGCGCCGGTGCCCGATGCGCCGACGCCGCCCATCGGCTGGTTGGTTTGCGCGAAGTGAAACAGGCAGTCGTTGATGGTGACGCCGCCGGAGACGGTGCGCGCCAGCACCTGGTCTCGCGCCTGGACGTCCCTGCCGAACCAGTACAGCGCGAGCGGCCGGTCGCGGCGGTTGATGAAGCTGATGGCCTCAGTCGGCTCGCGAATGCCCAGCACAGGCAGCACGGGTCCAAAGATCTCCTCGCGCATCACCGCCATGTCTTCGGTCGCGCCAAGGATCAGTGTCGGCGGAAATTTGCGGTGCGCCTTCCAGTTGGGATCGTCAGCCTTGGCCGGTTGCAGTATCCTTGCGCCGTGCTGCGCTGCGTCCGCAACCAGCGCTTCGAGCCGTGTATAGTGTCGGTCGGAAATGATCGAGGTGTAGTCCTTGTTGGTGGGGTCAGTGCCGAACATGCGCCGCATCGCTGCGCGCACCTTCTCGGCGAAAGCCTGCAACACGCTATCAGGCACCAGCACGTAGTCGGGCGCGATGCAGGTCTGCCCGGCATTGAGCAGCTTTCCATAGGCGATGCGCTCGGCCGCCTCGTCGAGATCGGCAGATGCATCGATGATCGCGGGTGACTTGCCGCCGAGCTCGAGCGTGACGGGCGTCAGATTGCGCCCCGCGGCTTCCGCGACCAGCCGCCCCACCCGGGTCGAGCCGGTGAAGAGGAGATGATCGAACGGAAGCTGCGCAAAGCCCTTTGCGACCTCGTCCTCGACGCCGGTGACGAGCAGCTCGGTGGCATCGAATTTTTGCGCGACCGTCTCCTTCAGAAGCGCGGACAAATGCGGCACGAGCTCGCTCGGCTTGATGATGACGCGGTTGCCGGCCGCGATCGCGCCGATCGCGGGCGCAAGCGTCAGCTGCAGCGGATAGTTCCACGGCGCGATGATGCCGACGACGCCGAGCGGCTGCGGGATCAGCCGGTTGCGGGCAGGGAGGAATTGCAGCGCGGTTGCCACGCGCTGCGGCGCCATCCAGTCCTTCAAATGCTTCGAGGCATGCCGGATCTCGGAGAACACCAGCATCATCTCGGCGATGGTGGTCTCGACCGGGGAGCGATGGCCGAAATCGGCCGAGATCGCCTGCCGGAAACGCTCTTCATTGTCGGCGACCACGGCGCGCAGCCGCGCCAGCCGGTCGAGCCGCGTGGCGCAATCCGGCGCCTCCTCGGCCCGGGAACGCGTGACCATGGCTTGGAATTGGTCGGTCAGCGCGGCCAGCGGGGCACTCGCCTGGGAGCGGTCCAAAATGATGTTCAAGGCGCTCCTCCCCTGTCAGGCGTTTGGCTTCTGTTTTGTTGCCGCAAGCTGGCGGTTTGTGGAACTTCTGGCAAGTGTGTGGCAAATCGGCCCGAATCTGCGCCCGTGAGCTGTCACAAAGTCGAAAAAAACGTCCCCTCAGCCCTTTCCAAAGACAGTCCGGGTTGGTACATACGCCCCGCACCCGACGGGCTTTGCCCGGGGTTGCCTTCCAGGGAAGCCTTCGGGACGGGAGAAGCAAGCCACGCGCACCGCGTCGGCCCTCAATCCACCGTCCCCGGCATTTTCACGAAGGCGCGCAACGGTTTAACGCGGGGTGGAGCAGCCCGGTAGCTCGTCAGGCTCATAACCTGAAGGTCATAGGTTCAAATCCTATCCCCGCAACCAAATAGAGCCCGGCAATCTGAACGGATTGCCGGGTTTTCTTTTGCCCGCGCGATCGGGGCGATCCCGCAGATCAGGCTGCGACACGTCCCGTGTTTTCAGGGCGTCGCCAAACGCTGAGCCTGAACCACAGCAGCCTGGCAACGGTCGATGGCCATCGTATTTCCCAGGCGGGACGCCGCGGCTGATCCAGGCGTTCGGCGATCAAATAGGCGCTCGTTGCGGCCATGGCGAGGAGATGCCCGTCCTGTGCCGTGAACGGAACGAGCATCAGCGCCCAGCATGTTCCACAACACCAGATCGCTTGCGTGACGCCATATCCGAGCGCGGCGAGGTCGGCTGCGATCCCATGGGCTGCGAGCGGCGGCTGGTCGTGACAGCGATTCAGGCAAGCCTGCTTCGCCGGTGAAAATTGCCAGATCAGAATCAGGCTTCCAACCAGCGCGATCGTCGCTACCGGCGACAGCTGCAGGAGCTGGAGCGCCAGCATTGCGAACACGATCGGAATGCTGCAAGCGCCCCAGGTCGCCCCATATCCGATGATGAAGAGCGCAAGCGAACGCTTGCGCCGGTGAGGCAGGCTTCGCGCACGGACGTGTCCCATCGCGCCTGCCAGCGTCGGCATCATCATCGCGGCGACCATCAGCATCCATTCGCCGGCGAGGCTTGCAGGCGAATAGAACGTGATGGCCAGCGCAAACCTGTCCAGCGATAGCGCCGTCCAGACATCGCTGCTGCAGAAAGCGACGAGCTTGCGTTCATGCGACATCGCGGCCATCGCCACCCACGCTCCGGCCGCCGCGATGGCAAGCGGGATTCGGATCTGCAGACGCTCATAGGCCGCGGGCGTCATGGCGCTGCCGTCAATCGCCTTGCCGCACGACGCTGATGCGGCCGACGCTCACCTCGGCCGATTGCTGCACGGGTGCGACGGCCTCCAGACGAACGCCGATGTTCGCAAGATCGACATTCGCCGAACCCGCGAACTCCTGGTAGGGCTTGGTGATGTTCAGCACGTAGGACAAGCCGTCGCCTTTATGCCCGGCATCGGTCTCCGTTGCCTTGGTGATGCCGAACAGCCCGATGCTCCCGACTTGCCGCTCCGCCGATGGCGCGCCGTCCTTGCCCGCAAAGTGCACATAGACCTGCAGGACGGTCGCATCCGAATAGCCGCGCACATTCTCCAGATTGAGGAAGACCCGCTCCTCCCGCGCACCCGGCGCGACCGCGGTAGCCATCTTGCCGGCAACTTTTGCATGCATCCGCGCATCGACCGGGACGGAGGTCTGCGCGCCGCTGCCTGCAACGGCAAGCGCCTTTGCGCTGGCGCCAACCACCTCGACTGCTGCTCCGGTCGATTTCGTCATCGTGGCCGCTCCTGATGGTGCCGCCGCAGCGCTGGCAACCGCTGCCGGCCGCGCGCCGGCCGGCGAGAAATCGCTGTAAGTATAGCCGACGCCGGCAAAGTCCGACATCTGTTGCGGCGTGTAGACCCAGGGTGAGCCGTCGGGCAGCGGCACGACAAATTGATGCTTGCCGTGGCTCGCAGGCCCCTTCTTCCAGCTGCTCTCTTCCGGATCGGTGTTTCTGTGGTCGCTCAGTCGCCAGCTTTGCCACAGCCGATCGATGTTGGCGTGGTGCAGCCAGAAAATCGGATCGAGGCCTGCGGTCACCGGCGTGGACATCAGTCCCGGCAACGGCCTCGGGCTCGCTTTCGGGAACATCTTCTCGCCGCCGACAAGGCCGTGAACCTGGTCATGCGGTTGGCTTTCGATGTCGCCGTGCTTGGTGCCGCTGTGCTCGAAGCCGGTGTCGATACCGCCGAACCCGCGATCGCCGCCACTCGCAACGCCCGTGAATTCGTGAACGCCCATCGCGTCCAGGTTCACGGCCTTGAGCGGGACGAAGACTTTGCCGGGTTTCGATGGATCGGGCCCCCATCGTTGCTCGACGAAGAGGGGGTTGTTGCCCTTGCCGTCAGGCCAGTCCGGGCTTCCGAAGGCCGGCGGCAAGCCGTTCTGACCGGTCTTGAAATAATTCCAGTAGGGCAGGGTCCAGTCGGCCGGCCCCTTGAGGCTGACGACGGTCGCGCGAATGAGCTTCTCGAACCCGATCAGATAGCCGCGATGCCACGGGAGAAAATACCAGCTGCCATGCTGGCATTGCTGCCAGAACTCGTCGAAATCCGCCTTTGCCGGCAATTTCTCGTGGGCCGCCTTGTAACCATAGAACTCCCAGAGTCCCTGGTCGTATCCGTGCATGCCGGCCCAGAAGCGCCAGCTGGTGCGATCGGCGAGCGGCTTGGACTTCAGCGCGCCAACCGCGCGCGCATACCAGAGAATCGGATCAGCCCAGTCGCCGCCTAATTCCCAAACGTTCTTCCGAACCAGCATGGCGCTCCCCCTGTGTCTTGCTTGCGGCCTTGATCCGGCTTGAGGACAGACGGACGCTTCCGCCAGATTGATCGTTGCAGTTACCGTTCGGCTCTGAACATCGGCATTTGAGTGATTTGGACGTCCATGTCGGACGTTTCGCCGCCGCAATCGCGGCTACAAAAAAATCGGAGCTAAAATCTATGGTTGAGACATAGCAGGTTTGAATCGCTGGCGCGAGCAGTGTTTCCGGCATCGGCCGCCGAAAGGCTTGCATCGAGAACAGACCGGTGTTGGCCCATGCCGAAATGGCCCGCTTGATGCGGGCCATTTTAGTTATGGGGCCAGCGCAGCGGCCTCATCGCCTCGAGATGGTCGGCCAAATCGACTTTCCGATCTTGGGGCGATAACGGTACCATCGCTGGCGTCCCTGCCGTCCTGCCTTCGCTGTCCCTGCTTTCCATGAATCGAGCCATCCGATGACCGAGGTCGAACTTGTCAACGTGTTCAGCCACAGGGGCCAGGGCGGCAATCCCTGTCCTGTTGTCATCGATGCATCGAAGCTTGAAGCTGCGGCGATGCAGTCCGTGGCTCAGCGGTTCGGGCATGAGTCGGGCTTCGTCCTGCCGTCACCAGGGCCGGATGCTGACTACGTCTTCCGGTTCTGGGTTCCCAGGCACGAGATGGAAATGTGTGGTCACGCGACGATTGGCGCGCTCTGGGTTCTCGCGAGCAAGGGGCGCTTGCCCGGTGAACAGGTCCGCATCGAGACGCGCAGCGGATCGGTGACGGGCTTTGTCGAACGTGCGGGTTCTGGTGATCCGTCCGTCGAGATCAGCCAGCCGGTCGGCAAGGTCGTCGATCTCCCGCGTGCAGATGAGGAGGACGTTCTATCGACGCTGAATCTGTCACGCCGCGATCTGCTCGACCTGCCCATTCAGAACGCCGTCACCTCACGCGTGAAGACGCTGATCCCGATGAAGGGCGTCCGCGAACTCAACGCAATGGTGCCGAATCCGCCTGAGATCGAGCTGTGCTGCGGGCGGATCGGATCGACCGGCCTTTACTCCTACGCCATCGATCACCAGGGCGAACGACGTTTCGAGGCGCGGCAGTTTCCGAAATCGTCAGGTTACCCGGAAGATGCCGCCACTGGCATTGCCGCTGCGGCGCTTTCGTTCGGACTGCTCAAGAACGAACTGATCGAACCCAACAGCGCGCGGATCACGATCATGCAGGGCCGCGCGATGGGAGCGTTGTCCGAGATCCGGGTGCGCCTCGGCTTCGCCGGCGAGAGGCCCGTTGGTTGCCTGCTGGGAGGCTCTGTCACGCCCGCTGAGCAGCATGTCTTGCAGCCTTAGCAGGTTCGGCACCGGGACGGTGCCTGAACCTTCACTTCGGCGCCGTGGCCAGGAATCCAAACGATAGCGTGCGCTATCGATCTTAGATTGTATGATGCTGCGCCTGAAAGAGCCACTGAGGGGAGCGACAACATGCGCACAGCGAGCTGCCATTGCGGACAGCTAAGTCTAAGCGTCGAAGGCGAGCCTGCATTGGTTTCCGCCTGCAGCTGCACGCGGTGTCAAAAGAGGTCGGGAAGCGCATTTGCCCTCACCTCGCGCTGGAACAAGAATCAGGTCAAGAGCTGCTCTGGCGATAGCACGACCTATACGCGCAAGGGCGCGTCCGGCGGGAACGTCGAATGCACGTTCTGCCCGGTGTGCGGTTCGACCGTGCGGACAGCTATCGACCTCCTGCCCGACCTCGTCGGCATTCCCGTTGGATGTTTCGCCGATCCGACTTTTCCCGAGCCCAAGGTGGCGGTTTGGTGCGACTCAAAGCTTGAATGGGTTCGCTTTCCGCAAGGAGCGCTGCTGTTGCACGACCAGACTCGACCGATCGAAACCCGGTAGGCTTCGTTCACTTGCGCGCGTGGCTTGCTCGGGATAGCTGCCGTCTCCGCGCCTCTCCCTCGTTCGACATTTGAAATGTGCCTTCGGTATCGACGGCGGCATCGGCGCGTTGGCTTCGTCTCGACGCGTGAATTCCGTGCGGCCGATTGCGCGCCATTCGGCCGTGCGCCCGCGGATCGATTGACGATCGTCTTGGCAGTGTAATAAAACTCCTTTAGATTGTACATTGATACTGCACACGCTGAAGTGATTTTTGCCCTCGTGCTGCGTCGGACACTGATGTGACGGCGTGCAGGAGCCATCATCTCGGGATTTGTCAGATCGGGAGTGATCCATGTCACATCATCGGACGATTCAGATCTTTGCTCTCGCCGTGGCCATCGCCGCGGCCGGCGCCGGCGTTGCAAAGGCCGAGCGCGCCGGTTGCGAGTACAAGGACATCGACGTCGCACGCTATGGCGAAAAGCCATTCCACAATCCGCCCGAGATCACGTCCGCGAACGGTGTGTTGAAGGCCGGGCTCGACGTCGAGTACACCGACCCGACCAAGGTCAGCATCGGCGGATGCGGCGTCACGCTGCGGACCTATGGCGGGCAGCTCGCCGGACCGACCTTGCGTGCCAAGCCGGGCGACATACTCAACATCCTCTTGTCCAACAAGCTCCCGGTGGAAACGCCCGACCAGGTCAATCAGCAATTCGAGCAGGAGCGGTCGAACGCGCATCTGAGCGTGGTGCCCGCCTCGTTCAACACCACAAACCTGCACACCCACGGCCTGCATGTCTCGCCGGTCGGCAACAGTGACAACGTTCTGCTCGCGATACTGCCGCAGACGCAGTTCCCGTACGAGATCCGGGTGCCCGCGAACCATCCGCCCGGCTCATTCTGGTATCACGCCCACACCCATGGCTCGACGTCGATCCAGGTCGGCAGCGGTATGGCCGGCGCGCTCATCCTGGATGATGATCCCTCGAAGATTCCGCCCGCGTTGCGCGAAGCCAACAAGGGCGAGAAGGTCATGCTGTTCCAGACCATCCTGTACAACACCAATGGCGAGCTGAACCAGATCTCCGCGCTGTTTCCCGATCCCTCGCCTTGTCCGACGCCCAATCCGGGCACCTGGACCTGCAGCAAGCGGCAGATCACCATCAATGGCGAGATTCGTCCTGTCATCACGATGCGGCCCGGCGAGGTGCAGCGCTGGCGCATGATCGACACCGGCTTCCGCGCCTCGCTGGCCATCCGGCTGGAAGGTCATCCGTTACACGAGATCGCGCTCGATGGTCTCTATCTCGGCCGCGTCGATACCTGGGCCGCGGGGCAGACGATCGAGCTCCAGCCGGGCTATCGCAGCGACGTGCTGGTGCAGGCCAGCAAGACACCAGGCCGCTATCGCCTGATCAACGGCGCGCTGACCGCCGCGCAGTCGTTGCGCGCCGTGGCGCAGCCGGAGGAGGTGTTGGCAATCATCGACGTGCAGGGCGATCCCGTCGATATGGCGCTGCCGACCAGCGCCGAGATGGCCCCGCTCGCGCCGTTCCCGAATCTCGATCTGAAGGCGCAGGCGGTCGGCGTGCAGCAGGTCGTGTTCAAGCTCGGCCAGGACGTCCCCGGCAAGCGCAACTATTTCCAGATCAATTACGAGGCCTTCGATCCCAACCACAGCCGCAAGGTGGTGCTGAACACCGTCGACCAATGGTCGCTCTCGACCATCGGTGATCCCACCGCGAACAACGGCATCCCGCCGTTGCCCCACGTCTTCCACATCCACGTCAATCCGTTCCAGTTCCAGCGGCAGGGACCGTCGGGCCCGGAGACCGTGTGGAAGGACACCGTGCTGATTCCGCCGGGCCAGCAGATCAACGTTTACACGCAGTACACCGACTACATCGGCGCGTTCGTCCTGCACTGTCACATCCTGGATCACGAAGATCTCGGCATGATGGAAGTCGTCGAAGTCGTCAGCCCGGAAGGCACCGCGCCGCTGCGGGCCATGATCGGCGGCGGGCATCATCACTGACGCGAATCAACTCCTATGATTGGGCAGTGCAATCGCTTTTGCCCGACCTGAGCGCGCGCCTCGTCCTTCGAGACACGCGCAAGAGCGCGCTCCTCAGGATGAGGCTCCGCGGCACCGGTGCTTCGTCGAACTACGGCCGCACACTCGGTCCTCATCCTGAGGGCCCGCCAACGGCGGGCGTCTCGAAGGATGGCCGCAGCGTTCTGAATTACGTCGCCGCCTGCTGCGGATAGAAGATCGGCGTCTGCGGATCACGGTGCCAGTCATATTCCGCGGCCATGGCGGCGTTCTCGGCGACGGCCCGGCCCGCGAGCCGCGAGACGAGATAGAAGCCCATGTCGGTGCCGGCGGACACGCCCGCGCTGGTGACATATTTCCCGGCGTCCACCCACCGCGACACGCTGTCCCACAGCACTTTGGGACCAAACCCTGCCACCCAGCTGAAGGCGAAATGGTTGGTTGCGGCCGGCCGTCCATCGAGCAATCCCGCGCGCGCCAGCACCGCGGCGCCCGTGCAGACCGACGCCATGATGGGGACGCGGGCATCCATCTGATGGATCCATGCCAGCAGCGCCTTGACCTCCTTCGGATGCTTCTTCTCATCGAGCAGCGGCCGCGTCCCTTCGCCGCCCGGGATCATCAAGAGATCGAGCGGCTCCTCGAGCGCGCGCGCGAAATCCCAGTCGGGCGCGACCGATGGCCCGTTGCTGCTCTTGACGTTCTTGCCGTCACGGCTGATCAGCTTGATCTCGAAGCGATAGGCGGGCGGTGCGTCATAGGATGTGCCCAGGAAGCGCGAAATCGAGAACGCCTCGACGAATCCCCAGACATCGATCGGCTCGAATCCGTTGAACACGACGATCCCGATCCGCTGGGTGCGGGGGAAGATCTTGTTGGCTGCCATCCTAATTTTCTCCCGATGATTGTGTGGCTAGCTCGCGATCGAACGGTTCGGGCGCGTGCCGGCGCTGCCAGAACGCGGATCCGCTCCAGCGCCGCTCCATGCGATAGACGGTGCGCCTGTCGCGCCGGTAATGGCGGTACTCGGCTTCGATCAGCCTGCGATATTTCGCGCCGCCGCCGTCGACGCCGTTGATGGCATCGAGCAGGACGAAGGCACCGAGCTTGCCGGTGCGCAGCGCTTTCATGATGCCGGCCGACGACAGCGGATCCCAGCTCGAGGCCGCATCTCCCACCGCGACCCAGTTGCGTCCGCAGGGCTGGTCGAGGCAATGCGAGCGGGCAGGCCAGGTGAAAATGTGGTCTGCGCTCTCCGCCATGGCTGCGCGCGCCGCGGTCAGCGGCGCCCCGCGCAATTGCGCAAGCCAGGGTTCGAGCCGTGCGCTGGAATGATGGTGGACGATGTCGCTGTCGCTCATGAAGGCCAGCACGAGACGGCCGCCCGGGAGCGCGGTCGAGTACCACCATCCGTTCTCGCGGGCCTCGACCAGTGTGGCGTGATCGCAGGGCGCGCCATCGCAAAGGCGCACCAGTGCGGCGACACCCACCAGGCGATCGGCAAAACATCTGCGGCTGCCCTGGCTCGTCGCGAACCGCGCCGAGCGTCCGGTGGCATCAGCGACGAAGCGCGCGCCGATCTCGACCCGCCGTCCCTGCCAGTCGAGAGAAAGTTGCCATCCCGCAGGTTCTGCGACGGCGGACAGGAAGCGCGCGCCGCGCCAGATCTCCACGCCCGCAGTCTCGGCCGCGGCGCGCAAGGCTTCGTCGAACCTGATACGATCGAGGTGCCAGGCATTGCCGCGCGTCGAAAACACGAAGTCATGTGCATGGAGGCGGTCGCTTCCCCATGCTGCCCGGGAGCGGGCGCCCTCGATCGGTCCGTCGCGCAGGATATGGTCCCAGCAGCCAAGTCCGTTGAGGAGTTGAGCGGCGCCGGGCGCGAGCGTTTCCCCGATCCGCCAGTCCGTCGCCATTGCGGCCTCGGCGATCAGGATTTTCAGGTCGGGCGCGTGACGTTTCAGCTCCAGTGCCAGGGCCGTTCCGGCAGGTCCGCCGCCGAGGATGACCACATCGTGCTGCGACATGTTCGCGTCGCCTCACGATTTGGGTTGGTCCGGCGGAGTGGGCGCAAATGTATATTGTCCGTCGCTCTTGATGATGAAGCGCAACGATGCCCATGCCGTGGTCATGGCGAGATCGCCAGCGTTGTTCTGGGCCGTGGGCGACCATGGCGCGCCGTTGAACGTGAAGGGACGGTGGACCGGCCACCAATAGGTCAGCTGGAAGGCCTGCGCGGCGGGGTCTCCGACGCTGTCGAGCTCGAGATTGTTCCAGTCGCGATAGGTGACGTCGACCGGCTGGTTGGTGCATTCGTTGAAATCGGATTGCCACGGCAGCGCGCTGTATTTGGTGATGTCGCCCGGCTCCAGCCCGTTGCCGAGCTCGGCTCCGCCGGGCAAGGAAAGCTCGCCCTGCGACCATGGCGACGGCTTGATCCGGTAGGCCGCGGAATAGATCGCCGGATTGCGCATGATCCAGCCCGCCTCGGCGCCCGGACAGAACGCGCCGCCGAGGGCTGCGGCCAGCGCGCCCCGGTCCAGCGCCGCGCCCGGTCCCGGATGCATCGGGCCGGGCTTGATGTCTTCGGCCGTCTCGTCGATGAAGAGACCGTCGGCCCATTGCTTGAGCAGGAACAGCATGGTCTCGGTCAGGCGCAGGAATTTCGACGGCGCCGTGTTGGAGAGCGCGTTGTCGCCGCACAGCAGCGGCATCGCGAACAGCTTGCCCTGCGGGATGCCGGGACTTGCCGGTGCGAACAGTTCGTTTTCCTGTCCGGGCTTGCGCAACACAGCATAGAGCAGCTGGCGCATCTGATGACGGCGGCAGCGATCCGCCTCGGGTTCGCCCGGATAGGGCGGCACTGATAGATCGGTGAAGTCGAAATTGCCGCCGGGGTTGGTGTTGTGCGGATTGCCGCCGGTCAGCGCGTCGGCGTCCATGAAGTTCTGCGCATCGAGCGGGCGCAGCAGGATCGGCAGGATGTCGCGACCGAAATACGGACGAAAATCGGTGTTCCATTGCGCTCGTGCGCGCCAGAGCCGCAGGCCGGCCTCGTCCTGCGGGACCGCGGCGGATCCCGTGTACGGCGGGATGCCGTAGAGGTAGGGCACGTAACCGAAATGCCGCACGGCGATGTCGAACAGCAGATCATCCATGGTGACGACGTCGACGGCCTCAGGCACGTAGCGCGGATAGCCCACGATGACCCAGGCCGGATCGATCGCGGCCGGCGCGAGAACCGGCTTGCCCAGCGGTTTGACAGGGCGTCCGTCGATGGCGACCACGGTGCCGATGAAGCGCGCATTGACCGGGCCATCGGCGATGTCGTCGAACCAGCCGTCGTTGTTGGCGTATTCCTCGATCTTGGGATTGCCGAAGCCGTCCAGCATGGTCCCGGAATTGCCGAAGCCGCCGAGCACCAGGAGCCGGTTCTTGTTCGCCGTCTGGGTGCATCTGAGCTCGCCCAGCGCCGTGATCGAGTTCGGCACGAGTTCGGGCGGAAAGCTGGTCGGCCCTGGGCTGTTCTTGTCGAAGACCGCCTGCTGCGATCCCGTGAAGCTCACGCTTCGCGGTCCGGGATCGATGATGAGGCGCTGGCGCTCTTCGCCGTTGGTGATGTCGGCGTTGCGAACCGGATGGTCCGACGCGTAGCCGTGCTCGCCATCGGTCTCCGCGAACGCGTACCAGCTCGCCTTCTTGTTGGCGAGATAGGCCGTCCACTGGATGTCGTCGATCCGCAAGGTCAGCAGCTGGCCGTTGTGGCGATTGACGATGTCGACCTGGTCGCCGATGGCGGCTTCGCGCCCCCCAGGGGATTTGTCGTCGTAGATGAAGACCCGAAAGCGCGCCGCCTGGCGAAGGATCCTGCCCTTGTCGTCGTTGAAATATTTGACGCTCTCCTCTTCGCCCTTCTTGTTCAGGATCGGATTGCCCTGATCGTCGCATTTGATCGGCAAATGTCCGCCCTTGTCGGGGGAGATGCAGAACTTGTCCGGCGAGTTGCCGAGCCGCGCAATGCCGATCGCGGGATGAATGCGAAAGCTTGTTGCCATGACGGGCCTATTGTCTCGATTTCGAGAACCGATCGAAGAAGTTGAGTGAAACGGCGTCGATCTTCAGCGCATCGGTCGCAGGTGTTCCGTCGGTGTTGAGGACGACGAGGTTGACGCTGAACGAGGTCGCGCCATTGGCCTTGAGCCGCTTCACCGCGTCGGTGGCGTCGATGCGGAAATTGCCGGGAGTCTTGTGCGGTCGCGGCCGCAGGTCGAAGCGCGATGTCCGCGGTTCCGGGACGTCGCAATGGCCGGGGCCGCCGACGCACACGCCGGTGAACATGCTGACCATCCCGACATAGTTGGGATTGCCGCGCGTCGGCGTCTCGACGGTCGCACCCGGCGTATTAAGGAAGGCGCGGATGTGAAAACCGGGACGCGTGACGTATTGCACCGCGTGCAGGCGGATCTCAGCGTGACTATGGTCGGCGACGACCTTGGGATGGACGGGCGCCGCGGCGGACTGAAAGCGCTGCAGCGGCACGGCGCTGTTGGTCACGAACATGTTCGCGGCCATCATGTATTCGTATCCGAGGCGCGAAATGCTGGCGGTGTCGGCCACGGTGAAATTCCACGGCGGCAACACGTCGCCGGGATCGTCAGGTCCGCCACTGGGGTTGCGACGCTGCCATTCCGCCCATAGCCGGTCGCAATTGCTGTGATGCCCCCAGAAGATCGGATCGAACGCGGTAGTGCCGGGATCCTGCATGTCGCCGAACGGCTGTTCGTTCGGCGCGACGCTGGAGAACGGGTTCTTGCCGCCCGAGAAATTGTGGATCAGATTGTGGATGGTCTCGAGCGCGCCGAAGAACTGGTTGCCGCGGCTGCCGCTGGCGAAGTCGAAGAAGCTTTCGATCTCGAGAATGCGCTCGACATCGTCAGGCGTCGGATAGGCTTCGAAGATCAGATCCGCATTGCCGCCGGGCCATCGCTTCCAGTCAAACAGCGGATTGATGTCGCCGAGCACCGATTTGATCGCCTCGTCGCTCGCAGGCGCCGCGCCATAGCTGATCTTGGCGGCGGCGAACAGGCGCGCGCCGGAATTGAAGTCCTTGCCGATGATGCCGCGCAGGCCCGCGAGCACTTCTGCCGACACCTTGCCGCCGTCGGTCAGCTTGCGCAGTCCATCCTCGTCGATCCAGCAGCGATAGGCGGCGGGGACGATGCCATTGTCGTTTGCGACCTTGCCCATGTCCTCGAGCGAGGCCTTGACGTTCGCGCTGTCGGCCGCCCAGTCCCAATAGGGCAGGGTCACGGTCGGATCGATGTCCTGGAGCTGCTTTTCGAAGCCGTACAGATAGGCGCGATGCCAGGTCAGGAATTGCTCCCAGCCGTGCTGGCACTGGTTGGCGTGGATGCGCGCCCAATAGGCAAAGCTTCGCTCGTCCTGCGGATAGGCATCGAGCGACTTCATCTGGGCGATTGCGGCGCGCAGGCGCCGCAGCTCCTCGTCGGACAGATAGGCCACGTTCTTGCGCGCGCGCACGCCGCCGGAATCGTGTGCGAGCTGGTTGGTGGGGCCCGTGAACAGGGCGTGCGGCGCGTCTCCCGTCACCAGCGCGCCCGTGACGGCGCTCGCCTGTGCCGCGCCGGCATGATGCTCGTCTTCGTCAGGTCCGGGACAGCCGGCGGTGATCCACTGCGAGATGAACGCGATGTCGCCTTCGCTGACGCGCTTGCCGCCCCAGGGCAGCGGCGGAAACTGCGTGCCGTCGAACGGATATTGGCCGCGCAGGCCTCTGACGAGTCCAGCATTGTCGCCATTGCCGGGCGAAGCCGCCGCGCCCTGCGCCTCGCAGCTTCCATGACAGCAGGTTGAGGGCTTGGCTGCCGGGGGCGCAGCGTCTCCGCCGCGCATCATCGCGATGCCATAGAGCTCGAAGGCTCTCAGTTCCGGCAGCGGCAGATTCCAGAAGCGCGGATGCGACATGTAGCTTGCCGTCGAGGCGCCGGCAGCCGCTTCCATGATGGCCCGGAACCGGTCGTAGCGCGAGGGAGGCGTGGCTTCGCTCAAATCCGGCATGCCTTGTTCTCCTGGCGAGATGCCGCAGTCGCGTGCGTCTCACGCGCGACGCGCATTGCGGTCTCGATTGCACGCACTCATCGCACTCGGCTCCGGCCGGCGCGAAGCGCCGGTCGTTGCAGCAGTCGGCTCACGCCACTTTCTTGAAGGTGCCGTGAAATTGATCGAAGGTCAGATCGGGTGGGCTCGTGATGTTGGTCACGATCGTGTGTCTCGCGTAGTCCTCGATATGCACGACCGTGGTCTTGTCGGCCTCTTGCCATGTGACCAGGAAAATATGCTCGGTGATCGGCTCGACCTTGACGGTCACCGTTTCGGAGCCGACGATTTTTCCGTTCGCATCGACGTTGTAATAAGTGAGCGAGGTGTCGGAGGTGAACTCCAGCTCGACACGGAAAGCGACGAAATCCACCAGGTATTTGTGACCGACGGCCGGGAAAGCGCACGACATGGGCACCTCCTGTTGTCGAAACAATTAAATAAACTGCGGCAGACGAGCGTAAAAACCCTCGTCATGCTTTCTTCAAATGTGCAATTTAAGGTAGCGCTGTTTCATCGTGCCGTCAACGAACACATGGCACTTTCAAGCTCTGGCGTCTTCAAACTCTGGCATCTTCAAAATGGCGCGCGCAGCACGCTAGCTGAGATCGTGTAGATCCTTGCCAAGCGGCGGTTTCAGCGAAAATCCCGTGAAGGTGACCTGCAGGCCCTCTCTTTCCGGCGTGCAGGCCATTGGCCCGACAAGATAGGATTGCGCCGCGGTGAATGGAGCCAATCGGACCAGCGGCCAGCTCTTGCCGTCAGCCGACGTCTGCAACCGAACAACGCCGCCCGCGACGGTGACACGCATCCAGAAATCGCCGGCATCGTGCGCGTAGGGGGCGGTTGCCCAATCCGACTGCCCCATGGTCAAGACGCTCGAGAGCATCGCGCGGCCGTCCGAAAACTCGATTCCGGCTTTGAGCCAGTGCTCCGCATCGATACGCACCATGATGCCGGCTTGATCGTAGAGCTCTCGAAAATCGCTCTGGATTCGCAGCTCGGCAGTAAACGCCGCCGCGGTCGGGAATCCCAGAAAATGGCCGCTATCGCGGCAGAACCCATAATGCGTTCTTTGCCAGAAATCGGTGGCCTTGTCGGTGACGATCTCGAGGCTGTCGCCCTGTGCGGTCCACCGCGCCGGTTCGTTCAGCCAGACGCCGTCTTGCCTCGTCAAGATCGCAGCACTCATGTCGAACCTCGCCGAAAGTTGCCGACACCGCCCGATGTCGATCCGGTGCGGTAAGACAGCCGCAACACGAATGGAGAGCCGGGTGTCTCGAAGACGTCCGGCAGTGGATGCTGATGCACCGTGCGCTGGAGGTCGAGGCCGGCGGCATCTGCGCCGCCGGCATGTCGGACCAGGCGATCGCCACGCTCGGCCAGAATCTCGCCTATAAGAAGGCCGCGGTCGCGAGCGGCGGCCTCGAAGGCTTTCACGAGCTCGATACCAGGTTTCATCGCCAGATGACCGAGAACATGAGCTTCGCGCGCGTCGGCGAAGTGCTCGATCCGATCCGAACCAATCTTGAACGCGTGCGCCGCACGCTGCTGCCCGAGCCGGGCCGGCCCAAGGGCACGTACATGGAGCACGAGGCGATTTACCGCGGCATTGCAGATCGCGATTCTGAGAGAGCGAGCGCGAGATGGCCAATCATCTCGACCGCGTCGCGCCCGAGCTGCAGGCGTTTGTGGAGAAGCATCCGGGGTTCTTCGAGAACTAGCCTCAGGTGCGGCTTGTGCGATCTCGCTCGATGGACCGTGCATCGAGCTCCCGGTCACCGCTCCATTGATCCGCCGCGTTTTGACAAAAAACGCGGGCCGGCAAAATGCCGGCCCGCGGAATTCAGATCAGATGATGGTACTGCGATCCAAAGTCGGAATCAGCTCAGCCCTTCTCCGGCCTGTGCGGACAGACCATCGTCAGATGCAGCAACGTCGGCTTGTCCGAGCCCTTCTTGTATTCCCACTCCAGCCGGATCTCGTGCCGGTCTGCCAGGGCATCGCTTGCCGCGTGGGCGATGATGTTGGTCTTCATCGGAATTGGCGGCTCGGAGTTGAAGCACTTGCGGACGCAGGCATCGAGCAGGTCGCACCGCGTCAAGGGAATCACTCCAGGCTCGTCCCTGGACAGGGGGACCGTGTTGAGCTGAGCGCTGAGGTCGACGCGAGCCCGGCCCTTCTCCCTGGGCCAGTGCTTGGCGCTACCTTCCGGCCACTTGGAGGCTGGCGTTAGAATCAGGTGGTACTGGCCGTACTCCAGCGTCGGCACGTCGATGTCGTCCGAAGCCTTGAGCTTGGCGACGCTCTTTTTCATGTTTGCCAGAGGGTAGTAGTTGCTGTTCATCAAATCTCTGAATGGCTTGCCTCTGTAAGGTCTCGAGCCCATCGCCTTTTCCCCCAAAATGTCCTTCGCTGCGCGAAAATACATACAACTCCGCCACGCCGATCGGCTTGGCTGACCGTGCGCTACCGAAATATATGCCCCCTTGCCGGGATTTTTGACGCTACCACTCAGGGCTGTGTTTCGTCCAGATCGCCTCCCATGCTGTGCCCAGCTAACTGCAGCGGGTCGGATTGCTAAGTGGGTCTCGATGGGTATCATCGAAGTTCGTTCGCGGATTCTGATCGACAGACGGGCCGGGACTTTGAGGCGCAGGAATGCATTGCTTCGCATGTCAGTCGGCGATCGATCCCGACGATAGCTGGTGCTCCAAATGCGGGGCTGCAGTGCGTCAACAGGTCGATCCCGACAGCGAACGTCGATTTGTGACGATTCTTCGCGCTGACGTCATCGACTCCACCGGTCTTGTTGCCGAATTGGAACCGGAGGCAGCTGTCTCGCGCCTCGAGCCGGCGCTGGCGGCCATGAGAGCCTCCGTACGTCAGTTCGGCGGCATCGTCAGCAAGGAGTTGGGAGATGGGCTCGCGGCGGTGTTCGGAGCCCCGATTGCCGACGACAACCATGCGCCCCTGGCCTGCCACGCGGCCATCGAGCTGGTTCGACGCGTCGCCAGTCTCGGCGATCCCGCCCTTCAGGTCCGGGTCGGTCTCCACTCCGGCCATGTCGTTGCCTACATGGTCGCCAGCGAGTTCTCCAAGGTCTACGAGATTGGCGGCGCCGCGCAGCATCTCGCCGCGCGGCTCGAGCAGATCGCCGAAGCGAATCAGATCTACGTGTCGGAGGCCTGTCAAAATCTCGCCGACGGGCATGTCCGGTTCGAGCACCTCGGCAGCAAATCGCTGCGCGGCTTCGGCCAGCCCTTGCCGGTCTACCGGATCGTGGGTGCCAGCGACCTGTCGAGCTGGCGCGTGCGACGGGCCCGCAGCGTCTCCCGCTTCGTCGATCGCGCCACCGAGCGGGCTTTGCTGGATCGCAGCGCCACACAGTCTCGCGACAGCAGGCAAACGGTGTTGCTGCTGGGCGATGCGGGCATCGGCAAGTCGCGGCTCGCGCATGAGTTCGCCCAGAAGCTCAAGGCCGATGGGTGGCGGTTGATCGACGCCGAGTGCAGCCCGAATCTGCAAGGCGCGCCGTTCAGCACGCTCAGGCGAATCCTGCTGTCGGCGATGGACGCCGCCGCGAAGGATCCTGGCAGTCCCCGCGATCCACGGGCAGACCTGCCTGCGATTCAGCAAAGCGCCATCGATGCGGTGCTCAATGTGTCGTTCTCGAACCCGCAATGGGACGAGCTCGAGCCGCCTGCCCGGGGGCGCGTGATCTCCGAGGCAAGCTGCGCCGTCATTCAGAACGTGGCCAGTCGTCAGCCGACCGTCCTCCTTTTGGAGGATTTGCACTGGATCGACCGGGCCAGCGACGTCGTCGTCGCCACGATTGCCGCGCTGGCGGTGCCCGGTCTTCTTGTGCTTCTCACCACCCGCCCGAACGGCATGCCGGTCTGGATTGCGCGCTGCCACGCCGAAATCGTCGCGATGCGGCCGCTCGATGACGATTCCGGTCTGCAGATGCTGTCCGACATGCTCGGGTCCTCACAAACCAATACCGATCTGAAGAGCCGGATCATTTCCCACACGGCCAATGTGCCGCTGTTCATCGAGGAGGTCTGCCGCGGATTGAAGGACAGCGGTACGCTGCGCGGGGAGTGGGGCGACCTCGCTTTGGTGCGACCGATCGACGAACTCGGCATTCCCACCAGTATTCAGGGTGTGATCGCGGCGCGCCTCGACCGCGTGTCGCGGCAGCAGCGTCTGGTGTTGCAGGTCGCGGCCGCGTTAGGGCCGCGATCGAGCGAAGCCGTGGTACGGAACGTCTCGCAATTGCCTGAAGACGTCTTTCACGACTGTCTTGCGGCGCTCGATCGGGCCGAGCTGCTTGCCGCGATTGATAGCGATCTCGAGAACTCGCTCGAGTTCAGGCACGAGATGGTCCGCCAGGTGACCTATGAGTCGATGGTCGAAAAGGTGCGCGAGAGCATCCATGCGCGCGTGCTCGCGGTTTTCGAGGGCGATCAGACATGGCGAGATGATCCCGACAGCCTCTGCTACCATGCCATCCGCGCCAAGGACTGGGCGAAGGCATTCACCTACGGGAGATCAGCCGCACAAAAATGCCTCGCGCGCTCGGCCTATCCCGACGCGGTCGACTACTTCCGGACCGCGATGGATTCGCTCGACAAGACGCCGTTGACGCGCCCGCGGGAGACCAACGCCATCGATCTGCGGATGGAGGCGCGCATGGCCTTCATCTGGTCCGGCCGCGTCGCCGAGTGGATCGATCTCGGAAAGGAGGCCGACCAGCGGGCCAGCCAGATCGATGATGTCGGCAGGAAGGTCGCTGCCATGACGGTCATGGCGGGTGGACAAAACTTCTATGGCACGCCGGCCGAGGCCGTCATCCTTGGCGAGGAAGTCGTCGGTCTTGCCGAGCAGTCGGGCAATCCGGGGTGGCGTAACCTTGCGCAGTACAATCTTGGACAGGCGTATTTTATTGCAGGGCGGTATCGCGAGGCTGAGCAGACATTCGTCCGGGCGCGCGCAAACCTGACGGGAGCGGAGGCGAGCGCGCCGTATGGCACGCCGCCGAAATACACGCTGCTGCTTTGCTGCATGATGAAGAGCCTCACCCACGCCGTGATGGGTGAGCTCGACGCCGCCGAGCAGCTGCAGCGCGAGGCCGCCGCGATCGCGGACGAGACCGGCCGTCCCTATGACCGCGTCGCTGCCGCCTATAGCGGCGGCTGGCTGATGCTCGGTCGGGGCGATCCGGCCGCGGCCGCCGCCATTCTCGAAGACGGTTTTGTGCTGGCGCAGAAACTCGGTATCCGGTTGTTCGTGCCGGTGCTCGCCTGCCACCTCGGTATCGCCTATCTGGAGCAGGGCTTGTTCGACCGCGCCCGCCGCATGCTCGCCGAGGCGCGCGAAGAGGCGCGCGCCGTCGGCTACACCTCGGCGGTTCTGCGCTCGTCGATCTACCTCGCCTTGGCGACCAATCGGCTCGGCGATGTCCAGGCGGCCCAGAACATGTTGCGCGAGGCGCGCAACACCGCGCGCCAGCAGGGCTTCTCCGGCCTCGAGGCCGAGGCCCTGTTCGGCGAGGCCGTGGTGACGCCGCCCACGAGCGCGGAGGCCAGGAGCATCGTCCTTGCTGCGCTTCGCGGCGCGATCGCGATCGCCTCCGACAGCGGTGCGCGGCCGCTGCGGGAGAAAGCCGAGGCGATGCTGAACGGCATGCGCGCCGGCGACGATCAGCCTGCCTGAGGTCGGAATCCGGGTCGCCGCCGCCTTGCCCGACGGCCGAACGGTTTTTGCTGGTCATGCAAGGGGTTAGCTACTGCGCATGGGGTTGTTTTGACTTCATGCGAGCCGCCGGCATGCTGTGACGACAAAGTCCCTTGCGCGGACGCCAAGGTCGGCTACCGTTGGCATTCTAGCCGCAGGGTTAGATGACCTTTTGTTTGATCCTTTTTAGCATCCGATTTCGCCGGCGCCGCGATGGCGCGGCGCCCACCAGATGAGGCGGGGGCCATGATCATACGAGACCAGGCAGCACTCTTGGCGCCGGTCGAGCGCGACTTGCGGCTGGACCTCTTCCGCGGCATCGGCCTGTGGATGATCTTCCTCGATCACATCCCGCACGACGTCGTGGCCTGGCTGACGCTGCGCAATTACGGCTTCAGCGACGCCGCCGAGTTCTTCGTCTTCATCTCCGGCTATCTGGTCGGCTGGATCTACGGGCCGATCGTCGCCGGCGGCTGGTTCCTCGCCGCGCTGAAGCGGCTGTGGCGGCGGACGGCGGAAATGTACGTCGCCCACATCATGCTGTTCCTCCTGTTCACCGCGCAGATCGCCCGCACCGCGCGCCGCTTCGACAATCCGATGTACGAGCACGAGTTCAACGTCTTCAATTTCCTCGCGCATCCGGACGAGCTGATCGGGCAGGCGATCCTGCTGAAATACAAACCGGTCAATCTCGACGTGCTGCCGCTCTACATCACGCTGATATTCGTCTCGCCCTTCATCGTCTGGTGCCTGGTGCGCCGGCCGAACCTGACGCTGGCGGGGTCCGTCGTGCTCTACGTGCTGTCGCGCTGGTTCGACTGGAATGTCGCCTCCTACCCGCCGGGCACGACCTGGTATTTCAACCCGTTCTGCTGGCAGCTGATGTTCGTCTTCGCCGCCTGGTGCGGCATCGGCCAGATCGAGAAGATCAGCCAATTCGTGTGGTCGAGGGCCGCGATGGCGCTGGCCGGGGCCTGGCTCGCCTTCGCCTTCATCATCGTGATGACATGGCACATCCCCACGCTCGATGCCATGATTCCGAAATGGATGATCAAGGCGATCTACCCGATCGACAAGACCGACCTCGACATGCTCCGCTTCACGCATTTCTTCGCGCTGGCGATCTGGGTGACGCATTTCCTGCCGCGCCATTGGAAGGCGCTGCATACCGCCTGGCTGCGTCCAGTCATCCTGTGCGGCCAGCACTCGCTGCCGATCTTCTGTCTCGGCGTGTTCCTGTCGTTCTCCGCGCACTGGATCCTGACGCAATACACCAAGGGCGTGTGGGAGCAGCTCGCGGTCTCCTTCCTCGGTATCATCATCATGATCGGCGTCGCCTGGCTGCTCGATCGAGCCGAGCGGGTGCCGAACCTCTTCGTGAAAGTGTCGGACGTCGAAGAGCCTCAAACCGCCGACGTCGAGATCGTGCCTGCCGCCGCGCCGGCGCGCCGCTGAGGGGGAGAGGGTCCATGTTCAGACGTTTGCTCGCAACCACCAGCATCCTCCTGCTCCTCGTTGGCGCCGCATCCGCGCAGGCGCCGTCGCCGGAAGCGATGAATGCGGCGCGCAAGCTCGTGGTCACGCTGAAGATCGCCGATCAATATCGCGCGCAGCTGCCGCAGCTGCTGCTCAAGCTGCGGCCAGTCGTGACGCAGGAAAGGCCGGAGATCGAGCGCGACTATGATGCGATGACGGCACCGGGTGCCGAGATCTACCCTCCGTTCTCCGCATCGATGCTCGATCAAATAGCCGCCGTCTATGCCGCGAGCTTCACCTTGGAGGAACTGCGCCAGATCGAGGCGTTCTACGCCCAGCCGGCCGGACAGAAGTTCTTGGCGCAATCCGATGCGCTGGCGCAGGCCAGCAGCCAGATCGCCCAGGATGTCAGCCAGAAGGCCGCCGACCAATTGAAGCAGCGCCTGATCGAGGCGCTGCGCCAGAAGGGGCACAAGCTGTAAGCGCCCTCAGTGGATCGCCGCATACATGATCTTCTCCTCCGTCGCTTCCAGCGCGGAGAACTCCTCCACCACCTTGCCCTGGCGCGAGACCAGGATGCGGTCGGACAGCGCCATGATCTCGGGCAGATAGGACGAGATCACCACGACTGCCTTGCCCTCGTCGGCGAGGCGATTGATCAACTCGTGGATCTCGACGATGGCGCCGACGTCGACGCCGCGGGTCGGCTCGTCGAAGATGATCAGGTCCGGCTCCTGCACCAGCGACTTCGCGATCACGACCTTCTGCTGATTGCCGCCTGACAGCTCGACCACCTTGCCGTCGTCGCTGATGGCGCGAACCTTCAGCCGCTCGATCCAGGTCTTGCCGACCGCCTCAGTCTCCCGCCGCGACAGCATCATGCGTCCCCTCGGAAACTTCGAGAGCAGGCCGAGATAGATGTTGCGCGCGATCGAAGACGTCTCGAAGAAACCCTCGACCTTGCGATCCTCGGTGACATAGGCGATGCCGGCCTTCACTGCCGGTGCCGGCACCCGGTACCGGACCGGCTGGTCATGCAGCAGGATCTCGCCGCCGTGGAAGAAGTCGCGCTTGAGCACGCCGGCGACGATCTTGAACGTCTCGGTGCGGCCCGCGCCGACCAGGCCGAACACGCCGGTGATCTGGCCTGAAAAGACCGATAGCGAATTGTTCTTCACCATCGGCGCCATCTTCAGGTTTTGCACCGTTAGCACCCGCCCACCGGCCTGCCTAACGCTGCTTTTGCGTGCGCCATAGAGCGTGTTGGAGAGGTCCCGCCCGACCATGGCCTGCACGATCGCGGCGCGGTCGAATTTGGCGACATCGTCGGTGACGACATGCTTGCCGTCGCGCAGCACCGTGATGCGGTCGGCGAGCAGCAGCGCCTCTTCTAGCGCATGCGAGATGAAGACGATCGAGACGCCGCGCTTCTTGAGGTCGCGGACAAGGTCGAAGAAATACTTCTTCTCCTCCGGGGTCAGCGATGCGGTCGGCTCGTCGAAGATGATGACCTTGGCATGGTGCAGGACCGCGCGCGCAATCTCGACCATCTGCTTCTTGGCCGCGCCGAGGCCGCTGACAGTCGCGGTCGGTGTGACGTCGAAATTGAGCGATTGCAGAAACTGCTGCGCAGCGATGTAGATGCCGCGCAGGCGGTTGTAGAACTTCTCCTGTCCGAGAAACAGGTTCTGCGCGACCGTCATGGTCGGCACCAGGCTGTTCTCCTGGAACACCATGGCGATGCCGAGATTGCGCGCCTCCAGCGGCGTCTTCGGCGCGACTTCAGTGCCGTCGACCGTCATGGTGCCCGAGGTCAGCGTCACCACGCCGGCCATCACCTTGGTGAGGGTCGATTTGCCGGCACCGTTTTCGCCGACCAGCGCGTGGATCTCGCCGCGGCGCAGATCGAAGTCGACACCGTCGATGGCGGGAACGCCGGCGTAGAGCTTCGTCGCCTTGCGCAACGAAAGTGCGATGTCGCTCATGTCCGAAACTCCTCGGCAAGGCTGGCAAGGGGCAGCTTCAGAATGCGGCCGGGTCCCTTGGCGATCAGGACGAGATCGCCTTCCATCTCGACAGCCGCGACGACGCCGTGATTGATGCCGTCGACGCGGCTGTGCAGCGAATAGAGCGGCTGGCCGGCTGCATCGAGACGGATGACAAGGCCGTAGGAGCGCGGTGGCGCCCAGGGCTTGATGACGCCCATGGTCTTGATATGAGCGCCCTGCATCGGCTCCTTGAACGAGCGCCCTGAGCGCAGCCGCGGTGCAACCCAGTGTTCGGGCGCGATCTCGGCCATCATGCGGCGCCGGTAGCCGGGCTCGCGCAGCACGAATTCGACCAGCTGGGTCCGCGCGGTGAATGCGGTGAGCCAGTAGCCTCCGCCCGAAGCCTTCGACAGCCGTGATGGATAGACGGGCAGGTGAGCGAGCACGATCTTCGGCGATGCACCGGGCGAGACCAGAACGAGACGATGGCGCCAGCTCTCGCTGACCAGCATGGCGTTGCCATGCGCGCAGGCACCGAAGGCATAGCCGAGGCCTTGGGCCATCAGCGTCACGGTCTTGCTGCCGGGATCGAGCCGGTACACGCGGCCGCTCCGGTTGAGCTCCAGCAGGTCACGCGCCCAATCGTCGACGCTGCACGTGGCGGATCCATCTGTCGCAATCAGCGAGTTGTCCTCCGCCAGCGCGAGCGCATTGATCGCATTGAACGCCGCATCGGCAAAGATGACGCTGGGCTGCTCGGCCAAGGGGCTTTCGTAAACACGCACCTCGCGCCCACCGAGTGCGACAGCAAGGCCGCCGCCGGGCAGGGCACATAATGCAGATATCGGCTGCTCGAAGCCGCGCACTTCGACGGCCGAACCGCCATTCAGCGACAACAATCTCCGCCCGTCTGCAATAAAGAGCTTGCTGCCGTCAGTCGCAAGATCCGCTGGGGACTCGCATGTCAGCAGAGTCTCGGCGGCCTCAAGCTTCTGGTTTGGTTTCAGTGCGCCGTCGAAGGACGGCACGGTGATGGTAGCGTCGCCGCGCCCGAGAAAACGGTTGGCGAAGTCTCTGACGGCAGCGATCACGACTGCTTCCCCCACCGCTTGTCATACTGGACGAAGTTCGGATCGGCGTTGTCGAGCTTGTAGCGGCCGATCCGGTTGTTGAGGATGCCGCCGAGATAGAGATAGCCGCGATGCTCGCGCATCGAGGTGATCATCGGATGGTTTTCGCCGTGCAGGTCCCAGAACGATTCGACGATCTTGCCCTGCTCGTTGAATTTGACCACGCATCCGGTGTTGATGTTGGGGAACAGCCATTCGTCGACCGGCACGCGCTTGGCCATGCGACGGCGGAAGCCCGGCATCTTCCAGGCAAGGTCGAGCGAGGGGCTGCGCATGCCGACCAGCGCCAGCCAGTAATTGCCGTCGGAGGCGAGATTGATATTATCAGGGTAACCCGGCAGGTTGTCCATGACGACCTCGACCGCGCCTTTTTTCGGTCCTGCGAACCAATAGCGCTTGATCGAGCAGCCGAAGGTTTCGGCGAACAGAATCGACTGACCATCGCTGGCGACGCAGATGCCGTTGGGGAATTTGAGTCCGCGCAGCTCGGTGCGGGTCGTGCCGGTCTTGGTATCGTAGGAAATGATGCGGCCGTTGCCGCGCGCCTCCAGGCCATCGATCGGCCATTCGTCCATCTCGTAACGGACCGTCGCTTCGGAAAAGAAGATCAGGCCATCGTCGGTGATGTCCAGGTCGTCGGCGAGCCGCAGGCGGCTGTCGTCGTTGACCGAGCGCAGGCTGCGGTTGGTCTCGTCGGTCGCCTTTTCCACGGTGCCATCAGGCTTGATCCGATAAAGCCCCATGCCGCCGATGCAGACGTAGAGATTGTCTTCGCGATCGAAGGCCATGCCGAGCGGCTGGCCCCCGATATGGGCGAACACCTCCATCTTTTGATAGTCGGGCGCGAGGAATCGCATGATGTCGCCGTGGCGCGAGCCGGCATAGAGATTGTCGTGACGATCGAGGATGACGTCTTCCGGCGCCTCGATGCGGCCAAGGCCGATCGCCTCGACGTCGCGTAACTTGTCGTTCTGCTCAAATGGTCCGCCTTGTCCGATCTCGGTTGGCGGCGGTGGCGGCAATTCGTGATAGGTCGGGGCGACATAGACCTTGCTGATGATGCGGGTCCGGTTCTTCTGCCAGCGGATGTCCACCATCGCAGCCACCAGCAGGATGCCCGCGAGCGCCATGCGGTTGACGCCGCCGCGTGCGTTCATCGTCGTCAGACCATTGGTGATCAGCAGCACGATCAGTACGCCCACGGCCGATTTGGCGACCGAGCCCTTGCCGCCGCCGAGCGTGATGCCGCCGAGCACGGTCGCAGTCAGCACGATCACCTCGAGGCCGACGCCGATATCACCGCCGACGGTGCCGAGCCGGGAGGCGAAGAACAGCGCGCCGATGCTGGTCAGCACGCCGCTCGCGACGTAGCAGAGCGCGATGGTACGGCGGACGGGGATGCCCGAATTGTAGGCCGAGCGGCGCGAGCCGCCGATCGCGGTGATGTGCCAGCCCGGCCGCAGCCGTGTCATGAAGATGTGGCCGAAGATCGCGATGACGATATAGGCCAGTGCTACGGTGGGAATGCCCAGGACAGAGCCGGCGCCGATGAAGTCCCAGGACGGGATGTCGGGGAAGGCGGAAGCGATCGCGTTGGAGTAGCGCTGGATCAGGAGATCGTAGGCCGAGCGGTAGATGATCAGCGTGATCAGCGTGGTAATGAAGGCGCGCAGTCGCAGATATCCGACCAGCACGCCGTTGACGGCGCCGAGCAGCGCGCCGCAGAGCAGCGTCGCGATCACGACGGCCGGAACCGGCCAGCCCGCGACGTCGAGCAGATAGAGCGCGCAGAAATCGGTCAGTGCGAAGATCGACCCTACCGACAGATCGATGCCGCCGACGATGACGACCAGCGCGAGCCCGAGTGCGATGAAGCCGATCTCGCCGGCCTGGCGTGCGGTGTCCGCGAGGCTCGCCGGCGACAGGAAGTTGTCGATGGACCGGCTGAACGCGAAGCCGACGATCAGGAGAAGGATGACCGGGATGGCGGTCTCGGTCCATCGCTTGGACAGGATCTCACCGAGAAGATGATCAGGCCAGTAGCGGTAACGCAGGCTTGTGATTGTGTCGCGCATCGGCATTCCAGCAGGGCTTGGAAACTATCGGGAGTGGGTCCCCGGGCTTTGACGACCCGAGGACCTTGAGCGTCAGCGTTGGACTACTTTTTGAGGTCGCTGAGATTCCAGCAGGACGTTTGGCTGTCGGCGTTTTCCTTGGTGATCGGAATCAGCGTGGTGTATTCTGATCCCTTGATCGAGCCGGGCTTGGCACCCGAAGACAGCAGCCACTTGATCGTACCGGCCATCTGCGCAGCCTGGGTCGGCACGTCGTAGCTCATGTCGAGGTCGAACGCGCCTGACTTCACCAGCTCGCAGGCGCCCTTGCGTTCGCCGCCGCCCGACGTGGCGAGGAACACCTTGCCAGTGAGGCCGGCTTCCTTCACCGCGGCAGCCGTGCCGATATCCATGCCGTCCCAGAAGCCGACGATGCCGCAAAGATCGGGATTCTGCTTCAGCACGGTCTGGGTGATCGCTTTGGCCTTGGCTGCATCCCAATCGGCGGCCTGGCTCGACACCACCTTGATCTCGGGATGCTTGGCGAGCACGTTCTCGACCCCCTTGAGCGTGTAGGCGCTCGCGGCGGCTGACAGCGCGCCCTGGATGATCGCGATCTTGTTCGACTTGCCTTCGCAGGCCTTGACCACGCCTTCGGTCTGGCGTTCGCCGATCTCGACCCAGTTGGCGCCGACGAAGGCGGAGCTGCGATAGGCTGAGCCCATGTTGATCTGGATGACGTAGATGCCTTCGTTCTCTGCACGCTGGAGCAGCTTGGCATAGGTCTGCACGTCAGGATTATGCACCACCATCACCGCCGGCTTCTCCGTGATCAGCGAGGTCACGGCCTGTGCGCCGGCATTGGTGTTCCAGTTGGCGTCGCGGATCACGAACTTGACGCCGTAGGGCTCGAGCTCCTTCTTCAAGCCGGCATACCAGCCCTCGGTGAGGTCGAAGTTCATCGCGACCGGCACATAGGCCACGGTCTTTCCGGCGAGCGCCTCCTTGAACGGCTTCTGGAACGGCTCATCGAGGCCCTGCTGAGCGAGTGCGGGTCCGGTCAATGCGGCGAGAGCCAATGCGGCGACGGCTGCCTTTGTCGGGTGGTTCATTGCGTCCTCCTTGGTTGTAGTTATGGTTGTCGTTCTTGTCGGTCGTTCAGATGTCGCCCTGCTGTGCCGTTTCTTCGTTGCGCGGATTCAGGAAGGAATCCGTGATGACGGCGAGCAGCAAGACTACGCCCTTGATGAGATTTTGCCCGGCGTAGGAGATGTCCATGATGGTCATGCCGTTGAGCATGGTGCCGATCAGCAGCGTACCGATGATGACGTTCAACACGCCGCCGCGGCCGCCGGAGAGACCGATGCCGCCCAACACGACCACCAGGATCACGTCGTAGATCAGTGTCGAGTTGAAAACGCGGGTCGGCATCGAGTTGACCGATGCGGCCATCACGAGACCTGCGAAGCAGCCGATCAGGGCCGCGACCACGTATTGCAGCACGATGATCGGGCGAGAGGGAATGCCGGTAACGCGCGCGGCGTAAGGGTTGTCGCCGATCGCGTAGATGTAGGCGCCCCAGCGCGTCTGGCGCAGCAGGACGGCAACCACGATGCAGGCGATCGCGAACATCACGATCGATGTGGGAATGCCGAGAATGGTGCCTTGTCCAAGCCGCTCGAAGCCGTTCATGCCCGAACTCCATTGCACGACGTCGAGCTGGAACAAGGCGGCTTGCCCGAGCCCGGCGAGCAGCAAGCCGGTCGCCAGCGTTGCAAAGAGCGAGGGGACTTCGGCATAGGCGATCAGCCAGCCATTGACGAGGCCGAAGGCGATCGTGATCAGGACGGCGGTCAGCAGCGACAAGGGAAGCGAATGGCCGTTCTGCACCATCTGCAGCACGAGCCCGGGGGGCACCGCGAGCGCTGCGATCAGCGAGATGTCGATGCCGCGGCCGATAACGACGATTGCCATGGCCAGGCCGAGGATGCCGAGCACTGCCACGTTCTGGAGCAGCGTCAGCATGTTCTCGGCCGTCAGGAAGCCGTTCAGGAAGATCGAGAACACCAGGAACAGCAAGGCGAAGACGGCAAAGACGATCTCTTGTTGATTGAACCGAAAGCGCTTCATCCCCTTAATTGCCTTTCTTCGACGTAGGCCTCTGCGGGTCCGTTATGACGATCGGGTCTCGAGGCGATAGGTCTGTGGAAGCGCCGTCAGGCTCTCCGTGAGCGCCTTCACCCGGTCCCGGTCGTTGCAGCCGATCGAAATGGTGACCAGCGTATTCAACCTGGCGTCTTTGTCGACGAGAATGTCTGCCCTGGTATCCGGACCGAAGATGCGATCGATCTCGGTTCTGACCTTCTCCCGAACGGCAAGGTCCCGAAGTGCGGGCTTGAAGATCTTGCCGACCGCCGTGACGGGAAGGGCCTCGAGCAGCACGACGCGCTTTGGCCTGGCGGGGGGCTCATTGACGTTGCGTTCGAGATGCTCGCGCAGCTGCGGCAGGTCGATGCTTTTTCCGGGAGACGGGACAACGAAGAGAATCGGTACCTCGCCGGCGTAGGCGTCCGGCATGCCGACGGCCGAGCTCATCTGGACACCGGGGAAAGCATTTGCGACGTCTTCGATCGCAGCGGGATCGATGTTGTGGCCGCTGCGGACGATCAGATCCTTCTCGCGCCCCGTCAGCACAAGCCGTTGATCGGCCGTGAGATAGCCAATGTCGCCTGTGACGATCCAATGGTCGTCGGTGAGCACGCCCTTGTTGTGCTGGGGATCGAGATAGCCTGGAAATACCTGCGGTCCCCTGACGAGGACGAGGCCACTGGTGAGTGGCGGGCATTCCGTGCTGAGGGTCGCATCGGTCAGCGCGACGATTTTCGTCCGCGCAAAGGGCGCCCGGAAGCCGACGCTACCCTGCACGGGAGTGCCGCGCCCGGGATTGAACGCGATCGCCGCCGCGGTCTCCGTCATGCCGTAGGTCTCGAACAGCTTGATGCCTGTCCGGGCCTGAAACCTCTCGCTGATGGCTTTCGGCGCCACCGCCCCGCCGGTGAGGGCCATGCGAACGGAGCTGACATCGGTTGACCCGATCGGCACCTCGGCAAGCGCCGCGATCGAGGTCGGCACGCCGCTGACGATGGTCGCAGCAAACCGTTCGACCGTATGCCAATAGTCGCGGATCGCATCCGGACTTCTGAGGCTGTAGGGCGAGGGAATGATCACGTGGCCGCCGGCCGCCAGGATCGACAGGCCGACGGTGATGGTGCCGCCGACGTGAAAGAGCGGGAAGCCGTTGATGGCGGCATCCAACTCGTCCAGTCCGTGCACCTGCGCGAAGCTCCAGGCCGCATGGATCTGGTTGCCATGCGTCAGGCGGACGAGTTTGGGCCGCCCGGTGGTCCCGCCGGTGTGGAACAGGGCACAGACCGTGTTGCGATCCTGCGGTGGCGCGAAGTCCAGAGTGTCACGCGTCGCCGCGACGGCCTCGTCGAAGTTCACGGCGCCGCCGGTCGAGCGGCCGCCCGCGCCGATCACGAGAATCGTCTTGAGCGAGGCGACACGGCTCGCGACAGCGACCGCCTTGGTCCAGATCGCGCGGTCGGCCACTTCGGAAGCAACCACGAGAACGGTTGCGTTCTGTGCTTCGAGCAGATCGGCAATCGCATCTTCGTTCAGCAGATAGTTGATCGAGCTGGCGACGCCCGCGATCTGGGCGCCGAGCAGAGCCGGGAAGAGCTGCGGCAGGATTGGACAGAGAAATGCGACCGTACCGCCGTCGACGTTGATGCCGAACGACCGGAAGAGGTTTGCCGCGCACGCGACGTTCGCGCGCAATTGCCGATGCGTCAGCGTGACGTCGCCGGGTTCGCGCGAGCCCTTGTTCAGGACCGTCAGCGCGGGCCGATCCGGATGGAGTCGCGCGGTGGCCTCGAACAGATCGTACTGATTGCTGGCAGGGATCAGGGATTCGTAAGGCCGCCGTTCCAGCGCCTCGATGTCGGCGATGGTGTGGATCGGCTGCGTGAACCGCGTCGTGATCGGCGAGGGCCTGGTCGTGCTCACGGGCGCCGCCATTCAGGCGGCACGGCGGATTGCGCAGCAGCTGATCTGTCCTGACGCAAGCGCACGTTTCCTGCCTGGCTCGTTGACCGGGTTTTGCTCTTCATAGGCCACATGCCCGGGCCCTGCTTGCTCCGGAGCGCAAAGCTTTTGCTTGTCCGCGCAAACCCAGTCTTGCGTGTAGGCGGCGGCCATCTAGAATCCGGCCGACGGGCCAGCTTGTGCGATGCACAAACGGCGTTCATCATGGCTGTGTGACGGGTGGGCGGACGATGAACCTGGTATTCTCGACAGACGATCTGGAGCCGTCCAAACGGTATGCCGCGTGGCAGGGCGCCATCTGCGATGTCTACGTTCATGTCGACGTGAATGCCGAGGAGCGGTCCGACTATCACGGCTTCATCCGCGAGGCGCATTTCGGTGCGGTCACGATGACGGATGTGCTGCTGTCGGAGCAGCGCATCTCGCGGCGCGAGCGGCACATCGCAAAACTCGACAAGGATTGCTACTACGTCGAATTCGTCCAGCAGGGCAGAGTCAACGTGCTGCAGGCCGGCCAGACCATGCTGTCGAATCCTGGTATCGGCGCAATTTTTTCGGCGTCTGAAGCCTATGATCTCGAATGCGTCGGCAGGGTCCGGTCGCTCTATCTCGAGATCCCACGCAAGGAATTTTCCGCCCGCTTCAGCGAGGGGCGCCTGCCTGTCGTGACCACGATGGCGACGAGCCGCGGTCTTGGGCGGATCGCCGCCGAATTCTGCGCGACGCTCGCCGCGGAAGGTGCGTCGCTGGACGAAGCCGCCAGGACTCGCCTAGGCGGCGAACTGATGGACGTGCTGGCGCTTACGCTCGACATGGGCGACCGGGACGAATTCTCCGAGGATGCCAGCGCCCAGCAGGCCCGCTTGCGCTCGGTCAAGGCTTGGATCGAAGCTCACCTTACCGACACGGATCTTTCGCTGGAGAGGATCGCGAAGAGCAATGGCGTCTCGCTCAGGCACCTGCACTATCTCTTCCGGCTCACCGACGTCTCGGTGTCCGAATGGATTTTGGATCGCCGGCTGCAGCGTTGTTACGACGTCTTGACGCGCCCCGAGCTACGCTCCCTGTCGATCACCGCGGTTGCCTACCAGCTGGGCTTCAGCAGCTCGTCCTATTTCAGCACGGCGTTTCGTCGGAAGTTCGGGCACAGCCCGTCGGATTTGCGGCGCCGCTAGCGATTTCACCGACGGACGCCTGCCGTCCTTTCAGCTGACCGAGGGTCTGGTCGGCTGGTAGCTTGTAATGGTCCCATGGGATCTGCCTTGCTCGGTCGCAAACCTACAAGACGCAAGATTTCACCCAGGAAATCGAACAAACAGGGCCATCACACGGAGGGACACATGACCGGCGACGTCGCAGCCACCATCTCGAAAGCGCGCGAGCATTCCATCGGCGATCTCCTGCGTCGCTCGGCAGGGCGCGAGCCGAACAAGCTCGCGGTGAGTTGCGGTAGCGTGAGCTGGACCTTTGCCGAGATGGACGCGATCTGTAACAGGCTCGGCCGTGGCCTGCTCGGGCTTGGCGTCAAGAAGGGCGATCGCCTTGCCGTGCTGTCCCGCAATTCGCATGCCTTTGCCGCGCTGCGCTTCGCCGTGGCGCGGATCGGCGCCGTGCTGGTGCCGATCAACTTCATGCTCAATCCGGACGAGATCAATTTCATCCTGAAGAGCTCCGGTGCAAAGCTGCTTGCGACCGGCCCTGACTTCGTCGAGCCGGCCCGCGCCGCTTCAGCCAAGGATTGCGCCGTCGAAAAAATGATCTGGCTGCCGGGCGAGGACGCGGCTACGGCGCCTTCGGACCTCACCACCTTCGACGGTCTGCTTCACGCCGACGGCTCGTACCTCGAGGCCTCCGTCGATAGCCGCGATCTGGCGCAGATCGTCTACACCAGCGGCACGGAATCCCTGCCCAAGGGCGCCATGCTGACCCATGAAGCCGTGATGTGGCAATATGTCAGCTGTATCATCGACGGCGGCATGAGCGTCGACGACAAGTTCTTGCACGCGCTGCCGCTCTATCACTGCGCCCAGCTCGATGTGTTCCTTGGGCCGCAGATCTATCTCGGTGCCTCCGGCGTCATTACGGGCAAGCCGACCGCCGACAACATCCTGGCGCTGATCCAGGCACACAAGATCACATCGTTCTTCGCGCCGCCGACGATCTGGATCGCGATGCTGCGCTCGCCTGACTTCGACAAGACCGATCTGTCGACGTTGCAGAAGGGCTATTACGGCGCTTCGATCATGCCGGTGGAAGTCCTGCTCGAACTTCAGCGCCGCCTGCCCAACGTAAAATTCTGGAATTTCTACGGCCAGACCGAGATCGCGCCACTCGCGACCGTGCTGCGGCCGGAGGACCAGTTGCGCAAGGCCGGCTCGGCCGGCAGACCCGTGCTCAATGTCGAGACGCGCGTGGTCAACACGTCGATGGAGGACGTCAGGGTTGGCGAGGTTGGCGAGATCGTTCATCGCTCGCCGCATCTGCTGTCGGGCTATTACAACGATCCCGCGAAGACCGCGGCGGCTTTCTCCGGCGGCTGGTTTCACTCCGGCGATCTCGCCACTGTCGATGAAGAGGGCCACATCACCGTGGTCGATCGCGTCAAGGACATGATCAAGACCGGCGGCGAGAACGTCGCGAGCCGTGAGGTCGAGGAGATGGTCTATCGTATCCCGGGGGTCTCCGAGGTTGCCGTCGTCGGCCTGCCCGATCCGCGTTGGATCGAGGCGGTCACGGCCATCGTTGTGGTCAAGACCGGCGAGACGCTGGATGAGGACGCCGTCATCAAGCACTGTGCCGGCCAGATGGCGCATTTCAAGGTGCCGAAGCGGGTGATCTTCGTTGATAGCCTGCCGAAGAACCCGAGCGGCAAGTTGCTCAAGCGCGAGCTGCGCCAGCGCTTTGTCGGGGCGGACACAATCGACAAGGCGGTCCAGAAGAGCTTTGGCGCCTGAGTTGGAGCAACCGCGATGAAAGCCTGGCAGGTCGCACGAGAATGGTCGATCGAGGGGATGGAGCTCGCCGATCTGCCGGAGCCTGTGCCCGGACCAGGCGAAGTCACCGTGCGCGTGCGGGCGGCGTCGCTGAACTACCGTGACCTGCTTACCGTCCAAGGCAAGGGCGGCGTCTCCAGGCTTCCCTTGATCCCGTTCTCGGACGGAGCAGGTGAGGTGGTTGCTGTCGGCGATAACGTCACCCGTGTGGCCGCTGGCGATCGTGTTTGTCCGATGTTCTTCCAGTCCTGGATCGATGGAAAAGTATCGGCGGCCGCCCGCCGCTATGCGCTCGGCGGCACGCGGCCGGGCGTGCTACAGGAGGTGATGCTGCTCGACGCCGAAGGCGTTAGCCGCGTCCCCTCCCATCTTTCGTTCCAGGAAGCGGCAACGCTTCCTTGCGCTGCGCTCACCGCCTGGCGCGCGCTGTTCGAGGAAGCCAGGGTGCAGCCCGGCGATACAGTGCTGGTGCAGGGCACGGGAGGGGTCTCGATCTTCGCGCTGCAATTCGCAAAGCTCGCCGGCGCAGGCGTGATCGTGACGTCGTCGAGTGACGAGAAGCTCGAACGGGCGAGGGCGCTCGGAGCCGATCACACCATCAATTATCGTTCGGTCCCCGAATGGGGCAAGGCGGCGGCGGAATGGACCGGCGGCGGCGTCGATCACGTCGTCGAAGTCGGCGGCAAGGATACGTTCGGGCAATCGCTCGAAGCGGCGCGCGTCGGCGGCACCATCCTCGTGATCGGCGTACTCTCCGGCTTCTCGCAACAGATCGCGATCCCAAGCCTGTTCTCCAAGAATTTGCACGTCATCGGCCTCTCGGTCGGTAGCCGCCGGATGTTCGAGGGCATGACCGCGGCTATCGCGCGCAACGCGATGAAGCCGGTCATCGACCGTACATTCCGCCTCGACGCGGTACCGGACGCGCTACGGTTGATGCAGCAGGGTGGTCACTTCGGCAAGATCGTCGTGGAGTTTCCTTGAGACCTGCTTGGCTCAATACTTCTTCACGTGCGTGCCGAAGGCCAGCCATAGCGCCATCGAGGCAAGGCCAAAGCTCCCGAGCAGCAAGAACGTCGGGCCGTAGCCGATCCATTGTGCGATCCAGCCGCCGAGCGCAGGGCTCAAGCTCGCGCCGACGCCTTGCACGGTGATGACGGCACCTTGACCGAGATTGATGCGACCGGTGCCGTCCAGCGAGCGCGCGACCATGCCAGGGACGGCGACTGTCTGTAATCCGGTGCCGATCCCGTCCAATACCTGCATCGGGACCACGCCGGACCATCCCGTCCAGAAGAACGCAAGCACGCCGCGGATCGGCAGGAACATGAAGGAGACCAGGATCACCGGCCAGTAGTTGCGCTTTCCCGCGGCTTTCATGGCGATCAGCGACGTCACGACCATGACGCCTTGCGCAATGACCACGGTGGTCGCAACGAAGCTCGGGCCGTTGGCCTGTCCTTGCGCCACCGCCGCGAGACCATAAAGCGGGACGATCGCTGCATTGCCGAGATGGAAGATGGCAAGCGCAAGCGCCAGCACCAGGAGTGGCTTGTGCTTGAGCAGGACGGACATGGCATCCGGCGGGTTCTTGCTCTCGTCCTCCTTGCTGCCGCGGGCTTGACGGTCGTCGATCGCCTTCGCCGGAATCATCAGCACGCAGGCGATCGCGATGGCACCGAACACGGCCGCGAGCACGAACACCGCGACATAGCCGAATTTGTAACCGAGATAGCCCGACAGCGCCGCACCGACCATATTGCCGGCATGGTTGAAGGCCTGGTTGCGCCCGTTCAGCGCATTGAAGCCCTTTTGCTTCGCGATGCCGAGCGTGATGCCGGTCACCGCCGGCACGATCGCGGCGCTCGCCAGCGATTGCGCGACTTGGGAAAACGTCACCGCCCAGAAATTTTGCGAGATCAAGATGATGGCGGAGGCCAGGACCACGCAGATTCCGGGAATGACCACCCACAGCCGCTTGTTGCGACTGGAATCGATCAAGCCACCGATCGGAGTTGTGACCAGCATGCCTGCGACGTTGCCGATCGTCAGTGCCGTACCGATCAGCCCGGTCGCCCAGCCGCGCTCCTGCAGGAAAACGCCGACGAATGGCCCGATGCCGGACTGCATGTCGGCCATGAAGAAATTGACGGCGAACAGGGGCCAGATGCGGGAGGGGCGCGATGTCATCGAAACGCTGAACGTGATGCTGCCGAACGCATGAGGTCTCGCGCAGGTGGAAATCGCCGGCCGTGCCGGAGCGGTCCGAAAAGTAACATGCGCTAACCGCGTTGGTTCCTTTCGGACTTGCAATCGGAGGGGTGCGATGTCACCTCATGAGTGTCCGCTCTTGTTTGGGATCATCCTATGCCCTCCTGGACCTGTGAAACCTGCGGCGCGCAATTTCCGGACGCCGGAAGGCCGCCGGCATCCTGTCCGATTTGCGAAGATGAGCGGCAATATGTGAACTGGAAAGGCCAGGCCTTCTTCACGCGGGAGGTGCTGGCAGAGCGTCACCACCTCGTCTGGCGCGACGATCTCGGCCTTGCCGGCATTGCGCTCGAGCCGAGCTTTGCCATCGGCCAGCGCGCGCTGCTGGTCCCCGATGGCGAGGGCTACGTGATGTGGGACTGCATTCCGCTGGCAACGCCGGAGGCGATCGCCCATGTCAAATCGCTTGGCGGCCTGACGGCGATCGCGATCTCGCATCCGCATTATTATGGTGCGCTCGCGGACTGGAGCGAAGCATTTGGTGGTGTGCCGGTCTATCTGCACGCCGACGACCGCCAATGGGTGACGCGTCCACACCAGTCCATCGTGCACTGGACCGGCGATCAGCACCGCATCTCGGACAATGTGCTGCTGTTGCGAACCGGCGGCCATTTCGCTGGCGCCACCATGTTGCACGATGCGCGCGGTGCCGACGGCAAGGGCGCGCTGCTGACCGGCGATATCGCGCAGGTCACGATGGATCGCCGCTTCGTCAGCTTCATGTATTCCTATCCGAACTACATGCCGCTCAACGCCGCCGCGGTACGGCGGATTGCGGCTGCGGTCGAGCCCCTTGCCTTCGATCGCATCTACGGCGCGTGGTGGGGGCGAAACATTGCCGCAGGCGCGAAGGCCGCCTTCAAGGTGTCAGTGGAGCGATATATCGCCGCCATCGCCTGAGCCGGTTTTCTTTCTCTTGCCTTCATCTAATAACTGTACTATTAGTACATTATTATCGCGGCGCAATGAAGCGTTTGCGGGTTCGGCACGATCGATGCATCGTCGAACCGGCGGCGCGTTTTGCGACCGCGTGAGCGGGAGCCGGCCGGATGACGGGGCGCGATTACGAGATATTCGAAGCCGGCGACACCATGCTTCAGTCCGGCGCCATGGTCCCTGCGCTGAAGCTCGCCTACAAGACCTTCGGCGCGCTGAGCCCTGCCAGGGACAACGTCATTCTCTATCCGACCTCGTTCAGCGCGCAGCATTACGACACCGCGTGGCTGATCCAGCCCGGCGGCGTGCTCGACCCCGAGCGCTATTTCATCATTATCCCGAACCTGTTCGGCAACGGCCTGTCATCGTCGCCGTCGAATTCCGCCGACGCGCCGTTTCCGGAGTTCACATATCATGACGCTATCGCTGCCCAGTACCGGTTGCTGACCGAGGGCTTCGGAATCGCAAAGCTCGCGCTGGTTTACGGTTGGTCGATGGGCGGCATGCAGGCGTATCACTGGGCCGCACTCCACCCTGATATGGTCGAGCGAGCAGCGGTCGTCTGCGGCAGCGCGCGATGCGCGCCCTACAATTACGTGTTTCTGGAAGCCGTGAAGGCTGCGCTATCAGGCGATCCCGCCTTCCGCGACGGCCGCTTTGTCGAAAGGCCCGTTGCCGGCTATCGCGCCATGGGGCGCGTCTATGCCGGCTGGGCGATGTCTCACGGCTTCTATCGCGACGAGATCTGGCGCGAGGCCGGCTTCACCTCGCTTGAAGACTATCTCGTCCGCGCCTGGGACACGACCTTCGCCCGGCGCGACGCCAACGATCTGCTGGTGCAGATCGGTATCTGGCAGGCTGGCGATGTCAGCCGATGTGCGGCCTTCGGCGGCGATTTCGATCGCGCGCTCGGGGCGATCAAGGCGCACATGCTGCTGATGCCGGGCGCGACCGATCGTTACTTCGACGTGCGCGATAACGAGGACGAGCTCGGCCGCCTCGTCAACGCAAAATCGGCCGTGCTGCATCCGATCCTGTCGGTCCATGGCCACCGTGCCGGCAATCCGGTCAACAATTCGCGCGATCACGCCTTTCTCAAGGCCGAGATTGCAGAGCTTCTCAACAAGTAATGCAGGTCCTGATCATGACTGATGCGACCGTTTCCGTTGCAGAACCCGGCCAGCGCCTCAAGCTTTTGGCACCAGCGATGCTGCGCGAATTGTCGGTACGCTCCGATCTCAAGGGCGCGGCGCGCAGCCTGTGTCACTATGGCCTGGTCGTGCTGGTCGGGTTGTTGATCTGGAAGGTGAGCTCGAGCCATGGCGTCCTTTGGGCGTTGCCGCTGATGGTGGTGCAGGGCTATTTTGTCGCCTTCCTGTTCATGGCGGTGCACGAGACCGCGCACAAGACCGCCTTCAGGAGTCGCGGTCTCAATCTCGCGGTCGGCTATCTCTCGGCCTTCATCATCGGGCAACCTTACGAATATTACTGCCTGTTCCATTGGGACCATCATCGCTACACCCAGGATCCCGAGAAGGACCCGGAGCTGATCGTGGGCGTGAAGCCGAAATCCGACACCCAGATCGCGCTCGCCTATAGCGGTCTGCTCCAGGTTGCGGGCCGCCTCCGACTGATGCTCGGTCACGCCATCACCGGCAAGGTCACGGTGCCCTGGATCCCCGAGAACAGACGCGCCATTATCGTGACCGAAGCGCGCGTCTATGCCGCGCTCTATATCCTGCTGCTCACGCTCTCACTGTGGTTCTCCACCGCGCTGCTGCTCGAGGTCTGGATCGCCCCGCTGATCATCGGGCAATTTTTCCTCCGGCCTTATCTCCTGGCCGAGCACACCGGCTGTGAGCGCACGCGCAGCGCCTTCCAGAACACGCGCACCACCTATACTTTGGCGATCGTCAGATGGATGACGTGGAATATGCCCTATCATGTCGAGCACCATGCCTACCCCTCGATCCCGTTTCACGCGTTGCCGAAGCTGAACGAGATCGTCGATGGCGAGATCGTCTATCGCGGCCGCGGCTACATCAGGACGACACGTGAGACATGGGCCTGGTTTCGCCGGCAGCAGCTGAAGGGCGACTCGCGAAGGGTGCTCCAGTAGAGGTTTCCTTCGAGGCCTGTCCCGCATTTGCCGGCTTTCGATAGAGGGCTTTACGGCCTGTTCATCGCATGTGCCGATGGCACGGATCATCCCAGTACCGTGCAGCCACACCACGTCGAGCGAAACGAAAACGCCAATTGAAATCAATCGCTTGGCTGCCGCTGAAATATGCCTAACTAGTTCTTCCGGATCGAGAAAGTTTTAGCAGCCTTGTATTCACGGCAAGGTGAGCCCGCTCTCCTAATGTCTCTCGCATCAAAGCATCCGATGTCTGGAGCGATGGGCAATGAACGCGACGAGAAGCCGTCTTCTGGTGGTTGATGACGATCTGGTGCAACGGGTCCTGATCAGCAAGATCGGTGCGAAGCTCGGCTACGACACCGTCGTTGCTTCGTCCTTCGAGGCTGCAACCGAACTTCTGGCCCGAGAAACCTTCCAGACCATGGCGCTCGACCTGTCGCTTGGAGAGCGGGACGGGGTGGAGCTGCTGCGCTTCGTTGCCGAGCGAAATCTCAAATCGATGTCCATCGTGATCATCAGCGGTTGCGATGATCGCATCATGAAGGCGACGCGCCGGGTTGCAAACGGCCTGAAGCTGCTGGTTGGCGGCTGCCTGACCAAGCCGCTCGATCTCACTCGTCTGCGCGGCGCGCTCGAACTGCCGCAGCGCTCGTCGTTGGCTGCAACATCCGCTTCGCCGTTGCCGCCGATCACGCCGGACCATATCGCGGATGGTCTCGCCGCCGGCGAGTTTTTCGTCGAATTCCAGCCGAAAATCGCGCTGCAGACCGGCAGGGTCATCGGCGCCGAGGCGTTGGCGCGCTGGCGCAGCGCTGAGTTCGGCATGGTGTCGCCGCTGGTTTTCATTCCAATTGCCGAGCAAGCCGGCCTCATGCGCGAGTTGACCGACTGCGTGTTATCGTCTGCGATGTCGCAGGGCCGCAAGCTGATCGAGCGCAATCCGGGCTTCACCATCGCCGTGAATATCTCCGGCTCGCTGATGTCGGATCTGACGCTGCCCGAGCGGATCGAGGAGACCCTGCGCCGCGAAAACATCCCCCCGTCTGCGCTGACGGTGGAGATCACCGAGACGATCGCCATGGCCGACGTCGATCGCGCCAACGATATTCTGGTACGGCTACGGATCAAGAAGATCGGCACGGCCATCGATGATTTCGGCACCGGATATTCGTCGCTTGCCGCGCTGGCGCGGCTGCCGTTCAGCGAGCTCAAGATCGACCAGTCGTTCATCAAGGGCTGTGAATCCGACGAGGACATGATGAAGATCGTCGACGCGTCGGTGGCACTGGCGAAGGCGTTCAACATGAAGGTCGTGGCTGAAGGAGTCGAAAGCCCCGAGGCCCTCGAGATCATACGCCGCATCGGTTGCGACGTTGCCCAGGGCTTCTTCTTTGCACCATCGCTGCGGCGTTCGCGCGCGGAGCGGTGGATATTGCAGCGCAATTCCAGTGCTGACGAGCTGGCCGCGTCCCCAACGGCGCTTGCTAGCTGAAACGACGAACCCCGGCCGCGGAGCGGTCGGGGTACGCCAATCGAAGCAGCCGTGCTCAGTAGACGGTATACCCGCAGACATTCACGACGCGGACACGTGCGCCGTGGCGGGTCTGGATGACGCGCTCCTGATAGCAATTGTTCATGCCGGTGTTGACGTAGATGCCGCCGAATCCCCAACCGGGACCCCAGTAGTGGTGGAAGCCGTGGGCCGACGCGGCGGTGGGTGCGAGAGCGGCAGCGCCAAGCGAGCCGGCGGCGATCAGTCCAAGTGCGAGCTTACGAAACATTCTCATTCTCCAGTGTGGCGCGAGGCCGTTGTTGTGTCCCTGCTTCTCGGTCGAGGCGAAGCGCGATTACGTTCACGCAGGGATGTGAGAATCGTGTTTCAGAATTGTTTCGTTGATCGCGGCGAGAGGCGCCGCCATCATGCTTTCCGCGCCGTACGATAACGCGCGGCCATCGCCTGGGTCATCTCGGCCATTTTCTCGCGGAGATCGGCGGGCTCCAGCACTTCGGCTTCGGACCCGAGCCGCAGCAATTCGGCGGCCGCATGCCATGACGTCTTGCCCGTCGGGACTCTGGCGATACGCCAGCCGTCAGCATCGCTGGCCTCTTCAATCTGCGTGCGCCCCCTGACGTAAGGCTGGCTCAGTGCGTCGAGCAGTTTCACGCCGAGCGGCGACAGCTGCACGGTCGCGACGTTCGGATGCATTTCTGCTTCCAACCGCAGCGTCGCATTCTGCCAATAAGTGGCGAGATCGAAATCGGCGGGGCGATCGAAGCGGTCGTCGAGCGCGCTGCAATCAAGCACGCGCGTGATGCGATAGGTACGTATGCTGCCGTCGACTTGCCCTGCGAGATACCAGCTGCCGCCCTTGAGCACGAGGCCGAGCGGGGCGACGCGACGCTGCTTCTCGGCGCGCCAGCTCTGATAGCGGATTTTTATCAGCGTCCCGCGCAGAGCCGCACCGGCAATCGCGCGCAAATGCTTGGGCTCTTCCGCCTCGCCGAACCAGCCCGGCGCGTCCAGGTGAAAGCGCTCCTGCATCCGTCCGGCATCTTCGCGAAGGTTCGCGGGCAGCGCCGCCATCAGCTTATTCTGCGCAGCGATCATCGCTGAGTCGAACCCCAGCGCCGCCGCAGGGCCCGGGAGCCCTGCGAGAAACAGCGCGCCCGCCTCGCTCTGCGACAAACCGTTCAACCGCACGCGATAGCCGTCGAGCAGACGGTAGCCCCCTTCCGCGCCGCGGTCCGCATAAACAGGAACGCCGGATGCTGCGAGCGCGTCGATATCGCGATAGATCGTGCGCACCGAGACTTCGCAGGCCTCCGCGAGCTCGGGCGCAGTGACCTGTCCCTTGGCCTGGAGGGTGGTGAGGATCGACATCATTCGGCTCGCGCGCATGATTGCTTAAACCATACCTGACACAGGATGTCAGGTATGGTTTGCTACAAGGGGCGTCATCGCAAGCCGGCCCGAGGGAGACCCGCCATGAACGACGCGAATCGCATCACGCTGTATTATTCGCCGCAGAGCCGGGCCATGGGCACGCGGGTGCTGCTGGAGGAGCTCGGCGCGCCCTATGATATCCATATCCTCAACATGAAGGCAGGCGAGCAACGGCAGCCGGCCTATCTCGCCATCAACCCGCTCGGCAAGGTGCCGGCGATCCAGCATGGCGGCGCGCTCGTGACCGAGCAGGTCGCCATTTGTATCTATCTCTCCGATCTCTTTCCGCAGGCCGGCCTTACACCCGCACCAGGCGACCCGCTGCGTGGCCCCTATTTGCGCTGGATCGCATATTACGGTTCCTCTTTCGAACCCGCTTTGATCGACAAGTTTATGAAGCGCGAGCCGATGCCGATCACGCAGTCGCCCTACGCAGACTACGACACCATGCTGGGCGCGCTCGAGGCTCAATTGTCGAAAGGGCCGTATCTGCTTGGCGAGCGCATGACCGCTGCCGATATCTTGTGGGGCGTCGCGTTCAACTGGACCATGATGTTCGGTATCGTTCCGAAGAAGGATGTATTTGTTCGCTACAGCGAGCGCATCACCTCGCGACAGGCGTATCAGCGCATTAGTGCGGCGGACGATGAGATGGCTGCGCAGCATGCTGCAGCCGCGGGAGGATGAAGGGTCTGAACTCATATGACCAAGCCGATCCATACGACCAATTGTGTCGACACGTTCATCCGGGTGGCCGAGGACTGTCCGGCGCGCGCCGGTGAGGAGCCGCCGCCGCGGGCCGGACGGCCGACGGTGGCCGGACTGCAATATGCGATGATCGCGAACGCGCCTTATAAGTACACGTCCGACGACGTGATCTTCGCGACCTCAGCGCAAGGGCGCGAGCTTGGAGCCAAGGCGACCAGGCCGGAAAGGAACGCGGCACGCGCTGCGTTCTTCTCGCGCGGACAGGCCTGCATGCGGGCCTCAGGCCTCGGCAAGCGCTATGGCTGGGGTGTGCATGCCGACAAGGAGGGCCGTATCGCGATCTATGCTGTCGACAGCGAACGCTATCAAGCGCTGTCGCACGATTCAAAGCTCAGTCAAACACGCGCAATGCGGTCGAAGCGCGGATGATCCTCAAAACCGCGGTGCCCGCTTCTCCGAGAACGCCTTGATACCTTCCTTGATCTCGTCGCCGCGCATGCTGTCGCGGTGGCGCTGGTCTGCGGCCGCCTCGTCCAGTTCGCCGCGAGCGAATTCATTGATGGCACGTTTCATGCCGCGCATCGCGCTCGGTGCGTTGCCGGCGAGGATATCGGCGAGTTTGTCGACTTCCTCGTCCAGAAACTCTACCGCGACCATGGCGGTGAGGTAGCCGATCCGCAGCATTTCCGGCGCGCTGATCTTCTGGGCCGTGAGGAATAGCCTTTTCGCGTTGTCGACACCGAGCCGTGTCGCGTAGCGTTTGATGCCGCTCCTGTAATAATGCAGCCCCAGCCGGGCGGCCGGCATGAACATCTCGGCGGTGTCGACGCCGATACGGAAATCACAGGCGAGCGCGAGGTCCGTCGACCCGCCATAGACGCCGCCATTGAGCCGGCAGATCGTCGGCACGCCGAGATCCTCGAGCCGGTTGACGACGACCTCGAAGGCCGAGCCCGCGCTCTGTTGCTCGTTGGCGCTGACCGCGCGCTCGGCGACCGAGTTGAGATCATAGCCGGCGGAGAACGCGCGTCCCGTGCCGGTCAGCACCAGGACACGGATATCAGGATCGGCCTCGATCCGGTCGAACAGCCGGACGAGCTCGCCAAGATCTTCGGCTTGAAGCCGGTTGAGATGCTTGGGCCGGTTGAGGCGGATGGTCGCGCGGGCGCCGCGGATTTCGAGCACCGGGCCAGAGGCCGCGTCGGTTGTCTCCGACATTCCTGTCTCCACTACCTGTTTTCAAGCGTGCGCCGCTTGGCTTCGGCATCGATGGTCTCGGCGAGATCGGGGTGCCGTGCCATCAGCACGCGGAAGTCGACGAGGTCGAGCACGAGCAGCCGCGACACTTTCGTGGTCGAGACGTTGGCGCCGCGCATGTTGTTGCCGAGCAGCGCCATCTCGCCGAAGAAGGCGCCTTCCCCGAGCTGGACTTTCTTGCCGGGCAGGTCCACCTCGACCTCGCCGGCGGCGATGAAATACATGCAGTCACCCTGCGCACCTTTGCGGATGATCATGGTGCGCGCTGGCAGCTCCATGGTGCGCAGCATGTGGGTGACGTCGGCGATGGCCGCTGGGCCTAGCGCCGCGAAGAACGGCACCTTGCTGACGGATTCCCAGGTCTTGAGGAAATTGTCACGGCGGGTCTCCGCCGCGAACCCGGTCGCCAGGATACCGGTCCAGAGGCCGAACACGCCGAGGCCGGAGATCATCACCAGCGCAGCCACCATTCGGCCGAGCGGCGTGACCGGCACGACGTCGCCATAGCCTGTCGTGGTCAGCGTGACGACCGCCCACCACAGTGCGGCGGGGACGCTGCCGAACGTTTGGGGCTGCACGTCGCGCTCCAGGAAATACTCGGCGACGGAGGCAAGAAAGACCACCATCAGGAAAATCACGAGCACGCTGAGCAGAGGCCCCGATTCCAGCACGAGCACGCGACGGAGCTGGCGCAGGCCGGGAATGCCCGGCACGACCTTCAGCACCCACAGCACGCTCAGCAGCCAGGCCGTCTTGGGCTCGGCGCCGAGGACCAGCGCGACCGGCACGGCGAGCGCCCCGACGGTGTCGACCAACCCGGCGGACGAGGACATGTAGATCCCCAGCCGGCCTTGCCGCGTCATATGGCGCAGCCGGACCAGCCATTCGAACACGAAATAGACGAGGCTGGCCCACAGCAGGAAATCGACCCAGCGGTGCGCCGTCTCATAGGCCGGTTCGAGCGTCAGCAGCACCATGCTGAGCACGCCGACGGTCACCGCCACATAAGCCGCCTTGGTCATGTTGCGGCCGGCGGTCGCGGCCACGAACTGGGCCAGGGCGGGAAACATCGGCTTCGGCATGCGGGATGGCGGCTCGGTCTTGGTTCTCTTGCTGTCCCCGGTTGGGACTTCGGCGCCAAAGTGCCCGTCCGCGCGGAGGCCGTCAACGACAGGCGCCCGCCTTCGATGCGGGTGGCTAATCTGGGCAGGTCAAGCGGTCACTTGAAATGGGGTGGCTCGTCATAGCCGCGGCGGCTGCTGAAGAACAGCAGCATCATCAAGCCGATGCCGACAACCACGGAGAACCCCGCTCCGAGCGCCAGGGCCACATAACCTTCCGTGGGGATCGGGTCGCCTCCGACTGACATGGCCGAGTAGGCGAAGTAACCAACCGCAGCCAGCATTCCCAGCAAGAGGACGACGAGGAGTATACGCATGGTGCGTTCTCCGGTTGTGCCCCTAACCAACGGTTGCTTTGGGACACGGTTCCGCAGGAGATCCGCCGCGATTTGCCAGAAACACCCGCCCCCGGGGGTTCCCGGGGCACGGTTCGATAGGTCAGGCACTCTGAGCCGTCTTCACCGCCACGACATTGGTGTCGTCATGCGGGGGAGGGAGGGCCTGTCGGCTGGCCTTCTCGATCTCGCTGGCGTGGCGCTTCAAGTAATCGCGGCGCATGCCGATCTCGTCGCGGACAAATTCGTAACCGAGCTTGAAGGTATCGAGCCCGTCGGTGCTGATCGTGCCGTCGCGCAAGCCGATCACCGCGCCGCGCAGGATGCTCTCAAGCTCGTCCTGGAGGCATTCGATCTGATCCAGTGAATGAGCATGCTCGATGCGCTCGCCGATGCAGAGGATGGCGGTGGAGAGCTCGCTCGCCTTTTCCGGCGCGATGCGGGTGACCTTGGCGTAGATCGCGGCGAAGATCGAGCCGATGACGCTGAGCGCGGCGGCGCCCAGATACATCATGTCGCTGTATTTATCCATGAACGACTTGGTGTCGTCGTTGATGTAATCGGCCGCTCCCTGATGCGCCATCACGTAGGCGTCCTTCTCGACGGAAGCCGGCTCAATATGAGTCGCAAAGCCGTTGTCGAGCCCAAGCGCGGATTTGTTCTCGTAAACAATGCGCGCAATGTCGCCGGCGGTGGTCCCGGACATCTTGGATTGCGCGACCAGAAGCCATTCGAGCCCGATCGTGTCGAGGTCGTCGTCGGGAATCTCGGGTGACGCAGACAGCGTGCCGGCCGTCAAAGTCTCGTCGGAAATGCCCGGGAATTTGCGCGCCAGCGCCTTGGCTTCATCAATCGCATTCAGCGTGAAGCCGCCGCGCTTGGCGACCTGCTCATAGGCCCTGTCGCGCACGGCCTTGGAGGCGTGGACGATAGCGATCACCGCACTGAAGCCGCTCGCCGGCGCGAACAGCCTGTCCAGGGTCGTACCCTGCGGCGCCATCTGGATCTTGGCGGCGTCAGGACTGTCGGGGGCGATATCGAGGAGGTTGCGGACGAAGGCGAGCGAGGAATCGCTGTCGGCGAGAACCGCGACCTTCTTCTTCTTCAGCTCGGCCAGCGACTTGATCTTCTTGTTGCCGGGACCGAGCAGAAGCACGAAATCGTGCTCAAGCAGCGCCAGCGCGCGCGCGCGGAACGGCACCTTGCCGTCGGTGCGCAGGATGGCAAGATCGGCCTGCTTGCGGTCGAATTGCGCGATCGCCTTGGCACTATCCGGATTGTTCACGACCTTGATCCGGAAGCGCGAGCCGTTGTCCTTCAGAAGCGTGGCGAGCTTGTTCGCGAACAGGGCCTCGTCGCCATTGGGGCTGCCAACAGCAAAGGTCAGCGTCTCCGAATTGTGCACCCAGGCGCGGCCCGCCCAAACGGTCGCCAGCGACAGCAGCAGGGTCAGCACGACATACAGCAGCACCTGCTGCTGGTTGGTCTTGATCACTTTGGGACGCCGTGGCGGCGAGGGTTCGGTCGACGAGGTCGGGCCTTCAGCACTCATGGCAGCACCTGGCCTTATTCCCTGAATGGCAGGCGCTACGGTTATCGCCGGCGGCCCGCGCTAAAATTTCGTAAGCGTTTAAAAAAGAACGATAATCCTCTACCTTTGGATGATAGCGCTCCAGTCCCGGAAAGCAAATTCCGCGCCGGAGGTAACCTTACTTGGGCGAACCCGTGTGCTTGATCATCCTATCACCGTTTAGCCACACTTGGCGATTTTCCGGTTCCCCCCGGCTGCATTCCGGCGCGGGAAATGTCATAAATCGTCGGTCCCGACGGTCTTGACGGGTCCAAGAAGAAGTTGCGCTGAACGCTCCATTTTTTCTCATCGAGACAACGAGGGCGTCAGCTTTGTCGTTTCCACCCCTGTCATCGGCGGTTCCGGTTGAAGCGCTCATTGGCTGGATGTTGCTGCTTACCTTCAAGCACATCATCGCCGATTTCGTCCTGCAAACGGCCTGGATGGCGCACGGCAAGGACCAGAAGCACGGCTGGGCTTTGCCGCTCCTGGTGCATTGCCTGGTTCACTTTGCGGTTGCGTTGCCATTGATCCTGATCGTGGCGCCAAAATTCTGGTTCGTGGCGCTGATCGACTTCGTCATCCACATTACGATCGACCGCGCCAAGGGATTCGTCTCGGCAAATTTTGGCGTCAACCAGGAGCACCCCTGGTTCTGGACCCTGATTGGCGTCGACCAGGCGCTGCACCACCTGACCGGCTTCGGCCTTTCCATTTTCATGGCGGCGAACTGAGGCTGGCACGGTCGTTCCGAGCGGCGAAGCGAGACCCGCAACCTGGAAACACCGGGTTCGGGCCGCCGGATCGCCGCGGAATGACGGCAGGCAGCAGGCGCCATCGCGCCGACTGATTCGCGCCCCACGCGCAAGGACCCCGGGTGACTACCGCCCAGGGTGGTTAACCTTTCATTAGAGAATTGCGCTGCATCTTCCCGACACGAGGGAGAACTACAATGTTTTCAAGCCGCGACGCTTTTGAAAGCGATTTCTGCCCGGTTCGTGACGAGCTTCTTGGCGAGATGTACCGCGCCAATGAAAGCGGCCTGCCGAGGCTGGTTGAGAGTGTTTCCCCTGACGTCCGCGCCAGGCTGGCGTTGTTTTGCTATCGCCGTAGCCATCTGCACTCGCTGGCTGTCGCGATCGCGAGCAGCTGCAGCGAGCGCGACCTGATCGAAAGCGGTGGCCGTGTCGGCTCGACGCTCTACGCGCTGTCGCGCGAAGGCTCGGCCAAATCGTCGCCGTCGCTGTCAGGGGGCCGGAAGCCGATCACGTTGTCGACCAAGCCGCTCTCGGTGCTCGCACCGCTGGACGACGAAATCGATGACGAGATCAGCGAAGCCGTTCCCGCCTAAGCGGCTCGTTGTTGGCGCATGATCTTGGCGGAAAACCGCTGCACACTTTTCCGGATCATGCGCTAGCTATAACAGGCAGCCCGAACTTCCGCCGCGCCATCGCGCATTCGGCGTCGCCTGGCATGCAGGTGCGGCACACCTCCGGCCGCACCGCATAGATGCTGCACCTGGTGGCCTTGCCGATTTCTCCCTGCAGCGCCGAACAGCGATCCCCCTCGCAGCGCATGCCGGACTGGCGCGCGTTGACGAATGCCGCCGGGATCAACGCAAGCTCCTCGTCGCTCTCGATCGAGAAGCGCGGCCAGTTCTGCGAATAGCCACAGCAGGCGCCGCAGCTCTGGCAGTAGCTCGACTGATCGATCTCTTCCATTGGCGTCATGTGTCTTTCGGCGGACCCCAGACCAGGCTCTGCCGCCATTTCGCGCGCAGCACGTCGCGTCTTTCAGGGTATCGTTCGTCGAGATAGGTGGCATCCACGACGCGGTCGGTGCGGAAGCTGCGGAAGTCGCTGCGTAGCTCGCACCAGGCGGCGAGCAGGCGGACGGCTTCGAGATAGCCGACCGAGATCGGCCAGATCATGCGTTCGCTGGGGCGACCCTGTTCGTCGCGGTAGCGCAGCATGATCTTCTTGCCTTCGTGGATTTGCGTGCGCGTACGCGCCATGTCCAGACGGTCCGGCTCCCTGTTCCAGCTTGGCCGCGCGCGGCTCGCCGGCTCCAGCACGAAGGGGCGCAGCCGCTCAGGCACGGTGTCGGCGATCTTGGCCATCAAGTCTTCGGCCGCGCGCGCCAGCGCGGAATCGGCATGGCCCGCGACCCATTGCGCGCCCAGCACCGCCGCCTCGATCTCGTCTGGTGTCAGCATCAAGGGCGGCAGGTCAAATCCCTTTTCCAGGATGTAGCCCATGCCGGCTTCGCCGCGGATCGGCACGCGCTGGCCCATCAACGTTGCGATGTCGCGATAGATCGTGCGCTTCGAGGTCTCGAGCTCAGCCGCAATCGCGTCCGCAGTCAGCGGCTTACGGGTCCGCCTCAGCACCTGGATAATCTGAAACAGCCGGTCGGCGCGTCTCATGACAATTCTCTTCTCGGGGACGAATCAGAAAACGGCGCGTGCATGCTGACAGGATGTTGGCAGCAGGGGAGTTCTATACCGGGACAACACATCGACTGAAGAGGGTTTGTCCATGATCACTCCAATCCATCTTGGCCTGGCTGGTCCGCTGTGGCGAGCGCAGGCCTCGTTGCATGCCAGAGTCTTCGGCCGCTTCATGTTTCTCGAACTCCCTGCCGCCGACCTCCGCCTCGCGCTCGCAACCGTGGTGGCACGTTCGCTGATCCAGGCTGCGGACGCGCTGGCCCGCCATGTGATGGGTCGCGCCTGGCGGGGGGCCCGTTTCGCAGAAGATATCACGGCTGCTGCCACCATGGTGGCAGCAGCCCGGCACTAGGTTCCGTCCACTCTTTCGGCAGGTTCAGGAGAGCTCGCATGATCACGCTTTACGGCTTCGGCACCGGCTTCGGCCTGCCGGAAATCAGCCCCTTCGTCACCAAGACCGAGGTGCAGCTCAAGATGGCGGGACTGCCGTACCGGAAGGAGCGCGCCATGCCGCCGGCTTCCCCCAAGGGGCAGCTGCCTTTTATCGACGATGACGGTGAGGCGGTGGCCGATTCGACCTTCATTCGCGCTCATATCGAGCGCCGCTACGGCTTCGACTTCGATGCCGGCCTCTCCTTGGCCGAGCGCGCACAGGCCTGGGCATTCGAGCGCATGATCGAGCATCACGTCTACTGGGCGCTGGTCGGCGCACGCTGGGTCGATCCGCTCAATTTTGCCAAGGGGCCTGCGCATTTCTTCGACGGCGCGCCGGAGCACGCCAGAGAGAAGCTGCGCGAGGATGCGCAGTTCCGCGTCGCCGAGAACTATCTGCTCTCCGGTCTTGGTCGCCATGGACCGGACGATGATGTCGATCTCGCCGTGCGTTCGCTGTTCGCATTGTCGGTGCAGCTTGGCGACAAATCCTATCTGATGGGCGACAAGCCCAGCGGTGTCGATGCGACCGCGTTCGGCGCGCTCGCCGGCATTTTGACGCCGTTCTTCGAGTCAAGCCTGCGCGACCGCGCGGAGGGATTTCCGAACCTCACCGCCTATGTCGACCGGATGATGGACATCTATTATCCGGAGTTCGCCTGGACGCCGCTGCGCCAGGCAGCCTGACGCAATCGCGCGACGTGCAAAAGAAAAGAGCCGGCCTGATGGGCCGGCTCTCGTCGTTTCGTAGACCGTCGCCGCTTACTTCGCGAGCGTGTATTTGCCGTCCTTGACCGTCAGCAGGATGCGCGAGCGGTCGTCAAGGCCGTAGCGATCCTTTTCGGTGAAGTTGTAGACGCCCTGGCTGGCCGCCATCTCCCGCTCCGACAGCAGTGCCTGGCGGATGGCCTCGCGGAATTCCGGCGTGCCGGGCTTTGCCGTCTTCAGCGCAACAGGGATGACGCGCTTGAGGATCTCGAACGCATCGTAGGAATGCCCGGCGAACTGGCTGCGGCTGTGCGGGCCGTATTTGCCTTCATAGGCGGCGTTCAGCGCCGTGCCGGGCTTCTTTGTCAGGGCGGTGTCCGGCTGATCTTCGGGATCCATCACCGGTCCTGATGCCATCAGCACGCCTTCGGCCGCCTTACCGGCGATACGGATGAAGTCCATGCTGGCCGCGCCGTGGGTCTGGTAGATCAGGCCTTGATAGCCGCGTTCGCGCAGTTCGGTCTGCGGCAGTGCTGCGGCAGTGCCGGAGGCGCCGACCAGGATCGCGTCGGGATTGGCGGCGACGAGCTTCAGCACCTGTCCGGTCACCGAAGTATCGGGACGTGCAAACCGCTCTTCGTCCGCAAGAGCGAGACCCATCGGCACGCCCTGGGCCTTGAAGTCGTTGAACCAGAGGTCGCCGTAGGAGTCGGAGTAGCCGATATAGCCGACCGTCTTCACGTTATGCGCCTTCATGTGCTCATAGAGCACCTTGCCCATGATCGGAATCGGCTGCGGCATCGCCACGGACCACTTCATGCGCTCCGGCGTGATCGGGAACGGCGCGAGGCCGAAATGCGGAATGCCCGCTTCATTGGCGACGTTGGAGACTGCGATCGTCGGCGGCGTCAGCGCCGAGCCCATGATGATGTCGGCCTTGGATTCCGTCACAAAACGACGTGCGTTGGTGGTCGCGGTGGTGGGATCGCCGCCGTCGTCGAGCACGATCACTTTCAGCGGCACGCCGCCGATTTCCTTCGGCACGAATTCCAGTGCGTTGCGCTCGGGGATTCCGAGCGCGGCGCCGGGGCCGGTCGTGGTGGTGGTGATGCCGATGGTGATTTCGGCGGTCTGGGCGAGTGCAGGCAAGGCCGGCAGTGCCAGCGTCGCCGCCGCGATGGCGGCGGTCAGGTAAAAGCGTTTCATCAATTCCTCCCTTGGCGTTTTTGTTTGAAAGCAGAAATCGGGGATGAATTCAGCCCCGTCTTTTGGCGATGCGGCGATTTAGCTCCAGACTCTAACTCCCAGTGAATTTTGCTACCATTTCCGGCGGAAACGGTGCCGATTTCAGTTTGTCGGGGTTAACGGGGTCGCGGCCGACCAGAACGCGGGTCTCAAAACCTTCGATGGCGAGCGCCTCGCCCTTGTAGACGTTGTGCTTCACCTCGAAGCTCGAGCGCTTGATGCTCTCGATCTTCGTTTCGATGGTGATCCAGTCGCCATAGGTCGAGGGGATGTAGAACTTGGACCGCGTGTCGACCATGGGGATGCCCACCAAGCCGTATTTGCGGACCAGGTCCTGCTTGGAGAAACCGGCGACCTCGAACAGGGTCGACGTCGAATCGTCGAACATCGCGAAATAACGCGGATAGTAGACGATATTGGCGGGGTCGCAGTCGCCCCACTGGATCTGGACGTCGCGCCGGTTCACGAACATGCGTTGCGCGCCCTATTTCGGCGCCATGCGCAGCGAGCCGTCGAGGCGCACCACTTCGCCGTTCAGGTAGGAGTTCTCGACCATGTGCAGCGCGAGCGCGGCGAACTCGTCGGCGTTGCCGAGCCGGCGCGGGAACGGAATCGCGGCGGCGAGCGAGTCCTGCGCTTCCTGCGGCAGATTGGCCAGTAGAGGCGTCAGGAACAGGCCGGGCGCGATGGTCAGCACGCGGACGCCGAACTGCGCCAGCTCGCGTGCGATCGGCAAGGTCATGCCGACGATGCCGCCCTTGGAGGCCGAGTAGGCCGATTGCCCGATCTGGCCGTCATAGGCAGCCACGGACGCCGTATTGATGATGACGCCGCGCTCGCCTGATGCCTGCGGCTCGAGCTTGGACATTTCGGTCGCTGCCAGGCGCAGCATGTTGAAAGTGCCGATCAGGTTGACCTTGATCACCTTGTCGAAATCGGCGAGCGCCATCGGGCCGTCGCGGCCGACGACGCGCTTCGCAACGCCGATGCCGGCGCAATTGACCAGCACGCGGGCCGGCCCATGGGCCTTGGTCGCCTGTGCGATCGCAGCTTCGGCGGACGCGGCGTCGGAGACGTCGCAGGTCACGGCGACGCCCTTGATCTCGGCGGCAACGGTTTCTGCGAGCTTGGCGTTGAGATCGCACACCGCGACCTTGGCACCCTGCGCCGCCAGTTTCCGCGCGGTCGCCGCGCCAAGCCCCGATGCGCCGCCGGTGACGATGGCTGCCTGATCCTTCAACAACATGGCGTTCTCCTGGTGCGATGGTTTCTTAAGCGACCGATATCACACGGTCCGATGGATTGGCAGCATAGAGCTCCTCGATCAGGGCGCCGCGATGCTCCAGCACCGCGCGCTGGTTGATCGAGCCCTTGTCGGTAACCTCGCCCTTGTCGATCGAGAGCGGTGTGTCCATCAGGATCGCGCGCGTGACGCGCGTCGAGGAGCCGGTGGCCTGGCTGAGGAAGCGCGTCAGGCGCTCGCGAAAAGCCTCCCGCACCAGGCGGTCGCGTGCGGTAACGGTGAGATTGTCGGCCGGTAGCGTCGGATTGACCAGGCGGCAGCCGTCGAGATCGAGGACGACGAGTGCGGAGACCTCGTCGCGGTTGATGCCGGCGATGACAACGTCGCGCACCAGCGGCGCGCAGGCGGCGGTGAGGCGCGCACGCAGCGGGCCGACGCTGACCCAGGTGCCGCTCGCGAGCTTGAAGTCCTCGCTGACGCGGCCGTCGAAATCGAAGCCGGCGTTGAGATCGTCGGGGTCGGCGGGCTTGAGCGCATCGCCCATCTTGTAGAAGCCTTCTTCATCGAAGGACTTTGCGCTGATGTCGGCTTGGCGCCAGTAGCCGGGCATCACGTTCGGCCCCTTGGCACGGACCTCGAGCTTGCCGTTGTTCGGCACCAGCTTCGCCTCGTTGCCAGAGACGGGGAGGCCGACATGGCCGGAGCGGCTGGTGCGCGGATTGACCGACATGAAGAACGGCGCAGTCTCGGTCGCGCCAAGGCCCGTGAGCATCGGCACGCGGTAGCCTTTTTCCTTCACCGCGAGCTCATCGAGACTGTCCCAGACGAACGGCGACAGCGCCGCGCCGGAGAAGAACATCGCATGCAGCCGGTCGAAGAATTTTGCACGCAGGCCCTGATCGTCGCGCAGATAAGGCAGCAGCGATTCGTAGCCCTTGGGCACGTTGAAATAGACCGTCGGCGAAATCTCCTGGAGATTTCGCACGGTTTCCTCGATGCCGCCGGGGATCGGCTTGCCGGCGTCGAGATACATCGAGCCGCCGTTGTACAGCGTCAGCCCGATATTGTGGTTGCCCCCAAAAGTATGATTCCAGGGCAACCAGTCGATGATGACAGGCGGCTCATCCTTGAGGAAGGCAAGCGTCTCGCGCAGCATGACCTGGTTGGCGCAGATCATGCGCTGGGTGTTGATGACAGCCTTGGGATTGCCCGTTGAGCCCGACGTCAGCAGGAATTTTGCGATCGTGTCGGGCCCGATCTTCTCATGCAGCTCGTCGAGGTCGCCGCGAACAGGCGTTGCCATCAGGTCGGCGAGCAGGGTGACGTCGCGGCCCGGCACTTGGCCGTAGGACGCCGCGATCTCGGTGCCGAGCGAGACATTGGCAGCGAGCGCGTCCGCAAACTTGTCGGCATCCTCTGCGAAAACGAGGCCTGGCGTCAGCAGCTTCATCAAGTATGCGAGCTTGCCGTAATCCTTCGACACCAGGGAATAGGCCGGCGACACCGGGCAGAACGGAATGCCAGCATAGAAGGCTCCGAAGGCGAGCAATGCGTGGTCGATCGAATTGCCGGAGAGAATGACGACCGGCCGCTCCGCCGACAGGCCGCGCTGGATCAGGCCTGAGGCGATATGCCGGCTCGCGGTGAGTAGCTCGGCATAGGTGATCTTGCGCCAGCCGCGGCCGCCTTCGCGCTCGGCCATGAAGATGCGGTCCGGCGTCGTCGTCGCCCAGTGATGCAGACGATCGGTGATGCGGACGGGATAATTTCCGAGCGGTTGCTTCGGCCGCAGATAGATCGTGCCATCGGCGCGCCGTTCGACGTCGACGACGGGATCGCCGAACGAGATCGGCCGCAGCGGAGAATTGCTCACGCTGCGCTCTGCGCTGGGCGAGGACGGCTGTGCGCTCATGACTTCGGCTTTACCTTGGCGGTCTTGTGCTCGAGGAACTCGCGGATCCTGCGTTTTGCTTCCTTGTCGCTCTGCGCAACGGTGGCCATCAGCGATTCCATCAGAAGACCCGTCTGCGGATTGGCTTCCGCGATCATCGGCAGCGCCTGGAGCACGGCGAAATTCGTCAGCGGCGCGTTGGACGCGATCTTGGTCGCAAGCTCCAGCGCCTTGGGAAGCCCGTTGCCGGCCTCGGTGACATATTGCGCAAAGCCGTAGGACGCGCCCTCGGTCGCGCTATAGACGCGACCGGTCAGCATCATGTCCATCATCCTGGCGACGCCGATCAGGCGCGGCAGCCGCACCGAGCCACCCCCGCCGACGAAGATGCCGCGCTGCCCTTCAGGCAGGGCAAAATAGGTCGAGGGCTCGGCGACGCGGATATGCGCCGCGCAGGCAAGCTCCAGCCCGCCGCCGATCACGGCGCCCTTCAGCGCGGCGATGACGGGGACGCGGCTATATTGAATGCGATCGAATACCCGGTGCCACATCTGCGAATGCAAGAGGCCGCCGGTGGCGTCGTGGTCCTGGAGTTCGGAGAGGTCGAGGCCGCTGGAAAAATGGTCGCCGATGCCGTGAATGACCACTGCGCCGATATCCTCGGGCAGGGACGCAAAACATTCGCCGATTTCGAGGATGATGCCGTCATTGAGCGCATTGCGCTTGGCCGGCCGGTTCAGACCCACGGTCAGAACCCGGTCCACCCTCTCGATTTGCAGCAACCCGGAGGCGCCCGCGGCAGCGGTCTCGGCGTTTCCCTGTGTCATTTGCGTCCTTATCAGAATAGTTATGTTGTATAACGAATTTGGCGGGAGTCAATATGGTCAGCCTTGGCGGCCGAAGAGGACTCCGTGGCGTGGCAGGGCAATCGGACTGCTACCGCGTCATATGCGGAAGCGCCTCAGCGGGCGTCGGTCATCAATTTCTTCGCGGCCTGCGCAAGCAGGCCTGAGCGCGTGTAGCCATGCGCTTCTGCATATTTGTCGATCTGCTCCAGGACGTCGCCGGGCAGGGTGACATTGACGCGCACGATCTTTGGCTGGGCCTCCTTGACCGACACCAGAATGGCAACGCCCGAGCGATTTTCGGGATTCGACATGATGTCCTCGAGTGATGAAGGCTCGGGGATCGCTTCTCCGTCTTCGGACATGCCCTCGAGATGCAGCGCCAGGGCTTCCTCGGCCATGTCACGCGCTTCGTCCAGAGTTGCTCCCGCCGTCACGACTCCCGGGAGGTCGGGAAACGACACGCCAAAATCGCTGTCAACGTCCTTATGGATCAGACCGATATAGTGACGCATCTTACCTCAACTTCAGGCCGGACTGTTTCTCAATGCTCTTCAACGTGCCGAGGGGAATGTCCCGTTTGGGATGAGGGACCGTGACGCAACCCGTCTTCGAGGGGGGCTTGAACTGCAAATGGCTGCCCTTCTGAGCCACCTGGACCCAGCCGTCCTTTTGAAGGGCCGAGATGATATCCCGGCAATCCATCGTGTGTATTTATACACATTTGGTTGCCGGTCAATGGATGAGGCTAGCCAACCTGATGCACGTCGATCACCACGCGATCCGCATGCCGCGCGGCTGAGCCGACAAAAATGTGCTCCATCAGCCAGCGATACTTCTCGTGACCCGTCTCGAATCTCGGCACGGTGCGGAAATAGATCAGCTTGGGATCGACGGGCTCGCCGCGCTTGAGCTTTTGCAAGAGCTCGACCGGCCCGAAGCGCATGCCCTTGTTCTCGACATAGACGACGGCGCCGTCGTCGGTCTCGAAGGCGTATTTGGCCTCGAGGTCGATCAGCTCGTTGGGGCGGATGGTTTGGAAGTCCGCGCCGAAGGGCAGCACCTTGCCTGATATCGCGCCCGTTACCTCGCCGCCGATGATCGGGATGATGCGGCGGACGCCGATGCCGGTCTCGCCGGCGGTGACGACATCGCCGATGCGGGCGGTGATGGTGAAGCTGTACTTCGTTTCAAGCGTCGGTGTCGTCATCGCTCCGCCTCCCTAGTGCGCCATCATTCGCGTCGGCAGCCATGTCGCCAGCAGCGGGAAGGCGATCAGGATCACCAGGCGCACGAGATCTGTCGCAACGAACGGGATCACGCCCTTGAAGATGGTGGAGAACGAGACGTCCTTCACCACGCTCTTGATGACAAAGACGTTCATGCCGACGGGCGGATGGATCAGGCCGAGTTCGACCGTCATCACGATGATGACGCCGAACCAGATCGGGTCGAAGCCGAGATGCGTGATGACAGGGAAGATGATCGGCACGGTCAGGATGATCATCGCCATGGCGTCCATCAGGCAGCCGAGCACGAGATACATCACCATGATCAGCGCCAGCACACCGTAGGGGCCGAGGCCAAGGCCAGTGAGAAATTCGGTCACCTTCTGCGGCGTCTGCGTCACCGTGAGGAAGTAGCCGAAGATCAGCGCGCCGATCAGCACGGTGAACACGGCGGCCGCGGTTCGTGTCGCCTGGAGCAGCGAGGCCAGGATCTTCTCCCGATCGAGCCGCCCCGTGACGACGCCGATGATGAAAGCCCCGGTGGCGCCGACGCCGCCGGCCTCGGTCGGGGTGAAACGCGGCAGGAACGGCAGGCCGTAGAGGCCGCCGATCACGAACACGAACAGCAGGACCGGCGCCCAGATGTCTTTCAGCCCGGCGAAACGCTCCCGCCAGGGCAGCACCTTGCCCTTGGGCAGGAAGTTGGGGCGGAAATAGCCGATCAGGAAGATCGTGATCATGTACATGGACATCGCCAGTAGGCCCGGGATGATGCCGGCGATGAAGAGCTTGCCGATGTCCTGCTCGGTGATGATGCCGTAGACGGCGAGCACGGTGGAGGGCGGCAGCATCGCGCCGAGGGTGCCGCCGGCCGCGATCACGCCTGTGGCAAACGACTGCGGATAGCCGAAGCGGCGCATCTCGGGATAGGCGACGGCGGAGAAGGTCGCAGCGGTCGCGACGGAAGAGCCGCAGATCGCGGCAAAGCCGCCGCAGGCGCCGACGGTCGCGATGCCAAGCCCGCCGCGCAAATGTCCGACAAAACCGTTGGCGGCGCGGAACAGCTCCCGGCTCATGCCGGAATTGCTGACAAAGGAGCCCATCAGCAGGAACATCGGGATGACGCCGAACGTGTAGTCGGTGACCGTGCGCATCGAAGTCTGGCCGACCAGCTTCAACGCAGGCGTCGCGCCGACCAGATAGGAGAAGCCGGAGACGCCGACGAGGCCCATCGCCATGCCGACGGGCACGCGCAGCAGCATCAGGGCAAACAGGGAAATGAAGCCGATAACGGCGACGGCATCGGTGCTCATGATTATTCCGTCGCCTTCAGCTTGGGATCGTGCATGTCTTCGGGATGAAAGATCAATCGGTAGGTGCGGATCGCGATCAGCAGAACGGCCGAGACGTCGCCGATCCAGGCGATTGCGAAGAATGGCCAGGTTGGCATGTGCATGTCGAACGTCTGGACGTTGTCGTTGTAGGTGCCGCGCACCTTGTCGAACAGCGTCCAGGTCTGCACCGTGACCACGAACAGCAGCACCAGCGTCGCGAACACGTCGATCCAGCGCTGGTAGCGCGGTCCGACATTGCCCCAGACCAGATCGACCGTGATGTGCGTGCCGCGATAAGAGGTTGCCGCGATGCCCCAGAAGATCAGGATGCCGAGCAGCATGCGACCGATGTCGAAGGAATCAGGGATCGAATAGTTCAGCGTGTTGCGCAGCAGCACGGACAGAAAGATGTCGAGCGCGACGATGCCGACGAAGGCGGCGGCGATCCATTCGATCGTGTCGATGACGCGGTCCATCCAGGAGCGTCTAGGTGGGATTATCTCGTCATGTGCTGTCATGGTCTTGATCCGGATCTCGCCGCGCACTTCGCCTCTCCCCGCGTGCGGGGAGAGGCCGGAATGCGCGCGTAAGCGCGGGTTCCGGGTGAGGGGGACTCTCCGCGAGTCCGTCTGTCACTTTCTTTGCGGAGACAGCCCCTCACCCCAACCCTCTCAGCGCGAGCGAAGCTCGTCGCGCCCCCGTAAGAACGGGGCGAGGGAGAAGAGGAGGTCGCGGTATTACTCCGCCAATGCGTTGTACTTCTTCAGCGACGCCTTCAATTCCGCCATTGCGGCGTCGGGATCGATGCCGGCCTTCTTGGCGCCATCACTCCAGGTCTTGACCAGCGGCTCGGCGGCCTTCTTCCAGGCGGCGGTCTGGTCAGGGGTCAGCTTGTAGACCTCGTGACCTTCTTCCGCCTTCACCTTGTCGATGCCGGCATCTTCGAACTTGCCCCAGTGTTCGCCGACCACGCCCGCCATCTCGGTCGAGCAGTTCTTGTCGACCGCGGCCTTCTGCTTGTCGGACATCGCATTGTACTTGTCCTTGTTCATCACGAACACGAAGGTCGTGGTGTAGAGCGGCGCGTCCATGTGGAACTTGGTCACTTTGTCGATGCCGAACAGCACCAGGGAGCCCCAGGGGAAGGTGACGCCGTCGGCGACGCCGCGCTCGATGATGTCGCGCACTTCAGGGGCGGAGGACTGCACGTTGGTGCCGCCAAGCGCGGTAACGAAGTTCGCCATGGTGGCGTGCGCGGGGCGGATCTTCATGCCCTTCACGTCCTCCGGCATCACGATCTTCTTGGTGCGCGAGTGGAAGGACGAAGGCGAGTGGACGAAGGCGAGGCAGTACTTGACGTCCTTCATCTCCTTCTCGGCATATTTGCGGTACCAGGCGTCCAGACCCTCCGAACCACCCTTTGCGTCCGAGATCAGGAACGGCAATTCGCCGGCGCCGATGATCGGGAAGCGGCCGGGCTGGTAACCGGGGTTGACATAGGTGACGTCGGCAATGCCGTCGCGCGCCATGTCGTAATGGTCGAACGCCTTGCCGAGCTGCTGGGCGGGAAACACCTTGCCGGTAATGGTGCCGCCGGAATCCTTGTTGACTGCGGCCACCCAGTCTTCAAGAGACTTTTGCAGCGGGTGCGACGCCGGCACCCAGTGCGAGACCTTCAAATCGACGGTTTTGTCCTGCGCGAATGCAGGCGTCACGCTTGCTGCCAGCAGCAAAGCCAGACAGGCCTTCCTCATCACGTGTCTCTCCCTCTTTGTGACGGCGGGCTTCGATGGCCCGGTCTCGTTAGTTAACATGTTATCTAATTGTCCGGCGCGTTCAAGCCGGAAGTGCTGCGTCATCTACGTCAGCGATGTTGCATGGATTTGTCGCTGCCCGGCGACCAGCCTCCCCTTTTGCCAAACCGTTATATGTTATAATTATCCTGTGCGGAGCAACGCGACAAGCGAGCCGCGACGAAAAGCCTACAGGATCGGGAGGAGCAAGTATTGCGGACAAAAGTCGCAATCATCGGGGCGGGGCCGGCGGGATTGTTGCTTGGGCAACTTCTGCACCAATACGGCATCGATAATTTCATTCTCGAGCGCCAGAGCCCGGATTACGTGCTCGGTCGCATCCGCGCGGGCCTCCTGGAGGAAGGAACTGTCGCACTGCTGGACCAGGTCGGCGCCGGTGTGCGGGCGCACGCCGAAGGTCTCGTGCATGAAGGCATCGAACTCGCCTTCGCCGGTCGTCGTCACCGCATCGACATGAAGGCCGCGACTGGCAAGACCGTCATGATCTACGGCCAGACCGAGGTCACGCTCGACCTCATGAATGCGCGCAAGGCCGCCGGCCTCACCACCGTCTACGAGGCCAAGGATGTGCAGCCGCATGATTTTGACGGTAGTCACACGCGTGTAACCTGGGTCAAGGACGGCGTCACCCACACGCTCGATTGCGACTTTATCGCCGGCTGCGACGGCTTCCACGGCGTTAGCCGCGCCAGCGTGCCGGCTTCGGCGATCGAGGAGTTCGAGCGGGTCTATCCATTCGGCTGGCTCGGCATCTTGTCCGAGACGCCGCCGGTCAGCCACGAACTGATCTATTCCAACCACGCCCGGGGTTTTGCGCTCTGCACCATGCGCTCGATGCAGCGCAGCCGGCATTACGTGCAGTGCTCGCTCGACGACCATGTCGATCAGTGGCCGGACGATCGCTTCTGGGACGAATTGAAGCGCCGGCTCGACCAGGAGGCCGCCGACAGCCTCATCACCGGCCCCTCGATCGAGAAGAGCATCGCGCCCTTGCGCAGCTTCGTCGCCGAGCCGATGCGCTTCGGCAAGCTGTTCCTGTGCGGCGATGCCGCCCACATCGTACCGCCGACCGGGGCCAAGGGGCTGAACCTCGCCGCCAGCGATGCGCATTACCTGTCGAGCGCGCTCCGCGAGTTCTACGAGGAGAAATCAAGCGCCGGCATCGATGGGTATTCGGCCAAGGCGCTTGCACGCGTCTGGAAGGCCGTGCGCTTCTCCTGGTGGATGACCTCGATGCTGCACAAATTCCCCGACAATGGCAGCATCGGCGCGCGCATCCAAATCGCCGAGCTCGACTACGTCACGCAATCGCAGGCGGCGATGACTTCGCTGTCGGAGAACTATGTGGGCTTGCCGTTTTAGGGGCGGCCAAGACGGTGTCGTACTCTCTCCGCAGGTCATTGCGGGCGCAGCGAAGCAATCCAGGAAGCCTTCCGCGGAGGCAGTCTGGATTGCTTCGTCGCAAGAGCTCCTCGCAATGACGGCGCCGTTCATTTCAAACACGCGCGCAAATCCCGTTTAAAACTTTGTAATTGATGCGTTCGTCACGTCCATCGCGTTCAATGGCGACAAACCAGCGACGCGAGACATCAATGACCTCAATCGACATCCCCGATGGCTTCGAACCGCTCTCCCGCAAGAGCCCGCTCACCGAACCCTGGGAGCCGCTCTACGCGAAGAAGACCGACAAGGCCGTCATTATCGGCCTCAGGCTGGCAAGACCGCACACCAACGGCCGTGGCTTGATCCATGGCGGGCTGATCACCGCGCTCTCCGACAACGCCATGGGCTATAGCTGTGCGCAGGCGACGAACTGGACCACCTCCTTCGTGACGGTCTCGCTGTCGATCGATTTCGTCGGCTCGGCCGAGATCGGCCAATGGTGTTCGATCGAGAGCGAGGTGATCAAGACCGGCAAGACGATCTGCTTCGCACAGAGCCTGATCAAGGCCGACGGCGTCGTGATCGCACGGGCCAGCGGCACGTTCCGGGTGGTGCCCAAGAAGGGCTAAAGCCTAGCCAAACTTCCAGTCCGTCGTCTCCACCACGAGATCGATGAACGCGCGCACCTTGGCCGACAGCAGGCGCGAGGTCGGGTAGACGATGTGGATGGGGAGCGCTGGCTGCTCGTATTTCGCCAGCAGGATCTTCAGCCGTCCCCGCTTCAGACCTTCGGCGGCCTGATAGGCCAGCACGCGCGTGATACCGCCGCCCGCCTCCGCATATTGCAGAGCGGCGTCGGCACTGTTGCTGGTGAATCGCGGGGTCGGCGTCACCTCGATGTCGCGGCCATCTTGCGTGAAGCGCCACGCCGTTGCGGGGCCGAACAGAATGGTCTGGTGCTCGGCCAGCGCCTGCGGCGTCCTCGGCTCGCCGTGGCGCTTGAGATAGCCGGGCGTTGCCACCGTGATCCGCCGCATCTCGCCGACCTGGCGCGCGACCAGCGAGGAATCGGCGAGATGACCGATCCGCACCGCGGCATCGACGGCGTCCTCGACGAGGTTGACGAGATTGTCCGATAGCCTGAGCTCGGCCACGACCTCGGGGTGGCGCGTGAGATAGTCGGTCATCACAGGCCCGACATGGAGCCGGCCGAAACCGACCGGGGCCGATACCACCAGCCGCCCGCTCGGCCGGTTGCGCTCCTCCCGCGCCGAGCCGTCGGCCTCCTCGACGTCGGCGAGAATCCGCCGCGCGCGTTCCAGATAGCGCGTGCCGACGTCGGTCAATCTCACCTGCCGCGTGGTCCGTTGCAGCAGGCGCGCGCCGAGATGGTCCTCCAGCGCTGCGATCAGCCGCGTTACCGCCGAGGGCGACAGCCGCAGCTTGCGCGCCGCCGGCGCAAAGCCGCGCAGGTCGGCGACCGTGACGAAAACATTCATTGCCTCAAGGCGGTCCATGGCATTATTGCATATATCGCAATTATGTAGTGTCAAGCAGGGTGATTGTTTTGATCGTCGAAAGGTCCATTTTCGAGTGGAGAAAGACGCAACGATGCGCCGGGATTTCAGGAGACATTCCGATGACTGCAATTCGCACCTACGCCAGCGACGTCGCCTTCTCGCCGGCAGTGAAATCAATCCAGACCCGAAAGGGATCTCGCGAAGGTTATGCCCATGCCGAGCAACGGGGATGGCGCACCGAGGTCGACGAGAACCTCGCGGCTTTTCTGGGTGACGCCAACAGCTTCTACTTCGCGACGGCTTCGGCCGATGGCCAGCCCTACATTCAGCATCGCGGCGGCCCGAAGGGCTTCTTGAAGGTGTTGGACAAGCAAACGCTCGCCTTCGCGGACTACGCCGGCAACCGGCAATACATCACCCAGGGAAACCTGTCCGAGAACGCCAAGGCTTACATCTTCGTGATGGACTACGCCCATCGCCGCCGGGTGAAGATCTGGGGTGAGGCGCGCGTTGTCGAGGATGACGATGCGCTGACGGATGAGTTGATGCCCAAGGGCTATCGCGCCCGGCCCGAGCAGGTGATTCTCTTCAAGATCGAGGCCTGGGACACCAACTGCCCGCAGCACATTCCGCAAAAGTTCGACGCTCCCGATGTGGCGGCGGCGCTAGCCGCCAGGGATCAGCGGATTGCGGAGCTCGAGGCGCAGCTTGCCGCGCTGAAGGGACAAGCCGCCGCAGAGGGCGGCTAGTCGTCGACATCGTCCTGGGTGCGGCCGAACAGGTGCACGATACCAGGCGTCGCGATCGTGACGAACACGAAGCGCGACAGATGATGAGCCCCGACGAAGATCGGATCGATGTGCAGCGTCAGCGCCAGCGCCAGCATCGCATCCATCGCGCCGGGCGCGAAGGCAACGACGACGTCCGAGAACTTGACCTGCGTGGTGAGTGCGACGATGCCGACGAAGATGGCGGAGACGGCAATGGCGACGGCGAATGAGCCGAGCGCGGCATTGATATGGCCAGCCAGCGTCTTGATGCGCATCCGCGCAAAACGGCTGCCGATCAGCGCGCCGATGCCGACCAGCGACACGCCGCGCACCCAGTTCGGCAGGCCGCCGTCGACCCAGCCCGCGCCGTGCAGCACGCTGGAGGCGATCATCGCGCCGAACATCCAGCTCGCCGGAAACTTGATGAGCCGCAGCACGAACGACGCCGCCAGCGAAGCGGCAACCAGTCCCACAAGACCGAGTGGCGAGGCGATCGCGGTCGTCAGAGACGGCGAGACGGAGGGCGCCATGCCTGCGATCGCCAGCACCATCGGCAGCGCCGCGGTCAGGATGATCACGCGCATGGTCTGCACCACCGCGATTCCAGGCAAATCGGCGCCGCGCTCAACCGCCAGGATGGTGATTTGCGAGAGCGCGCCGGGGCTGCCGGCGAGGAAGGCCGAGGTGCGGTCCCAGCCATGAACGCGCTGGAGGTAATAGCTGGAGCCGAAGGTCGAGCAGAAGGTGGCAAGCGCCAGAAGCCCGATGGTCAGCGGATAGGCACTGACCTGCTGGATCAGATGGCGCGAGACCACCGAGCCCAGCGAAATGCCGAGCAGCACCAGCACGGTCTGGGTCAGGAGCGCCGGCACCGCAAGCTGGCGTCCGGCGATCGCGGCGATCCCGACCGCGATCATCGAGCCGGAGATCAAGCCGCCCGGAAGTGCCGCGACCAGGAAGACCACGCCACCGGCGGCACCGATGATGAGCGTTTCCGCGGTGCTCAAAACCTTGGCACGGCTCGGCCATTCGAATGGAAGGGAGGCGGTGATTTGCTTCACGCCGCCTTATCGCAAATCGGCGAGAGGGGCACAATTGCGGGTACGTCATGCCGCAATGCGTACGCCTCTCGCCAAGCGCGAGGAGAGGATTGTGACGGATTTACTTCTTGTCGGCGGCCGGCGCTGGCATGGCGGCGCCGCCGGCCTTTGCGGTCTTGATGCACTCGGAGCGGAATTTCTTGCGCTCCTTGCCATGCAGGCCCTTGGCGTCCGCCTGCTTGGAGCATTCCAGCGACTCGGCCGAGTGCTCCTTCGGCGCCTTCTTGTCTGTGGTGGCGGCGGCATCGGTCTTGGCGGCCGGCGCCGCGGTCTGGGCGAAGGCGGTGCCGGTGGCGAACAGGGATGCGATCGCGACGACGGCGAGGCGGGAGGCAAGGGTCATGATGTGGCTCTTCTTGCGAGAGTTGCGGAGGCCGCGAACGTCGACCCGCGTTGCTGAACGCCACATGAATAAACCTGAACGGCGCGATCACTATATTTTAGCCCCGAGCAGCATCGCTTCCTTGTCCGAAGTCGCCGGCACGCTAGGATAGCAATCCTCGTTTGCTTCCCTGAGGGAGACCAAGGATGACCATTCAAGCCAAATTGTTGTGTGCAATTGCGGTGTCGGGCGTTGCCGCGCTGGTGGTGAGCGCGCCAGCCCAGGCGCTGACCTCGCAGGAGTGCAGCGCGAAATATCAGGCCGCCAAGAAGGACGGTTCGCTCGGCACCATGAAGTGGAATGACTTCCGCAAGGCCCAGTGCGGCGCCGACGCAACACCCGCCGCTGCGCCTGCTGCGGCCGCCCCGGCTGCGCTTCCGCCCGCTGCCGAGCCGAAGCAAGCCAAGAAGGAGGCTGCCCCCGCTGCTGCTCCGGCCCCGACCATGCCGGCCGGCCCCGCGATCTTCCCGAACGCGGTTGATCCGAAATATGCCAAGGAGACCGCCGGCAAGGCCCGCCTCCACACCTGTGTCGACCAGTACAATGCCAACAAGACCACCAACGGCAATGGCGGCATGAAGTGGATCGAAAAGGGCGGCGGCTATTACAGCGAATGCAACAAGAAGCTGAAAGGCGCAGCCTGAGGCTTCAAGATGACGTCGAGGCCGGAGCCAGGGCTCCGGCCTCTTCTATTGTTTGAGCATGATCGTTTCGGAAAGCCGCTGCACCCTTTTTCGGATCGCTTTAGTCCAGCAGCTTCTCGGCCGATTTCGCTACGAGCTGCGACCGCTTGCGTGGGCCGCGCTCGACGAACAACAGGCTCTGGCCGAAGATAAAGCAGTAGAACAGGAAGGCCTGTGCCTCGGCCTCCTCGGCCGCGAGGCCGGTCGCGCGATAGAGTTCGGCCACGTGCCTGAGCCGCGCCGCGTCGACACCTGCGACCGCCGCCGCAGCGCTCTCGTCTGAACGCGCCCATTGCCTGATCGCGAGCTCGATCGCCATGCCTTCCGGATTAAGCCGCTCGGAATAGAGCTGGATCACCGCCTTCAGCCGTTCGCGGGGCGCTTCGCCGTCGAGGCTGGTCTGCTGTGCGATCGAGGCCGAGCGGCCCTCGCGCCAGTGCACCAGCATGGCCTCGAGCAGCGCGGCGCGGTCGGCGAAGCGGCGGTAGAAGCCGCCTTTGGTGACGCCCAGATTCTTGGCGAGCAACTCGACCCTGACACCCTCGACACCTGCACGGGCAAGCTCCTTGAACCCTGCCTCGACCCAGACGTCGCCTTTGCCGTCGTTCATGAAGGAAGTCCTCACCGGTTCTTGATACGGTGCCGTATTGCTAACGCGTTCCGCGCTTGATACGCTACCGTATCAAAATGAAAACATGAGCGAGGGCGGGACTGACGATGCAGCAGGAGGCGACCTATCGCGGCACGGTCTGTCCCTGGCAGTGCGATCATGTCGGCCACATGAACATCATGTGGTATGTCGGCAAATTCGACGAGGCCAATTGGAATCTGTTCGCCCGGCTCGGGCTGACGCCGAGCTATCTGCGCATCTCCGGTCGCGGCATGGCCGCGGTGCAGCAGAACATCACCTACAAGCGCGAGCTGCTCGCCGGCGACATCATCCAGGTCCGCAGTCACCTGCTCGAGCTGCGCGACAAGTCGATCCGTTTCCGGCACGACATGACGAATGCCGAGACGGACCAGATCGCCGCGTTCTGCGAGATCACGGCGGTGCATATGGACCGCAGCCTCCGCAAATCCGCCCCGTTCGCGGAGACCATCCGCGAGACCGCTCTGCGCTATCTTGTCGAACCGGTCGAGGCCTGAGCCGTGGCTGGGTTCGAGCCGAAAAACCCGGGCTATCGTGCGGCGGCCATCGCGATGTTCGAGCGGCAGCCGGCAATGCACACGCTCGGCATCGTGATCGTCCGCATCGCGCCGGGCGAGGTCGAGCTTGCCATGCTGCATTTCGGCCGCCTTCACGCAGCAGAACGGCTTTGTCCATGCCGGCATCATCACCGCGGGGCTAGACAATGCCTGCGGCGTCGCCGCCTTCACGCTGATGCCTTGCGAGGCCGATATCCTCACGGTCGAGTTCAAGACCACGCTGCTTGCGCCTGCCCGCGGCGAACGCTTTGTCTTCAAGGCCGAGGTGGTCAAGCCCGGCCGCACGCTCACCTTCTGCGAAGCCAGAGCTTTTGCCGAATGCGAGGGCAAGACCACGCAGATCGCGACCATGACCGGCACACTGATGGCGATGCTGCCCCGCGCGACCGCTTCGCACGAACCGCGCGCGTCCCGCGCCTAGCGGCAATTGACAAGCCCCGCGGCGCATCCCTTGATGCGCCATGCTCGCAAGTCTCAGCCTCATCCTGCTCTGCCAATTGATCGGCGAGGCCGTGGTCCGCGGCCTCGGCCTGCCGCTGCCGGGGCCTGTGCTCGGCCTGCTCCTGCTTCTGATCCTGCTGCTCGCCCGCGACCGGTTTGCACTGCTGGCGCATGGGCCGCTCCGGAATGACGGCGTGGAGACGGCGAGCAAGGGGCTGCTAGCGCATCTGTCGCTGCTGTTCGTGCCTGCCGGCGTCGGCGTTGTGCAGAAGCTCGATCTGCTCGCCTCTCATGGCGTTGCCATCGTTCTGATCCTTGCGGCCTCGGTTGTCATGACTTTGCTGGTGACCGTGCTGACCTTCCGCCTGGTCAGCCGTTTTGTTGCGACAAGAGGATGTCCAATGAAGGACAATCCGTTCTCGCTATGGGTCTACTTGTCGCAATCACCGCTGCTCTGGCTGACGGTGACGCTGCTCGTCTATGCGTCCACGGATGCCGTGTCGCTGGCGACGCGGCGCCATCCACTCGCCAATCCCGTCCTGCATGCGATGTGGATCATCGGGGCGTTCCTGCTCGTGACAGGCACCTCCTACACCACCTATTTCGCTGGTGCGCAGTTCGTGCACTTCCTGCTCGGGCCCGCCACCGTCGCCCTCGCGGTGCCGCTCTACGAGAACCGTAGGCGCGTAGTTTCATCGATCGTGCCCATGCTGGTGGCGCTGGTGGTGGGCTCGGTGGCGGCCGTGGTGTCGGTCGTGCTGCTGGCGCAGCTCGCCGGCCTGCCGCGCGATGTGGTGCTGTCGCTGGCGCCGAAGTCGGTCACGGCGGGCGTCGCCATGGGTATCGCCGAATCCTTGCATGCGGACCCATCGCTCACGGCAGTTGCTGTGATCCTCACCGGAATCATGGGCGCCATTATCGTCACACCGCTGATGAACCACACCGGCGTGACTGACTTCCGCGCCCGCGGTTTTGCCGCCGGGCTTGCCGCGCATGGCATCGGGACGGCCCGTGCGTTCCAGGTCGACGAGATCGCCGGCGTGTTCTCCGGCATTGCCATGAGCTTGAACGCTTTGGTGACCTCGTTCCTGGTCCCCCTGGTGGTTACGCTGCTGGCGCGATGACATCGTCCTCGCGACACTCTATATAAGCCGTAACAAGTGCAGGTCTCGACGCGTATTTGCGGAGATGGGACCGAAACGGGACGAGATATGGCTGGATCTGAAAACAAGCGACTCATGCCGACGCGCCGTACGGCGCTGACCTTGATGGGCGCGGGCGCCTTCGCGGTTGGTGGGCTCACGTTGGCACGCGCGGCTACTGGTGACGACGAGGTGCTGACCGAAGCCAAGGTGCTGCGCGATCCCGACGTACCCGTTGCCGGCAATCCCGATGGCAACGTCAGTATCATTGAATGGTCCGACTACAATTGCCCCTATTGCCGCAAGCTCGAGCCGGAGTTGCGCCAGGTCATCCAGGACGACGGCAAGGTCAGGCTCGTCTTGAAGGATTGGCCGATCCTCGGGCCGGTCTCGGTCACGGCGGCCCGCATCGCGCTCGCCGCGAAATACCAGGACAAATATCACAAGGCCCATGACGCCATGATGGGCGTCAGCTCGCGCCTGACCGAATCGCGCATCAACGAGCTGCTCGCCTCCGTCGGCGTCGACATGGATCGTCTCAAGGGCGACCTCACTGCGCATGGCAAAGACATCGACGCCATCCTCAAGCGCAACAACGAGCAGGCCGAAGCCTTCGGCTTCAACGGCACCCCGTCCTTCATCGTCGGCAAGTACCGCGTCCCCGGCGTGCTCAGCATGAACCAATTCGAGCAGGTCATCGCCGACGCCCGCAAGGCCAAGATGAACTGACGTATCGCTGCGCCGATCGAGGCCAGTACAAAGGCGCCGCCGCGGACCCGCGACGGCGCCTTGTTCATGTCCAGTCGATCGAATTACTTCGACGAGATCCGGACCCAGTCCTTGTGCGCGCGATCGCGCAGCAGGTCCCAATCGGCCTTCGCGACATCCCAGTTCACGATGGTGCGATTGGTGGTCGCGACCTCGCCATTGGCGACGGACGACGTCTGCATGGAATCATAGACATAGACGCCGCAAGCAAGCAGAAGCGCGCCCAGGATCATTCCGAGAAAAGTCTGCATGGCGAACCCTCCGGTGTGTCGGGCGGATAACGTCGGCCCGGAGTGAATGGTTCCGCGTGAGTAGGGCGCGGGTAAGGACACCTCGTTCACGCCCCGTTCAGCCATTGCAGCAGCTCCGCGTTGATCTCGCGCGGATAGGTATGACTGAGATCGTCGATCTCGCGATAGCAGACATCGGCACCAGCGGCCCCGAGTGCCGCTTGCGTTTGCCGCGCGGTCTGCACCGGAAACATCCAGTCGAGCTTGCCATGGGTGATGAAGATCGGCAGGCCCTGAAGCCGCGTGGCGTCGGCCATCTCCGCCATCAGCGGATGGAAGGTTGCCGACACCGGCGCGAGATGGGTGAAGGGCGAGGCGCCATCGAGTCCACTGACATAGCAGAAGGTGCCGCCGTCGCTCATGCCTGATAGCAGCATGCGCGAGGCGTCGATGGTCCAGCGGCCGCGCACGGTTTCGAGGATGCGCATCAGGTTGGGCGTGTCGGTGTCATCGCCCATCAGCGCCCAGGTCTGTCCGGTCGCGGTCGGCGCCACCAGGATCGCACCCTGGCTGCGTGCATCGCGCAGCCAGCTCCACAGAAAACCGCGGCCATTGCCGCTGCCGCCATGCAGCGCCATCACCAGCGGCCAGGCGCGATCGGGCGTGTAATATTCGGGCACGTAGATCGAGAAGCCGCCGCGGCTGCCGGGCTCGTTGTGATCGTGGAAGATGCCGGTGTGCTCACTCGGCCCGACCTCAAGTCGTGATAGCAGCTCCTCATTCTCGCGATTGGAGGTGTTGAGGAAGAAATTGCTCACTGGCGGGAATGGCACCGACAAGGGATAGAGCGCCTCAAGCGCGCGGGGGAGATGGCGCAGCGCGCGGAAGACAGCGACGAGATCGCCATTGCCACGCTCGACGTCGCGGATGCCGGCAAACGCGGCGAGCGTCTCGTTGTAGGAAAGATCGAGCCGCTCGCGAAGTCCCGCGAACTGCTGCGGCCATTCCCCAATCGCGGCGTGCGCGCTTTGCAACGCATCGTCAGGCGTGCCGATCGCGTTCATCACCGAGCCGAAGGCCGGCGGATGCAAGTGCCGGGCGAAGTAGCCAAGCGCCTCCAGTGCATTGAGCAATGGCGGCAGCACGGCCACGATGTCGTCAACGACGGCCTCGGTCATTGCCGCTTCCTTTGGGTGGAGTTAGTTCAATTTTTTAGTGCAGCTTCGGCGCCTTCAGAAGCTTGAAGCGATCGGTCGACGTCACCGTGACGTCGAAAGTGACGCCCTCATGATGCGCGCTGCCCTGATGATGCACGGTGAGAGGCACGTCGACGCCGGCAGCGCCGAGCGACCACATCTTCTTGTAGAAGCTCGTCTGGCTCGTGACCTTCTCGCCGTCAACGGCGAGGATGACGTCGCCGGTCTTGAGCTCGGCGCGAGCAGCGGGGCCATTGGCGGAAATCCCGATCACCACGACGCGGTTATCGATCTCTGTCGAGTAGAGCCCGAGCCATGGCCGCGCTGGCTTGTTGACGCGGCCAAATTTGCGGAGGTCATCGAGGATCGGCTTCAATAGGTCGATCGGCACGACCATGTTGACGTGCTCGGCCTTGCCGTCGCGTTCGCGATCGAGCTGGAGCGAGCCGATGCCGATCAATTCGCCGCGCTCGTTGATTAGTCCCGTGCCGCCCCAATTCGGATGAGCGGGATAGGTGAACAAGGCCTCGTCGAGCAGATACTCCCAGTAACCGGCAAATTCCTGCTTGGCGACGATCTGGCTCGCGACCGAGCGTGTCCGACCTCCGGCGCCGCCGACCACGACGCGGTCACCAATCCTGACATCCGCGGACGAGCCGAGCGGCAGCGGCTCGATGTCGAGCCGGCCTAGCGCCTGCACCAGGCCGAAGCCGGTGACGGCATCGAATCCGAGCACATGTCCTTCCACGACGTGTCCGTCGCCGCGATGAAGCCAGACAGATTCCGCCTCGGTGATGAGATAGCCGATCGTGAGCACCAGCCCATCATCGATCACGACGCCGTTGCCGGCGCGCTCGGTGCCGAGCGTTTCCGCGCTGAAGGCGTCCGGCGGGATGATGGCGTGGACGCCGACGACGGAAGCGAGCGCACGGTCCAGATTGAAGCCGTAGTCGCTCGCACGCGGCTGATTGGAGGGCGGCACTCTCCACTCGGTCAGAACGGTCATGGAGTTCTCCTGGCTGAGAGCATCGTTCCGCCGTGGCCGCGGAACAACGCGCGAAGCAAGCATAATTTAGGCCGGAGGAGGCCATCTTGAAAGACTTGACCGCAACTATTCCAGATGTCGTGACGTGAATTGCCGAAGATGACGGAAATTGTTCGTCCAAAGTCGCTCGGTGGCGGCCCATCCGGCACCGGTCGCATGGCTGGTGTCCCGCGAGATGCTAGGCGGGGTCCAATGAAGCTGCTAACCATTGCCGCTTCGTTGGACCAAGAAATCACGGACCAAGGCAATGGATAACCGCAGCGACATCTGGCGTGGCATCGACACGATCAAGGGACGTTTCATCGACCTCAGCGACAAGGTCTGGGGCATGCCCGAAGTCTGCTACACCGAAGCGCGCTCCTCCGCCGAGCATCTCGCCGAGCTGCGCCACCAGGGTTTCCGCATCACCGAGAAGGTGGCGGGCATTCCGACGGCGGTGGTGGGCGAATGGGGCGAGGGCGGGCCGGTCATCGCCTTCATGGGTGAATACGATGCGCTACCGGGCCTCAGCCAGGAGGCGGGTGTCGCCGAGCACCGTCCGGTCGAGACCGGCGGTCACGGTCATGGTTGCGGTCACAATCTGCTTGGCTCGGCTGCGCTGCTCGCCGCGACCGCGGTCAAGGACTGGCTGGCCGAGAACAAGGTACCCGGCCGCGTGCGCTATTACGGCTGCCCGGCGGAGGAAGGCGGCGCGGCCAAGGCCTTCATGGTGCGCTCGGGCGCGTTCGAGGACGCCGATATCGCCATTACCTGGCATCCGCACAGTTTCTGGGAAGTCGCGGTGACGCCGTCGCTCGCCAACACCCGTGCCGACTTCATCTTCACCGGCCGCACTTCGCATGCGGCAGCGTCGCCCCATCTCGGCCGCTCCGCGCTAGACGCGGTCGAGTTGATGAATGTCGGCGTGAACTACATGCGCGAGCACATGCCGAGCGATGCGCGCGTCCATTATGCACTGCTGGACACCGGCGGCATTGCGCCGAACGTGGTGCAGGCTCACGCCCGCGTCCGCTATTCCATTCGCGCCCGGGATCTTCCCGGCATGAACGAACTGGTCGGGCGCGTCAGCAAGATCGCGGAGGGTGCGGCCTTGATGACCGAGACCAAGGTCGAGATGAAGATCATCTCCGCAGTCTCCAATATCCTGCCGAACACGCCGCTGGAGCAGGCGCTGCACCGGGTCATGGAAGAGCTCGGACCGCCGCATTTCGACGACGGCGACAAGGGCTTTGCCAGCCAGATCCGCGCGACACTGACCGACAAGGACATCGCGTCGGTCTACTACGCGATCGGAATGGAGCCGACGGATCGGCCGCTGGCCGATTTCCTGGTGCCGCTCGATGCCAAGCGCAACCCGCTGGTCGGCTCGACTGACGTGGGCGATGTGAGCTGGGTGGTTCCGACCGTGCAGGTTCACGCACCAACGGTTGCAATCGGCACGCCCTTCCACACCTGGCAGGTGGTGGCGCAGGGCAAGAGCCCGCATGCCCACAAGGCGATGGTCCAGGCGGCCAAGGCCATGGCCGGGCTCGGCATCAAGGCATTGACCGATCCGGAATTGATCAAGGCTGCGAAGGCCGATCTGACGAAGCGGACGACCAAGACGCCTTATGTCTGTCCGCTGCCGGACCACGTCGCGCCGCCACTCAATATGTCCGTGGCGTAGAATTCCATCTCGATACTTCGTCTGATCTGGCGAACAAATTTTTCGCAGTGCAACTTGGTTTCCAGCGGATTTTGACGCGGGAATGCCGAACCGTTGGGCTGCGGAATGAAGTTTTGCCCAACTGACAGCCAAAACATCGTTTGCACACACACGGCCGCAGTTGACGTGCGGTCTATTCGGTGTGCCATCTACCGCGAGTCAAAACCCGGCGGCCGTTCCGCGGCCGCCCGCATTCATATGGGAACCAGACGGGGGACAACCATGCTGGACAAAGAACTGCGTTCGATGATCGGTAAGGTGAAGGACGGACGGATGGATCGCCGCGCCTTCATCAAGCGCATGGCCGCTGTCGGTCTCACCGCCCCCCTGGCCAACCAGATCCTCGCCATCGGCGGCGTCGCCATGGCCCAGAGCCCGTCGCCGTATCCGCCGACCAAGCGCGGCGGTGGCGGCCCGCTCAAGCTGTTGTGGTGGCAGGGACCGACCCTGCTCAATCCGCATTTCGCCACCGGCACCAAGGATCAGGACGGCTCGCGTCTGTTCTATGAGCCGCTCGCCAGCTGGGATGTCGAGGGCCACCTCAATCCAATTCTCGCCGCCGAGATCCCGTCGACCAAGAATGGCGGCCTTGCCGCTGACGGCAAGTCGGTGACCTGGAAGATCAAGCCCGGTGTCAAATGGCACGACGGTAAGCCCCTGACGGCCGACGATTTCGTCTTTACCTGGGCCTATGTCAGCGACCCCGCCACGGCGGCCGTCTCCATCAGCACCTATGCCGACATGACGGTCGAAAAGGTGGATGACTTGACCATCCGTATTCTGTTCAAGAATCCGACACCGTTCTGGGCCAATGCGTTCGTCGGCGCATATGGATGCGTCATGCCGAAGCATCTGTTCGCGGACTACAAGGGATCGAAGTCCCGCGAAGCGCCGGCCAATCTGGCCCCGGTCGGCACCGGCCCCTACAAATTCGTCGAGTTCAAGCCGGGCGACCTGATCCGCGGCGAGCTCAATCCCGACTACCACATGCCCAACCGACCGCATTTCGACACCATCGAGATGAAGGGGGGGCGGCGATGCCGTCTCCGCGGCGCGAGCGGTGATCCAGACCGGCGAATTCGATTTCGCTTGGAACATGCAGGTCGAGGACGAAGTACTGCTGCGTCTCGAGAAGGGTGGCAAGGGCAAGACCACCTATGCCGTGGGCGGCGACATCGAGTTCATTGCGATCAACTTCACCGATCCGAACACCGAGGTTGACGGTGAACGGTCCTCGATGAAGACCAAGCATCCGACCCTGTCGGATCCCGCGGTGCGTCAGGCGCTCGCGTTGCTGGTCGACCGTGAGTCCGTGAAGAAGGCTATTTACGGCCGCGCCGGTCGCACCACCGCGAACTATCTCAATGGTCCCGACGACTTCGTGTCCAAGAACACCAAATGGGAGTTCAGCGTCGACAAGGCGATCGCGCTGCTCGAGAAGGCCGGATGGAAGGCCGGTGCCGACGGCATCCGCGAGAAGGACGGCAAGAAGCTGAAGTTCGTCTACCAGACCTCGATCAACGGTCCGCGCCAGAAGACTCAGGCAATCGTCAAGCAGGCCTGCCAAAAGGCCGGCATCGACGTCGAGCTGAAATCGGTCGTCGCCTCGGTGTTCTTCTCCTCCGACGTCGCCAATCCCGACACCTATTCGAAGTTCTACACCGACATCGAGGAGTTCCAGATCCCCATGACGCAGCCGGATCCTGCGCTGCACATGAAGCGCTACACCTCGAGCCAGATCGCCAGCAAAGACAACAAATGGCAGGGGCAGAACTTCGTGCGCTGGGTCAACAAGGACTATGACGCCGCGATCGAGGCTGCGGAGACCGAGATCGACCCGGTCAAGCGCGCTGCGCTCTACATCAAGTGCAATGACATGCTGTGGCAGGAAACCGTGTTCATCCCGGTGATGCACCGCCTTACCGTGGATGCCTGCGCCACCACGCTGCAGCCGGTCATCTCGGGCTGGGCCAACCGGACCGACAACATCCAGGACTGGTATCGGGGGGCTTGATCGCGCGGGCATAGACGGGATTCTTCCCCATGAGCCAGTATGTCCTGCGTCGCCTCCTGATCGCTATTCCGAGCCTGCTCGGCATCTCGGCGGTCCTGTTCTTCGTGCTGGCTCTCGCGCCCGGCGATCCGTTTTCGGAGTTGGCGACCAATCCGAACGTGCCACCCGAAGTGCAGGCTGCACTTCGGGCCAGGTTCGGCCTCGACGATCCGATCTATCTCCGCTACCTGCACTGGCTTTCTGCCATGGCGCATGGCGATTGGGGCTTCTCCTTCGTCAGCAGGATGGACGTCGACACACTGATCCTCCAGCGCCTGCCGGCCACGCTCTATGTGATCGGCTCGGCGCAGGTACTGGCGCTCCTCATCGCAATCCCCGTCGGCGTCTATGCCGCCACGAAGCCCTATTCGCTGTTCGACCAGATCGCGAACACGCTCGCTTTCGTCGGCTTCTCGCTGCCGACCTTCTTCACCGGCATCCTGTTCATCCTCATCTTCTCGGTCACGCTGGACTGGCTGCCGTTCGTCTACACCACCGACATCAAAGCCACCGGCATCCACTATGTACTGGAAATGATCCGGCAGGCGATCATGCCGGTTGCCGTGCTCGGCCTGTTCCAGGCGGCATCGATGACGCGCTTCGTCCGTTCGGCGATGCTCGACGTCATCAGGCTCGACTATGTCACGACGGCGCGCGCCAAGGGCCTCGGCCAGGCCAAGGTCATCATCAAGCACGTGATGCGCAACGCCATGATCCCGGTGGTCACGTTGATCGCGCTTCAGATGCCTGCGGTGTTCGGCGGCGCCATCGTCACCGAGCAGATCTTCCGCATTCCCGGCATCGGATCGCTGTTGATCTCCTCCATCCTTTCCAACGACACGCCGGTGGTGATGGCCGTCACTTTCGTCTTCGCGTGCCTTGTGGTGCTGTTCAATCTCATCGCGGACGTCCTTTATGGCTGGCTTGACCCTCGCATCTCGCTCCGCTGAGCGGCGCGTTTACTCGCCCTGGCGCGAGACGTGGCGGCGCTTCAGCCGTCACAGGCTTGCCGTGGTCAGTGCGTTTCTGCTCCTCATTCTGATCCTTGCGGTGGTGGCCGGTCCCTTCGTCTGGCGGGTCAGGATCGACGACATCGATATCGTCGCCGGCCTGCAGGGGCCGTCACTCGCCCATCCCTTCGGCACCGATGATCTCGGCCAGGACATCCTGGCGCGCATGATTTACGGCGGCCGCATCTCGCTGGCCGTCGGGCTCGCCGCGATGCTGGTCTCGGTCTGCATCGGTACGCTGGTCGGCGCGCTCGCCGGCATGTCGCGCGGCGCGCTTGGGCACGGTCTGATGTGGCTGACCGACCTGTTTCTGTCACTGCCGCAGTTGCCGCTGTTGCTGATGCTGATCTATCTGTTTCGCGACGGGTTGAAAGCGATGTTCGGCCCCGAGGGCGGCATCTTCATCCTGATCGTGCTCGTGATCGGCGGCCTGCGCTGGATGCCGGTGGCGCGTCTCGTTCGCGCACAGTTCCTGTCGATCCGCGAGAAGGAGTTCGTCGAGGCCGCGCGTGCGCTCGGCGCCAGCCCGGTGCGGCAGGTGGTGAAGCACATTCTGCCCAATGCGCTCGGCCCGGTGATCATCGCCGGCACCATCGACGTCGCCGCCGCCATCATTGCGGAGTCGACGCTGTCCTTCCTCGGTCTCGGCTTCCCGCCTGATACCCCGACCTGGGGCCGGCTGCTGTTCGACGCCAAGGATTTCCTCGATATCGGCCCGCACTGGGCTTTGTTTCCGGGCGGCGCGATCTTCATCGCGGTGGTCGCCATCAACTTCATCGGCGACGGCCTGCGCGATGCGCTCGATGCGCGACGGGTGATCTGATGGTGCCGCTGCTCGAGATCAAGGGTCTCAAGACCCACTTCTCCACGGATGATGGCATCCTCCAAGCCGTCGATGGCGTCGACATTACCATCAACAAGGGAGAGACGCTCTGCGTCGTCGGCGAGTCAGGCTGCGGCAAGACCGTGACTGCAATGTCGATCCTGAAGCTGATCGCAATGCCGCCGGGCCGCATCGCGGCAGGGGAGATCATCTTTGAGGGCCGCGATCTGGTGCCGTTGACGAGCAACCAGCTCGACGACATCAGGGCCAAGGAGATCGGTTTCATTTTCCAGGAGCCGATGACTTCGCTCAACCCGGTGCTCACTGTCGGTGAGCAGATCGCCGAGAGCCTGCGTCGCCATGAGAAGGTCACCAGGAAGCAGGCGCTCGAGCGCACCATCGAGATGCTGAAGCTGGTGCAGATCCCCAACGCCGAAGGCCGCGTGCACAACTATCCGCACCAGTTCTCCGGCGGTATGCGCCAGCGCGTGATGATCGCGATGGCGCTGGCCTGCAAGCCCAAACTGATCATCGCCGACGAGCCGACCACCGCGCTGGACGTCACCATCCAGGCGCAGATCCTCGACTTGCTCCAGGACATGAAAGAGCGCTTCGGCATGGCAGTGATGCTCATCACTCATGCCATGGGCGTCGTTGCCGAAACGGCCCAGCGCGTCGTGGTGATGTATGCCGGCAAGGTGGTGGAGGAGGCCGGCGTCGACGCTCTTTTCGCCGATCCGCGCCATCCTTATACGCAAGGCCTGATCCGCTCGATCCCGCGCATCGATCTCGACAGCGAGCACAAGACCCGGCTCGAGGCGATCGGCGGCACGGTGCCGATCCTGATCGATCCGCCGGTGGGCTGCCGTTTCGCGCCGCGCTGCAAGTTCGCCATGAACGTCTGCACCGAGAAGGAGCCGCTGCTGCGCGAGATCGCGCCTGGCCATCGGATGGCCTGTCACCTCGGCGATCCGCAGGTCGGAGGCGCGGCATGAGCGAGCCCTTGCTCCGCGTCAGCGGCCTGAAGAAATATTTCCCCGTGCTCGGTGGCCTGCTGTCGCGCCAGCTCGCCACCGTCTATGCGGTCGACGGCGTGTCGTTCTCGGTCAATCGCGGCGAGACGCTCGGTCTCGTTGGCGAATCCGGCTGCGGCAAGTCGACGACGGGGCGCTGCGTGCTGCGCCTGATCGAGCCAACCGATGGCGAGGTGGTGTTCGACGGCCAGGACGTGCGCCAGCTTGGTGGCAACGATCTGCGTGCGATGCGGCGGAACATGCAGCTCGTGTTCCAGGATCCGTTCGCCTCGCTCAATCCGCGCATGACGGTCGGCTCGATCCTCGGCGAAGCCTTCACCATCCACAACCTCGCCTCCAACGCCAGGGAGCGCGAGGAGCGCGTTGCGGCACTGCTGGTCAAGGTCGGCCTCAAGGCCGAGCACATGCGCCGCTACCCCCACGAATTCTCCGGCGGCCAGCGCCAGCGCATCGTGATCGCGCGCGCTCTCGCGGTCGAGCCGAAGCTGATCGTCTGCGACGAGCCGGTGTCCGCGCTCGACGTCTCGATCCAGGCGCAGGTCATCAATCTGCTGGAAGATCTCCAGGCCGAGCTGAATCTCACCTACCTGTTCGTGGCGCACGACCTGTCGGTGGTCGAGCACATCTCCGACCGCGTCGCGGTGATGTATCTCGGACGCATCGTCGAACTGGCGAAGGCGAGCGATCTCTATCGCAATCCGCAGCATCCCTATACCAAGGCGCTGCTCTCCGCCGTGCCAGTGCCGGATCCCAAGCTCAAGCGCAACCGCATCCGTCTCAAGGGCGACGTGCCGAGCCCGATGAAGCCTCCGTCAGGCTGTCACTTCCACACCCGCTGCCCGATTGCCCAGCCGCGCTGCGCGGAAAGCGCGCCGGAGCTGAAGGAAGGCGCGGGCGGGCATTTCGTGGCGTGTCACCTGGCCTGAGTTGTGCGGTGCATAGGTCCTCGCAGGCCTTGATCGCGAGGGACCGGCTGGCGTAGGGGGACGTATGAGCCAGGTACAGGACGTAACTCTCGGCGCAATCGGTACGGCCGCGGCCGATCGTGATGCAGAGGCGCGCCGGGCGCTGTGGGGATCCGCGCTCGGTTACGCCATGGATGGGTTCGACCTCCTCATCCTCGGCTTTATGCTCGCGGCGATTTCGAAAGACCTTCATCTCACCCAGCCGCAGGCGGCCTCGCTGGTGACTGGCACTCTGGTCGGCGCGATGGTCGGCGGCGTTGTCTTCGGCATGCTGTCGGACCGGCTTGGCCGTGTCAGGGTTCTGACCTGGAGCATCGTCCTGTTCGCGATCTTCACCGGCCTCTGCGCGCTGGCGCAGGGCTATTGGGACCTTCTGGCTTACCGGGCCATTGCCGGGATCGGTCTCGGCGGCGAGTTCGGCATCGGCATGGCGCTGGTGGCGGAGGCCTGGCCTGCGAGCAAGCGCGCGCGGGCCACGTCCTATGTGGGGCTCGGCTGGCAGTTCGGCGTGCTCATGGCGGCCCTGGTGACACCGGTCCTGTTGCCGATCATCGGCTGGCGCGGGATGTTTGCGCTCGGCGTGTTTCCGGCCGTGATCGCTTACGCGATCCGCCGCAGGCTGCACGAACCTGACGTCTTCGTCGCGCATCAGGCAAAGGCGGCAGACGCCGGCTCGTCACTTCGCGCGCTCGTGGCCGATCCGGAGACGAGGCGGATCGGCATCGGCATGATCATTCTCTGCTCGGTGCAGAATTTCGGCTACTACGGCATCATGATCTGGCTGCCGAATTATCTCTCGACGCGGTTCGGCTATGGCCTGACGCAATCGGCGCTCTGGACATCGGTCACCATCGCCGGCATGGCGCTTGGTATCTTCCTGTTCGGCCATGCAGCCGATCGTTTCGGCCGCCGTGCGGCGTTCCTGACCTACATGCTCGGCGCAGCCATCATGGTGGTGGTCTATTCGCAACTCACGACCGCCGGTGCGCTGCTGATCGGCGGAGCGGTGATGGGCTTCTTCGTCAACGGCATGCTCGGCGGCTACGGCGCGCTGATGAGCGAGCTTTATCCGACCGCCGCGCGCGCCACGGCGCAGAACGTGTTCTTCAACATCGGCCGCGCGGTGGCCGGCTTCGGCCCGCTGGTGGTCGGCATCGTCAGTGCCGCCTACGGCTTTCCAACAGCGATCGCAGGTCTTGCGCTGCTCTATCTCGTCGACATCGTGGCGTTGCTCGTGCTGATCCCGGAGCGGCGCGGCGTGGATCTCGCCTGACCTCGTTCACTGCTGGCGAAAAGGCCACTACCGCGCGCAAGCCCGGCTCACCCTTCCAGCGTAAACCCGACGCGCAGCGTCACCTGGTAATGGCGCACCGTACCGTTCTCGATATGGCCGCGAGTCTGCACCACCTCGAACCATTTCATCTCGCGGATGGTTTTCGAGGCGCGGCTGACCGCGCTCTTGATGGCGTCCTCGATCGATGTTTCCGAGGATCCGACCAGTTCCAGGATCTTGTAGACGTGATCTTTCTCGGCTGTGGCCATGGCGTGCCTCCCTTGGTTGCGCCGTGGCAGGCGCGGGCGTATGCCTGCGCGCGCTTGCCGCATCGCTCCCAATTGAACGGGTGTCGACCTTTCCGGTTCCGTCAAATGCGATGATCCGCTTCGCCGATCGCGAAAATCTATTTGGTGACGGGCGCGACCCGCGGCAGGGCTGGCACGGGCTGCGTCCCGTGCCACAGCAGCCGCAACAGCAGAATCAGCAATGCCATCAGCGCGAAGCCGCCGAGGGCCGGTGCGAAATGTTGGTTGGGGTCTGCCTTCTGTCCGAATTGAACGGCGAGCCGCCCCGACTGCATCAACCCATAGGCGCCTGCGAACAGGATCAGCCCGTACGCCGCGTCGCGCTCGCGCGGGCTCGCCATCCTGACGAGATCGGGCAGCGCCAGCGCAAGGCCGATCCCGAGGATGGGCAGGTCGTAATCATAGGCATAGGGGCTGATCATCACGGACACCATCACGGTGATGCCGAGTGCGAATTTCGACGATAGGCCGCGGCCCGCGCCGACGACGACAGCGAGGAGGGCCAAGCCGCCGACGACAACCTGTCCCCAGAAGGCGGCGCTCGCCGGAAAGCCGGCCTTGTAGAGTGCGGCATAAGCCGAGATCATACGAAACATCGGATAGAAGCCCTGCTCGAGAAAGCTCGCCGATTCCCTGATTGCCCCTAGCCATCCGATCCAGATCTGCCAGCCGAACAGGAATGTGCAGATCAGCGAGCTCGCCGCCACAACGGCGGCTGCGGTCGCGAGCGCGAGCCATCGCCGCGTCGCCAGCAGATAGATGCCGACTGCAATTGCAAGGTGCGGCTTAATGACCATGGCGCCGAGCGCGAGGCCGGCGAGCCATTGCCGCCGTTCGACGTTGAGGCAGACCAGCGCGATCAGCGCGCCGGTGAGAAAGCCGTTCTGCCCGCAGCCGATGGAAATCGCGAGCGCCGGAAACATGATCACCAGCGCGAGCGCAAAATTCGCGCCCGAGATCGCGCGCAGCGTCAGAAGATAGAGCGCAAGTGTCGCGGTCGTGAACAGGAGATAACCGACGCCGACCGGAAGGAACGCGAACGGCGCGAGCAGGAGAGCGTATTGCGGCGGATAGGTCCAGGGCATGAAGCCGGTCGCGCCGCCGGCGGCCTCCAGCTGTATCTTCAGCAGCGCCTCGAAATGATAGACTTGATCGAGGTCGCCGCGCCAAACGCGCTGCGCCACGATGTGGAAGGCGTCGAAATCGGCGAGTTCGCGTGCCGCCCAGCCGCCCCAGCGCGCGAACCACAACGTCTTGAACGCCACGATCACCGCCAGCGCTGCCAGCACGAAGCGCACATAGATCGTCCGCTTCGACGGCGAGAACTGAACCTGTTCCAGTGTTTCGGCGAGCATGGTGGCGGCGACCTCGAACCTGTCGGATTGGCGGCGTGGGGTCCGCAGATTCCTGCCAAATTGCCATTGGAGGCTTAAGGGACGGTAACGAATAGGGAAGGATTTCGGCTGGTAGCGCCTTACTGGCGGAGCGGAGACTCCGCAGATCCGCGCTGGTCGGTTGCCGGCTTGGTGCCGTGGCGACGCGATTTTCGGTCGGTTCTTGTGAGGGGGGAATGTCTTTTCGAAATCGCCCGCGCGCGTCGGTTGGGCGCGCTTGCCGGTGCGGTGAGGGGCGAGCTAACGTCTGTGCAGTTTCTCCTGATATGTTCGATGTGCGGGCGATGATCGACCGTGGGACGATAGGCGCTCTGGTTGCGATCGTTTTGTCGGCCTTGCCGGCAGCGAGTGCCATGCAGGACGCCCTTCATGACGCGCCGAGCGGCCTGTCGCTGCAAGTCACCACCGATCCTTCCACGATCGAGTGCCGTAAGCTGGAAACAGTCGATCCCTCTTCGCTCGCGTTCCTGCCGCTGCGTCGGACCTTCAACGACGATTTCGACGAGCATCCGCTCTCGCGCGGACGCTGGGTGCCGCATTACGCTGGCGGCGCGGCCTGGCCGGAGGCGCGCTATTGGGGCGGCGACGGCTCCGACTTCAAGCGCAAGACGAGCGCCAATGGCGAGCAGCAGATTTATGTCGATCCGCGCTATGCCGGGCGTGCGGGGGTGCCGCTCGGGCTCGATCCGTTCAAGGTCGAGAATGGTGTGCTGTCGATCGTCGCCAGCCGCACGCCACCGGAGTTGAAGCAGGTTTTGTTCAATAACGATTACATCTCGGGAATCCTGACGACGCAGGGCACGTTCGCACAGAAGCTCGGCTATTTCGAGATCCGCGCCAAGGTGCCGGTCGGCCATGCGGTGTGGCCGGCGTTCTGGATGCTAGCGGATGACGGCGGCTGGCCGCCGGAGGTCGATGTGCTGGAAGGCCGCGGCGAGCGGCCCGGCGATCTCGTCATGACAACGCATTGGCGGATTCAGTCGACCCAGAAGATCCAGTCCTGCGGCTTCGATTTTGCGGTCGGCGATGCTTCGCGCGCATTCCACAATTACGGTGTGCTGTGGGAGCAGGACCGCCTGGTCTATTTCATCGACCGCAGGCCGGTTTCCGACATCAAGGTTCCGATCGGCTTCGACGATCCCATGTACATGATCGTCAACCTGGCGATCGGATCGAAATTCTTTCCCGGGGTCAGCCCGGTCGATGCGGAATCGCCTCAACGCGTCGCGTTCGAGATCGACCGGATTTCCGCCTATCAGATCGATGTGGAGCAGGCGCGGAGATAGCGATGCCGATCGATGTCTCGCGGCGCGATTTTGCAAGACTGGCGGGCCTGGCCGCGCTGGGCGCAGCGACGGGCGCGAAAGCTGCGGAGCAGGAAAAGGCTGCGGGGAATCAAACATCCGCATCGGTCGAGCGCGGCGGGTCTTTCCCGAAGGGGTTTTTGTGGGGCACGGCGACCTCGTCCTACCAGATCGAAGGTGCGGTCGATGAAGACGGCCGCGGCAAGTCGATCTGGGACACTTTCAGCCATACGCCGGGCAAGATCGAGGACGGATCCACCGGTGACCGCGCCAACGAGCACTATCACCGTTACAAGGAAGACGTCGCGCTGATCAGGGCGCTCGGCGTCAAAGCCTACCGCTTCTCGATTGCATGGCCGCGTGTTTTTCCGGACGGGACTGGCCAGCCCAATCCAAAGGGTCTTGATTTCTACAATCGCCTTGTCGACGAACTGCTCGCAAATGGCATCCAGCCCTATGCGACGCTGTATCACTGGGACCTTCCGCAAGCGCTCCAGGACCGCGTCGGTGGCTGGTCCTCGAGCGACACGTCAAAGGCCTTTGCCGATTACGCCGCCTATGTCGCGGAGCGCTTGACCGATCGTGTGAAGAACATCTTCACCGTGAACGAGGTCGGACGCTTCGTGAATTTCGGCTATGGCTGGGGCATCGACGCACCCGGCCTCAAGCTGCCGACAGCGCAGCTGAACCAGGCGCGCCATCACGTCGCGCTGGCGCACGGGCTCGCCGTGCAGGCGATCCGCGCCTCCGGCCGCGCCGGCACCGGTGTCGGCGCGGCCGAGAACATCGCCGCCTGCGTGCCGGCGATAGCGACGCCGGAAAACATCCGCGCCGCCGAGATCGCAACGCGAGAGCTCAACGCCGGATTCCTCGGCGTGGTGCTGGAGGGCCGATATACCGACGGCTTCCTCGCCTATGCCGGCGCGGACGCGCCAAAATTCACTGCGGAGGAGCTGAAGATCATCGGCACGCCGAATGATTTCGTCGGGCTCAACATCTACGCGCCGCAGTTCTACGTCACCGCCTCCGATCGCGCGCCGGGCTTCCACGTGCTGCCGTTCCCGACCTCGTTCCCCCACATGAATTCGGAATGGCTGCGGGTTGGCCCCGAAGTGATCTATTGGGCCCCACGCCTCGCCGCGAAGATATGGAACATCGAGAACATCTACATCAGTGAGAACGGCACCTCATCCGAGGACAGGATTTCCGCCGATGGCCAGGTCTACGACCTCGACCGCATCATGTTCCTGCGCAACTATCTGACCCAGATGCAGCGCGCCATCGCAGAGGACGTCCCGATCCGCGGCTACTTCCTCTGGAGCCTGATGGACAATTTCGAGTGGATCTTCGGCTACGGCAAGCGGTTCGGTCTCTACCGCGTCGACTTCGAGACGCAGGCGAGGCTACCGAAGCTGAGCGCGACGTTCTATCGGGACGTGGTGGCGAGGAACGCGATCTCGGTGTGAGGTCGCGCGCCTCCTACGGATCCAGCTCCGTATCCCAGTAGAGGTAGTCCAGCCAGCTGTCGTGCAGATAGTTCGGCGGGAACAGGCGGCCGTTGCGGTGAAGCTGATGCACGGTCGGCGCGAACGCGCTCTGGCGCGGAAACATTTTTGCTTGCGCCGGCGTCAGATTGCCCTTGCGCAAATTACAGGGCGAGCACGCCGCGACCACGTTCTCCCAGGTGGTCTGGCCGCCTTTGCTGCGCGGGATGATGTGATCGAAGGTGAGGTCGTCGGGCGAGCCGCAATATTGGCAGGCGAAACGATCGCGCAGGAAGACGTTGAACCGGGTAAAGGCAGGATGCGTGGTCGGCTTGACGAAGGACTTGAGCGAAACCACGCTCGGCAGCTGCATTTGCAGCGTGGGACTGTGAACCGCCTGGTCGTAATGCGCTACGATATTGACGCGGTCGAGGAACACCGCCTTGATCGCGTCCTGCCACGACCACAGAGACAGTGGGTAGTAACTCAGCGGCCGGAAGTCCGCGTTCAGGACGAGCACCGGCCAACTGCCTTGCGAGACATGTGCGTTCAAGTAACGCTCCCGGCCTCCAATATACGCTGCGAAGCAGCATGTATTGACATACTACATGCAGCGTGACGGGATTGTGAAGCCCGTTGAGCGACTTATTCAGGTGCATGCAATGCGGCGGCAGGGTGGCAAACACCCAGAAACGCCGTGATTTTGGGACGGCGGCCCGTGGGGCTGGCGCGGAACAGCCCTTCTGTCGGGGCTGTGCCGCAGCGATTACTCCAGCACCAGCTCCAGCTTCTGCAAGCACCGCGTCGCGCGCACTTCCGCCGGCATTTCCCGCTCTCCAAAACTGGCCTTCCAATTGGTGACGCCGACTTCGCCGACATAGATGTCGCCCCTGGAATCCAGTGCGAGGCCATGCGGCGCCAAGAACTTTCCGCTGGAAATGCCGGGGCCTTCCTCGCCGCCGAGCCGAGCGATGCGCTTTCCCTTGGCATCGACGATCGACAGCCGAGGGCCAAGATTGGGCACATTGCGGTTGACCTCGAGGCCGGGGCCGAGCTCGCCGATCACGAAGGTCGGGCTCTTGGCTCCGCCGCAACAGCACAGCGCACAGGGTCGATGCAGATTGTTCCACTGCGTCTCGTATTTGCCCTCGCCGTTGAACACCTGAATGCGGTGGTTCTCGCGGTCGGCGACATAGACCCAGCCATCGGCATCGGTCGCAATATTGTGCACGATATTGAACTGGCCGGGATCGGTGCCCGGCTCGCCCCAGCTTTTGATCAGCTTGCCGTCGGGCGTGTATTTGTGCACGCGTGCATTGCCATAGCCGTCTGAGACGTAGATTTCGCCCTTCGGCGACAGCGCAGTGTGGGTGCAGCGATGGAACGGCTCGCCACTCATGAAGGGCGCCGGTTTTTTGGGGATGCCGATTGTCAGCAGCACCTTGCCGTCGGTGGTGCATTTGCGCACGGTATGGTCGCCGTCGTCGGTGCAGTAGAGGTTGTCGTCGGCATCGATATGCAGGCCATGCGCGCGCGAGAACAGGCCTTCGCCAAAGCTGCGCAGGAAATTGCCCTCGCGATCAAGCACCACCATCGGATGTTCGCCGCGGTTGAAGACATAGACGCGGTCCTTGCTGTCGACGGCGACCGAGGCGACGTCGCTGAGCTGCCAGCCATCGGGAAGTTTCGCGAAATTTTCGACGACGCGGTAGCGATGCTCGCCTGTGCCGAGAATGGCTGACATTGGCTCTGTCCTCTGGTTATTCCGCCTTGCGCCCCAACATCCCTGTCTCGATCGCCTTGATCTGGAGCGCGAGGAATTTCGAGTTGATCCGGCACTGCGCGAGACTGCCGGCGATGAACCACAGGCCGGGCTGCTTCGTGCGCGCATACATGTTGCGGAGCTCAAAGCCATCGCCAAAGCCCCAGATCGGGCCGACCCGGTCGGCGATGACATCGCCGAACAGCTTTCGCACCAGATATTCCTGCGGCTTGTAGCCGGTGGAGAGGACGATCAGATCGGCCGTGACGGTCGTGCCGTCCTTCATCCGCGCGCCATCGGTCGTGAAGCTCTCGATGTCGTCGAACTGCTTCAGCTTGATCGCGCCTTCGACGATCAGGTTGGAGCAGCCGACGTTGAAATAATATCCGCCGCCGCGGGTGAGGTATTTGAATTGCCAGCCGGTGCCGGCCTCGCCGAAATCGAGCTTGAAACCGACGCCGCGAAGGCCGTCGAGCAGCTCCTTGTCGAGCTCTTTCGACTGCTCGGTCAACATCACATGGGTCTTTTTCGCCAGCGGCGTCGGCATTGACGCCGCGATCAGATCGTTGTCCTCGAGCGTGCCCTCGTTGTAGGTCGCATACGCCAGCTGCGCCGACGGCTCGATATTCGTGACCAGCGTCGGCGACCGCTGCACCAGCGTCACCTCCGCGCCGCTGGAATAAAGATCCTGCGCGATGTCGTGGCCGCTGTTGCCGGTGCCGATGACGATGGCGCGCTTGCCCGCCCAGGTTTCGCCGTCCTCGTAACGGCTGGAATGCAGCAGCGTGCCCTTGAAACGATCGAGCGTCGGAATCTCGGGAATGTTGGCGATGCCGCTCACGCCGGTCGCCATGATGACGTGGCGCGGATGCATGGTGCGCTCGCTGCCGTCGGCGCGGCGCAGCGTCACCGTCCAGCGTCCCCCGGTCTCGTCATAGTCGCCGCCCCCGAACTCGGTGCCGGTCCATAAATTCAGCTCCATCGCGTCGACGTAAGCCTCGAACCAGTTGGCGAGCTTGTCCTTGGGGATGTAGGTCGGCCAGTTCGGGGGAAACGGCATGTAGGGCATGTGATTGACCTGCACCTGATTGTGCAGGGTCAGCGCGTGGTAGCGCTTCCGCCAGACGTCGCCGATCCGCGCGCCGCGATCGACGATCAGCGTGTCGACCTGCAACTGCTTCAGCCGCGCCGCGATCGCAAGCCCAGCCTGGCCCCCGCCAACCACCAGCACGACGGGGTCGCGATCGGCATAGTCGCGCGAGGCGTTGCGCAGATCGAGCCAGTTCGGACCACGGAAGTCGCGCGAATAGGTCTGCCCGCGCGGTCGTGAGATGCCGAGCTGCTCCTCGAAGCCTTTGAGCTCCTCGAGCGCGGTCAGCAGTGTCCACGCCTTCAGGCGATCGCCATCGGCAGGATCGGGAACAAGGCGCACGATGCCGCTGCCGCGGCCGAGCGCGGTCTCGAATCTGAAGATGGCCTCGATATTGTTGGTGCCTGCGCGTGTCACCCAGCGTGGCGCTGCACGGTTCGGCGCGATCTCGAAGGTCGCCGGCGCCGCCTTGGGCGCGAGCACACTCAGTGCCTGTACGACTGAATCGCGGCTCGCGAGCGTTTGCAGGTTCCAGCTCAGCGCTAGCACATCGCGCCAAAAGCAGTCAGCGAGGAAGAGGCGGTCCAGCGCGGCGCGATCAGGCTGGCCAAGCGCGCGCTCGAACTCGTCGAGCCAGTCCCGCGCGCAGACGGCGATGTCCTTCGTGCGATCCAGCATGCATGACCTCCCTTGAGAGGAACGCTATACCGGATCAGACCATGTCAAAAGCGCTTTACCCGAGCAGCGAGAGCATGTGGCCCTGCTCCGGCGGAATGCGCCCCTTCAACGTGTCGAGATAGACCTGCCGCACGGCGTCGGGGCCGCGGCTCTCGACCACGCTCAGGCATCGCTCCACTAGCGGCGCGAAGCCCGACCATGCCGCGCCAAAACGCTGCTCGATGCCGCCGGGACCCCAATCCTTGGCGCGCTTGCGGATGTGGTCTGGCGCGAAGAACCAGCGCGGCTTTGCGCCGGGCAAGGCACCTTCGTCTGCGTCGGTGGCGCGATGCGTCAGGCCGACGCGCACCGAGCAAGCCATCTGCGCGCCGAAATGGTTGTGCAGCTTGGCCCGCAACGCGCTGCTGCCGGCCATGTCGACGAACGCAACCGGCTTGTCGGTCGGTAGCGAATTGACGCGGTCATAGGTGACGACGTCGTCGTAACAGGGCAGCGAGCGGACGAATCCGACATTGTTCGCTGAGGTCAGCCCGATCACCTTGCGGCCGCGGCTGTGCAGGAGATGAGCGAGCCCGAACGCGGTCTTGCTCGATGCACTCGACAGCAGCACGCTGCGTGCGCCGAAATCGTCGTTCTCCGCGAGGAAATCGTCGACCAGGAACGACAGCATGAACAGCGGCCGCAGCAGCGCCTGAAGATCGCCCTGATGTCCGGCAAAGGCGGGATCGCCGGTGACGCGCGTATACAGATTATAGACCGGCGAGACCTGCTTGCGATGTTCGGCGCCGTCGCGAAGTGCACGCTTGCTGACATCTGCGGCTTCGATGACGAGATGCGTCGCCATCGGGAAATAGCCAAACAGCCGTTCGCCCACGGCGACGCCTGGATGTTGCGAGGCGATGACCTCGCCGAAACCCCACACCGGGATGTTGCCAAATCCCTGCGGCGCCGGAAAGATCTGCCAATATTTCAGCTCGTCGCCCATCACCGCATAGGTGATGTTGTTGGCGGTGAACGCGAAGCGCTCGACCTTCACCAGGAGCGCATCCGCGGGCAAGTGTGCTGCATCTGGAAGGGCGGTCTCGATCAGCTTGCATTGCTCGAGATCGTTGCGTGCGACGACGAAGTCGGTGGATGTCATGGTGACGGTCCCGGTTTTTTCCGTGCCGGCATCTTCTTGACGGCTGCGCGCTTTGCAACAGCAACATTGTTTGAAACGGCGTTCGCTTCGCCGGCGATGACGCCCTCGCGCTTCTTCACCGCGCGGTAATAGCTCCACCACAGATGTGCGGCTGCGCCACGCAGGGGACGCCAGGGTTCGGCGAGCGGCGCCATCTGCTTTTCCGTCGGCCGCGCATTCAGGCCGAGGCCGATCTTGATGCCCTCCTGCACGGCGAGGTCGCCAGCGGGCCAGGCATCGCCATGGCCGAGGCAAAACAAGAGATAGACGTCGGCCGTCCACGGCCCGATGCCCGGCAGCGAGATCAGCGTGTGATGCGCGGCATCGGCATCTTCCTCGGCGAGCACGTCGAGGTTCAGCCGCTCGTCGATGATCTCGCGCGCGAGATGTTTCAGGGTCTTGATCTTGGCCGCGGACAGGCCGAGGCGTCCCAGCCGGTCGGTGCGGGCGCGGCGCACCGCCTCATGGTCGAACGGATCGAAGGCCGTGGACAGCCGTCCCCAGATCGCCGCCGCGCTCGCGGTCGACAACTGTTGCCCGCAGACGATATGCGCCAATCCTGCAAAGCCCGGCTCGCGTCGCCGCAACGCCGGCATGCCGGCGATCTCGAGCACGGGCTTGAGGCGCGGATCGCGCTTGACCAAGGCGTGGATCGCCTCTTCGAGGTCGGATTGGGTTTCGAGGTGGATGGTCATTGTTGCTCAACTTGTCATGCGCGGGCTTGACCCAGTAGCGAATATCTTACTCCGTCATTCCGGGGCGATGCGAAGCATCGAACCCGGAATCTCGAGATTCCGGGTTCGGCCCTGCGGACCGCCCCGGAATGACAGGTCGCCGAGCCTGGCCATGACGAGATCTTTGCCAATGCCGCCACCCGTTTTCCGATTTGCCCCCAGCCCGAACGGCTACCTGCATCTCGGCCACGCTTATTCCGCGCTGCTGAACTTTGACCGCGCGCGAGAGACCGGCGGACGGCTGTTGCTGCGCATCGAGGATATCGACGCGACGCGTTGCCGGCCGGAGTTCGAGGCTGCGATCTACCAAGACCTCGCCTGGCTCGGGATCGCATGGGAGGCGCCAGTGCGGCGGCAGTCCGCGCATCTGGCCGACTATAGCGCCGCGCTGGAAAAGCTCTCCGCGCTGGGTCTCGTCTATCCATCCTTCGAAAGCCGCGCCGAGATCGCAAAGCTGGTCGCCGCGCGCGAGGCGGATGGGCCATGGCCACGTGATCCCGACGGCGCGCCGCTTTATCCCGGCAATGCCAAATCACTGTCCGCGGGGCAGCGGGCGCAGCTGATCGACAGCGGCGCGCCTTACGCCTTGCGCCTCGACATGGCGGCGGCCTGCCGGCAGGTCTCCGGTCTGACTTGGAACGAGCTGGGTGAGGGGCCTGACGGCGAGCAAGGGCGGGTCCTCGCGCGCCCCGAGGCGTGGGGCGATGTGATCCTGGCCCGCAAGGAGACGCCGACCAGCTATCATTTGTCCGTGGTGGTCGACGACGCGCTGCAGGGCGTGACCGAGATCGTGCGTGGCCAGGACCTGTTTCACGCCACCTCGGTTCACCGCCTGCTTCAGGCTTTGCTCGGCCTGACCGAGCCCATCTACCGCCATCACGGCCTGATTCGCGGCACCGATGGCCGGAAGCTCTCGAAATCGGATCGCTCGACCGGCCTGCGGGAGTTGCGTACGGCCGGCACCTCGCCTGCCGGTGTCCGCACGGCTGTGGGATTAGGCTAAGTTTCTCTGGGGGTTAGCACAGCAGCGCCGTGACTCCGGGGTGGCCGCCGTGCCATGCTCGCCTTTGAGCCCGGGGGTTCGAAGAGGTTTATGGCGGCGACAACGCGCGCAGCGCGCACCACGCGAAAGTCCAGGCAACCGCCTCGGAAGCGGTCCGGGGCGGTCGGCAAAGTGCGCAAGCGCAGCACGGGGGATGTCGCGCCTGACGTGATCCAGGCGGCGCTCGCAGCCTTCGCCCACGAGGTCCGCACCCCCCTGACCGGCATTCTGGCGATCAGCGATCTGCTTTCGACCTCCGACCTTGGCGAGCGGGAGCGGCGTTGGGCCGACACAATCAAGGCCGGTGCCGAGCATCTGGCGAACCTCGCCACGCTGTTCGTCGATGCCGCCAGGACCGGCAACGGCGCTGGCAAGAGCGGCGGCACGCTACGGCAGGATCTGTTTGATCTGCGCGCGCTCGCCCGCAGCACCGGCGATTCGCTCGCCGGTCGCGCCGCTGCCAAGGGCCTTCAGGCCGAGGTCGATATCTCCGACAAGCTCCCGGGCCTCGTGGTCGGCGATCCCGTTCGCCTTCGCGCCGCACTCGAGAATCTGATCGACAATGCGGTCAAGTTCACCGAGCACGGCGGCGTCGCGATCTCGGCCGCGCTATGGCGTCCCGCCAAGGGCAAGGCTGGCGGCAAGGGCAAAGACAAGGGCAAAGAAAAGGGCAAGCGCCGGGTCGGCGTCGCCTTCTCGGTCTCCGACAGCGGCATTGGCCTGACCATGGCCGAGATCAAGCGGCTGTTCCGTCCGTTCACCCAGGCCAATGTCACCATCGCCTCGCGCTTTGGTGGCGCCGGGCTTGGTCTGTCCTCGGTCAAGCAATTGGCGCGCGCGATGGGCGGGGACATCACGGTCGCGCCGCGGCGTGGCGGCGGCGCCACCTTCACCCTGACCGTTACGCTCGATGCGGCAGGGCCGGCGAAGTCGCGCAAGACCGAAGCCGGCGGGACGGAGGCGCTGGCGGCGCTGCGCGTGCTCAGCGTCGAGGACAATCCATTCGGCCGCGTCGTGCTCAACACGATCCTGACCGAGCTCGGGCATCATGCCGAGTTCATCGGGCGCGGCGAGGACGCGGTGAGCCGGCTCGCGCAGGGCGGCTTTGATGCGGTGCTGATGGACATGGTGTTGCCGGGCATCGACGGTGTCGAGGCCATCAGGCGAATCCGCGCCATGCAGACGCCGCTGGCCCGGATCCCGATCATCGGCGTGTCCGGTCGTGGCGAGGACGAGGCGGCCTCGCGGGAGGCCGGCGCCGACGCCTTCCTCGTCAAGCCTGTGTCCCCTCGGGCTTTAGCGACTGCGCTGCTTGAAGCGACACGCCGTGAGGAAGTCGCGACTTGATGATCGCGGCGTTGAGCTCGCCGCCGAAGACGAAGATCGCGGCAATGAAATACAGAAACACCAGCGCGATGATCACGGAGGCGAGCCCCGCATACATCGTCACGTAATTGTTGGCGAAGCGCGCCAGATATTGGCCGAACACGATGCCCGAGATCAGCGACGCCACCATGGTGAAGACGATGCCGGGCAGGATCTGGAAGAAGCTGCGCCGTCCCGACGGCAGCCAGGCATGCAGGATGAACAGCGCCACCACCAGCGCGCCGATGGTGATGCCGTAGCGCAGCCAGGTGAGGATGCTTTCGTTGGATTCGACGAATAGCGGAATGTGGCGCCGCGCAGCTTCGATGAAGAGCGGGCCGAGCACGATCAGGAACGCCATGGCGAGTGCGGTGAAGGCCGCAACCAGCGTATAGCCGATCGATTCCAGCCGCAGCCAGTACCAGCGCCGCATCTCCACCACCGCGTAGGCGCGGTTGAGCGCGACCCTGAGTGCCTCGACGCCGTTCGAGGCGAAATAGACCGATAGCACCGCGCCGATCGTCAGCACGCCGGTGCGGGTGGTGGTCAGCACGTCATGGATCTCACCGGACAGCGAGTCGGCCACTTGTTTCGGCCAGACTTCGAGCATCAGCCCGGCTGCCTGGTCGGCGAGCTCCTTGGAGCCGAAGAAGCCGGCCAGCGAGGTCAGCACGATCAGGAACGGGAACAGCGCCATCAGCGTCGACAGCGCGATATGGCTCGAGATCGCCCAGCCGTCGTCGGCAAGGAACGTGTAGAAGGCGTCTTCCACGATGACGTAGATGGTGCGGATGGCTTTCACGGGCCACCTACGTCGTTGCTGCGGCTCCCTCTCCCCGCACGCGGGGAGAGGCAAAGAAAGCCGGCGATGAACGCAGATCGGAAATCATCCGGCTACCATCTGATATTCTCGGCGCAAAAGCCAGATTGGGAACGCCATGGCGGAGCGCCGCACTCGGTGTTATCACCCTCAAATGGCATCTCTCCTCAGTACTTTCATCCTGCCGATCGCCGTGGCCGCCGTTGCGGTGGTGTTGCTGCTCGGTCTCGTCAACATGATGCGCGGCGGCTCGCCCAACACCTCGCAGAAATTGATGCGCTGGCGCGTGCTGCTTCAGTTCATCGCGATCGTCATTGCTATGGTCGCCGTCTGGGCGATGGGGCGCTGACATGGTCGTATTGAACCGCATCTATACGAAGACCGGTGACGACGGCACGACAGCGCTCGGGTCAGGCGAGCGCCGTCCGAAATACGATCTGCGCATCGCAGCCTATGGCACCGTCGATGAGACCAATGCCGCGATCGGCGTGGTGCGGCTTCACACCAAGGATGCGCCCGAGCTCGACGCAATGCTCGGCCGCATCCAGAACGATCTGTTCGACCTCGGCGCCGATCTCGCGGTGCCCGAACGTGAAGGCAAGGCAGAACGGCTCCGGGTGGTGGCGAGCCAGGTCGAGCGGCTTGAGCACGACATCGACGCGCTCAACGACAAGCTCGCGCCGCTCACCTCGTTCGTGCTCCCCGGGGGCACGCCGGCCGCAGCCTACCTCCACGTCGCGCGCACGATTTGCCGCAGGGCGGAACGCGTGATGGTGGAACTGGCGGCCCAGCCCGGCGAGCCGGTCGGCGCCGCTGGTATCCAGTATATGAATCGCCTGTCGGACCTGCTGTTCGTGGCCAGCCGCGCCACCAACCAGAACGGCGCCGGCGATGTGCTCTGGGTTCCGGGCCAGAATCGCTGACCCCGAGGGGGCGCGGACCCCATTGAGATCAGCATTTCAGGGGGCTAAAATTTGGCCCTGTCGCGCGTTGACCGGGCCTGATCAGGCCTTTAGGTTCCGCGCCAGTTGAATACCCCCCTCCCAAATTGAGTGAAAGAGGATCGATGAAGGTCTTAGTGCCGGTAAAGCGGGTGGTCGATTACAACGTCAAGGTCCGCGTCAAGGGCGATGGATCGGGCGTTGAACTCGCCAACGTCAAGATGTCGATGAACCCCTTCGACGAAATCGCGGTCGAGGAAGCTCTGCGTCTGAAGGAAGCCGGCAAGGCGACCGAAGTCGTGGTGGTCTCCATTGGACCGGCGCAGGCGTCGGAGACGATCCGCACCGGTCTTGCCATGGGCGCCGATCGCGGCATCCTGGTGAAGGCCGAAGGCACCGTCGAGCCGCTCGCCGTCGCCAAGATCCTCAAGAAGGTTGCTGAAGAAGAGCAACCCGGCCTGATCATTCTCGGCAAGCAGGCGATCGACGACGACAGCAATCAGACCGGCCAGATGCTGGCTGCGCTGCTCGGCTGGTCGCAGGCGACGTTTGCCTCGAAGCTCGAGGTCGAAGGTTCGGACTTCAAGGTCACCCGCGAAGTCGACGGCGGCCTGCAAACCGTCAAGCTCAAGGGACCGGCGATCGTCACCACCGATCTGCGTCTCAATGAGCCGCGCTATGCATCGCTGCCCAACATCATGAAGGCCAAGAAGAAGCCGATCGCGGACAAAGCCGTCGCCGATTACGGCGTCGACGTCACTGCGCGCCTCGAAGTTCTGAAGACGACTGAGCCCGCGGGCCGCAAGGCCGGCGTCAAGGTGAAGGACGTCGCCGAGCTGGTGTCGAAGCTCAAGAACGAAGCCGGGGTGCTCTGATGACTGCGCTGTTGATTGCCGAACACGAACACGAAGTCCTCAAGGACTCCACCAACAAGGCGCTGACGGCGGCCTCCCAGCTCGGCGGAGACGTCCACGTGCTGGTCGCCGGCGGCGGGCAGGGCACCAAGGCTGCGGCCGAGGCGGCCTCGAAGCTCGCTGGTGTCGCCAAGGTGCTGGTCGCCGAAGGCGAGGCCTATGCTCACGATCTCGCCGAGCCGCTGGCCGCGCTGATCGTCTCGCTGGCCCCGTCCTATGACGCGATCGTCGCGCCCGCGACCTCGCGCTTCAAGAATGTGATGCCGCGCGTCGCTGCGCTGCTCGACGTCATGCAGGTCTCGGAGATCATCAAGGTGGTCGCGCCCGACACCTATGAGCGTCCGATCTATGCCGGCAACGCCATCCAGACGGTGAAGTCGAAGGACGCCAAGAAGGTCATCACGGTCCGTACCTCGACCTTCGCGGCGGCAGCTGCCGGCGGCAGCGCGCCGATCGAGAGTGTCGCTGCTGCGGCCGATCCCGGCCTGTCGACCTTCGTTGGTGAGGAGGTCGCCAAGAGCGATCGTCCCGAGCTGACCTCGGCGAAGATCATCGTTTCCGGTGGCCGCGCCATGCAGAGCCGCGAGAACTTCGCCAAGTACATCGAGCCGCTCGCCGACAAGCTCGGCGCCGGTGTCGGTGCCTCGCGCGCGGCGGTCGACGCCGGCTATGCGCCGAACGATTGGCAGGTCGGCCAGACCGGCAAGGTCGTGGCCCCCGAGCTTTACGTCGCGGTGGGCATTTCCGGCGCCATCCAGCATCTGGCCGGCATGAAGGACTCCAAGGTGATCGTCGCGATCAACAAGGACGAGGACGCGCCGATCTTCCAGGTGGCCGATTACGGCCTTGTCGCCGACCTCTACCAGGCGGTTCCGGAGCTGACCGACGAACTCGGCAAGCTCGGCAAGTAAAACGCGATAAAAACACCGGCCGGAGGTATAAACTCCGGCCGGTGTTTCATTTCTGAGGCGTTTTCTTTGGCGTGGGGCACGCCTTCGAAGCGATCCAATCTAGGTTTCGAGCCCGGGTTCTGATTAAATCGGGCTCCTGGTCAAATCAGACCTCCCGGCTCAGGGGATAGGCAGGGCGCGATATGCGCGCCGTTCCGGTGGATGACATTATGGCGGCAGTAATCAAGAAGGTCGGCGTGATCGGCGCGGGTCAGATGGGCAACGGCATCGCGCATGTCGCCGCCCTGGCCGGCTTCGATGTGGTGCTCAACGATGTCTCGGCCGACCGCCTGAAGTCAGGCATGGCCACCATCAATGGCAATCTGGCGCGCCAGGTCTCCAAGAAGGGCGTCACCGAGGACGACAAGAACAAGGCGATGGCGCGCATCTCGCTCGCCGAGAAGCTTGATGATCTCGCCGATTGCGACCTCGTGATCGAGACCGCGGTCGAGAAGGAAGAGGTCAAGCGCAAGATCTTCCACGACCTCTGCGCGATCTTGAAGCCGGAGGCGATCGTCGCCTCCGACACGTCCTCGATCTCGATTACCCGCCTTGCCGCCGCCACCGACCGGCCCGAGCGGTTCATCGGCATTCACTTCATGAATCCGGTGCCGCTGATGGAGCTGGTGGAGCTGATCCGCGGCATCGCCACCGACGATTCCACCTTCGAGGCGTCCAAGGAATTCGTCGCCAAGCTGGGCAAGCAGGTCGCTGTCTCCGAGGATTTCCCGGCCTTCATCGTCAACCGCATCCTGCTGCCGATGATCAACGAGGCGATCTACACGCTGTATGAAGGCGTCGGCAATGTCGAGGCAATCGATGCGGCGATGAAGCTTGGTGCGCACCATCCGATGGGGCCGCTGGAGCTGGCCGATTTCATCGGCCTCGATACCTGCCTGTCGATCATGCAGGTGCTGCATGAAGGGCTCGCGGACTCGAAGTACCGGCCGTGCCCGCTGCTGGTGAAATATGTCGAGGCCGGCTGGCTCGGCCGCAAGACTCAGCGCGGCTTCTACGACTATCGGGGCGCCAAGCCGGTTCCGACGCGCTAAGGCGCGGTGCGGCACCTTGGCCGTGCGACAATTCATGTCGCGTTAACCCATCCGCGCCTAGGCTGCCGCCGATACGAGGGTTTGCGTAATGGACACGATGGCGATGGTCAGCACCATGCTGGCCTCTCAGCAGGGCGCGCTGCAGTCGAACATTTCGGCGACGCTGATGAAGCAGAACGCTGATGCGGAGAAATCCGCCGTCCTGACGCTGCTCGGCGCCGGTCAACCCTCGCTCGCCAATGTCGGCCCGGGCGTCGGCGGCAATCTCAATATCTCGGCCTAAAGCGACGCAGCAGCCGGGCCCAGCGCGGCGCGGAGCAGCTTGAGCGCGTCATCGCTCGCCCATTCCGCCGGCCCCGCAATGGTCGCAATCTCGCATCCCTGTGGGTCGACCAGCACCGACGTCGGCATGCCTAGGGCCCGACCTATCGATTTAAGATCTTGGAAAACCTTGGCTTTTTGGTCGGTGAAATAGCCAAGCCTAGTCAAATTGCCGTCTTTCAGGAAATTCTTCGGCTTCTCGGGGTCGCGGGTGTCGATATTGATCGCCACCACCTCGAAATTTGGGCCCGATAGCTTAGCCTGGAGCTGGTCCAGCGCCGGCATCTCTTTCCGGCAGGGCACGCACCAGGTGGCCCAGAGGTTGACGAGCAGGGTCTTGCCGCGGAAATCCGACAGCTTCCTCGGCTTGCCGTCGGCGTCCTCGAAGGTGAGGTCCGGCAGCTTCAGGGGGGCGCTGGCCATGGTCAGCGCTGCCACCTCGCCATGGGCGAGCGGGGCAATCTTCTGGGCCGTGGCCACCGCCGCCCGGCAGGCCGGATCGCCCGACGGGGCCCGGCTCAGGCCGAGCCCATACAGCGCGGCAAAGCCGGCCAGCCCACCGACCACCACGGTGGCGATGACGATGGGGATGCGGCGCGTGGCGGAGGGCTTCTGGTCGAGCATATCGTTTGTCATCCGGTCGCAGATATGGCTATCAGGGGCCTCTTAATACGGCTGGCCCTCGCCAGCAAACATGCGGCAAAGCAAGGCGTGAGCAGGGGATCATGAGCAACAAGATGTGGGGCGGCCGGTTCTCGGAGCGTCCCGATGAGATCATGGAAGAGATCAACGTCTCCATCGACGTCGATCGTCACCTCTTCGCCCAGGACATTGCCGCGTCCAAGGCCCACGCCGCGATGCTTGCCGCGAACGGCATCATCACGGCCTTTGATGCGAAAAATATCGGCAAGGGTCTAGACACGATTTTGTTAGAGATCGGCAAGGGTGGTTTCGAGTTCAAGCGCGCGCTCGAGGACATTCACATGAATGTCGAGAGCCGCCTGTCGGAGCTGATCGGCCCGGCCGCCGGCCGCCTGCACACCGCGCGCTCGCGCAACGACCAGGTCGCGACCGATTTCCGCCTTTATGTCCGCGACATCGTCGACGAGACCGATGCGGCGCTCGCTGCGTTCCAGCAGGCGCTGGTGGCGCGCGCGCTGGAGCATGCCGGAACCGTTATGCCCGGCTTCACGCACCTGCAGACCGCGCAGCCCGTCACGTTCGGCCATCACCTGCTCGCCTATGTCGAGATGGCCGCGCGCGATCGCGGCCGTTTCCAGGATGCGCGCAAGCGGCTCAATGAATCCCCGCTCGGGGCCGCTGCCCTCGCCGGGACCTCGTTCCCGATCGACCGTCACGCCACCGCGAAGGCGCTGGCCTTCGATCGCCCGATGGCGAATTCGCTGGATGCGGTCTCTGATCGCGACTTCGTGCTGGAGACCTTGTCGGCGGCCTCGATCTGCGCCGTGCACATGTCGCGTTTTGCCGAGGAAATCGTGATCTGGACCTCGCCGCTGGTCGGCCTGATCCGCCTCAGCGACAAGTTCACCACCGGCTCCTCAATCATGCCGCAGAAGCGCAATCCTGATGCTGCTGAGCTGGTGCGCGCCAAGACCGGCCGCGTCATCGGCGCGCTCAACGGCCTGTTGATCGTCATGAAGGGCCTGCCGCTCGCCTATCAAAAGGACATGCAGGAGGACAAGCAGGGCGCCATGGAAGGCTTTGCCGCGCTGTCGCTGGCGATCCGCGCCATGACCGGCATGGTCCGCGATCTCGTGCCCGACGAAGCCAAGATGAAGGCTGCTGCGGGCGAGGGCTACGCCACCGCCACCGATCTCGCCGATTGGCTGGTGCGGACGCTGAAAATGCCGTTCCGCGAGGCCCACCATGTCACCGGCCGCATCGTCGCAAAAGCGGCTGAGGGTGGCGTGGCGCTGCATGAGCTGCCGCTGAAGGAGATGCAGGCAATCGAGCCCAGGATCACCAAAGAGGTGCTCGGCGTGCTCTCGGTCGAATCCTCGGTCAAGAGCCGCACCAGCTTCGGCGGCACCGCGCCGAAGAACGTGACGGCGCAGGCCAAGGCCTGGGCCAAGCGGCTGGAAAAAGAGCGAAAATTGGGCTGAGGGCCGAAATTTCGCCGGCCTTCCGTGGCCTTCCGGCACTCGCCAGAGGAGGACAACCTCTGTATGGTGCGGCCGCATCGTGGGGATTTCGTCGTGACGTCAAAGTTTCGCCCGGCCGGCTCGGGGTGGGCCATCATTGTCCTTAGCCTGACGGCGCTTGCGCTCGCCGGCTGCGGCCGAAGGGGCCCGCTCGACCTGCCGCCGACCGCCTCCAGCGCGTCCACGGCCAACGTCGCCGCGCCCACCGACACCGAGACCGAAGCCCAGAAGACGCCGAGCGTGTTCAATCCGACCTATGGCGCGGACGCGCCGCCGGCGGCGACCAAGGGCAGGAAGAAATCGTTTATCCTCGATCCGCTCCTGGACGAACGCAGGTAATACGCCGGCATAGCTGAGCCAACGCCATGAACCATTTCGACTACCGCAACGGCGTGCTGCACGCCGAGGCGGTGAACCTGTCCGAGCTGGCCGCAACGGTCGGCACGCCGTTCTACTGCTATTCGACCGCGACGCTGGAGCGGCACTACCGCGTCTTCGCCGATGCCTTTGCCGGCGAGAAGGTGCTGGTCTGCTATGCCATGAAGGCGAATTCCAACCAGTCGGTGCTGCGCACGCTGGCGAAGCTGGGGGCCGGCGCCGACGTCGTTTCCGGTGGTGAGCTGAAGCGCGCGCTCGCCGCCGGCATTCCCGCCAGCAAGATCGTGTTCTCCGGCGTCGGCAAGACGGAAGGCGAACTGCGCGCCGCGCTCGCCGCCGACATCCTCTGCCTCAACGTCGAATCCGAGCCCGAACTCCAACTGCTGTCGCGCCTCGCAACCGAGATGGGCAAGACCGCGCGGATTTCCATCCGCGTCAATCCCGACGTCGACGCCGGCACGCATGCAAAAATCTCGACCGGCAAGTCCGAGAACAAGTTCGGCATTCCCATCGTACACGCCCGCGAAGTCTACGCCCGCGCAGCGAAGCTGCCCGGCATCGCGGTCACAGGCACCGACGTTCATATCGGCAGCCAGATCACCGACCTCTCCAAGATGGAGACGGCGTTCCGCATCCTCTCCGAATTCGTGCAGACGCTGCGTAGCGATGGCCACAATATCAGCCACGTCGATTTCGGCGGCGGGCTCGGCATTCCCTATTACATGGATCGCGAGGCGCCGCCGGCGCCGGACGCCTATGCCGCGATGGTCAAGCGCGTCAGCCACAATCTCGGCTGCACGCTGATGTTCGAGCCCGGCCGCATGATCGTCGGCAATGCCGGCATCCTCGTCGCCAAGGTGATCTATGTGAAGCACGGCGACGGCAAGAATTTCGTCATCATCGACGCCGCCATGAACGACCTGATCCGCCCGACGCTGTACGAGGCGCATCACGACATCCTGCCGGTGACGCAGCCGGCACAGGGCGCGGCGACGATCATGGCCGACGTGGTCGGCCCGGTCTGCGAGACCGGGGACTATCTCGCGCTCGACCGCACGCTGCCGGCGCCGAAGCCGGGCGATCTCATCGCCATCATGACCGCAGGCGCCTACGGCGCCGTGCAGGCCGGCACTTACAACACGCGGCCGCTGGTGCCTGAGGTGCTGGTGAAGGGCGATCAATATGCGGTGGTGCGCCCGCGCATCGAGGTCGAGCAGCTGATCGCGATGGACACGCCGGCACCGTGGCTGTGAGGACGTCGGCGAGCTTGAACTCGCCGACGCCACGTCGCGTCACGGTCCGTATTTCGGAGCCGGCTTCTGGTTGAAGTCGTTTTCGTCGGTAACGCAGGTGAAGTTCGCGGCGTTGTTGGCGTCGCCGCTGCCGTTGTACTTCGCGACTTCAGGGAAGACGCAGAGCGGCCGGGTCATCTGCACCGCCGGAGGCGTATCGGCCACGAATTTCGTGGCGAGAATCGTCTGCGGCGCGATGCCGCCCTCGACCCATTTGACCAGCGGCGTGAGCGCATCGAACGTGTTGGGGCCGGGTCCGCCAGAGCAGTGATACATTCCGGGTACCATGAACAGCCGCGCGTAGCTCTGCGTGCGTCGCAGCGCCGGATTGCCACCGAAGAAGCCGACCGGCTGCACGCCCTGACCCTCGTTCCCGACCAGTGCGAGGAAGTAGTTGATGCTGCTCTGCGACGGGATCAGCGGGTCGGCCCAGCCGTGGTACATCAAGAGCTTGCCGCCATGTGCCCGGAAGTCGCCGAGATCGGTGCTGGTCGCGTTCAGCACCGCGGCGAGCTTGTCATCGACCTTGTCGATGTCGTGGTGGAAATCGAAATTGGCATAGTTGGTCGCGCTCGAGGGATAGCCGAAGCTCGGGCCGAACACCCAGTAGAACAGGCCGTCGAAAGCCGGCTCGGGCAGTTGCTCCTGGAAGGCGAGGCCGAGGGCGAGGATGTCGTCGGTCTCGTTGCCGCGCTCGGAGCCCGGATTGACGAGTTGCCCGTTCACCGGATCGATCGTGCCGGCGTAATAGCGCTGCATGGTCGTGACCTGATCGGAGGTCAGGCAGGCAGGCGGCGCGTTGCCGCCGGTGCAGAGCAGGATCTTTGGATCGAAATGACAGTCGCGCGGATCGGTCAGGAACTGATCCGTCTTGGCGCCGCCGTCCTGCCCGACGCATTGCTTGAGCACGGCCTGGTTGATCAGCGTCATCTGGCCGGGCTGGATGGCCCGCGCGGGGCTCGCATGTGCGTTCTGCCAGCCATAGAGTCCGGCCATATGCAGGTGGGTGCGATTGAAGGCGGGAGCACCAGCGAGGATGCCGTCATAATCGTTGGGGAACCGCTGCGCCTCCATCAGGGCGTTCTGGCCACCGGTGGAACAGCCGGCGAAATAGGCGCGTTGCGATCGATGGCCATAGAACGCGCTCGCGATCTCCTTGCCTCGCTCCGTCATCAAATGGATCGCCCGGTAGCCAAAATCCTTGATCCGCTCGGGATGCCCGAACAGGCCGGTCGACGGCGTCGTCGGATCGCCGAATTCGGTGGCGAGTAGGTTGCCCATGTTGCCTGCGGAACCGCAGAACAGCGGATTGCATCCTGACGTTCCGGTGCCGAGATCGCTGTTGGTCGCGGCAAAGCCGGCCTGGATGCCGATGGCGAGCTCGTTATAGGTGATCACGCCCTGGAAACCGCCGCCGCCGGTGCCGAGGAACCTGCCATTCCAGGTGGTCTCGGGCAGCCAGACCTCGATCTTGATCGCGGAGTCCGAACTGGGGATCAGCGTTGCGGTGACGCGGCAGAACGCGGGAAGGCCGGTGATCGGGCTCGCGCCAGGCGGCACGAAGGTGCCGGTCGTGTTGTCTTCCGCCGAATTGATCACCGTATGCTGGAATTGTAGCGATAGAAGATTGGTGCACTGGCTCGCCGTTGCTGGCGAACTGGCGAGTGCGACACAGGCAAACAGGGCCGTGGTCGCACCGACAAGCAGGTGTCGATGACGCTTCATTCCGTCCTCCCTGATTTTTTGCAGGCTTGTAGCGAGGACAGGATAGCTTACAAGGATTGCAACTCAAGGATGAAGCGATGCCCCGAGTAAAAACGACGAGCGCGCGCCTTGGTTGTGATGGCGTGATTACTTCCCCGCCAATCCCCCCGTCTTGCCGCCGACCACGACGCCGGCCTTCTTCTCGATCGGCTTGATCGCCGCGGTGAAATCGGACTCGGCGCCTTCCACTGCGATCACGGTCTCCCAGAGACGTCCGACCGCGTCCGCGACCTCCATCGACAGGCCGAGCTGCTTCATCTCCTCCAGCGCCAGCCGGACGTCCTTCACCATCAGCCCGGTGGCGAAGCCGAAGTCGAAGCTGCGCGGCAGCACCGCGCGCGGAAACTTGTCGCGGCTCGCGGTGTTCATGCCCGAGCCCGCGTTGATCACGTCGATCATGACGGCGGGATCGAGCCCCGCCTTCACGCCCATCACCACGGCTTCCGACGTCGCCACCATGGCGGTCGCCGAAAGGAAATTGTTGGCGAGCTTCATGGTCTGCGCGGCGCCCGGCTTCTCGCCGATGAAGAACACCTTTCCGATCACGTCGAGAACAGGCTTGAGCAGTTCGAACTCAGCCTTTGGCCCCGAGACCATCACCGCCAGCGTGCCCTTCTCGGCGCCGCCGACGCCGCCCGACACCGGGCAGTCGATCTGCACGATGTTGCGCTTGGCCAGGAGGCCGTGAATCTTCGCCGCCATCGCCGAGCCGACCGTCGAGAGATCGATGAAGCGTTTTACGCGGCTGCCCTCGATCACGCCGTTCGCGCCGGTGGCGACCTCGAGCGAAGACTTTAGCGAGGGCAGGCTCGCCATCACGGTCTCGACCTTGTCGGCAACGTCCTTTGGCGACGTCGCAGCACGCGCGCCGCGCGCGACGAGCTGGTCGACGGCTTCCTTGCGGGTGTCGAACACGACGAGCTTGTGGCCCGCCTCAATCAGCCGCCGCGCCATCGGGAAGCCCATGTTGCCGAGGCCGATGAATCCGATGTCCATGGTGTTTCCTGCTTTCTTGTTTCTTGTTGTGAATTGCTCCATCCCCGCTGTCGTCCCGGACAAGCGCGCCTCAAGCGCGCGCAGATCCGGGATCCATAACCACAGGGAGGGGTCATTGTGCGAAGGCGGTCACTCCGAGTCTCCATAACCACATCTCCCTGTGGTTATGGATCCCGGATCGGCGCTGCGCTTGTCCGGGATGACAGCGGAGATTGGCGTACCCCTCACGCCTTCCCGTCAATCTCCGCGAACACCTCGCGCGCGATGCGGAAGCTGTCGACGGCGGCTGGCATGCCGCCATAGATCGCCACCTGCATCAGGATCTCGCGAATTTCATCGCGGCTGACACCGTTGGTGAGCGCGCCCTTCAGGTGCGCGCGGAATTCATGCTGGCGGTTCAGGATCGCGATCATCGCGATGTTGAGCATGCTGCGGGTCTTGCGCGGCAGCTCCTCGCGGCCCCACACTGTGCCCCAGCAATATTCGTTGAGCATCTCCTGGAACGGACGGTTGAAATCGTCGACGTTCTTGAGCGCGTTGTTGACATAGGCCTCGCCCAGTACCGCTTTGCGGACTTCTAGGCCCTTGTCGTGCATCTTCTTGTCCATGGTGTTTCCTTGTTCTTTCCTCTTGGGATGCGCGGAAATTACGGGGTTGCCCCTCGCCAGTCACGTCCTCGTGTTATGCGGGAAAAGGGGTGTCTCCCGTACAGGAACGGATGCCTCAGTGCTGCCGTTGTGGTACGCTTCGCTCCACCGGGCAACCTGGAGAGTTGATTGAACGGCGTCACCCCCGACCCGTCAGACCCGACCCGCGCTGGCGATGCTCTGTCGCGGTTGAAGCTGACGCAGGCCCTCGAGCGGTCCACCTATGCCATCGCGTGGGAGCGTGCCTGGCCCGGTCTGGCGCGTGTTCTGACCGTTGCCGGCCTGTTTCTGGTGGTGTCCTGGGCCGGTCTCTGGCTGGCGCTGCCCTTTGTCGCCCGTGCCATCGGCCTCGTTATTTTTGCAGCGGTAGCGGTTGCCGCCCTGTTCCCGCTGATTCGGTTTCGCTGGCCGAGCCGCGAGGAGGCGCTCGCCCGGCTCGACCGCGGTTCGGGCATTCGCCATCGTCCTGCCACCACGCTGACGGACACGCTGACCTCGCAGGATCCGGTGGCGCTGGCGCTCTGGCAGGCGCAACGCGAGCGCACGCTGGCCTCGCTCAAGCGCATCCGTGCCGGTTTGCCGCACCCGCGCCTCGCCATCCACGATCCCTGGGCGCTGCGCGCGCTGGTGATGGTGATGCTGGTCGCGACCTTCTTTGCGGCCGGCGACGAGCGCGGATTGCGGCTCGGCGCGGCGTTCGACTGGAACGGCGTGCTGGCGCCGACCAATATCCGCGTCGACGCCTGGGTCACGCCACCGCTCTACACCGGAAAGCCGCCGGTGATCCTGTCGGCCGCCAACAAGGAGGCTGCGGCGCTTCCCGCCTCCGGCCCGCTTGCCGTTCCGGCCGGTTCGACCCTGATCGTGCGCTCGTCCGGCGGCAGCCTGGACGTCGTGGTCTCCGGCGGCCTCAAGGAGGCTGAGCCGAAGGAAGCAGCGCCCAAGGGCACCAACGAAAAGCATTTCACCATCACCGGCGATGGCACCGCGCATGTCCGTGCGCCGTCGGGTCAGCCGCAATGGGCCTTTGCCGCGACGCCGGACCGCCCGCCGACGATCGCGCTCGCGAAGGATCCGGAGCGCCAGGCACGCGGCGCGCTCCAGCTCGTCTATAAGATCGAAGATGATTACGGCGTCACCGGTGCCGAAGCCCAAGTTGCGGCGCGCAGCAATGATGCCGGCAAGGACGGCGAAGCCAAAAGCGGCAACAAGGGCGACACCAAGACTGCAGCACGGCCGCTGTTCCAGCCGCCGCAATTTCCTCTGGTGCTGCCCAACGCCCGCACCCGTAACGGTGTCGGCCAGACGGTGAAGGATCTCAGCGAGGATCCCTATGCCGGTGCCGATGTCACGCTGACGCTCACCGCCAAGGACGAGGCCGGCAACGAGGCTCGCAGCGAACCGTTTAACATGCGCCTGCCCGAGCGGCTGTTCACCAAGCCACTCGCCCGCGCGTTGATCGAGCAGCGCCGCATCCTCGCGCTCGACGCCAACAAGAATTCCGACGTCTACACCGCGCTCGACGCCCTGATGATCGCGCCGGAACTGTTCACGCAGGAGACGGGGCAGTATCTCGGTCTCTACAGCGTCACCCGCCAGCTCGAGGCGGCACGAACCGACGATGCGCTGCGTGAGGTCGTGGCGAGCATGTGGGCGCTCGCGGTGACAATCGAGGATGGCAACATCTCCGACGTCGAAAAGGCGCTCCGCGCAGCGCAGGACGCGCTGAAGCAGGCGCTGGACCGCGGCGCCAGCGACGAGGAGATCAAGAAGCTCACGCAGGATCTGCGGGCGGCGCTGGACAATTTCATGCGTCAGCTCGCCGAGCAGTTCCGCAACAACAAGGACGCGCAGAATCTGGCGCGGCCGCTCGATCCCAACACCAAGATCCTGCGGCAGCAGGACCTGCAGAACATGATCGACCGCATGGAGCGCCTGTCGCGCTCGGGCGACAAGGATGCGGCCAAGCAGCTGCTCGACCAGCTCCAGCAGATGCTGGAGGGCCTTCAGATGGCGCAGCCGGGACAGTCCGGCGAGAGCGACATGGAGCAGGCGCTCAACGAGCTCGGCGACATGATCCGCAAGCAGCAGCAATTGCGCGACAAGACCTACAAGCAGGGCCAGGATTCCCGGCGCGATCGCATGCGCGGCAAGCAGCAGCAGGGCGACCAGTCGATGTCGGACCTGCAGCAGGACCAGCAGGCCCTGCGCGATCGCCTGAAGAAGCTCCAGGACGAAATGGCCAAGCGCGGCCTCTCGCAGAAGGGCCAGAAAGGCCAACAGGGACAGAAGGGCCAGGAGGGTCAGCAAGGCGACCAGGCGCAATCAGGTCAGGACGGCGACCAGGATGCCGACCAGGGTGATGATGACGGCGGGCTCGATTCCGCCGACAACGCCATGGGCGATGCGGGCTCGAAGCTCGGCGACGGCAATGCCGACGGCGCGGTGGATTCCCAGGGCAAGGCGCTAGAGGCGATGCGCAAGGGTGCGCAGAAGATGGCCGAGGCGATGCAGCAGGGTGACGGCGACGGTCAGGGCGATGGTCCCGGCAACCGCGCCGGTCGTCAGCAGAGCGGCGGCAACCAGACCGACCCGCTCGGCCGCCCGCTGCATGGCCACGAATTCGGCGACGATTACACGGTCAAGATCCCCGGGGAGATCGATGTCCAGCGCGTCCGCCGCATCCTCGAAGAGCTCCGCCGCCGCCTCGGCGACCCCTCGCGCCCGCAGATCGAGCTCGATTATATCGAGCGGCTGCTGAAGGACTTTTGAGGGCTACGCTCTAAGCCGCGCCCTCTGTCATTGCGAACGCAGCGAAGCAATCCAGAATCCCTTCGCGGAGAGATTCCATCACCGTCACCCTGAGGTGGCCGCTTCTTCAGCGGCCCTCGAAGGGCGACGGCCCGTCTGCATCTCGGCCGTTCATCCTTCGAGGCTCTGAGCGCAGTGCTGATCGCACTACGCTCCTCGCGCCTCAGGATGACGGATCACGAGCTTGCGCTGCTTACGGCCTCACCCCTTCTTCGCCGCAAGCGCATCGGCCACCGCCGTACGGATGTCCGCCACCGAGAACGGCTTGGTTACGACGTCATGCACCAGCGCATTCAAGTTCGAGGCGCGCTCGCGCTGGTCGGCAAAGCCCGTCATCAGCAAAATCGTCAGATCGGGAAAATCGCGCGCGGCGGAGAGCGCGAGCGCGATGCCGTCCATCACGGGCATCTGGATATCGGTGAGCAACAGATCGAACGCGCCGTCCTCGCGGGTCAGGATCTCCAGCGCCTCGGCGCCGTCCTGTGCGGTGACGGTCTCGTGACCGTCCATGGCGATGGCGCGCGCCACCAGCTGGCGCATCGAATCCTCGTCGTCGGCGATCAACACTTTTGGCATGGGACCAACCTTCCCGTGCGGGACTCTACAGGCTGATTATACGCTGCCGCCGGCGATGTCGCGCCGGTTGAAGAAGCGAACGTCGATATTGCGCCCCTCCGGCGGCGGCGAGGCGAGGCGCGAGCGGAAGAAGGCGCGTTCGCCGGGTTGCAGCACGGTCTGCTCCAGCACGGAATTCCAAGCGTAGATCTCGGCGCCCTGCGCGTCGCGCACCGCAAAACGGAGCCTGGGAATATCGAGCGGCTTCTTGCCCTGGCCGACGATCACGCCCTCGATCACCAGCACCTGCTTACCGTCCACGGTCTCGGTCGAGAGCTTGACGTCCTTGAAGGCGAGCCCGCGCAGGTTCACGTCCAGCCCGACCAGCTTGTAGAAGGCCGCGGTCTGCGGCAGCAGGCGGACCATGTCGCCGCGCCAGATCACCAGCGCCAGCACCAGCGCGCCCATGGCGGCGCAGGCGATTGGCAGGCCGTAATAGGATTTGCGCGGGGGGGCGGCGGGCTTCGGCCGGCTCACCTTGGCGCCGCGACGGCTGAACAGGCCGCGGAACCAGGATTGGTGCTGGACACCGACGACTTCTTCTTCCGCAGCCCGGGCCGCTGCGGACCATTCGTCCTCAGCCTCCGTGGCATCCTCGGTCGGCCAATCGCTCGCGATCGAGGGGCTGTCGACCACAGGCGTCTCGGTGGCGCTATCGTCCTTGGCGTAGGTATTCCACTGCTCGGCGAGGTCGGACTGGTCGTCGGCCTGGCTGGCCGCGGCCATGGCCGGCACGGCGGCCTCCTCGATGGCGTCCTCCGGATGGGCGATCCAGGTCTTCTTGCAGCGGGAGCAGCGGACCGTCCGCCCATTGGCCCCAAGGCTCGCAAGCTTGATGGCGTAGGATGTCATACAATGGGGGCAGACGATATGCATGGACGGCCTCGACGATGACCTTGCCGCGGGGGAACCCTCCGGTTCTCCCGAGAAGGGACTTCTAAGGATGCTGCCGGGGATGCTACAGGGCGACCGTTAACGAACCGGAAACCATAACGGTCGCACAACCCCTTGATCGCATGCGGCGAAGCCTCGCTGATGATGCGGCGTTACGTCCCCTCGAACGGAGCTGAGCTTTGGTTCGGTTCGAAAATGTCGGATTGCGTTACGGCCTGGGGCCGGAGATCCTGCGCGACCTCAGTTTCCAGATCCCGGCGCATTCCTTCCAGTTCCTCACCGGCCCGTCCGGCGCCGGCAAGACGTCGCTGCTGCGCCTGTTGTTCCTGTCGCACCGGCCGACGCGCGGCCTCGTCAATCTGTTTGGGCATGACATCTCGCAACTCGGCAAGGACGAGATCGCGGATTTGCGCAAGCGAATCGGGATCGTGCTGCAGGATTTCCGCCTGCTCGATCACATGACGACCTATGAAAACGTGGCGCTGCCGTTTCGCGTCATGGGTCGCAGCGAATCCAGCTATCGCAAGGAGGTCATCGACCTCTTGCGCTGGGTCGGCCTCGGTGACCGCATGGACGCGCTGCCGCCGATCCTGTCGGGCGGCGAGAAGCAGCGCGCGGCGATCGCACGCGCGGTGATCTCGCGGCCGCAGCTCCTGCTCGCGGACGAGCCGACCGGCAGCGTCGATCCGACGCTCGGGCGACGCTTGCTGCGGCTCTTCATCGAGCTCAACAAGTCGGGCACCGCCGTCATCATCGCCACCCACGACATCGCGCTGATGGACCAGTACGAAGCGCGCCGCTTCGTGCTGCATCAGGGACGGCTGCACGTCTATGAGTAGGACCGACGAGCGCGGCGTATTGGTCGATCTCGGACAGGAGCGTCCGCCGCTGCCGGCCAGGGCGCGCAATTTGTCGCCGATCGTGCCGCGCGCCTCGATCCACGGCCGCGCGCTGGTTGCCGTCGTCGCCATCATGACGTTCCTCGCCTCGATGACGACAGGCACCGTGCTTTTGGTGAGCGCTTCGGCCGCCGAATGGCAATCGGATGTCGCGAGCGAGATCACCATTCAGGTCCGCCCGCAATCCGGACGCGACATCGAGCGAGATACGTCTGCCGTCACCGAGGCGATGCGCGCGCAAGCCGGCATCGTCGAGGTCAAGCCGTTCACCAAGGAGGAGAGCGGCAAGCTGCTCGAGCCCTGGCTCGGCACCGGCCTGTCGATGGACGATCTGCCGGTGCCGCGCATGATCATCGCGCGGGTGCAGCCGGGCACGGCGCTCGATCTCGGGAGCTTGCGCGCCCGTGTGACGCAAGTGGCGCCGAGCGCGAGCGTCGACGATCACCGAGCCTGGATCGAACGGATGCGCTCGATGACCAATGCCACCGTGTTCGCTGGCATCGGCATCCTCGCACTCGTCATCGTCGCAACCATCATCTCGGTCTCGTTCGCGACGCGCGGCGCGATGGCGGCGAACCGCCCGATCGTCGAAGTGCTGCATTTCGTCGGTGCCGGCGACCGCTACATCGCCAACCACTTCCTGCGGCACTTCCTCCGGCTCGGTCTCGAGGGCGGCGTCATCGGCGGCGGCGTCGCCATGCTGCTGTTCGGCTTCTCCGAGTCGATCGCCGGCTGGTTTTCCGGCACCCCCGTCGGCGACCAGTTTGCGGCGCTGCTCGGCACGTTCTCGTTGCGGCCTTCGGGCTATGTCGTGCTCGCGGTGCAGGCCGTGCTGATCGGCGCCATCACCGCGGTCGCCTCGCGCCAGACCCTGTTCGCGACGCTGAATGACGTGGATTGAAGTTTCTTCGTCTTCCTTCTCCCCTTGTGGGAGAAGGTGGCGCGAAGCGCCGGATGAGGGGTATGTCTCGGCGCAAGCCAATCGTGAGATGAATTCGCGGAGAGACACCCCTCACCCGGCTTTGCTTCGCAAAGCCACCCTCTCCCTCTCCCACAAGGGGAGAGGGTGAAGAAACCGGACTCCACATCGCCTCAAAACGTCTTAAAATCATCCGGGGAAGGGATCACCGACATCACATGACCTCGCCGACCGACGATCGATCGCCGAAACTGCCGCGCGGCTGGTTCCGCGCGACCGTGATGTCGACGATTGCGTTCGCCCTTGTCGGTGCGGCAGCGGGCTTCGTCGCCTTCCTGTCGCAATTGCGCGGCGCCGAGATCGCGCCTAGCCGCAAGGCCGATGGCATCGTGGTCCTCACCGGCGGCTCCTCGCGGGTCTCGGACGCCATGGAGCTGCTCGCGGCAGGTTACGGCAAGAGGCTGTTGATATCGGGCGTGCATCCGACCTCGACGGCGAGCGATATTTCCCGCACGCTGCCGGAGAACCAGTCCTTCATGGCCTGCTGCGTCGATCTCGACCGCACCGCGCTCACGACCCGCGGCAACGCGGCGGAGGCGCGGCGCTGGGCCGAGCGCCGCGGCTTCAAATCGCTGATCGTGGTCACGTCGAACTATCACATGCCGCGCGCATTGGTGGAATTCTCGCATGCGATGCCGGAGACGACACTCGTTCCTTTCGCGGTGGTCGGTGACAAATGGCGCGAGGAGCCGTGGTGGACCTCGGCCTCCACGCTGCGGCTGCTGTTGTCCGAATATGTCAAGTACATCGCCGCCGAGCTGAGGGTGCGGCTGGAAGATTTCGGGATTGACCTTTCGCCCGAGATGTCGGAGCAGCCTCTCGGCCTGCAATCCAGGCGGCCCGCCACCGCACAGGTCAATTGATCGGATTCTTGATGTTCCTGATTTTCCTGCGCTCGCTGCTGTTCAACGTGCTGTTCTATGCCGTGCTGGTGTGCCTTGCGATCGTGGCGCTGCCGACCTTCGCGATGCCGCCGCGCGCCATGCTGACGGTGGCCGATTGGTGGGCGAAGGCGACGATTTTCCTGATGCGCGTGGTGTGCAACATCAAGGTCGAATTCCGCGGGGTCGAGAAGATTCCGCAAGGGCCGCTGGTGATCGTCGCGAAGCACCAGTCGTTCTGGGAGACCTTCGTGCTGCCGGGCTTCTTCCATCGCCCGATCTTCATCCTCAAGCGCCAGCTGATGCAGATTCCAGTGTTCGGTCAGTTCCTGGTCAAGACAGGCATGATCGCGATCGACCGCAATGCCGGCGTGAAGGCGCTGCTGGACATGACACGGCGTGCGCGCGAGGCGGTGCGCGGCGGCGGCCAGCTCGTCATTTTTCCTGAGGGCACGCGCCGCGCGCCGGGGGCGCCGCCGGACTACAAGACCGGCTTTGCGCAGATCTATTCATCCTGCGGCGTGCAGTGCCTACCCGTCGCGCTCAATTCCGGCCTGTTCTGGCCGCGCCGCACCTTCATGCGCTATCCCGGCACGCTGGTCGTCGAGTTCCTCGATCCGCTGCCGCCGGGCCTGCCCAAGGACGAGTTTCTGACGCGCGTGCAGTCAGCGATCGAGGATGAGACCAGCCGTATTATCGAGGCCGGTCGGAAAGAGCAGGAGCAGTTGATCGGCGCCTCGCCGAGCTATGCTCCGTCGGGAAGCTAGCGGCTGTCCTTGTTCTCGTCGGGAGCCTGAACGTGCAGCGAATGCGCCTCGCCATGCAGCATCACCGCGAGCTGATGCAATTGCGTGTCGCGAAAGCCTTCGGCTTCGATCGCCTTCACGGTCGCCGTCACATAGTCGCGGTTGGCACCGGACTGGCCGTGGCCCTGCAGCACGTGGCGGCGCTGGTCGGCGAGCGACAGCCGTCCGGCATATTGCACGTGACCGCGGTCGACGACATAGGCGAGGGCACTAACGCGCTCGCGCGCTTCGTTCTCCAGCCACACCGAGCGCATCACCTCGCGATAGACCGAGGTCACCTGCTCGCGCGCCCGCAAATAGGCGACGACCTCGGCACGGTTCTTCTCAGCGACGCGGAAGGCGATGCCGCGGCAGGCGCCGCCGCGGTCGAGCCCCAGCACCAGGCCCGGCTGCTCCGGCGTGCCGCGATGGACGAAGGAATAGACGCAGAGCGCGCGATGCTCGCCGACCAGCCGCGCCGGGACGCGCTGCTCGAATGCGAAGCCCGGCCGCCACATCAGCGAGCCATAGCCGAACACCCAGAGGTCGCCCTTGGCGGTCGTGACGGTGGGAACGGTGATTTCCGACATTTCGGGCACGGCTACCAGAAGGTAGGCCCCAAGCGAAGCGAATTCTCCGCCTTTTATCGGGGGCCAGCCTCGCTTACATTTGACAAAATCTGGGGCCAAAGGGTCGCCGCATGTCCGATATGACCATTGCCGCCGGCCGCCGCCGCTCCCGTTGGGGCATCTTCATTGCCCCCGTCCTCCTCCTGATCCTTGCAGCCGCCTGGAGTGGCTTCTGGTTCTATGCGGCCTCGCAGGCCGCAACCGCTGTCGATGCCTGGCGCGCGCAGGAGGCCAAGGCTGGCCGCATCTATGATTGCGCCAAGCGCTCGATCGCGGGCTTCCCGTTCCGCTTCGAGGTGCAGTGCTCCGGCGCCAGCGTCGCCCTGGTCTCGCAGAATGCGAGCAAGACGCCGTTCACGGCCAAGCTCGACAACATCCTGGTCGTGGGCCAGGTCTACGATCCCAAGCACGTCATCGCCGAGTTCTCCGCGCCGGCAACGCTGGTCGACGGCGTCACGCAAAATACTTTCGTGGCGAACTGGAGCAAGGGCCGCAGCAGCGTGATCGGCCTGCCGGCGGTGCCGGAGCGCGCTTCCATCGTGTTCGACGATCCCAGCCTCAACAGGCTTGACGGCAGCGTGCAGGTGCCGCTCGCGCGCGCCAAGCAGATCGAGCTGCATGGTCGTCTCGCAGACGGATCGACGCCGGCTCATCCGGTGATCGAGACCGTGCTCCAGGTCTCGCAAGGCAGCATCCAAGGCGTTCATCCCCTGCTTGCCGAGCCGTTCGAAGCGGACACGCGCGCGAAGATCACCGGTCTGTCGGATCTGACGCCAAAACCATGGCCGCAGCGCTTCCGCGAGATCCAGGCCGCCGGCGGCCATATCGAGATCGTGCAGTCGCGCATCCAGCAGGGCGAGATGATCGCGGTCGCGGCCGGTACGCTGGGCCTGTCGGCCAATGGCCGATTGGACGGCGAATTGCAGATGACGGTGACCGGCCTCGAACGCGTCATCCCGGCACTCGGCATCGAGAAGATGCTGGAGGAGGGCGTGCCCCAGGCAACGCTCGATCGCGTTGCGCCCGGCGTGAAGACGCAGGATCTCAACAATCTGTTCGGCGCGCTCGACCGTGCCGTACCCGGCCTCGGCAAGGTCATCAAGCAGAACGCCAATGCCGGTGTTGCCGCGGGCATCAATTCGATCGGCACCGAGAGCACGCTCGAGGGCAAGAAGGCGCGCAGCTTCCCGCTGAAATTCGCCGACGGCGCCGTGCTGCTCGGCCCGTTCAAGGTCGGCCAGATTCCGCCGCTGTTCTGATCCCGCGGTCACGGCGCCTTCGCGTGATCCGCGGTCACGTCGCCTTCGCGCCATTGTGATGACCAAGCGGCGCCGCATCGGGAATGCGGAGCCGTAACGCCCGATCTCTCTCCATGTCGCCCCACGATGCAGCGGGCCGCTCAGGCAGGAGAGATTTTCTTGACCAAGTCCAAGCTGTTCGTTGCCGCCATCGCCGTCACCGCCGCGTTCGCGACGCCTGCGTTCGCGCAGTGGCGGTCGCCGTCCGCCGTCGATCGCAATCCGGCGAGCCCTGAAACACGCAACACGACGGCCAGCGCGCCTTCTGCGACATCACCGCGTCCCACGGTGATCCGCGCGACCAAGGGCCAATAGCCGCCATCCCCCTTGAGATTTTGCGCGTCGCGGAAGTTGGGCCCGGCCATGTCCGGCCGGGCCCAATGCGCGCGGCGTTGGCGCGCAAATCGTCGCGCGCGTGCGGATCGCGCAAGCGCCAGGAATATTCCGAACATGATCGTCAGGAAAACGTGATGCAGAAGATGCACGAGCCAGCGAATAACAACCCGCCCACGCGCATCACTCCACACCAGGGAAGCACGCACGCGCCGGGGGCGCGACGACCAGAACCTGCTTCCCAAGTGGAGGGAGGCTTACGTGCGGATCATCACTCGCGGACTGATGCTGGGACTACTCGCTGCCTGTTCGGGACAGGCGCGTGCCGACGACAATGTCGCGTCAGAAATTCAGGCGCTGAAGGCGAAGCTGAAAGAGCTGCAGCAGAAGGTGGATTCGGAGGCGCGTAAGACGCGCCAGGTCGAAGCGGCGCAGTCGAAGGTCGTGCCGATGCCGGCAACCTACAAGGCGCTGCCCGTCGATCCCTGCGCAGCCGGCAAGATCTGCTACAAGGGCATCACGCTGACGTTCGGCGGCTGGGTCGATCTCACCGGGATCTACCGTTCCCGCAACATCGCCTCCGACACCGGCTCGGTCTACAATTTCATTCCCTATCAGCAGGCTCACAATTTCTTCGTACCGGAGACGCGCTTCTCGGCGCGCCAGAGCCGCTTCTCGGTGCTCGCCGAAGGCAATGCCGATCCCGACACGCATCTTGCGGGTTACGGCGAAATCGACTTCGAAGGCGCGGCGCAGACGGCGAGTTCGACCGCGACCAACTCGTTCAATCCCCGCATGCGGCAGCTCAGCCTCGAGGTCTATCGCAGGGATCTCGGTTTCCACTTCCTCGCCGGCCAGTCCTGGTCGCTGAACTCGCCGAGCAAGGCGGGCATCGATCCGCGCGGCGTCGATGCGCCCGGTGTGATCGACTTCGAATCCGTCCCGGGCTTCATCTCGGCGCGACAGCCGGGCCTGCGCGTCTGGCAGGACATCGGACCCGAGTTCAAGCTGGCTGCCTCCGTCGAGAATGCCCAGACCTCGTTCTTTGGCGGCAACGTCCCGGCCGTGGGCACGCCCGCTGTCGGACCGCAGGGCGTGCTCAATCCGAACCTTCAGGTCAATCTGACGGGACCGGGCGGCAGCTTCTTCAACAGCCTCAACAATGTCAGCTTGAATCAGGTGCCCGACGTCACGGTGAAAGCGGCCTGGGACCCGCGGCTCGGACCTTACAAGCTGCATGTCGAAGCTTGGGCGCTTTATCGCCAGCTGTTTGATCGCTTCAACGGTGCCAACCACGCCTACGATACCGGCAGCTTCGGCGGCCACGTGTTTGCCGAGTTGATTCCGAAAACGCTCGACCTCCAGCTCTACGGCTCGCACGGCGTGCTCGGACGTTTCACACAGACGCCGTTCCCGGATGCGGCGCTGGCGCAGGACGGCACCATCCTCCCGCTAACGATCACGGCAGCCACGGTCGGCCTGGTCTGGCATGCGATGCCGACTCTCGACGTCTATTCCTATGCGGGTCTGGAAAAGGCCAACGCGAATTTCGCCAATGTCGGCACGGTGCCGTTCGGTTACGGCAATCCGCTCTACAACAACACCGGCTGTTTCACCGAGAACACGCCGGCCGCGACCTGCAACGGCAACACAAGGGAAGTCCGGCAGGTCACCGCCGGCATCTACGACACCATCTACCAGGGCAATTACGGCACGCTCAAAGCCGGCGTGCAGTATTCCTACACGCAGCGCTTCGCCTTCGCCGGTGTCGGCGGCGCGCCCAAGACCGACGACAACATCGTCATGACCCAGGTCCGGTACTATCCGTTCTAATCCTCAGAGCGCCGCAATTGTCCGACGGTCTTCTGATCCTTCGGCTCGCGCAAATCGTCGCCCGGCTTGGCCTGGCGATGACGGGCGCGGTCGGCGCCACCTTCGTCGCCGCGTTGCTGATGCGGGCCGAGCTGCCCTGGTTCGACACCGTCGAATTCACAGTACTTCTGATCGTGCTCGGAATGATCGGCGCCTATCTCGGGATCGATCTCCCGCGCTGGCCGCAGCTTCGGGCAGGGCCGGTACATCGATCGCCGTTGATCGGTCTTGCCAGCGCGACCGGCACGTTCCTTGCGGCCGGGTCGGGCCTGCTCGCGCTCTATGCCTTTGTCGTCGACGAGACCTCCGATCCCGCCGGCAATCTCTTGTTCGGCGCGACCTGGATGCTGGGCGTGTGCCTGCAGATAGGCGCCGGTCTTGCCGGCCGGCGCCGCGTAGCGGAGGTCAACGACCGGAGCTAGCCCGTTTTCTTGTCGAGCTGCCCGTGCCGGCGGCCGAAGTCGGGTGCGGCCGAATCCTGGCCGATCTCGACGATGCCGCGGCGGATGGCGCGGGTGCGGGTGAAATGCTCGAACAGCGCCTCGCCGTCGCCGCGCCGGATCGCACGGGTGAGTTTTGCCAGATCCTCGGTGAAGGTGCCGAGCATCTCCAGCACCGCGTCCTTGTTGGCGAGGAAGACATCGCGCCACATGGTCGGGTCGGACGCCGCGATGCGCGTGAAGTCGCGGAAGCCGCCCGCGGAGAATTTGATCACTTCCGATTCCGTCACCTGCTGCAATTCGTCGGCGGTGCCGACGATGGTGTAGGCAATCAGATGCGGCAGATGGCTGGTGATCGCGAGCACGAGATCATGATGATCCGGCGTCATCACCTCGACCTTGGCGCCCATCGCCGCCCAGAACGCGCGCAAATGCGCGGTGGCATCAGGGTCGGTGCCATCAGGTGGCGTGAGGATGCACCAGCGGTTGATGAACAGCTCGGCAAACCCGGAGTCAGGTCCCGAATGCTCGGTGCCTGCCACGGGGTGCGCCGGCACGAAGTGAACGTTCCTGGGCAGATGCGGCGCCATGTCCTTGACAACAGCGCCTTTGACCGAGCCGACGTCGGAGATGATGGCGCCGGGTTTCAGATGCGCGGCAATCTCATGCGCCACGGGGCCGCAGGCGCCGACGGGAATGCAGAGAATGACGAGATCGGCATCCTTCACCGCTTCCGCATTGGTCGCCACGACCTCGTCGACGATGCCGAGCTCGAGCACCCGCGCGCGCGTTTTCTCCGAGCGCGCGGTGGTGACGATCTCGCCGGCGATCCCTTGAAGCTTCGCAGCGCGCGCGATCGAGCCGCCGATCAGGCCGAAGCCGATCAGGGCAACGCGCTGGAAGTGCGGGTCCACGCTCATTTGCCGGCCATGAAGTCGCGCAAGCCCTCGACGACGAGGCGGTTGGCCTCCTCGGTGCCGATGGTCATGCGTAGCTGATGATGCAGGCCATAGTTCTTCAACGCGCGCAGCACGAGACCGCGTTTGGTGAGATAGGCATCGGCCGCATCCGAGGTCTTGCCTTCTTGCGGAAAGTGGATCAGCACGAAATTGGCGACGCCGGGCGTCACCTTCAGCCCGAGCTTGGTGATCTCATCCGTGAGCCAGTTGCGCCAGGTCTCGGTGAATTGCTTCGACATCGTCTGATGCGCCGTGTCCTCGATCGCGGCGACCGCGGCATACATCGCCGGCGTCGACACGTTGAAGGGACCGCGGATGCGGTTGACGGCGTCGATGATGTGCTCGGGGCCGAACATCCAGCCGACGCGCAGCGCCGCAAGACCGTGGATCTTGGAGAAGGTGTGCGTCACCACCGTATTCTCGGTGGTGGCGACCAGCTCGATCCCCATCTCATAGTCGTTACGGGACACGTAGTCGCAATAGGCGGCGTCCAGCACCAGCAGGACGTGCGAGGGCAGACCGGCGCGCAGGCGCTTGACCTCGTCGAACGGGATATAGGTGCCGGTCGGGTTGTTGGGGTTGGCGAGCCAGACCAGCTTCGTCTTCGGCGTCACGGCTTTCAGGATCGCGTCGACGTCGCAGGTGAGGTTGTTCTCGGCCGCAATGACATTCTTGGCGCCCACCGCCATGGTCGCGATCGGATAGACCAGGAAGCCGTGCGTGGTCGAGATCGCCTCATCGCCATGGCTGAGATAGGTGTGGGCGAGCAGATTGAGGATCTCGTCCGAGCCGGCGCCGCAGATGATGCGGTTGGGATCGAGCCCGTAGTGGCGGCCGATCGCCTCGCGCAGCACCCGCGAGGTTCCCTCGGGATAGTCCTCCAGATGATCGGCGACGTGCTTGAAGGCCTCGATCGCCTTGGGCGAGGGTCCGAACGGCGTCTCGTTGGCCGAGAGCTTGAACACCTTGCGGCCCGGCTCCGGCACCGGGGTCTTGCCGGGCGTGTAGGGCGCAATATCGAGAATGCCGGGATTCGGCACGGGGCGGGACATCTTCAACTCCGGATAGGCTTTGGGCGGCGCGCGATCTACGATTTTGGCCCGGTCGGGGGCACCGTATAGCGCGTTGCGTGGCTGCCGACGAGGGCCGTGGAGCGCACCGAGGCCCCTGCCTCGATCAGGGCAGCCCTGATCTTGTCGATGCTGGTGTCTGACGTGACCGAGACCAGCAGCGCGGCGCCGTCGAAGGCGGTATCGGGCACCGCCACGATGTCGGCGAGCGGCGACAGCGCGCGCGCGACCTCGGCGTTCCACCCGGAGACGCGCACGCTGAAGGTCTCGACCTCGGTCACCACGGCGCTGTCGGCGACGCGCGAGATCGCGAACACCGGCAGTGACGCCGGATGATCGGCCCGCTCGACGAAGGGCATGCGCGCGATGATCTTCGGTGCGCCGTTCGCTTCCAGCTCCAGCCACCATGGTGTGCGGCTCGAGGTCGCCGAGACCAACGCGAGATCACCCTTGGATTTCGCGACCGCCTCCACCGCCGCCTGCGCGCTGAAATGCGCGACGTAAGGCACCGTGAAGCCGAAATGGAAGCGCACGGAATCGCGCATCGCCGGCTCGCTCACCGAGATGTCGGCATGCACGGAGAACGGCGCCTGGACATAGGTGAAGGTCGAGATGATGACGCGCCAGATGCTCTCGACCGTGTCGAGCGGCAGGATGCCGCGATGGCGTTGCACGATCTCGCGCATCATTGAGGCCTCGCGTGCGGGCCGGAACGCCGAGCCGACCTCCTGGGTCTGCTTCACCTGGATCAGGCGGTCGATGATGTCGCCGCGCTGCATCAGGAGGCGATGCATGGCCTCGTCGATCGCGTCGATCTCCTTGCGCAATTCCTGGAGCGATGGTGGCGCGGGCGGACGTTGGGACATATCTGACTGGAGCTGTTGAGAGGCATTCCAATGCGGAACGGGCAGGCCGGATCCGCTGCGGTCAACGTCCTGATTAGGCAGTCGGGACGGCGAAAGCAAAGAGAAATGACGCCCCGCAAGGCTGCCGGGTGAGAGACGATTTTGGCTAATCCGGACCGCGACTTGACGAAATCGGCCCAAGCCAGTAGGTTTTTGCCTGTTCCGTGGTCATTTGAGCCGGCCGGCTTGCAGCCACGTTAAAAAACTCGCTAAACAGGCCGGGGACGCTTCCGATCCCGGCCGAACCTATCGTTCAGGCCGGGTTTTTCATGGCCTGATGTCAGTCGCGATCTGAAGTCCGATCGCAAACGAGGTCGATGGTCAGAGATGGTTGGCGTCAAGTCTGTCCCAAGTCCTACGATCCCAAGTCCTGCGATCAGTGCCGACGATCGGTCGCATGAGGTCGATCATCCGAGCTCGGAGGTCGCGCTGTTCGGCGCCGATCAGCCGTTGCGGCTCGATTGCGGCGTCGATCTCACCCCGTTCCAGATCGCCTACAAGACCTATGGCGAGCTCAATGCCGATCGCTCCAACGCGGTGCTGATCTGCCATGCGCTGACCGGCGATCAGCACGTCGCCAATGTGCACCCCGTCACCGGCAAGCCCGGCTGGTGGGAGACGCTGGTCGGTCCCGGCCGGCCGCTCGACCCCACCAGGTACTTCATCATCTGCTCCAACGTGATCGGCGGCTGCATGGGCTCGACCGGGCCTGCCTCGATCAATCCCGCCACCGGCAAGGTGTGGGGGCTGGATTTCCCCGTCATCACCATCCCCGACATGGTGCGCGCGCAGGCGATGCTGATCGACCGCCTCGGCATCGACACGCTGTTCGCCGTCGTCGGCGGCTCGATGGGCGGCATGCAGGTGCTGCAATGGACCGCGGCGTACCCTGCGCGCGTCTACTCCGCGCTCGCGATCGCCTGCGCGACGCGGCACTCGGCGCAGAACATCGCCTTCCACGAGCTCGGCCGCCAGGCCGTGATGGCCGATCCCGACTGGCACAACGGCGCCTATGCCGATCAGGGCATCCATCCGCATCGCGGCCTCGCGGTCGCACGCATGGCCGCGCACATCACTTACCTGTCGGACGCGGCGCTGCATCGCAAGTTCGGTCGTCGCATGCAGGACCGCGAGCTGCCGACCTTCTCGTTCGACGCCGACTTCCAGGTCGAGTCCTATCTGCGCTACCAGGGCTCGTCCTTCGTCGAGCGTTTCGACGCCAACTCCTATCTCTATCTGACCCGCGCGATGGACTATTTCGACATCGCCGGTGACCACGACGGCGTGCTGGCGAAAGCGTTCGCCGGGATCGAGACGCGGTTCTGCGTGGTCTCCTTCACCAGCGACTGGCTATTTCCCACCTCGGAATCGCGCGCGCTGGTGCACGCGCTGAACGCGTCGAGCGCGCGGGTGTCTTTCGCCGAGATCGAGACCGATCGCGGCCATGACGCCTTCCTGCTCGACGTGCCCGAGTTCTTCGACATCTCCCGCGCCTTCCTGCAGTCGGCAGGCAAGGCGCGCGGGCTCACGGCTAAGGACGGCTAGCGATGTCTGTACAGGAAGTGCTGCCGCTCAACGGCCTTGCCTCAGAGCAATCCGGCCCGTTTCGCGCCGACCATCTGCTGGTCGCCGAGATGGTCAAGCCGGGCTCGAAGGTGCTCGACGTCGGCTGCGGCGAGGGCGATTTGCTTCAGCTGCTGGAGACCCGCGGCATCGACGGCCGCGGCATCGAGCTGTCGCGCGAGGGCGTCAATCGCTGCGTCGCCAAGGGCCTCGCTGTGGTGCAGGGCGATGCCGATACCGACCTCGTGAATTATCCAGACGATGCCTTCGACTACGTGATCCTGTCGCAGACGCTGCAGGCGACGCGCCAGCCAAAGGTCGTGCTGGAAAATCTCCTGCGCATCGGCCGCCGCGCCATCGTCTCGTTCCCCAATTTCGGATTCTGGCGGATGCGGCTGCAGCTCCTGGTCGGCGGTCACATGCCGCGTACGGAGAATCTGCCGGCAAGTTGGTACGACACCGCCAACATCCATTTCTGCACCATCAAGGACTTCGTCGAGCTCTGCGACGAGATCCACGTCAAGATGGAGCGCGCCGAAGCGCTCGATCTCTACGGCCGTCCCTTACGGCTGCGCCTGCCATGGTGGGTGTGGAATCTGTTCGGCGAGCAGGGCGTGTTTCTGCTCAGCCGCGGGCAGGGGAAGTGACGCCGTAGGCGTCATTCCGGGGCGACGCAAAGCATCGAACCCGGAATCTCGAGGTTCCGGGTTCGCTCTTCGAGCGCCCCGGAACGACTAGCCATGAGCCACGGACCTTGGATCACGCACCGGCCACCGCCCCGCTTCCACCAGCGTCACGAACCGCTCCACGCTCTCGTTGAACAGCGTGGGCTCCTCGAGATTGAGCACGTGGCCGGACTTTGGAAACATCGCAAGGCCCGCGGCGGGCAGATGCTTCTTCAGGAACAGGCTCGCTCCGATGCACGGGTCATCCTCATCGCCGCAGATGATCAGCGCCGGCGTTGCCGTGTTCCTGATCGCTTCCGTCAGCGTGTAGATCGAGGGCCGGCCGCCCTGGAAGCCGCGCATCGTGTTCGCCGACCCCTTGGAATCGTGCCGCGCCAGTGCGGCATAGAAATCGGCATGCCCGCGCGGGTCTTTCACCAGGAAGGGAATCCGGCTCGGCGCCTCGCGCGTGACCTTGGCGACTTCACTCGAACCCAAGGTCTCGAATTGCTCGGCATTGGCGCGGCACTGCTTGCTCCAGGCCTCTAAATTTTCGAGCTCCGAGCCCGAGCCGACGCCGGCGAGCGTCATCGACAGCGCGCGCTGCGGCGCGTTCAATCCGATCTGGAGCGACGAGTACGCGCCCATCGACAGACCGACGAGATGCGCGCGTTCGATTCCGAGATGATCGAGCACCGCGAGCGCGTCGGTGTAGAAATGCTCGAAGCCGTAGACCTCGCCGTCAGGCACGTCGGACGGCGTGTAGCCGCGTGCGGAATAGGTGATGCAACGGTGGCCGCGCGAGAAGTAGCGCATCTGCGGCTCCCAATTGGTGTAGTCGGCCGCGAATTCGTGAAGAAAAATGATCGGCGTTCCCTGACCCGCTTCCTCGAAATAGATGCGGACGTCATCCCTGGTCGTGGCGTGGGGCATTAACCGTTTCCCTCTCTTCAAGCCGCTGCTTCAGGATCGCAGTTAATGCAGATGTCCGCAATAAGGCAGCTCCATCTGAGCATTGCCGCAAAATCATCGCAGCTATTCGCAGGACCTGCGTCTTTTTCTCGCCACATCGGACGGCTTAACGGCCTCATCGATGTTGGCCATCGCACGGGCCGACTTGAGAAGTGGGGGTGTCAACGAGGATGAAGAATGGTTGAGTTGTTTGCGTCTCGCCTGTCGCGTTGTGTTGTCGCGCTGGCGATTGTTCTTGCAGCGGTTGCTGCGTTCGTTTCTCCGGCCTCAGCGCGGCCACATCATCGTCACAGCGCTGAACGGCACGCTTACGTGCATCACGCCCGACATCATCGCTATCGCCATCATGCCCGCATCTCGCGCTTCGAGCGCAGCGCGGAGCAGTTGCAGGCGAGCCAATTTGCCAACACGCAGGCCAGCTATGATCCGAACACGAATGCCGGCGCGGGCATGAGCGGTGGTTTCGGTGGCGGATCGGGTCTCGTGTCCGAGGCGCGGCGCTATCTCGGCGGCAACCCCACGGGGCGCGGCAGCCTGTGGTGCGCGCGTTTCATGAACATGGTGCTTGAAAAAACCGGACATCACGGCACCGGCTCGGATATGGCGAATTCGTTCGCGCACTACGGCACGCGCGTCTCCGGCCCGCAGGTCGGCGCCATCGCCGTGATGTCGCGCGGCGGTCGCGGCGGTCATGTCGGCATCATCACCGGCATCGATGCGCAGGGCAATCCGATCATGATCTCCGGCAACAACGGCAACCGCGTTCGCGAAGCCCCGATCTCGCGCGGCCGGATCTATGCGTATGTGATGCCGAATTGAAGTCACTGCCTCGTCATTGCGAGGAGCCCGCGACAAAATTGCTAGGCAATTTTGCGCTGGTGCGACGAAGCAATCCAGACTGTCTCCGCGGATGCATTCCTGGATTGCTTCGCTGCGCTCGCAATGACGGAGTGTGTTGAGCCGGCGTGGGCTCAAACCAGTCTCGGCTGCTCCACCGCAATCGTATCACCCACGCCGATCTCGCCGTCGGCGATCACCTCGGCATAGATGCCGCAATCCATGTGGCCGAGATGGCGCGAGAGCGTCGGCGGTATCTCGAGATCGCGCTGCGCCGTGACCGGGTCCACATTGGTGGCCGGACAGCGGACGATGCGCTTGACCACCTTCAGCCGGGCCTGCCCGATCGCCAGCGTCTGGCCGACAAGGTCGAGCTCGGACCAGGCCGGCCAGCCCTTGACGTAGAGATTGGCGCGAAAGCGCAGCGGATTGACGGTAACGCCGCCGAGCATGGTCTCGATGGCGTGGACGCTGTTGAGATTGATGATGGACACGACCTTGCGCGCGACATCGGAGAAGCTGTGGTCCCGGCCGGACAGCACCTTTGGCGGGCCCTTCAGCTCCACCTGGAAGTTCTCGGTGAAGTAGTTCTCGATCGCGGCGCGCCCTGCTGCCGTCTCGAGATCGCCGCTGGCGACGATCTGGCCGTCCTTGCGGATGGTCAGGCGATTGGTCGTGTCCTCGAAACGGCTGTCGAGGGAGGCCAGCCGCTCATTGCGCGCCAGCATCAGGAACTGGATTTTCGGCTTCCACTCGGGCGCCTCCGGGTCGAACCCGCTGGGTCCGTTCTCGATGGCGTAGCGGCGGTCGGCGGGCAGGGTCTGGCCTGACCGCAAGGGCACCCGGAGCAGGGCCTCCGGCGTCAGGCCCTTGATCGGGTAGCGGTAAAGGCCGGTGATTTCGGCGGTCTGGCCGACCTGCTCTGAGCTGAAGTTCATGGGCCTACTTAGGGGATTCGACCTGCACCCGCCAAGCCGGCTGATCCGCGCACGAAATTGTGAACGCGCCTCTTCCGATCCGAAGCCATGCTTCCCACATCTGGGTCAGGTCGGCGCCAGCGTCGGCTGATAACGACCGCCTGCTGGTTGAGGAACGTCAACGCATCAGGCGGAAACCCAATGAAGATGCCGTTTGGGGTGCCTTAGAGGGCCCCGAGGGCAGGCCGAGGGACAGAAAAGACCATGAACATCGACAAATATACCGAACGCTCGAGGGGCTTCATCCAGTCCGCGCAGTCGCTTGCGGTGCGCGAGGGGCATCAGCAGTTTTCGACGCTCCACGTCCTGAAGGTGCTGCTCGACGACACCGACGGGCTGGCAGCCGGCCTGATCGACCGCGCCGGCGGCAATTCCCGTGCAATTCTGAAGGCGACCGAGGACGCCCTTAGCAAGGTGCCGAAGGTGTCCGGCGGCGGTGCCGGCCAGATCTATCTCGCGCCCGAGCTCGCGCGCACCTTCGACGCGGCCGAAAAGGCCGGCGAGAAGGCCGGCGACAGCTTTGTCACCGTCGAGCGGCTCCTGCTCGGCCTCACGCTGGAGAAGACCAGCGAGGCCGGAACGATCCTCGCCAAGGGCGGCGTTACCCCGCAAAATCTCAACGCGGCGATCGAGGCACTGCGCAAGGGCCGCACCGCGGATTCCGCGACGGCCGAGAACGCCTATGACGCGCTGAAGAAATATGCCCGCGACCTGACCCAGGCCGCGCGCGACGGCAAGCTCGATCCGGTCATCGGCCGTGACGAGGAGATCCGCCGCACGATCCAGGTGCTGTCGCGCCGGACCAAGAACAATCCCGTCCTGATCGGCGAGCCCGGCGTCGGCAAGACTGCTATCGCCGAGGGCCTCGCGCTGCGCATCGTCAACGGCGATGTGCCCGAGAGCCTCAAGGACAAAAAGCTGCTGTCGCTTGACCTCGGCGCGCTGATCGCCGGTGCAAAATACCGCGGCGAGTTCGAGGAGCGGTTGAAGGCCGTGCTGCAGGAGGTCACCGCCAGCGAGGGCGCCTTCATCCTGTTCATCGACGAGATGCACACGCTGATCGGCGCGGGCAAGGGCGACGGCGCGATGGACGCGTCCAACCTGCTCAAGCCGGCGCTCGCCCGCGGCGAGCTGCACTGCATCGGCGCGACCACGCTCGACGAGTATCAGAAGCACGTCGAGAAGGATGCGGCGCTGGCGCGGCGCTTCCAGCCGATCTTCGTCAGCGAACCCTCGGTCGAGGATACGATCTCGATCCTGCGCGGGTTGAAGGACAAGTACGAGCAGCACCATGGCGTGCGGATCACCGATTCCGCGCTCGTGGCCGCCACGACCTTGTCCAATCGCTACATCACCGACCGCTTCCTGCCCGACAAGGCGATCGACCTCATGGACGAGGCCGCGGCGCGGCTGAAGATGCAGGTCGATTCCAAGCCGGAAGAGCTGGATTCGCTCGACCGTGAGATCATCCGGCTCAAGATCGAGCAGGAGGCGCTCAAGAAGGAAAGCGATCTCGGCTCGAAATCCCGTCTGGAGTCGCTCCAGAAGGAGCTCGCCGAGCTCGAGGAGAAATCTGCGGCGCTCACGGCGCGCTGGAGCGCGGAGAAGAACAAGCTCTCCAACGCCCAGAAGCTGAAGTCGGAGCTCGACGCCCTGCGCGTCGATCTGGCCGACGCGCAGCGGCGCGGCGAATTCCAGAAGGCGGGCGAGCTGGCCTATGGCCGGATCCCGCAGCTCGAGAAGCAGCTCGCCGACATCGAGGCCCGTGAAGGTTCAGGCGAGATGATGGAGGAGGCTGTCACCGCCAACCACATCGCGCAGGTGGTCTCGCGCTGGACCGGCGTGCCCGTCGACAAGATGCTGGAGGGCGAGAAGGAAAAGCTTCTGAAGATGGAGGAGCAGCTCGGACAGCGCGTCGTCGGCCAGGCCGAGGCCGTGCGTGCGGTCGCGACCGCCGTGCGCCGCTCGCGTGCAGGCCTGCAGGACCCGCACCGCCCCACGGGCTCGTTCATGTTCCTGGGGCCGACCGGCGTTGGCAAGACCGAGCTGACGAAAGCCTTGGCCGAGTATCTCTTCAACGACGAGACCGCGATGGTTCGCCTCGACATGTCCGAGTACATGGAGAAGCACTCGGTCTCGCGGCTGATCGGCGCGCCTCCGGGCTATGTCGGTTATGACGAGGGCGGCGCGCTGACCGAAGCGGTCCGGCGCCGGCCTTACCAAGTGGTGCTGTTCGACGAGATCGAGAAGGCGCATCCTGACGTCTTCAACGTCCTGTTGCAGGTGCTCGACGACGGCCGGCTGACCGATGGCCAGGGCCGTACCGTCGATTTCCGTAACACGCTGATCATCATGACCTCGAACCTCGGTTCGGAGTTCCTGGTGAATCAACCCGAGGGCGAAGACACCTCTGCCGTGCGCGATCAGGTGATGGGCATGGTCCGGGGACATTTCAGGCCTGAGTTCCTGAACCGTGTCGACGAGATCATCCTGTTCCACCGCCTGCAGCGCAGCGAGATGGGCCGGATCGTCGAGATCCAGTTCGCGCGGCTGCAGAAGCTCCTGACCGATCGCAAGATCGTGCTGACGCTCGATACTGCCGGCCGTGACTGGCTCGCCGCCAAGGGCTGGGATCCCGCCTACGGCGCCCGGCCGCTCAAGCGGGTGATCCAGCGCTACGTTCAGGATCCGCTCGCCGAGATGATCTTGGCCGGCGACGTCAGGGATGGCGACAGTGTCGCGATCTCGTCAGAAGGCAACGTGCTGACGTTCAACGGTAAGGCGCCGCAGACCGCGGAGATCGCCCAGTTCGAGGCGCCGGTGTCGAAGCGCAAGCTGAACTGAGCGAACGGCGTTCATCCCAAAATGAAAGCGCCCCGGAGAGATTGTCCTCTCCGGGGCGTTTCTTTTGACGTCTAATCCGAAAAATCAGCGGTTGCTGACCTGCAACGGTCCACCCGTCGCATCCGACATCCGCGCAATCGCGCCGGCCCGGCCGCTCATCATGGCGTCGAGGCGGTCGCGTTCCTTCTCGAAGCCGGCGAGCATCGGTCCCTCGAGCGAACGGCCGCGCGGCAGTTTCACGCGCATCGGGTCGACGAAGCGGCCGTTGACGAGGATTTCGTAGTGCACGTGCGGGCCAGTCGACTGGCCGGTCGAGCCGACGAAGCCGATGACCTGGCCCTGCCGCACCTTCTTGCCGGGCTCCATGCCCTTGGCGAAGGCCGACATGTGGCCGTAGGCGGTCTCGTAGCCGTTGTTGTGCTTGATGCGGACGTATTTGCCGTAGCCGCCTTCGAGCTGGGCCTTTTCGATCACGCCGTTGCCGGCGGCGAAGATCGGCGTGCCGTAGGCGGTGGCCCAGTCGACGCCGGTGTGCATCTTCACGTAGCCGAGGATCGGATGGCGGCGGCCGCCGAAGCCGGAGCGCATGATGGCGGTGTTGACGGGCTTGCGGACCAGAAACTTCTTCGCGCTCTTGCCGGTCTCGTCGTAGTAGTCGACGACACCGTCATCGGGGCTCTGATAGCGATAATATTTCTTGGTTTCGCCGCCGACGGTGAGCGAGGCGAACAGCACTTCGCTCTTGTCGGCCGCGTTCGAGCCCTCGTCTTCGCCGGCGTAGAACACGTCGAACGAGTCGCCCGGCGCGACCTTGCGCTGGAAGTCGACGTCGTAGGAGTAGATCTTGATCATGTCGTCGATGACCGGCATCGGCACTTTGTTGCGCATCGCCGTCTCGTAGATGCTCTGGTAGAGCCGCACGCCGCTGCCGTCATCGTCGTCATCGTCTTCGCTGTTGGCGTTGGCCGTGGCGTCGGCGACGGTGTTCATGCTGGAGACGTCGACCGCGACGTATTTGCCGAGATCCGACAGGGCCGCGATCGCCTCGACCACGGTGTCGTTGGCGACGACGACGCGGTAGGGCTGCAGCCTTGCGCCGGGGCTTGCGGGCGCCATCAGGATGCGAAGCTTTTCGCCTTCCTTCAGGCCGCCGTCGCGCCCGCGGGGGCCGAGCGTTGCAGCGATCGCCTTGATCTCCTCGGCCTTGGCGCCGAGATCGCGCAGCACCGAGCCGATGCTGTCGCCCTTCTTGACGACATGGACGCGTTCGCCGTTGGGATTGCCGCCGGTGATCTGCTCCTTGGTCTTCGGCAGCAGCGTCACGTTCTCCGGCACCACGCGCGTTTCGAAACCGGCATAGGGATCGGACGACGAGGCTTCGGTGGCGTAGGCCATCTTCATGTCGGATGCGCCGGCCGCGCCGGAGACGTCGGCGGTCGCGTTGGCGAGCGAGGCATAGCGCACCCCGCCATTGCCGCGCCAATTGGCGGCATCGCGCACCCGCATCAGGATGTCGTCGAGCGCCACCACGGCGGAAATCTTGGCCTTCGGCAGCACCGGCGAGAGGTCCTTGGTGACGAAGGAGACCTCGGCGTCGGGCTCGACGGCTTCAGGATTGTTCGGATCGTCGGTCGCGGTCTTCGGATCGGAGCCGACGTCGGTGAGCATGCGCTGCGCGTTGAACGGCGGAATCTTCGCCGACAGATCGCTCGTCGTCATCGACAGATTGCCGGCGATCCGGATGAAGGGGCGCACCCGCATCACGTCGCGGTTGCCGACGCGGGCGACCGTCGAGACGCGGACGATGTTGCGCGAGGCGGTCGAGTCGCTGGGCGGCGGCAGGCGATCGCTCTTGTGCAGCGTCGCGGTGCGATCGCCAGCGCCGAATGCGCCGCGCAGCGCGCCTTCGACCCGCTCAGGAACCTTGGCGAAGGTCATTTCGCCGTCGAGAGATGCGAAAACGGCGCCGCCGATCAGGGCTGCGCCGCACAGTCCGGTCAGAATTGTGCCGCTGAACCATTGCACCGAGACTCTGCGGCGATCGATGACGGCGGCTTCGGAACCATCGACGGACAGCGGCGGCTCGTGGCCGAGATCGATGATCCCGGTCTCACGCCCGTAAGCGCCGCGTGACGTCCTCTGGTTCAACCCAAGTCCCCCAATCAACGACCCGAAAACCTTCGCTTCGAACTTTCCCCGGTTGCCCTCTTGCAGGGGCATCGCGGCAAAAGCCTTATCGCACAGGCGCTCGCACTCAGAAGGCCCCGGATGAGGCCCGGCCGAAATTACGAACAGCTAGGCAGGTGAAGATCTCTCGATGTCTTTCGAATGTCCGAAGAAGGCCGCGTCATCGTCAGATCGCCTTCTCTGAACCCCATGAACATCGCCGGCAGCCCCCACTGGCATCCCGGCGATTCAAGCTTGTGTCATACCAGAACGCCGCGGGATTGTGGCTCTAGTACGGCACCCGGCATCGAAAAAGTTTCCTGAACAGCCCGGCGCGGGGGCCTTGGGTCGAAGGGCGCCCGAAGCCGCTTCCGGCGCCCCCCGGGAGCCCCTTCCGAGCCCCTCAGGAGCCCGCTTGGGCCCAAACTTTTTTTCAGATTTTTTACCGAGCTGCGCCGCATGGCGCGCCCAGCGCTCTTCTAATCAGCTGTAATTGCTAGATTTTTTACGACAATCCGCTGTGCGACGATTTGTTGACGATTGGCGTTGACAGCCCGGAAGGTGGGGCCTATAACCCCAACCACTGAGCGCGGCGCCGCCGGGTCACTGACCAAGGCGAGCGAACGCGCCACTGATGCTCCTCACCTTGTTGAGTGACACAACAGCCGACACAATCGGTTGGAGTCATTCGACGTCGGTAAGGGTGTCGGAACCCTTCCACTCTGGAAGGTTGGGGCCTCCACGGTCCCGGGCTGTTTGACAAGTGAAGATGAAGAAAGAGAAACGTGGACGGCGGAGTCCTTGCGCCTCTCGGACCACTTGAGAGCTTCGGCTTTTAAGTACTGAGAGAGGACGAAAGACTTCGGCGGTACACGTTTCAAAGGAAACACCATCGTTGTCCGCGATGTGAATCGCAGGCAGCAAGTCGATTTCGGTCGACAATGGTGGGACCTCGTCAAACGTTGTGATCAGCCGGTTCAAAGTTCAAGTCCAACTTGAGAGTTTGATCCTGGCTCAGAGCGAACGCTGGCGGCAGGCTTAACACATGCAAGTCGAGCGGGCGTAGCAATACGTCAGCGGCAGACGGGTGAGTAACGCGTGGGAACGTACCTTTTGGTTCGGAACAACACAGGGAAACTTGTGCTAATACCGGATAAGCCCTTACGGGGAAAGATTTATCGCCGAAAGATCGGCCCGCGTCTGATTAGCTAGTTGGTAGGGTAATGGCCTACCAAGGCGACGATCAGTAGCTGGTCTGAGAGGATGATCAGCCACATTGGGACTGAGACACGGCCCAAACTC